>CAWHPH010000017.1:0-36708 GCA_963831135.1 uncultured Alphaproteobacteria bacterium
TTGGCGCTCTAACATTCATGATCTTTTCGGAAACCGGATGCCACTTTTCCGGATCATGCTCTAGCGATTCTTGTCGCGGAAGCGGTCCATTAGCGGCTTGTCCTGGCCGCCGTCGATTTCGATCATGGTGCCGTTGACCATCTGCATCAGCGGCGAAGCGAGCATTACCACCAGATCGGCGACCTCCTCGACTTCGGCGATGCGGCCCATGGGAATGGAAGCCGGCGCGAGCGTGTCGGCTTCTTCGTACGAGATCTTCATGTCGCGCGACATCGCCTTGACCAGGCCGGCCCAGCGTTCGGTGCGTACCGGGCCGGGATTGACGGCGACGAAGCTGATACCGTTCTTGCCGTATTGGCCGGCGAGCGAAAGCGTCAGGTTCTGCCCTGCGGCATTGGCCGCGCCCGGGCAAATTTCCCAGTAGGACGGCTTCACGCCGTCATTGCCGATCAGATTGATCACGCGCCCGCCGCCTTGCTTGACCATGATCGGCAGCACGTAGCGCAGACAACGCACATAACCCATGAATTTAAGCTGCAGCCCTTTTTCCCAGTCATCCTCGGTCAAATGCTCGATCACGCCGCCTGCTGCCGAGCCGGCATTGTTGACCATGATGTCGATGCGGCCGAGCGCCTTGAGACCTTGCTTGATGAAGTTCTTGGCGTCGGCGTCTTGGCGCAAATCGGCGGCAATCGCCACGATCTTGCGGCCGGTGGCCTGGGCGATTTTCTTGGCGGCGGCTTCCAGCGGCTCCTTGCGGCGTGCGCAGATGGCGACGTCGACGCCTTCTTTTGCCAGCGCCAAGGCGATGCCCTTGCCGATGCCTTCGCTGCCTCCGGTCACCAGCGCCGTCTTGCCTTGCAGCTTGAGGTCCATAGCTTTCTCCCCTGCCAGATTTGTTAGGATTCGTGCGCGTTCCGCAGCAGCCGCTTGAGGCGCTGCGGCGTGATCGGAAGCTCGGTGACGGCGCCATTGACGCCGAGCGCGTCATCGATCGCCGCCGCGATGGCCGCGCCGACCGCGTTGGCGCCGCCTTCGCCGGCGCCTTTCAATCCCATTGGATTGAGCGGGCTGGGCGCATCTTCGCAGATCAGGACATCGACCGTCGGCATCTCGCGGACCGTCGGCATGAGGTAGTCGGCGAATGTTACCGACAGCGGCTCGCCGCGCTCGTCATACAAGAACTCTTCGAGCAAGGTGCCGCCGATGCCTTGCGCGCAACCGCCAACGATCTGGCCCTCGATCAGCATGGGATTGACGGCTTTGCCGACGTCATAGGCGACAAGATAGCGCTCGATCTCGACCGCGCCCGTATCCTTGTCTATCCGCGTCACGGCGATATGCACGCCGTAAGGATAGTTCATGTGGTTGCTGTGGAACCATCCCTCCGCCGAAAGGCCGGGCGTGCGCCCGTGCCGTAACGGCGAGCCGGGCGATAGAGCACGGGCAATCGCCGCGAGGTTGACCGAGGGGCCCGACGCCGCGTCGTTGCGGACGACCTCGCCGTCCACGACATCGAGCAGGTCGGCCGGCGTTTGCAGCAATTCGGAGGCGACTTCGATGGCCTTGGCCTTGACCGCGCTTGCGGCAAGGCGCGTCGCTTCTCCCGTCATGACCGTAACGCGCGAAGCAAAGGCGCCCATCCCGTAGTCGATGCGGTCCGTGCGGCCATGGGTGACGCGGATTTTGCGGTAGTCGACGCCGAGTGCATCCGCGCAGATCTGCGCAATCACCGTTTCCATGCCCTGACCGACCGATGCAGACCCGGAAACAACCTCCACCATGCCGTCGCTGTCGACGCCCACTTTCACCTGATCGAACGGCCCGAGGCCGCTTTTCTCAACGAACAGCGCGACGCCCGCGCCGACAAGTTCGCCGGCGGCTTTGCGCGCCGCCAATGTGTTGCGCAGTTTGGGCCATTCGACCGCGGCCAAAGCTTTGTCGAGCAAGCCGGCATAGTCGCCGGAATCGAGCACGATGTCGGTGCCGAGCGTGTCGAGCGGACGCGCATAAGGCATTTCGTGGCTGGCGATCAAATTGCGTCGCCGTACTTCCACCGGGTCGAGATCGAGCCTGGCGGCGATGGCGTCCATGAGTCGCTCGCGCACAAATGTGCTCTCGAACCGGCCCGGCGCCCGATAGGTTCCGCACGGCGTCTTGTTGGTCAGGCGGACGTGCGCATTGGCGCGATAAGCCGGAATGCGATAGGGCCCCGGCAGCATAGCGGCGGCAAGATCGGGGACGGTCACTGCGTGGGTGCGCATGTAGGCGCCCTGATCGTAAAGTATCTGGTCTTCGAGCGCGAGAATGCGCCCGTCGCGATCGACTGCGGCGCGGACGTGATGCTGCTGCTGGCGTGAATGATTGGCTGCGATGAGATGCTCGCGGCGATCCTCGATCCATTTGATCGGCCGCTGCATGCGCAGCGCGGCCACGCAGACCAGCACGTCTTCCGGGTAGATCTCGCCGCGAATGCCGAAGCCGCCGCCGACATGCCCTTCGAAAAGATGAACCGACGAAGCGCTGCGTCCAAGCATGCGGGCGATCTGGTCTCTGTTCCAATGCGGCACCTTGGCGGCGCCGTGAAGCTCCAGCACGTCACGGGCGGCATCGTAGCGCGCGATCGCGCCGCGGGTTTCCAGCGGCACGCCCGAATGCCGCCCGATCGAAAGCGTCGCTTCGACCACGGCATGGGCGTTGCGGAAGGCGGCATCCATGTCGCCATATCCCTTGCGCACAATGGCAGGTTCCGTCGATCGGCCGGGCTCGAATTCGCCCGGCCGTTCGTCCGCCTGCAGGATGGTGGGCAGTTCTTCGATATCCAGCGCAACAAGTTCGGCCGCATCCTCGGCGAGATAGGGATCGTCGGCAAACACCGCCGCCACCGGTTCGCCGACATAGCGAACAAAGCCGTCCGCGAAGAGCCTTTGGCGATAAGGCTCCAGGCCCTCGATGCGGCTCAAGCGGAAATCGATCGGCGGGATATCGGCGATGTCGGCCGCGGTCCACACGGCATAGACGCCGGGGACGGCAAGCGCGGCATCGACGTCGATGGCGCGCAACTTTCCATGCGCGAAATTCGAACGCACGATGCGCATATGCAGTTGCCGCGGAAACGAAATATCCGCGGCGAAACGGCCGCGGCCGGTCAAAAGCGGGCGATCCTCCAGGCGCGTCAGCGACTGCCCGACATGCTTGATTTTTGGTTTTGCGGTTGCAGGCGCCATCGCTTCGCTTCACATCACGCTTCAGGCCGTCCGGCGCTGACGCAATTCGCCGGCCACCGCGCGCACGGCCTTGACGATGTTCTGATAGCCGGTGCAGCGGCAGAGATTGGACGACAGCACGTCGATGAGCTCGTCGTCGGTGATGTCGGGCTCCCGCTCCAGCACGCCGGTGATCAGCATCAGGAAGCCGGGCGTACAGAAGCCGCATTGCAGGCCGTGATTTTCCATGAAGGCGCGTTGCAGCGCGTTGAGCTCATCGCCCTTCGCCAAGCCTTCGACGGTGCGGATCTCCTTGCCGTCGGCCTGGACCGCGAACATCAAACAGGAGCGCACCGGGGCGCCCTCGACCAGCACGGTGCAGGCGCCGCAGACGCCGTGCTCGCATCCGATATGCGTGCCGGTCTGTCCGCAATCCTCGCGAATGGCGTCGACCAGCGTGCGGCGCGGCTCGACGCGAACGGCGTGACGCTTGCCGTTGATGGTTAGCGTGATGTCGTTTCGCTCGCTCATGCCGGGCTCTTTCCCGCCTGCCGCAGCGCCGCGCGGATGCGCTGCGGCGTCGCCGGAATTTCGTTGACGCTCACGCCGAAGGGGGTGAGCGCGTCGTTGATCGCATTGAGAACGGCGGCCGGCGCGCCGATCGCGCCGCCTTCGCCGAGGCCTTTCGATTTCGTGATTGTCGCGTCGCTCAACGTTTCCAGGTGAAACAGCTCGATCGACGGAATCTCGCGGCAGGTCGGCGGCAGAAAATCGGCGAGCGTCGCCGTGAGCATGTTGCCGGTGTCGTCGTATACGATCTCTTCCAAGAGCGCGTTGCCGATGCCTTGGGCGACACCGCCCATGACCTGCCCGTCGGCAATCATCGGGTTGACCAGGCGCCCGGCATCTTCGGCGATCACAAACCGCTCGATCGTCACCCGCCCGGTGTCGGCATCGACCTCGACGATGGCGGCGTGACAGGCATTCGAGAAGGTGCCGGCCGGATCGTAGGTCGCGGTCTCCGACAGGCCGGCGTCGATCTCGCCTTTGAAAAGATGAGCTTGATGGTAGGCGGCGCGCGCCAGCGTTTCGATCGGCACGGCGCGGTCGGTTCCAGCCACCCGCGCGGCGCCGTTCTCCAGCACGATGTCGTGGGGCGCCGCTTCGAGGAGGCGGCTCGCGATCGTCTTGAGCTTGGCATGCACCTTGCGCGCGGCGAGCACGCTGGCGCCGCCCGCGATCACCAGCGAACGGCTGGCGAATGTGCCCCAGCCATAAGGGGTGCGGTCGGTATCGCCGTGCACAACCTTGATCCGGTCGGGAGCGACGCCAAGCTCTTCGGCGACCAGCTGGGCGAGCGTGGTGCGCAGCCCCTGGCCATGGGGACTGGCGCCGATCCGCAATTCGAGATAGCCGGACGGGTCCATGGTCAGCTCGACCGTCTCCCAGCCCGGCGTCACGCCCATGCCGCGCGCGGCAAAGGCCGGCGTGCCATAACCGGTCCGCTCGGAAAAGGCGGCAAAGCCGATGCCGAGATAGCGCTGCTGCGATCTCGCTTGTATCTGGCGTTGGCGAAACGCCGGCACGTCGAGCGCTTCGCTCGCCATGTCGAGCGTCTGCCGATAGCTGCCCTCGTCGAAGACCAGACCGGTCGCCGACGTGTAGGGGAATTTTTCGATCAGATTGCGCCGGCGGATCTCAAGCGGATCGAGTCCGAATTTCGCGGCCGCTTCATCCATGAGCCGCTCGAGCGCCAGCGTGATGACCGGCCGCGATACGCCGCGATAGGGTGCCATCGGGCAGGTATTGGTGAGCACGCCGCGCGCGACACAGGCATAGGCCCGCACGTCATAGGGACCGGGCAACTCGGCCATCGCCATCAGCGGTTCGACCGCGCAAGTCGTCGGATAGCAGGAATAGGCGCCGACATTGGCGATGACCTCGGCCGAAAGCGCCACGAACTTCGCCTCGGTATCGAATGCGCCCTCAAGCCGGATATATTGATCGCGGCTGTGAAACGACGCCATCAGGTTTTCGCGGCGATCTTCGGTCCATGCGACCGAGCTTCGCAGTTTGCGGGCGAGCCAGACCAGCACGACGTATTCGGGCACGAGCGACATCTTCTGGCCGAAGCCGCCGCCGACATCCGGTGCGATGACGCGCAGGTCGCTTTCCGGCATGCCGATCAGATCGGCAATTGCCGTGCGCATCAGGTGCGGCATTTGCGTTGCGCAGGTCAGCGTCACGCGCTCCGAAACTGGATCGAAGGAGGCATGTCCCGCGCGCGCTTCGAGCGGCGTCGCGTTCTGACGGCGCGAGCGCAGTTCGACCGTGATCCGGCGGTGCGCGCCGGCTTGGGCGGCGGCAAAACCGGGCGTTTCCATCTTTCCTTCGACGACGACGTTGCGGGCCGCCTGCGCATGAACCTGCGGCGCGGCGTCACGGAGCGCCGCGCGTGCATCGATGACGGCCGCGGCTTCGCCGATCGCGATCGTGACGTTGTCGGCGATATCTTCCGCTTCCGCTTCGGTCGCGGCGACAACGGCGGCGACCGGCTCGCCGACAAATCGCACCACCTCCGTGGCCAGCACCGGCTGCGCCACCGGCACATAGCCGAACTTATGCAGCGCCGGCGCGATCGGCTTCACCGCCGCGAGGTCGGCGGCGGTCAACACGGTAGCACCCTCGGGGATCGCGATATTTTCGATGCGGCCCGCAGCGACCGCGCTGCGCACAAAGCGCACGCGATAGGCGGCCGGCAGGTCAGCGGTGAAACGGCCGCGGCCCATCAGCAAAGAGGGGTCTTCCACGCGGCGGATGGAGCGTCCGACCCATGCAAGGCCCGAGCCTTTGGTCGGCGCGGTCATGCCGCGGCGCGCTCCAATGCGCGCCGCGTCACCGCGCGCACGAGATCGCGCCGGAATTCCGCGTCGGCATGAACGTCTTCCAACGGATCGATCGCTGCGGCGGCGGCTTCGGCGGTGGCGCGAAAGAGCTCTGCGCCCGGCTTTTGCCCGACGAGAGCCGCTTCGGCTTCCGCAATCCGCCGCGGTCGTCCCTCGGCTCCGCCAAGCCCAATGCGCGGCTCGACGATCACACCGCCTTGGAGGCGAAAGGTCGTGAGCGCCATCGCGATCGCATAGTCGCCGGCGCGACGGCTGAACTCATAGAAGCCGAAGCGCGCATCCGCCGCCAGCAGCGGCAGACGCACCTCGCACAGCAGCTCGTCTTCGGCGAGTGTGGTCATCATCATGCCTTCGAAATAATCGTCGGCGGCGATGACGCGGCGGCCGCGCGCGCTCAGCGCCACGATTTCCGCGCCGAGCGTGACGGCGGTCAGGCACCATTCCGAAGCCGGGTCCGCGTGGGCGAGGCTGCCGCAGAACGTGCCACGCAATCGGATCGGATAATGCGCGATATGCGCGACGACTTTCGCGAGCAGCGCCCCGGTCGGCCCGGAAACGGCGGGCCGATGAAAGGCGGCGTGACGTACGCAGGGTGCAATCGTCAGCGTGTCGCCCTCGACCGTTAGCCGGTCAAAGCCGGCGACGCCGTTGATGTCGATCAGATGAGCCGGGCGGGCCATGCGGAACGCCATCATCGGCACGAGACTTTGGCCGCCGGCGAGAATACGGCCGTCAAGCGGGCTCAGTTCGGCCAATTTCGCCACGGCCTCGTCGACACTTCGCGGAGCGTGATAAACGAACGGCGCGGGTTTCACGGGACAGTGTCCGTTTCAGCGTGAGGCAAGTGTGCGCTCATTTGCTAATGCCCGCTCGCAGATTTCAGATAATGCCGATAGACGTGCGCCAGCATCGCTGACGGTGTTCGCCAGCACCGCAATGGATCGATTCCTTCGTGCAGGAAGCAGATGTTGCAAGACACGCAATCGACCGGACCGCGCCGTCCTGCGGCGATCTTGTTCACCAAATCAGGCTCGCGCACGAACGGACGCGCCATCGCCAGAAAATCGGCCTCGCCGGAACGCACGATGTCGTCCATCATCTGCGTCGATCGTAGCCCGCCGACGAGGATCACCGGGATATTAAGCGCCGCCTTTGCCGCTCGCGCAAAGGGCCGATAATAGGCTTCGGGCACGGGCGCGGAAAACGTGCGATGCAGCATGCCGCTCGTGATCGCCCTTCGCCGGCCGGTGCCGGCATAGGGGCGGATGTTTTCACGATACGACGTCATCACGCCATAGGTGACTTCGAGAGCGGCGAGCCCTTGTGTTGCGAGCTGCCGCGCGATCAACAACCCGTCCGCTAACGTCAGGCCGCCGCTGACGGCATCGGCGAGGCCGAGACGCGCCGTAATGGGAAAATCGGAACCGGTCGTCTCGCGGACGGCGCCATACACATCCGTAATGAATTGTGCGCGCTTTTGCGCATCGCCGCCCCAGCGATCCCTGCGGCGGTTGGTGTGCGGCGAGTTGAATTGCGAAAGCAGGTAGCCGTTGCCCGAATGAAGATGAATTCCGTCGAAGCCGGCGCGCTTTGCGCGCGCCGCCGCAGCGCCAAAATCGGCAACGACGCTCCGGATATCGGCATCCGTCATTTCCGCCGGCGGCCGCGCGAAGATGGCATTCGGCACGATCGACGGCGCCAAAGGCTCGATCGCGGGGTTCAGGGACTGGCTGCCGGCGTGGCTGAGTTCCGCGAAAATCACGCCGCCGTGCCGATGGACTGCCTCGGTGACGCGGGCGAGCGGCGCAATCCGGCTGTCGCGGTCGAGCCCGAGCTGCCGCGGCTCATATTGGCCGCGCGGTTCCACATAGATATGCCCGGTGATGATGAGCCCGGCGCCGCCGCGCGCCAGGTCGGAATAGAGCTTCACGAGATCGTCGGTGGCCTCGCCATGCTCCGTCGCCATCGTCTCGGATGTGGCTGCCCGGACCAGCCGGTTCTTCAGAACAATGCCGCCGATCTCGCCGGGCTGCATGAACGACAGTGAAGCGGCCGCGTTGCTTGCGGGCCGCCGGGCCGAAGCAGCATCGGCAGGTCCGCGCGCTCGTTCAGCGATGACTCTTTCGACTGCGTCCATCGAGTTCCTGCCGCTCTAAGCCGTTCGCAGATTGATCCAAAGCGCCCGCGCCTTTTTCGGTCCGCGGTTCACGATACGATGCGGCTTGGAAGACCAATAGGAGATCAGATCGCCGGGGTGAAGGAGGTGCGATTCTCCGTCGACCGTGACTTCAAGCTCGCCGTCGAGAACCAAGCCGTATTCGAAGCCGGCGTGCGTAATCGGCTCCGCGCTGTTGGCGCTGCCGCGCGAATATTGATTCAACGTCATTTGCAAGCCGCGTGCCTCGTCGTCGGCAATGACGCGATGGGTCACGCCGCGCAACGGCTTAATGACGGTCTGTTTTGCGACCGGCGTCACCAGATCCTGATTGCCGCTCGCATTGCCCAGCAACTCGGGAATGTGAAGATTGAGCAGGGAATTGATGGCGACCAGCGTGCCGACCGAGGGCGATGCCTTGCCGCGCTCCACCAGGCTCAGCATCGCGGCGCTGACACCGGTCCGCTTCGACACCGCCTGCAGGGTCAACCCCCGCTCTTGCCGCCGCAGCCGGAGCTTTTTGCCGACCGCACGCAGGACTTCCGTGGCTCCGTTCCGCCCGCCGTTTTTTGCGCCTGCCCGAGCCATGAGGTCGTCGTTCGATCCCTGATAATCCGTGGCTCTGAGTTGCCCGGACACCTTCAGACAGTATCAGAAAAGGGCTGCCGTCCCCGGCTGTGGCATGTCCAACGAGATTAACCAGATTAAAAATATTTGAATACTCTGAAATGGCAAGCTAATCTTGCAGGGGCAACTCCCAAGGATATCCGCATGAAAATCGTCGATCTCAGTCATTTGATGAACGTGCATACGCCCGGCTGGGTCGGTTACGCCGGCAACCAGATGTATTACGCGCAAAACTTGCAGACCAAGATGATCGTGGCGCAGCGGATCGATACCGCGCTGCATGTCGGCACGCATATCGACGGCGCGATGCATGGCACCGACGGCATGGGCGACATGGCCTCGTATTCGTTGGATTTCCTGGTCGGCGCCGGCGCCGTGGTCGATGTTTCGCAGCATATGGACGACTGGGCGGTCATCACTCCCGCCATGATCGAATCGGCGCCGGTCGAGGTGAAGGACGGCGACATCCTCATCATTCATACCGGATGGCACCGTTATTGGGAGGGCCAGCCGCAGCAGGATCTGGTGCGCTACTTCTGTATGCATCCCGGCGGGAACATCGAGCTGCTGGAATGGATGCTGAAGAAAAAGATCAAGTGGTTCGGGATCGATTGCGGCTCCGGCGACCACGCGATGAATACATCGATCCGACTCATGCGTCCCGATCTCGCCAAGCGGTTCGAGAAAAAGGTCGGCAAAAGCTGCGAGGAATTCTTCGGTGAGTTCAGCTACGTGCACAAGAAATCGGGCCGTCACGTCACCGAAAACATGTTTCCGTTTCACAGCTACGCCTTCTCGGAGGGATTGATTCATGCCGAGAATGTCGGCGGCGACATCGAGAAGGTCTTGAACCAGCGCTTTCTGGTCGGCGCCTTTCCCTGGCGCTATGAGGGGCTGGAAGCCTGCCCGTGCCGGATCGTCTGCTTCTCCGATTGCGGCGATCAGGTCGAGGCGATCGGGGACGTGGCGAAGGCGATCTTTTCGCGGCGCTCCTGATCGGCTTGCGCGTAGGGGGCCGGTCCGGCAACTATGCAAGCGACCGGGCAGGTGGCGAGGCTGGCAGTGCCGGCACTGATATCCGGAGGATAAGATGCGCATTTACGTTTACGGCGAAGCGCAGGATACCCGGGATCGTTTCGAGGATTATCTCGATCCCTCCAAGACGGCGATCGTGTCGATCGACATGCATCGCGGCCATCTCGACGTTTCTCCGGAATGTCCGTGCCCGGCGCCGCGCGCGCGCGACATCGTCGCGCCGATCGATGCCTTTCACGATGCCGCGCGCCAGCTCGGGGTTCCGATCATTCACGTGCGTTCGGTGCTGCGCCGCGGCGGCGAAGACGACACGCGCGGCATCAGCTCGGCGTGGCGCCGCACCTTTCCGCTATATGTCGGGGAGATTCCCAACAGCGATGCGCACGCCATCGAAGGCTCGCGCTGGACCGAGTTCGTCACCCGCGTCGAGCCGAACGATCTGATCGTCGAGACCAAGCGGCGTCTCTCGGCATTCTATCCGACCGACCTCGACTTCCTGCTCCGTAACATGCGCATCGAAAGCATCGTGCTCGACGGCGGCTTTACCGATTGCTGCATCCTCAACGCCGCCTTCGACGCCGGCAATCACAATTATCGCGTGATCGTCGCGCGCGACCTGGTGCGCGGCACCGACGACAATTTGGAGAAGGCGGCGTTGGCGATGGTGTCGCTGCATCTCGGCCTGGTGGCCGATTCCGCGGACATTCTTGGCGAGTGGCGAGGGCGCCGCGTCGGCCGCAACGCCGCCTGATCTGCGACGCGCCCGCCGCCCAGAGCATGATCCGGAAAAGTGGGAACCGGTTTTCCGAAAAGATCGTGCTCAGCTGGAAAGCTAGAGCGCCAATCGATTCAGTCTGAAGCAATTGCGCTCTAGGCGACGTCCTGCTTGCGCTCTCCGCTGGCGTACCAGCCGAGATCCGGATCGGTCCAGCCCTCCGGATATTTGACCCGGCCGAGGCGTTTCTGTTCCTCGAAGTGCGGACCGCGATCGAACATCGGCGTTTTGCCGTGCAGGCTCGCCAGCTGGCGCCGGCGTTGCGACGTTTTCGCGAGGTCGGCCTGCCATTTGCGGCCGACTTTCGCGAGCACGACGCCATAGTCTTTGGTGGCGCTTTCCGGCGAGATCAGGCCGCATTGAACGTCGTACACGACCATGTCGACTTCGCGCAGCAGCGGGTCGCCCCAGCCGCCGCCGCCGGTGGTGACGATGCGTACCGACGAACCCGGCGGCACGATCACCGTGTCGCACATCCCCGGATGATGCTCCGTCTTGCCGTCCGGTAAGGTGACGGCGACGCCGTAAGGCTGTCCCGCCTTGCCGCCATTGACGCCATAACAGCCGAGCGTGGAGCGATCGGCGTTGGAGATGAGGCGGGCTTCGACCAGCGTGCGGATGCGCTTGTCGTAGCCGAAGCCGCCGCGACGGAAGCCGGCGCCGCCGGAATCCTGCTTGAGCCCCAATTGCTCGACCAGAACCGGATAGCGCGTCTCCGCGAATTCGGCCGGCAGATTGCGCGAATTCGGCACGACGTGCACGACGTCGGACCCGTCGGCCCAAGGCCGTCCCGGGCCGCCGCCGCCCAAGACCTCGCGGAACAGAAAGAAGTCGTCCTGTGTCTTGCCGCCGGACAAGCCCCAGATGCGGATGGTCTCGTGATCGGCCGGCATGGCGCCGGCGGTCGCTTTCGACAGGCAGGCCGCGAAGGCGCCGAGCGAACGCAACATCAGAAAGAAACGCATGCCCGTCGGGCGGCCGAAATGCGGGGTGATCAAGCTGCCCTTGGGCGGAAACTTGACCTCGATGACATCGAGTACGCCCTCGTTGGAGTCGATCTCGGCGGCCCGTTCCGGCGTGGCGGCAAGCGACCGCAGCGTCGGCGCCAGCCATTTGCGGAAATAGCGTCCATCCGCCTCGTCGAGCGCCCAGTTGATCGGACCCTTGGCTTCCGGATCGGTGCCGGTGAAGTCGAGCAGGATCTTGTCGCGCGTCTTGGTCATGGTGAGGCGAAGCGTGTGCAGGCGCGGCGTGTCGACACCATCCGCTTCGATGTAATCCTCGAAGTGATAAACCCCGTCCTTGATCTTCGGCAGGATTTCGCGCCGGAAGATCGCGGCGGTGTTTTCCAGAATCTGATCAAAAGCCTGTTCGAGCGTCTCGACGCCATAGCGTTGCGCCAGCGCTTCAATCCGGCGGCAGCCGAGCCGCGCGGCGCCTTGCTCGGCGTCGAGATCGCCTTTGAGATGCTCCGATAACCGGGAGTTCCGCACGATGATGCGGAAGGCGGCCTCGTTCCGCTTGCCCCGTTCGTAAAGCTTGATCGGCGGCACCAGCAGGCCCTCCATCCAGCTATCGGTGGCGTGGACGGGCAGACTGCCGGGCACCGAGCCGCCGACATCGTCATGGTGGCCGAACACCTGGCTGAAACCGATCAGCCGATCGCCGTAGAAAATCGGCACGGTGGTGCAGAGGTCGGGCACGTGCCCGATGCCGCCGGAGGAATTGTAGGGATCGTTCCAGAAGAACACGTCGCCGGGGTGAATATCGTCGGCGCCGAAATATTCAAACACCGGCTCCACGATGGCCGAATAGGAGCGGCCGGTGAGTTTCCTTCCCTTCGCGTCGAACAGCGCCACCCGGTAATCGTGCTGGTCGCGGATCATCGGCGAGCGTGAGGTGCGCTCGACCGCGGCCTCGATCTCGAGCTCGGCGGCGCGGATCGTGCCGTGGATGACTTCAAGCTCGATCGGACCGAGCGGCCGGCGCGACGCAGAATGTTGCATGGCGGTTTCCTTTCAGCGTCCACTCTAAGCGCGATCGCTTCGGATCGAATCGATCGCGCGTCTTAGCTTTGTGGTTGAGCATGATCTTTTCGGAAAACCGGCTTCCACTTTTCCGGATCATGCCCGAGGACCAGATTGCGATAGCGGTCGGTATGCAGCGACCATGTCGGCGGCATCACGATGGTCGAGCCGTATTCCTCGACGATCGCCGGTCCGGCAATGTGCTGATTGAGCGCAAGCTCGGAGCGGCGGAACAGCGGCACATCGATCCAGCCGGTCGAGCGCCAATAGACCTTGCGTTGGCCAAACGGGGCAGCCGGGCTCTGCTTGCTCTCGATCGCCTTGATTTGCGGGCGGCTCTGCTTGCCGACCGCGCGTACGCGCAGATTGACCAGCTCGACGTCCTGCTGGCCGCGGTAGTTAAAGCCGAAGGTGCGGTCATGCACCTTGTGGAATTCCTCCCACATGAAATCAAGCACAGCCTGTCCGGAGAGGCCTTCCGGTATCTCGACATGGACCTCGTGCCCTTCGCCGAAATAACGCATGTCGGCGACGAATTGGATCGCGATCGCGTCCTTTGGAATTCCTTCGGCTTCGATGTCCGAGAAACCAAGCCGTTCCAATTCGCGCCAGGCGGCGAGAATTTCATCGGCATCGGCCGAGCTCTGCCGGCGTACCAGCGTGCGGATATAGTCGCGCGTGACATCGCATACGTGCAGGCCGAAGGCGCACAAATTGCCCGGATCGGGCGGCGAGATCACCGTGCCGATGCCGAGAAAGTCGGCGACCTCGGTGGCAAACAGCCCGCCGGCTCCGCCGAAGGCGACCATCGCATAGTCGCCCGGCTCGCGGCCGCGCACCGTCGTCACTTGCCGGATGCCGAACACCTGGTTCGCCGCGGCGATTTCCAGCGCACCGGCCGCGAGTTCATCGGGGTCGAGGCCGAATTGCTGGCCGAGCGCGACGAAGGCCCGCCGCGCCGCGGCGGCGTCGAGCTCGATCTCGCCGCCGACAAGCGCCGCCGGCAAGCGTCCGAGCACGACGGCGGCGTCGGTGACCGTCGGCTTGGTGCCGCCCTTGCCGTAGCAGATCGGGCCCGGATTGGCGCCGGCGCTCTGCGGGCCGACTTTGAGCTGACCATAGGAGTCGGTCCAGACGATCGAACCGCCGCCGGAACCGACGGTGACGATGTCGAGCATCGGTGTTTTCACCGGATAGCTCTCGACCATCGCGGTGGAGGTGTATCGCGGCTGATGGTTTTCGATGATCGATACGTCGGTCGATGTGCCGCCGACATCGATGGTGAGAATGTCGCGATAGCCGGCAAGCTGCGCGGTGTGCACGGAGCCGAGCACGCCGGCGGCCGGGCCTGACAACAGCATGGTCACCGGCCGCTCGCCGGCGGTCGAATGTTTCACGATGCCGCCGTTCGACTGCATGATCAGGAATGGAATGTTGCCGGACGTCGATCTGATCTTGTCGGCCGCGCGCTGCAGATAGGTGCGGCAATAGGGCTTGACCAACACATCGATCAGCGTCGTCATCGCACGTTCGTATTCGCGATATTCCGGCAGCACGACCGAGGACAG
This sequence comes from uncultured Alphaproteobacteria bacterium, assembly GCA_963831135.1. Lineage (GTDB taxonomy): Bacteria > Pseudomonadota > Alphaproteobacteria > Rhizobiales > Xanthobacteraceae > BOG-931. The sequence continues at coordinate 14,300 of CAWHPH010000017.1, forward strand.
CGAGACGAACACATCCGGGAAATGCTTGGCGATCAGCTCGCCGACGCGCTTCTCATGCGCGTCGTTGGCATAGGCGTGCAACAAGCACACGGCCATGCAGCGCACGCCGTCCTCGACCAGTTCTTGCACCGCCGTGATGACGGCGGCTTCGTCGAGCGGCTCAAGCTCGCTGCCGTCGAAGCGCATCCGGCCGGGCACTTCGCGCACCAGATGCAACGGCACGAGCCGGCGCGGTTTCACCCAGAAAAACGAGTTGCCGTAGCCGTCCGGCACCGACTGCCGGGCGATCTCGATCAGATGACGGAAGCCCTTGGTGACCAGGAGCCCCAAGCCGTCGAATTTGTGCTCGAGCACCGCGTTGGTTGCAACCGTCGAGCCGTGCAGCAGCATGTGCACGTCGGCGGGCTCGCCGCCGGCGGCCTTGAGAACCTTGCGCACGCCTTCCACCAGACCGACGCTCGGATCGTCGGGCGTGGAGGGAGTTTTGGTTGCGGTGATCTCGCCGGTCTGTTCGTCGATGGCGACGATGTCGGTAAAGGTCCCGCCGGTGTCGATCGCGATTCTCAGGCCCATGTGCTATATCCATTATACGGATATCATATCCGAATATTGCATATTGGACGCAAACGCCGCCCGACTGCAAGCCTTTCGTCAGCAAGCCTTTCGTCAGCGCCGCTCTTCGCGAACGTGCGGCTGTCCCAACGCAGCGGGTTCGTTCGAGCGTCCGTACTTCGTGACCGCCGCCCAGACCATGACCGCGATGGTGGCAAGGTAGGGCGTCATCAACAGGAAATATTGCGGCAACTGAATCCCGGCGGCGGCAATGCGCGGAATGAGCGCTTCGATACAGCCGAACAGCAAGGCGCCGAACAGGGCGCGCCAGGGTTGCCAACGCGCGAAGATGACGAGCGCGATGGCGATCCAGCCGCGTCCGCCGCTGATATCCGGAATCCACAGCTTCACGTCGACGACCGACAGATAGCCGCCGGCCAGGCCGATCAATGCCGAGCCGGCCATGACCGCGCCCAGCCGGTAGAGCGACACGCTGACGCCGGCGGCGTCCGCGGCCGCAGGGCTTTCGCCGACCGACCGCAGGCGCAGTCCGAGCATCGTGCGCGTCAAGACATAGTTGACGAGAAAAAAGATCGGGATGGTGAGATAGACCACGATATCCTGGGTGAACAGAATTTTACCCGCGACCGGAATCTCCGACAGCGGCCAGATCGCGATCGCGTGCAGGCCGGTGATGGCGCGATTGGTCCAGCCTCCGAGCGTGCCCAGGAGGCTCGTCAGCCCGTGGCAAAAGAACACGACAGCGAGGCCGGCGATCACTTGATTGACCCGCAGGAACACCACAAGAAACGCAAACAGGAGCGAGACGAATGCGGCGGCGAGCATCGCGACCATAAGGGCGATCCACGGATAGCCGCCGAGCTCGAGCTCGGTCGCCACCCCGGCAAGAGCGCCGACCAGCATGAAACCCTCGGCGCCAAGCGAGAGCACGCCCGCCCGTTCGCTGACGATCAGCCCGAGCGCGGCGAGCGCGTAGGGCGCCGCAAAGCTCGGCGTACCAGCCAACCAATTGACGATGAAATGCAGCACGCGCGTTCTCTCTGCCTAACGCACCCAGTGCACGCGGTGCCGCATCAGAAACTCCGAGGCGGCGACGCTGATGACGATGATCGCCTGGATCAGCTGAACCATGGCGAACGGTATCTGATAGAAGACCTGCAGGCTGCGGCCGCTGACGAACAGCACCGCCACCAGGATCGCCACCACCATGGCGGCGATCGGGTTATTGCGCGCGAGGAAGGCGATCAGAATTCCCGAAAACCCATAGCCCTCGAAATAGGATTGGGTGAGCCGGCCCTCCTGCGCGGCGGCAATGACAAATCCCGCGAGCGCCGACAGCGCGCCCGAGAGCAGCGCCGAAACCAGTGTCACGAGTCCGATCGGCACGCCCACGGCGAGCGCCATGCGGTCGTTGTCGTGGACGAATTTCGTGTAGAAACCGAAACGCGTGAACAGAACGAGCCAGCCGCTCAGCGCGGTGAAAACCAGCGCCAGCACCAGCGCGCTGCTGATGCCGAAGCCGAGCTCCGGCAAGCGCTCGAAGGCCCGGAACTGCGGAGAATGCGGGAAGGCGTCCTTCGGATCGAGCCAGGGACCGTAGAGCAGGTGAAGCAGAAAATTGAGCGCGACATAGTTGAGCAGCAGCGTCACGATGATCTCATTGACGCGCCAGCGGACGCGCAGCCATAGCGGAATGACGATCCAGGCCATGCCGGCAATCGCCGCGAACAGCATCATCAGCGGCAGGCGCACAGCGGGCGGGCCGATGCCGTAGAACGACACGGCGGTTGCCGCGATGCCGCCCCAGATCATCTGCCCTTCGATGCCGAGATTCCAGAAGCGGACCCGGAAAGCGAGCGCGGCGCTTACGCCGACGAAGATCAGCGGCGCCGCCTGAAACAGGATCGAGTGCAGACTCTCCGTATCGGATAAGGTCTCGACGACAAACTCGTCAAATAAAGCTGCCGGCTTTACGCCGGCGGCGACCAAGAGCGCGGCCGAAATTCCCAGTCCGACCAAGACCGCGCAGGTCAGGATCAGCGCCTGATACCACGGCGACATATGCTGCCGGAGCTCGAGATTGAGCCGCCCGAGCCGCAACCCGTGGCCGGGGCCTTTCACCGGCGGCGCCTGCGCAGCGCTCGCGAGCGGCACGGTATTGTTAAGCATGGTGCACCATGACCCGGCCGACCGCCTGCCGGTCCGCCGGCGCCTCGAACTCCGCGGCAATCCGGCCGCGCGTCATGACACCGATACGATCGGAGAGATTGAGCACTTCGTCGAGGTCATCGCTGATCAGCACGATGGCCGCTCCGCCGCCGCGGGCTTTGAGCAGACGCTCATGCACCGCCGCGCAGGCGCGCACGTCGAGACCGCGGCTTGGGCTGTGCGCGATGATGACTTTCGGATCGCGGGTGAATTCGCGCGCGATGATGAGCTTCTGCGCGTTGCCGCCGGAAAGGAGGGCGGCGCGCTGCCGCAAGTTGCGAACGCCCTGGACGTCGAAGTCGCCGACCGCGCCGGCGGTCGCCTCGCGCATTGCCGATCCGTTGGTCCGCATCCAGGAGCCGTAGGCGCCCTCGTGGATGTGGCCGACACAAAAATTGTCGACCACCGACAGGCCGCCGGCCAGGCCGTAGCCGAAACGGTCGGCCGGAATGCAGGCGATGCCGAGATCGCGCAGGCGTTCGGGCGACGCGCCCGTTGCGTTTCCGGCACCTTCGATCTCGATCGATCCGGCGAGCGGCGCCCGCACGCCGGTCAGTGCTTCCACCAGTTCCGTTTGACCGTTGCCGCCGACGCCGGCGATGCCGTAAATTTCGCCGGCGCGAACGTAAAAGCTCGCCTCGTTGACGGTCACGTGTCCGTCGGCGCGCGCCGCCTGCAATCCCTTCACCGTGATCCGCGGATCGCCCGGCGGCGATGAGGCGCGGCGCGGCGAAGCGACCGCGGTGCCGACCGCCAAGCGGGTGAGCTCGGCGGCGTTCGTGGCGCGGGAATCGAGGAGGGCGACGGCCCGCCCGTTTCGCATCACCGTGACCCGATCGGTGAATGCCGTCACCTCGCCGAGCTTGTGCGTGACGAGCACGACCGCAGCGCCGCCGGCGGCCAGCGCCCGCACCGTCGTCAGCAGACGCGCAGCTTCTTCGTCGGTGAGCACGGCCGTCGGCTCATCGAGAATCAAAATTCGCGCCCCGGCCAGCAGCACCTTGATGATCTCGACCCGCTGGCGCTCGGCGATGGATAATTCGTCAATTCGGCTGCGCGGATCGATGTCAAACCCCAGATCATCAGCCTGTTTTCGGATTTGCCGCTCGCTCTCGCGCACGCCGGGAGCAAAACGGCCGTGCCAATTGGCGAGCAGCACGTTTTCAACGACCGTGAACGGCCTGACCAGCTTGAATTCCTGGTGCACCATGCCGATGCGGCAAGCCGTGGCGTCGCGCGGGCCGGTCAGCACGACCTCTTCGCCATTGACGAAAATCTGCCCGGCCTCCGGCGTGTAGAGGCCGGCCGCCACGTTCATCAGCGACGATTTGCCGGCCCCGTTCTCGCCCAAGAGCGCGTGGACTTCGCCGGCTTTTGCCTCGAACTCCGCACCATCAAGGGCGACGAATCCGTCAAACGACTTTCTGACCCCCACAAGCTTAAGGGCCGCGACCATAACCGAACTCCAGGGAGGAAGAGCGTGGCGCCTCCCGGTCGGCGCCACGCCGATTTTCAAGTTACTTTTTCTGTGTGATCACGCCGGGAACGTACCAATCCATTTTCCACAGATCGGCGTCGCTGATGACCTGTCCGGCGGCGACACGTTCCTTGCCGTCGCGGTCCTTCAGAGGACCCGCATAGACGTGCAGCTTGCCGTCGATGATCTCTTGCCGGGCAGCCATCACCTTGTCGACGACGTCCTTGGGCACGACGGCGTTGCAGCAGGCAATATCGGTGCCGCCGTCCTTGATCGAGATGAAGTCGCCGTAGGGACTTGTCTTCCAGTTGCCGGCTTCGACCTTTTTGATCTCGGCGATCAGATATTTGTCCCAGACCCAGGCCGAAGAACACAATGTGGCCTTCGGGGCGAATTCGCGCAGGTCGCGATGGTGGCCGGTGCCGTATATGTGGCGTTCCTGGGCCACGATCTGCACGGTCGGCGTATCGACGTGCTGGCCGATGACGTCGATGCCCTCGTCGGCGAGCGCTTCGGCGGCCGCCCGTTCCTTGATCGGATCGTTCCAGGCGCCGGTGAAGACCGCCGTCACGGTCGCTTTGGGATTGAACTTCTGCGCACCAAGTTCGTAGGCGTTAACGGTCCAGTTGACGATACCGAACGGATTGGCGCCGACGAAACCAAGCTTGCCGGACTTTGAGACGCCGCCGGCAACCATGCCGCACAAATACTGGCTCTCGTAGGTTCGCCCATAGAAGGACTGCAGGTTCGGGCCGTTGGTCGTGCCGGCGGCATTGAGGAAGGCCACGTCGGGATGTTTCGCGGCGAGCTCCTTGAACGTATCGGAATAGCCGAAGGCCGTGCCGATGATGATGTTGTAGCCGCGCTGGATGAACTTTTCCGCCGGCGGCGCGATCTGCGCGGCGTCTTCGGCAATGTTTTCCACGTATGGAATTTGCATGCCGAGCGCCTTTTCCATCTTCGTGCGCGCTTCTTCAAAGGCCTGCGTCCAGCCGCCGTCGTTCTTGGCTTTGAAATAAAGGAACGCGGCTTTCGGCGGAGCTTTGAGCGTAAATCCGTCCGCCCAGGCTGATCCGGTCGCCAACAGGGCGGCTGTCCCTGCGACGAGTGCTAACTTACTGAACATCGTACGTCTCCCTTCTGGCTTCTACCGACGGCCCATGCCGGCGGTAACAAAGTCACACTGCGGTCCCCGGCCCGCAGCTCCGCTTCCGGGCATTCTCGCCCGGCTATACGCCTGCCTGTTCCAGCGCTTCGCTGATCATGCGCGGCGTGAGCGGCACATGGCGTATCTTGATCGGCCCGAGCGGCCGAAGTGCGTCCTCGACTCCCGAGGCGACGACGGCGCCGACCGCAATGCAGCCTGCTTCGCCGACACCCTTGACGCCGAGAGGATTGAGCGGCGACGGCGTTTCCAGATGCAAGATCGATACCGGCGGAATTTCCGTCGCGTACGGCACCAAAAAGTCCATCAGGCTCGCGTTGGCGAGATTGCCGTCGGGCTCATATTCAAGCTTCTCGTACAGCGCGCCGCCAATGCCTTGCGCGATGCCGCCGCACACCTGACCTTCCACGATCATCGGATTGATCATGTTGCCGCAATCATGGATGCACACGTATTTCTGGATCTTGACCGTGCACAATTGCGGATCGACTTCGATAATGGCGGCGTGCACGCCGTAAGCCCAGGTCGATGCCGGCGGACTGTAATACTCGGTCGCTTCGAGGCCCGGCGCCTGGCCCTCGCCGAGCGCCGGACCGTCGTGTTTGCTCGCGGGCGCGAACTGCGTCGCCGCTTGCGCCGCTTCGTTGAAGGCGTAGCGGAGCGGATTGCTCGCGGTGGCGATCGCCGCGAGCGGCACGAAGCGGTTTGAGCCCTTGATCCAGGCCGCGGAGTCATGAAGGTCGACGCTGTCGATGTCGACTTCCAGCATGTTGGCCGCGGCTTCCAATATTTTCTTGCGCACCGTCACCGCGGCCTTGTGGATGGCGTTGCCGCTCACCACCGCGGCGCGGCTTGCGAACGTCGCGACGCCCCAATCGAAGGCCTTGGTATCGCCTTCGACCACGATGACATCGGCCGGCGAGACGCCGACCTGATCGGCGACGATCTGCGCAAACACGGTGTCGTGTCCCTGGCCTTGGGTCGAAAGCCCGGTGTTGACGTAGACTTTTCCGGTGATCGGATGGATGCGGATATGGCCGCCCTCATACGGGCCCAGTCCCGTTCCTTCGACATAACAGGCGAGCCCGAGGCCCAGATACCTGCCTTCGGCTCGCGCTTTTTCCTGCTCGGCGCGAAATTTTGCTCCACCGAGCGCATCGACCGCCATTCCCAGCGCTCGGCCGTATTGGCCGCTGTCGAGCGTGACTTTGAGCCCATCGGCGAACAACAGCCCTTCGCGCGGGTACGGAAATTCTTTTTCCGAAATGAAATTGCGGCGGCGGATTTCAAAGCGATCGATATTGAGTTCTTCGGCGAGTTGATCCATCGCTCGCTCGATGGCGAAGCAGGCCTGCGGCCGCCCGCAGCCGCGATACGGCGTGACCTGCACGGTCGGCGTATAGACAGCCTTGAACTCCACCCAGATGTTGGGAATGCGATACGGCCCGGCGATCGAGGTGGAAGCGACCTGCGCCACCGCGATGCCGTAAGGGATGAACGCGCCGGTATCGTGCAGGAAGCTGTCGCGCAGGCCGATCACTTCGCCGGTCTTGAGCGCCGCAAGCTCGATGGCGTGAATTTGCGTCCGCTCCTGCGAGGAGCCGATGAAGTTCTCGCGCCGGTCCTCGATATATTTCACCGGGCGGCCGAGCTGCATGGCCGCCATGGGAACGAGCAATTCGTCCGGATAGAACAGCAGCACCTTCTGGCCGAAGCCGCCGCCGACATCGGGCGCGATCACCCGCACCTTGTCTTCGTCCAACTGAAAAATCGAGGCCAGCCCGCCACGCACGGAAATCGGCGCCTGCGTTCCGTCCCACACCGTCAACTCGCCGGACACCGCATCGAAGCGCGCCGCCACGGCGCGGCATTCCATCGGCGCCGCCGTCGAGCGGTCCACCTGGACCACGATCTTGGTGAAATGTTCGGCGCGCGCAAAGGCTCCATCCGGATCGCCGGACGTCTGGATGAAATGCGCCGCGAGGTTGTTGGGGACATCGGCATGAACGAGCGGCGCGCCGTCTTGCAACGCGTGGTTCATGTCCATCTCGACCGGAAGCTGCTCGTAATCCACCTCGATCAAGGCGGCCGCATCCTCGGCCGTATAGCGGTCGACCGCGACGACCATGGCGATGGTTTGGCCGACATAATAGACGTCGCCGCGCGCCAGCGGCCGCTGGGTCTTCGGGTTCTTCATGGACGGATGCGGGATGAGAAGCGGCATCGCCATGTCGAGCGGGCCGATATCGTCGCAGGTATAGACCGCGGCGACGCCCGGATAATTTCGCGCGGCGCTGACGTCGATCTTCCTGATGCGAGCGCGCGCGATCGGGCTGCGCAGGAAGGCGGCGTGAAGCGGGTTGGTCAGCGGAATGTCGTCGACGAAGGCACCTTCGCCGCGCAGCAGTTTCGGATCGATATTCCTTTCAATGCGGGCGCCGAATGTGCGTGTCGACATGGAAAGCTTTTCCGTCAGGCGCGGCCGAGCAGCTCGGCGGCGCGCCGTACTGCGGCGATGATGTTGATGTAACCGGTGCAGCGGCAAAGATTGCCCGACAGCATGTCGCGAATGCCGCTCTCGGAAAGATCGAGCGGCTCGCGTTCTTCGAACCGGCTGAGCACGTTCATCACCATGCCGGGCGTGCAGAAGCCGCACTGCAGGGCATGGCATTCCTTGAACGCCTGCTGGAGCGGATGCAGCGCGCCGTCCGCGGCGGCGACATCCTCGATCGTGCGGATGTTGCAGCCATTCGCCTGCACTGCAAGCGTGAGGCAGGAGCGGCCGGCCTTGCCGTCGATATGCACCGTGCAGCAGCCGCAAACGCCGTGTTCGCAGCCGACATGCGTGCCGGTAAGCCCAAGCTCATGCCGCAAAAAATCGCTCAGCAGCAAACGCACGCTGACCGTGCGCCGCACGGACTGTCCGTTGACGGTCAACGCGACTTCGACGCGCGGATCTTCCGACCGTTCGGGAATCGACGGTCGGATCGCAGAACGCCTCATTGCCGATTTCCCCCGCGTGCACGGCCTGCCGCGATCGGCACGAGCCGGCGGATCAATCCGCCCAGAACCCGCCGCCGATAAGACATCGAGGTATTCATATCGTCGGTTTGCGTCACGGCGTCGGCGGATACCCGCGCGGCGGCATCGAGATCGGCGGCCGTGAAAAGGCTGCCATTGAGCGCGGCTTCGGCGGCCTCCAGGCGCACCGGGCGATCGGAAATCCCGCAGGCGGCAAGCCGTACATTTTGCGCGCGGCCGTTGCCGTCGAGCGTCAGCACGCAGCCGATGCCGACCAGCGCATAGTCGCCGTGCCGTCGCGTCACCTCATCGAAAGCCCAGCCCGCGCCGGCGGGCAAAACCGGAAGCCGCGCCTCGACGATGATCTCGTCCTGGCGGCGCGCGGTGGTGAGAAAGGATTGGAAAAAATCCGCAGCCGGGATCTGGCGCGTTCCGCCGGGACCGGCTGCGACCAGCGTGCCGTCCAACAGGACAAACAAAAGCGGCATCTCGGCCGACGGGTCGGCGTGGCAAAGGCTGCCGACCACCGTGCCGCGATTGCGGATCGGCACATGGGCGACATGCTGCATGGTTTCGGCGATCAGCGGATTGGCCCGGCGCACGTCCGCATGCAGCTCGAGCTCGCGATGGCGGGTCATCGCCTTGATGACGATGGTCTCTCCGTCGACGGCGATGCCTTTGAGGCCCTCGACATGCTGGATGTCGACCAGCAGGGAGGGATTGGCGGCCCGGAAATTCATTGCAGGAACAAGGCTCTGGCCGCCGGCCAGCACCATTGCATCGGGGTCGCTGGAGAGGACGGCGACAGCGTCCCGGAGGGTCCGCGGAGCCTCATACCGAAACAGCGGCGGCTTCATTCTAAAGGCGGCCCTCACAATAACGCGTGTATCCGCAACCCGAATACGATATCTACATAACGGACGGACTGTCAATCAACTCACACGCCGCCGCGGCGTTTGTTAGAATGGTTGAGCTGCCCGCCGATTGCGCGAACGCCAGCTGGGAAATTCATCATGTACCGAGGCATGCCTGAGAGATCTCCGCCGCCCGCAGCCGCTAAAACGGCGCGTTCGGGCCGCAAGCCGCGAAAGCCCGGCAAGAACGGCAACGGTCTGGAAGACCTGCGGGGCATGTCGCGGTCGCTGGCGATCATCGAGCATCTGGCGGTGCGGCCCGGGCGCGTGGTCGACGTGACCCAGGAAATGGGGCTTCCTTGGGCCACGGTCCATCGCATCATCACCCAGCTCACCAAGGCCGATTTTCTTCGGCGCGATCCGGAGACCAAGCGTTATGAAATCGGGCCGGCGCTGTGGTTTGCCGGCGCGACCTATATGGCCAATCATCGCGTGCTGCGGGCGGCGATTCCGTATCTGCAGAAGCCGGAGCAGATCGAGGGCATCGCCGTGCAACTGGCGGAGCGCGTCCGCGATCAGGCGGTGGCCATCTACTCGGCGCAGCCCTATGCAACCGAGATTGCCAAGGCGCAATATGGTTACCACTTCCCGCTGCATTGCGGCTCAAAGGGCCGCGTTCTGCTTGCGTTTGAAACACCGGATTTCATCGAGCAATATCTGCGGCGCCCGCTCGAAAAGCTGACCGAGCTGACCATCACCGATCCCGATCTGTTGCGTAAGGATCTGGAAGAGATCCGGCAACGCGGCTATTCCGTCACGATCGCCGACGTTCAGCCATTCACCGGCTCGATGGCGGCGCCAATCCGCGACTTGAGCGGCCGCGTCATCGCCTCGCTTTGCTTCATCGGACGCAAGACTTTGCTGCAGAACGAGCGCCGGCGCGACGAGCTGCTCGAGCATCTCCTGCACGCCGCGCATCTGGCGTCGATGGATCTCGGCTGGCGGCCGGACCCGGTCAACGGACGCAGACCCGCTGCCGCTCAACGCCGTTCTTGATAGGAGCCTTGCAGGTTCTTGAAAGTCTCCACCAGCCCGTCGACCGCCGCATCGATAAAGGCATCGCCGGCTTCGGCGGTAGCTTTGGTCGGATCGCCGAAAATGGCGGCATGACCGGCCGCCGGGCGCGGTCGCCGCATATAAGTGCGCGTGGGATTGCTCGGGGCGACCAGGTCCCAGCCGACCGGCCCATATTTCGCGCCGGCAAGCTCTCCCATCTTCACCAGTTCCGGACGTGTCGCGAGCTGAAAAGCAGTCTCTAATTCGCAGCCATGGCCCATGCCGCCCGGCACCGATTTGCGCATGGCGTGAATCCGGGCCGCAGCGGGTTCCCAATAGCTGACAGCCGAAACGATGAAATCGAAATCCTTGTCCAATTCGTCGACCAGATGCCGGGCGACCTGGTCGTTGGCGGTGCCGCTGGGACGGTTGCCGTTCAGAATGATCAGATGATGAAATCCCTGCTTTATCAGCGCCGCGCCGATCTCGAACACCATTGTTTGATAGGTCGGAATCGACAGCGAAATCGTGCCGGGAAAGAACTCGAACGTCTTGGAGATACCGTAGGCCACGGGCGGCGCCACGACCGCGTCGATCCGCTCGGCCAGTTTGAGCGCGATATGCTCGGCTTGATGCGTATCGGTGTCGGTCGGCATGTGCGGACCGTGCGCTTCGGTGGCCCCGGTCGGAAGTATGACCGGCTTTCGCTCGCCGATGATCTTGGCGATCTCCATTTAAGTCATACTCGACATCCGACGTTCCATGACGATCCTCGATTTTGAGAAATTGCTGATCAGATAGAGCTGTCAGAGGCGGATACCGCGAAAGTCCAATTTGAGTCCAGCCCTGGCCATTGCGGTAGCAGGTGTTCGCAATTTCCAGCGGCGCGGAATTTGCAGCGTGCGGCGCACGCATCTATCCTTGTATTTCATGTGCCCGCGTTAAAGATTCCTGCCGCGTCCGGACGAGTTAATGGCTCAAGCGTTTGACATCGCCATCCGTCGTGCCCGCCTGCGGGGCTCCGCCCTTCAGCACGCCGAGATCGGCATCAAGGACGGACGTATCGCTGCGATTGCGCCGCAGATCGATGGAAAAGGCGCGACGGAAATCGACGCCGGCGGCAATCTGGTGACGGAGTCGTACGTCAATCCGCATCTGCATCTGTGCAAGGTGTGGACTTTGCCGATGATGGAGGAGGAAGCGCTCAAAGCTTATCAGGGCGAGGGCATGGGCAAGGCGCTCTCCGGCATCGAGCTCGCCAGCAAGATCAAAGAAAAATACGCCGAGTCGTGGATCGTGGAAAACGCCCGCCGCGCCGTCGCGCTGGCGGCTTTGCACGGCAACCTTCACATCCGCGCTTTCGCCGACGTGGATGGCAAGGCGCGGCTCGAAGGCGTCAAAGCGCTTCTCCGCGTGCGCGACGAATTCCGCGGCATCGTCGATCTGCAGGTCGTTGCCTTTGCGCAGGACGGCATTGTGCGTGAGCCGGGCGCCGCGGAATTGATGCATCAGGCCATGATGCTCGGGGCCGATGTCGTCGGCGGCATTCCCTGGATTGAATTCACCAGCAGCGATGCGGCCGCCCACATACGGACCTGCTTCGATTTGGCGCAGGAATTCAACAAGGACGTCTCGATGCTGCTCGACGACGCCGGCGATCCGGATTTGCGCACGCTGGAGATGATGGCTGTCGAGACCATCGAGCGCGGCTGGCACGGCCGGGCGCTCGCGCATCATTGCCGCGCCATGAGCCTTTACCCGCTGCCCTATGTGCAGCGCCTCGCCCGCATTCTGCGTATCGCCGGCGTCGCGGTGGTGACCGATCCGCATACCGGTCCGTTGCACGCGCGGGTCAAGGAACTGCTTGCCGAGGGCGTCCGCGTTTGCCTCGGCCAGGACGATATATCCGATGCCTATTATGCCTTTGGCCGCAACAACATGCTGGAAGTGGCCTTCCTCGCCGCACATCTCCTCTGGATGATGACGCGGCGGGAGGTCGCCAAGCTCTACGACATGATCACGCTCGATGCCGCCAAAGCGATCAATCTTGACGGATTTGGCTTGTCCGTTGGCGCTCCGGCAAACTTGGTGGTCCTGGATCAGCCCGACGAGGTCGAGGCGCTCCGTTATCACGGCCTTCCGGCCCATGTGATCAGCCACGGAAAATTGCTTGATGCGGCGAAGATGCAGGCAATCGTTGCTGCAGGAGCGGGCGCGGCGTGATATGGACGAAAGTCGCGGAAAACTGCGGATAGGAGAGAGTTTTATGCGCGCTTACGCTCCCGTCATTCTCGCTGCTGCGCTTGCCTTGTCAGCGGCGGCAGTACCGGCATCTGCGCAACAGACGATCAAGATCGGCGAGCTCAATAGTTATAAGAGCCAGCCGGCCTTTCTCGACCCTTATAAGAAGGGCTGGGAAATGGCGGTCGACGAGATCAACGCCGCCGGCGGCGTGTTGGGCAAAAAGCTTGAAATCGTCTCGCGCGACGACGGCGCCAATCCGGGCGACGCGGTGCGCGTTGCCGAGGAACTGACGACCGGCGGCGACCTGAACATTCTCACCGGCACCTTTCTCTCCAATGTCGGACTTGCGGTGACGGAATTCGCCGGCAAGAAAAAGGTCTTCTTCCTCGCCGCCGAGCCGCTGACCGACAAAATCACCTGGGCGAACGGCAACCGCTATACCTTCCGCCTGCGGCCTTCGACCTACATGCAGGTGGCGATGCTCTTGCCGGACGCGCTTGCGGCAAAGAAAAAGCGCTGGGCGCTGGTTTATCCGAATTTCGAATATGGGCAGTCCGCCGCCTCAGCCTTCAAAGAAATGATGAAGGCCAAGCAGCCGGACGTGGAATTCGTCACCGAACAGGCTTCGCCGCTCGGCAAGATTGACGCTGGCGCGGTGGCGCAGGCCATCGACGACGCCAAGCCCGATGCGATCTTCAGCGCCTTGTTTGGCGGCGATCTGACCAAATTCGTGCGCGAGGGAGGCACCCGCGGCACATTCAAGGATCGCGTCGTGGTCGATCTGCTCGGCGGCGAGCCGGAATATCTCGATCCGCTCAAGGACGAAGCGCCGGCCGGCTGGATCGTCACCGGCTATCCCTGGAATGAGGTTAATACGCCGGAGAACAAAGCCTTCGTTGCCGCTTATCAGAAACGCTACAACGATTATCCGCGCGTCGGCTCGATCGTCGGCTATTTGACGATCAAGTCGCTCGCCGCGGGCATCGCCAAAGCCGGATCGACCGACACCGATAAACTCATCGAAGCTTTCGCCGGCCTCAAGGTCGATGGCCCGTTCGGCCCGTTCACGTTCCGCGCCAGCGATCATCAGGCGACGCTCGGCGCTTTTGTCGGCAAGCTCGCGCTCAAGGACGGCCGCGGCACCATGGTGGATTTCAAGTATGTTGATGGCGCAAGCGTGTTGCCATCTGATGCCGAGGTGAAGAAGCTGCGGCCGGCTTCGGCGGATTAGAGCATGATCCGGAAAAGTGGATACCGGTTTTCCGAAAAGATCATGCTCAATCAAAAAAACGGCGGGCGCGATGGCGATTCAATCGAGGCCGTCGCGCTCTAGCCCGCCGGAGGCGCGATGAACTGGGAAGGCCTAGCGTTTCAGGCGCTCGACGGCCTGGCTTCGGCATCCGGTCTGTTCTTCGTCGCGGCCGGGCTTTCCCTGATCTTCGGCGTCACGCGCATCATCAACATCGCGCATGGCTCGCTTTACATGCTGGGGACTTATATCGCCGTCACGCTGGTGACGGCGATCGGCGGTGCGCTCGGCTTCTGGGGCGGGATCGTCGCGAGCGCGATCGTCGTCGGCATCATCGGCGCGCTCATCGAAATACTCCTGCTGCGGCGGATCTATTCCGCGCCCGAATTGTTCCAGCTGCTCGCCACCTTCGCGCTGCTTCTGGTCATCAATGACGCCGCGTTGTGGCTGTGGGGACCGGAAGATCTGCTCGGGCCGCGCGCGCCGGGCTTGCGCGGCGCCATCCAAATTCTCGGCCGGCAAATGCCGAGCTACGACGCCTTCCTGATTGTCATCGCTCCCCTGGTGCTCGGCGTGCTGCACGCCGTTTTCGCGCGCACGCGCTTCGGACGTCTGGTCCGCGCCGCCACCGAGGATCGCGAGATGCTTGGTGCGCTCGGAGTTAATCAGTCCGTGCTGTTCACGGCGGTGTTTGCGCTCGGCTCATTGCTTGCCGGTCTCGGCGGTGCGCTGCAGCTCGCCCGCGAGCCCGCCAATCTTGGCATGGATCTGACGGTGATCACCGATGCTTTCGTCGTCGTGGTTATTGGTGGCATGGGCTCTATCGTCGGCTCCTATGTCGCCGCCGTGCTCGTTGCCGAGGTCAAGGCGCTGTGCATCGGCATCGGGCTTGTCACCTTTGCCGGATTTTCGCTGAATTTTTCCAAGCTGACGCTGGTGGCCGAGTTCCTGGTCATGGCGGTCGTGTTGATCGCCCGACCCCAGGGCTTGTTCGGGCGTCCGCAAATCGCCGCGCGCGGCAGTGGTGCGATTGAAGCGCCGATCCGACCGGCTTCGCGCGCGCTTGTCGTCGTGAGCGTTGTAGTGCTGCTCGTGCTGCTGTTCTTGCCGCTGCTCGCGCGCTCGCAGCCTTACGTGCTGGTGCTGGGTGTCGATGTGCTGATTGCGATTTTGTTCGCCACCAGCCTGCATTTCATCATGGGTCCGGGCGGCATGCATTCGTTCGGCCACGCCGCCTATTTCGGCCTTGGTGCCTATGGCGCGGCGCTGGCCGTGAAATGGCTGGCGGCGCCGATGGGCGTGGGGCTGGCGCTGGCGCCCGTCGCCGCAGCCTTCGGCGCCTTGCTGTTCGGCTGGTTCGCCGTGCGGCTTTCGGGCGTTTATCTCGCCATGCTGACGCTCGCCTCTGCCCAGATCGTCTGGTCGATCGTTTTCCAATGGCAGGACTTCACCGGCGGCTCGAACGGCGTGCTCGGTATCTGGCCGAGCGCGCCATTCGACCGGCTCTCCGTGTTCTTTGTTCTCACGCTGGTGTTTGTCGTCATCGGCGTATTGCTGCTGCGGCGCATTTTGTTCGCGCCGTTCGGCTATGCGATGCGCGCCGGGCGCGACTCGCCGTTGCGCGCCGAGGCGATCGGCATCAACGTCAAGCGGGTGCACTGGCTTGCCTTCGCCATTGCCGGCACGGTTTGCGGTGTCGCCGGCGGTATCTTCGCCTTTGCCAAGGGCTCGATCTCGCCGGAAACGATCAGCATCGGCCGCTCGATCGACGGTCTCGTCATGGTGTTGCTCGGCGGCATTCAGACCCTGGCGGGCCCGATTGTGGGCGCCTCGATTTTTGCCGTGCTGCAGGACTTTGTCATGCAGCAGACCGAATATTGGCATGCGCTGTTGGGCGGCATCATTCTGATCTTGGTGCTGGCATTTCCCTCCGGGCTCGTCGGCGCTTGGCTCGAGCTCGCCGCACGGTGGCGATCGGCATGAGCGAGCTTGCGGTCGCCTTCTTGTGCAAAAGCTTCCGCGCCGTTCGCGCCGTCGACGATGTGAGCTTTACGGTCGGCAACGGCGAGTTTTTGGCACTGATCGGTCCCAACGGCGCCGGCAAGTCGACCTGCTTCAACACGATCAATGGCCAGTTGGCCCCCGACAGCGGAACGATCCGCTTCGACGATCGCGATATCGCCGGCCTGCCGCCGCGCGAAATCTGCCGCCGCGGCGTCGCCCGCACGTTTCAGATCGCCGCCACATTCGGCTCGATGACCGTTGTCGAGAACGTGCAAATGGCGCTCATCGTGCACGCGCGCGAAACCTATCGGTTGTGGCGGCCGGCGGCGTCGCATCACCGCGGCCGCGCGCTTGAGCTTTTGGCCCAGGTCGGGATGAAGGATGCCGCCGATCGGCCGTGCCGCGAGCTTGCCTATGGCGACGTCAAGCGGCTCGAGCTCGCCATCGCGCTCGCCAGCGAGCCGCGCCTTCTGCTCATGGACGAACCGACCGCCGGCATGGCGCCGCGCGAGCGCAACGAGCTGATCGCCCTGGTGAAAAAGCTTGTCGTCGAGCGCGGCGTTTCGGTGCTGTTTACCGAGCATTCGATGGATGTCGTGTTTGCATTTGCCGACCGTATCCTGGTGATGGCGCGCGGCCGGCTGATCGCCGACGGCGATGCCAAGACGATCCGCGCGGATCCGCTGGTGCGCGAAGTCTATTTCGGCAGCGGCCGAACGTTCGAGCGTGCGGGAGCTGCCCCGTGAACCCGGCGCCGGCGCTCGCGGCCGAAAACCTCAACGCCTGGTACGGCGCGGCGCAGGTGCTCTACGGCATTAGCCTGACCATCGGCCGCGGCGAGGTGGTCGCCTTGATGGGAAGAAATGGCGCCGGGAAATCGACGACCATGAAGGCCGTCATGGGATTGATCGGGCGACGCAGCGGAATGGTCCGCATCAACGGGCACGATGTCTCCAGGCTCAGGCCGTTCGAGATCGCCCGCCTCGGTGTCGGATTTGTGCCGGAGGATCGCCGCATCTTCTCCGAGCTGACGGTCGAGGAAAATCTCGACACCGGCCGTCAGCCGCCGCGCCACTTCGCGGACGGTGTCGAGGCGCCGGCATGGACGTCCGAGGCTCTCTTTAAGCTCTTTCCCAATCTCGCCGAGCTTCGCCAGCGTCCGGGCGGACGCATGAGCGGCGGCGAGCAACAGATGCTCACTATCGCGCGCACGCTCATGGGAAATCCACTCGTCGTGTTATTGGACGAGCCATCGGAGGGGATCGCCCCGCTCATTGTGGAAGCGATCGCCGACACGATCATCGAGCTGAAGAAGCGCGGCCTCTCGATTCTTTTGTCCGAGCAGAATGTCGGTTTCGCGCAGCTCGTTTCGGATCGCGCCTACATGCTGGAAAAGGGCCAGATCTGCTGGGAGGGGACCATGACGCAACTTGCGCAGAATAGCGACATTCAGCGCGCCTATTTGACCCTATGATCCCGGCGCGGCAGAAACCGGACAAACGGTCGACGGAGGGGACGGCATGCTCACACTTTACCATTGTCACAATGCGCGCTCTTTCCGGCCGCTTTGGACGCTCGAGGAGATGGGGCTGTCGTATGAACTGAAGATGCTGCCATTTCCGCCGCGCGAGCTTGTGCCCGATTATCTCGGCGTCAATCCGCTTGGCACCGTGCCGGCTTTCTTTGACGGCGCGATGCGGATGACGGAGTTGGCGGCAATCTGCCAGTATCTCGTGACCCGCTATGGCCCGACGCCGCTGGCGGTGGATCCGTCCGAGCCCGATTACGGCCTGTATCTGAATTGGCTGTTTTTCGGCGAGGCGACGCTGACTTTCCCGCAAACGATCGTGCTGCGCTATTCGAGGTTCGAGCCGCCCGAGCGCCGCTCGGAGCAGGTCGCGGCGGATTACTCGCGCTGGTTTCTGTCGCGCCTGCGCGGCGTCGATGCCGTCGTCTCCAAGCAGCCGACGCTTTGCGCCGGGCGGTTTACGGTCGCCGACATATCGGTGGCCTTCGCTCTGATGCTCGCCGAGTTCGTAGGCTTGGATCGGAAATTCTCGCCGGCCGTCGTCGCCTATTGGCAATCGCTGAAAGAGCGCGAGGGCTTTCGGCGCGCCGTCGCCAGGCAGGACGCCGCAGGCAACGAGCAAGGCGTACGAGAGTCGCTCAAGCAACATTAGAGCATGATCCGGAAAAGTGGAATCCGGTTTTCCGAAAAGATCATGCTCCACCAAAATGTCAGAGCGCCATCGATTCAATCTGAAGCGATTGCGCTCTAGCTGTTTGTCGAGAGGACCGTTTGCGCGGCTCATGGCCTCGCAAACGGCCGCACTCTTAACCCGCGATTAACCCTACCGGTTTCATAACGAAAGGAGGATCGAAACCAATCTTGGGGGCGATGATGCCTCGTTTTTTTTGGGTGCTCGGCTGTAGCGCAATGCTAGCCGCGAGCGGTATTGGGATCGCCGTGGCGGCCGATGTGCCGCCTCCGGTCCCGCCGCCAACCTACGTGCCGGCCGTGCAGGTATTTTCCTGGACCGGCTTCTACATCGGCGGCAACGCCGGCTACGGTTGGAGCAACGCTTCAGGCACGTTCACCACCGCTTCTGGACCGGATCCGTTCACCGCGAAGGACAATGGTTTTCTCGGCGGCGCGCAGGCCGGCTACAATTGGCAAACGGGGCCCGTTGTCTTCGGCGCCGAAGCCGACTTCCAAGGCTCAACCGCAAACGGGCCGCTCAGCGCGACTGCCGGTCCCACCATCAGTGCGACGGCCAAGACGCCGTGGTTCGGCACCGTCCGCGGCCGCCTCGGCTATGCTATCGATCGCATCTTGCTCTACGCTACCGGCGGTGCCGTTTACGGCGACGGCAGCTTGAACGGCACGGTGTCCTCGGTGGGGACATTCTCCAACTCCGCGACCTTCTGGACGTGGACGGCGGGCGCCGGAGCCGAGGTTGCGTTCTGGGGCTGCTGGAGCGCAAAGCTTGAATATCTTTATATGGGCACCCCATCGACCACGCCCGTCATTCCCACCGTCACTGCGGTCAGCGGCAGCGCCAGCACCAACATCATTCGTGCCGGCATCAACTATCATTTCTAGATGCAATCCCGGACCATCCGGGTTGAAGATCGTGTTCGATAGAAACTGGCGCGGCTACATCTCAGCCGGCTTCCGCGAAAGCCGCGCGGCGATCTCGCACGCTCTATTTATTCGGCGGCCTTGCGCGCTTCGAAAAAGCGGTTTGTGGGCCGGGGCAATCCGAGATTTCTCGCGCAACGTTTTTCCATCGTATTCGCGCCGGAACAGACCGCGGCGTTGCAGTTCCGGCACCACGCGGTCGGCGAAATCGTCGAGGCCGCCGGGCAGATACGGGAACATGATGGTGAAGCCGTCGCTGGCCCCGGTGTAGAGCCATTCCTCCATCTCGTCGGCAATGGATTGCGCGGTGCCGACCATGGCTAGCCCCGAATAGCCGCCGAGCCTTTGCGCGAGCTGCCGCACCGTCAGCTTTTCCCGCTCCGCCATTTCGATGACCCGCTGCCGGGCGCTTCTGCTGGCGTTGCTTTCGGGGATATCGGCGGGTAACGGCTTGTCCGGATCGAACCGCGACGCGTCGTGGCCGAGCGCAATCGACAGCGAAGCGATGGCGTTGTCGTAATAGACCAGGCTGTCGAGCTTCGCGCGCTTGGCGCGCGCTTCCTCGGCGGTGTCGCCGACCACGACGAAGCAGGCCGGCATGATCTTCATATGCTCGCGCGCGCGTCCCGCTTTCTCCATGCGGCTCTTCACATCGGCGTAGAATTCGCGCCCGGCCGCGATGTTGCTCGGCGGGGTAAAGACCGCTTCGGCGGTTTCGGCCGCAAGCTGACGGCCGGAATCTGGAGGCGCCCGCCTGCACGATCAGCGGCCAGCCCTGCACCGGCCGCGCGATGTTGAGCGGCCCGCGCACCGATAAATACCGCCCCTTGTGATTGAGGACATGAAGCTTGTCGGGATCGAAAAAGAGCCCGCTTTCGGCGTCGCGGATGAAAGCGTCATCGGTCCAGGAATCCCACAGGCCGGTCACCACGTCGTAGAACTCGCGCGCGCGCCGGTAGCGCGCGTCGTGCTCCATGTGATCGTCCATGCCGAAATTCAGCGCGGCATCGGGATTGGAGGTGGTCACGATATTCCAGCCGGCGCGGCCGCCGCTCAGATGATCGAGCGAAGCAAAGCGGCGGGCGACATGATAGGGCGCATCGAACGTGGTCGAGCCGGTGGCGATCAGCCCCAGATGCTCGGTCACCACGGCGAGCGCCGAAAGAAGCGTGAACGGCTCGAACGAGGTGACCGTGTGGCTGTGCTTGAGCGCGTCGAGCGGCATGTTCAGCACGGCCAGATGATCGGCCATGAAAAACGCGTCGAATTTGGCTCGCTCCAGCGTCTGCGCGAAGCGCTTGAGATGGCCGAAATTGAAGTTGGCGTCGGGAAAGGCGCCGGGATAGCGCCAGGCGCCGGTGTGGATGGTGGTCGGGCGCATGAAAGCGCCGAGATGCAGTTGACGTTGCCCGCTCATGCCTCCCTAGAGGTGGGGAGGAATTGCGGCGCGGTCAATCCTTTACGCCCCGCGGCTTTGATCTTTTGATGGGGCTTGCCGCGCCAAATTGTGCTCCAGAAAGGACGGCCGCCAGCACGGTCGCTTCCCGCGGTTTCAGATCAGACGACGGTGCTGCGGCCGGTCGCCGGGACGGCAGGCTATTTCGCCAGCGCGTCGGCTCCGGCCTTGGCGACCTGCGCGTCCTGCGAAGACAGCGCGCCCGAGACCCCGATCGCGCCGATGATTTTGCCGTCGATCAAGATGGGTATTCCGCCTTCCAGCGGCGTAATGTCCTTGACCGCCAGCAGGCGCAAGCCGGCACCGCCGGCGGCGATCGCGTCATCGAGCGCCTTGCTCGGCCGCTTGAAGGTGAGCGCGGTGCGCGCTTTGCCCTCCGACGCGCCGATGGAAGCGAGCTGGGTGTTGTCGGCCTTGTGGAACATCACCAGATTGCCGCCGCTGTCGAGGATGGTGATGGCGACCTGCCACGAATTCTTCGCCGCTTCGAGGCCGGCTGCGGCCATTGCGCGCTTGGCGTCATCGAGCGTGATCGGAGGTCCGTAAGGGGGTGTGGCAGCCTGCTGGGCAAGGGCGGCACTGGAAGTGCCGGCCGCCAAAGCAAAGACGGCCAGTGCGCAGGCAAGCGCAAACATCCGGGACATCTTCATCGTCTCCTCAGCATTCCATTCCGCCTCACGCGGCGCGCGAGCGGCACAATAAGCGGCAACAGCGTCGGGTGGAAGTCGCCGGCAGCGAAATGGCACGTTTGGTCACAGCATCGATCGCGATCGGGCGGGCGCGGCGAAAACGTGATCGCGAACGGGCTGCGCTGCGGCGTCGCGGCGACTATATTTGCTAGGCCCACGCAAGGGAGACGCCGATGTTCGCCTTCGGAAAAAAACTCGAAATGCCGGCCGCCGCCGCGGATGCGTTGCCGGGCCGCCCGTCGCCCATTCCCACCGCCCGCGAGCATTTCGTCAACGGCCATCTCGCTCAAGGGCCCTTATCCCGAAGGGCTGGCGCTGGCGATGTTCGGGCTTGGCTGCTTCTGGGGCGCAGAGCGCAAATTCTGGGAGTCGGCGACGGCGTCTATGTCACCGCTGCCGGTTACGCCGGTGGGTTCACGCCAAACCCGACTTACGAGGAAGTGTGCAGTGGGCGCACCGGCCACAACGAGGTGGTGCTGGTCGTCTATGACCCGAAAAAAATTTCCTACGAGCGGCTGTTGAAAGCGTTCTGGAAGATCATGACCCGACGCAGGGCATGCGTCAGGGCAATGACGTCGGTACGCAATACCGCTCCGGCATTTACGTGTTCTCGCCGGCGCAACGCGCCGCCGCCGAGGCCTCGCGCGCGAGCTATGCCAAGGCGCTGGCGGCTGAAGGCTTGGGGCCGATCACGACGGAAATCCGCGAGGCGCCGCCATTCTACTTTGCCGAGGATTACCACCAGCAATATCTGGCGCTAGAATTCCCCCTGCGGCTATTGCGGCCGTCGGCGGCAATTCCGGCGTCGCCTGTCAGATCGGGACCGGCGTCGCCAGCGTCGAGCGGACCCCACGTTGCAGGGAGATAAAGCGGAATTGAGCATGACTGCGCACAACAGCCGCCTCTGCGGCAGTGTCACTTTTGCAGTGGATTTGCCGTTCGACCGCTTTGTCCATTGTCACTGTTCGCGTTGTCGAAAGGCGACGGGAACGGCTCACACCGGCAACGCGGTGGTCAAAGCCGCCGCCCTTCGCTGGCTGCGGGGAGGGGAATTGGTGGTCCGCTACGATCTTCCCACCGCGCGAAGCTTTGCCACATCCTTTTGCCGAAGGTGCGGCTCGCCGCTGCCGCACCTCACACGCAGTGGTCGCGAGGCCATCGTCCCAGGCGGGGACGTTTGATGATGACCTTGGGGTCAAGCCGGAGCGACACGTTCAGTGGGCTTCTCGAGCCGATTGGTATGCCGGCGGAACGCAGCTTCCGAAGGACGA
>CAWHPH010000018.1:0-21745 GCA_963831135.1 uncultured Alphaproteobacteria bacterium
GCTTTCACGAAATTCGCCCCGCTTAGAGCATGATCCGGAAAAGTGGAATCCGGTTTTCCGAAAAGATCATGCTCCACCGAAATGTTAGAGCGCCAATCAATTCAATCTGAAGCGATTGCGCTCTATCCGTCGATCAGTTCGGCATCCGGCTGCCCGGTCGCTTCCGAAATCAGATGATCGTGCGCATGGCCGGTGGCCGGCATCTGCAGCACGGTGGCGCATTGACCGGGTGTCAGCCGCGTCAGCAGGACGATCTGTCCGCCGGGAAACTCGAGCGCGTCGTGATGCACGTTCGGGTCTTCCATGTTGATCTGGCGGAAGCGGGCGACCTTGTGCCCAACGCGCGCCTTGCCGAACAGACTGAACGCGCGGTCGTAGGTAACATTGTCTTCAAATGCCAGCTCGGTGCCGGGAAGCAGGCATACGGCCGTGTCGGGATCGCCGACGGCGGCAAATCCGCGGGTGATCGATCGGGCGAAATCGGTGCTGACGAGCTTGTCTCCGACCGCCGCAGGGCGGGAAGCGACAAGATGCAAGCTGTAGTCACACATGGAAGGGCACTCCTTTCCAGCAATTCCCCCCGTTCATGAGGGAGGCTGCAAGGGGAACCCTTCGGTGGATCAAATGTTCCGGCTGCGCCTTAGCCGGCGGGCGGCCGCCAATCGTAGATCCAATCGTAGTGCTGCAGCAGCCGCGGTCCGCCCATCGCCCGCATGACGCGATCGCGCAGGAAGCCCCAAGGGCCGGCAAAGTGGTAGATCGTCCCGTTGCGCGCGGCCATCCGCTGCACTTTTCGTGTGCGCGCCCGGCGCATTGCCGCATAAGTTCGCAGGGCGCCGGTAGGATCGTCCGGAATTCGCGCCAGGCATTGCGCCGCCACGGCCGCATCCTCGATCGCCATACCGGCGCCTTGCGCCAGGAAGGGGAACATGGGGTGTGCCGCGTCGCCCAGCAGCGCCACCGGCCCCTTCGACCAGCGCCGGATGGACGGCGTTCATAGAGGCCCATTTCAGCCAGGCCTCGGGCAGGCCGACGAGGGCGCGCGCCGACGGCGCCCACGCCTCGGCCGCCAGCCGCGGCACCAGCTCCGCACGGCTTGCGGGCTCGCTCCAACCCGGCTCGTTCCAACGGTCGCTGGTGATGACGACGAGATTGATGACGCTGCCGGCCTTGACCGGGTAATGGACAAAATGGGCATCGCGACCGAGCCAAAGGTGGATCAGCGGCTCGCGGAATTCGGGCGGGACCTGCCGTGCCGGAACGAGCACCGCGCCAGGCGACGCGTCCGGAGAAACGCGGGGAGCTGGCATGACCCAGCCTTGCGCGCGCCCGTGACCACAAGCCGTCGGCGGCCAGAAGCGCGGCGCCCCGCTCGTCCGTCGTGCCGGCGCTGCCCTGCGCCATGACGGTTATGCCGTTGCGGTGGGCGATGAAATCTTCCGCCCGCACGCCGAGCTTTATGGTGACGCCTTGTTGCTGCGACGCGGCAGCCGCGAGCGCCTCCTGCAAATCGCCGCGGTGGATCGCCCAATAGGGAGCGCCATAACGCTCATCGGCGTCGGCAAGCGGCATGCGTACAATCTCGCGGCCGCTGGCGGCGCTGAGCACGCGGACCGCGGTCGGCGCCGTCGCCATCGGACGCAGCCGGTCCGCGAGGCCGAGATCGATCAGAATTCGGGAAGCGTTGGGCGAAAGCTGAATGCCTGCGCCGGTTTCCTCGAGCCGCTCGGCCTGCTCCAGCACCACAACCCGGAAGCCGTTGCCGGCTAGTGCCAGCGCGGCCGTCAATCCGCCGATTCCGGCCCCCGCGACAATGATGGTGCGCGGGGAGGTCAGGGCAGGCCTCCTCGCGAAAGATCAGGCGGCCGCGTCGTGCAACGCGCATTCCGCCGGCCGCGCCGCGTTCGGCGCCAGCGAGGGATCGTAGCGGTAAAGGGTCGAGCAATACGGACAGACGAATTCGTTGTCGCCGCCCATGTCGCAATAAACGTGCGGGTGATCGAATGGCGGCAGCGCGCCGACGCACATGAATTCTTTGGCGCCGATTTCGATTACCGGAACGCCCAGGTCGTTGTGGAAATGCGGAACGATCGTGTCGGCCATGCCCATATCCGTGTTAATCGGGCGGCACCATAGCGGCGGGATGGGCGGATTCCTAGCGGCTCTCTTGATAAAGACTGCCCCGGATTTGATCCGGGCGGACGCCGGCTTTCGGAAAAGATCATGCTCAAAAGAACATGATCCCGAAAAGTGGACGCCGGTTTTCGGAAAAGATCATACTCGAAAGAACATGATCCCGAAAAGTGGACGCCGGTTTTCGGAAAAGATCATGCTCAAATGAGACAATCCATTCTCAAAAAGCCGCAAACGGGCGGCATAGGAATTCGGCATGCGAAAGGGCAATTTGGCAGTCCGTGGGCTGAAGCTGATCGGCCGGCAAATGCGCCAGCCGGCTTTTGCGCTTTTTTGGGCTTTGGTCTTGGGCTGTGCCGCGATTGGTGTCGGCCGCAATGCCCTCGACCAAGCGCAACGATTGGCCGCCGCCGACGATCCGGTCGAGATCAGCGATCGGGCGCTCGACGACGTCTTTACCCGCGCCGTTGCCGAGCGCGAAATCGGTTCGGCGCTCTCTGCCGGTGATCTCGACCTCGCGCAAAGCTTTGTGGATCTTTCGGCTGAGCGCGACATTGCCGTTGATCCTGCGCTCGTTGGCAAGGTGAAGCAGGCGCAGACGGATGCCGGTTCGACGACCCACACCGCCGGGCGTTTCGTGAAGGGCTTTTGGAGCGGCGAGCCCACCGACCTGGCGAGCCTCGCCGGCACGGCCGTTGGTGATCTATTCGTCTTCGGCGATATCCGCGACGCCGCGCGCGAGGGGACCCACTATTTGCTCGGCCAGCCGGCCGATCCGTGGATTCTCGGTCTCGCCGGCGTCGGCATTGCGGTCACGGCCGGCACCTATGCGTCGGTCGGCCTTGGCGCGCCGGAACGGATCGGCTTGACGCTGGCGAAGGTCGCCCGCCGCACCGGGCGGCTCAACCCGATTCTGGCAGTGCGCGTCGCGCGCGACGCGGTCAAGGTTGAGAAGGCCGGCGGCTTGGTCGACCTGGTCGGCGATGTTGGGCGGATCGAGACCAAGGCCGGCACGCAAGCCGCGCTCGACAGCCTTAAGATCGCCGAAGAGCCGCGCGACGTCTCGCGCCTGGCGCGGCTCTCGGCCGCGAAAGGGGGAAAGACCCGCGCGATCATCAAGCTGCTCGGCCGCGGTGCCATCATGCTCGCGGTCGGCGCGTTTGATGTCGCGACCTGGATGCTGTGGGCGGCGCTGATGCTTTTTGGTTTTGCCTCGTCGTGCAAGACCGCCGCCGAGCGCATGACGCTGCGCTACCTCCGCTGGCGCAAGGCGCGCCGCCTTCGTGCTGCGGAGTTGTGCGCGCTGGCACTTCCCTCACGCGCTTAGAGCATGTCCCGGAAAAGTGGACACCGGTTTTCCGACAACGACATGCGACCGCGCGAGAATCGCGAGAGCGCAGCCCGATTCAATTAAATCGGGCTGCGCTCTAGCCGCACCGGATAGGACGTAAAGCCGCGGAAGCGGGCGCGGCGGCCGCGGATCGGCACGCCGGCCGGCTCGATCCGTGCAAAGCGCCGCAGCAATCGGCCGATCGCGACCTGCGCCTCCATGCGCGCGAGCGACATGCCGGCGCAGGCGTGAATGCCGGTCGCGAAGGCTAGATGCCGGTTCGGCTCGCGGCGGATGTCGAGCCGATCCGGATCGGGGAATTGCTCGGGATCGCGATTGGCGGCGCCGATGCAGATATGGACATAGCTTCCGGCCGCCATCTCAACTCCGCCGAGCATTGTGTCGCTGACGGCCCGGCGATTGCCGAGCTGATTGGAGCTTTCCATCCGCAGGAATTCTTCGACCGCACTCTCCAGCGCCTCCGGATGAGCGCGCAGGTCGCGCATCGCATCGGGATGGCGGATCAGGAGATCGACGGCGTTGCCGATGAGATTGGTGGTCGTCTCGTGACCGGCATTGAGAAGGAAAATGCAATTGTGGATCAGCTCGAGCTTGGAGAGCCGTTCGCCTTCGTTGGCGGAGGCGGCAAACTCGCTGGCGCCGATCAGCTTGGAGAGAATTTCGGCCGGGTCGCTTTGCCCGCTGCGCACACGGCTGGCGATGATCTTGTTCAGATAGTCTTTGAAATCGGCGACAGCGGTGACGCCGGTTTCGAATTGCTGCGGGCTCAGCACCGGCTCGAGCGCGCCGAGGATGGCGAGCGACCATGCGCGCAAGGGCTCGCGTTCGTCAGCCGGAATTCCGAGCATGTCGCCGATCAGCGCAACCGGAATGGCCGCGGCGAAGTCGGTGACGAGATCGATTTCGCCTTTCTCCGCGGCGGCATCGAGCAGGCGTTCGACAAGGTTCTCGATCCGGCCCTGCAGCGCGCTCAAGGCGCGCGGCGTGAAGGCGGGCGCCAGCAGTTTGCGCACGCGGGTGTGATAGGGCGGATCATTGAACACGAGACTCGTGGTGTGATGCTCGTAGAGCAGACTGTCGGAAAAGTTCGGACGGAAGTCGAGCTTCTTGTCCGAGCTCCAGGTCTGCGTATCGCGATAGACCGCGAGACAGTCGTCGTAGCGGGTCAGAAAATAAGATCCGTCCGGCATCCGGTGGATGGGATCGAATTCTCGCAGCGCGCGATAGGTCGGGTAGGGGTCGTCGAGAAATTCCGCCGACAGATTTTTTATATCGAACGTGGTGACGAGCGCGGGCAAAGCAGGGCTCTTCGTTCCTATTCCCGCGCCGGTTATGCGATGTGATGGCTGGCCCATAAGAGTTGTCTTGTCATTGCGAG
This sequence comes from uncultured Alphaproteobacteria bacterium, assembly GCA_963831135.1. Taxonomy (GTDB): domain Bacteria; phylum Pseudomonadota; class Alphaproteobacteria; order Rhizobiales; family Xanthobacteraceae; genus BOG-931. Next base: position 4,863 of record CAWHPH010000018.1, read on the forward strand.
CAGCGCACGCGACGAAGCAATCCAGAATCTGGGTTTCCAAATCTAGACTGCTTCGCTTCGCTCGCAATGACGGCGAGAGCGGTCACTGCTTGACCAGCGGGCAAGCCGGATTGGGCGGCCCGAACGCCTGCTCGCCCGGAATATGCGTGAGGATCTGGTAATAGTCCCACGGATATTTCGAGTCTTCCGGCTTCTTCACCTGCACCAGGATGAGGTCATGCACCATCAGCCCGTCCTCGCGCAGCTTGCCGTTGCGGGCGAAGAAATCGTTGATCGGCGTCTCGCGCATCTTGGCCGTCACCTTGAGCGGGTCGTCGGTGCCTGCCGCCTTGACGGCATTGAGATAGCTCATGACCGAGGAGTAGACGCCGGCCTGCCACATCGACGGCATCTGATTCATTTTGGCGAAGTAACGTTTCGACCACGCGCGAGTCTCGTCGTCCATGTCCCAGTAGAACGAGGTGGTGAGCACCAGCCCCTGGGCGGCTTTGAGCCCGAGCGCATGAATATCGCTGATCAGCACCAGCAGGCCCGCCATCTGCTGGCCGGCCTGGAAGATGCCGAATTCGCCGCCGAGCTTGATCGCGTTGATATTGTCGGGCGGGCCGGAGGCGATGCCGATGATTTTCGCCTTCGAGGCCTGCGCCTGCAGAATGAACGACGACAGGTCCGGCGTCGCGAAGGGATGCGAGACCGAGCCCAACACCTTGCCGCCATTTTGCACGATCACCGCCGAAGCGTCGCGTTCGAGAGCGTGTCCGAATGCGTAATCGGCGGTCAGGAAGAACCAGGTTTTGCCGCCGCGCTTGGTCACTTCTTGCGCCGTGCCGACCGCAAGCGCGCGCGTGTCGAACACCCATTGCAAGGCGTATGGGTTACAGAACTTGCCGTGGAAATCGGCGGTGCCGGTCGAATGAACGATCAGGAGCCGCTTTCGCTCGTTGGCGACGTTTTGCACGGCGAGGCCAACCGCCGACACCGGCACGTCCACGATCAGGTCCACTTGATCGCGGTCGTACCATTGCCGGGCGATGCCGACGGCGATGTCGGGCTTGATCTGATGGTCGGCGGAAATGATCTGGATCGGTTTGCCCAAAACCGTGCCGCCGAAATCCTCGACAGCCATTTGCGCCGCGGCGACCGAGCCGGGACCATCCGCGGCTGACGACGGGCCGGACATGTCTGTGAGCACGCCGATTTTCACCACATCATCGGAAACCTGCGCCCTGGCAGGCTCACTTGCGGCGACTGACAATGCGGCAAGCCCAACGAGCCACAAGCGTTGCATGCGATCCTCCCTGGACGGCGCTTTCTTTGCGCGCCGGATTTTATTTGCTGACCGTGAGCGCGGAAGCCTAACCGCCGCTTCCGCGCCGATGTTTGTTAGTCACATCATAGATCGGGATTCCAAAAGACCGGCAGCCACGCGTACCCAGTGCCGGATTTGGTCACATGTCCGACTCCGGGGAACGCGATGTGCGTACCGGCTATCAGCAATCTGTCGGTCGCCGCCATATCCATCACCTTCTTGCGGGTCGCGATCGCCGCCGGCGGGTCGAGGTCGAAGGCGATCGATCGATCCGGCTCAGGGAATTGCAGCGTCGCGTTGTGGACGATGTCGACCCACAGCAACATGTCGCCGCCGCTTGGAGACAGACGTACCATGCTGTGACCGACGGTATGACCGGGAGCGGCGATTGTCGTGATTCCCGGCGCGATCTCGGTGCCGTTCTTGAATGTTTGTACCTTTCCTGCATCAGCATAGGGTTTGAACGCCGCGCGGCCGACCTGAGCGAAGCCCTTCCAGAACGGCTTCTGATCGGGCACCTTGATCTCGCCTTCGATCCACCATGCGTATTCGTCGGCATTGACGTGCACGGTCGCGTTCGGGAACGCCACCTTCTTGTCGGGCGTGAGCAGACCGGCGGCATGGTCGGGGTGGATGTGGCTGATGACAACTGCATCGATGTCGGCAGGATTGACGCCGGCCGCTGCGAGGCTCTTCAGCGTGCGGCCGAGTGTCGGAGCGAAGACGTTGGATGTGCCGGTGTCCACCAGGATGAGTTTGTCGCCGGTATTGACGAGCCACTGATTGACCGGGGTCGGCGCCGCTTCCTTCGGCAGAAAAGCGGCTTGAAGCATTTTTTCCGCCTCGGCTTGATCGCCGGAATACATTTTAGTTTCGATAGGCAGCCAACCATCGTTGAGTACGGTGACTTCGAAAGTGCCGACCTTCATACGGTAGACGCCGGGTACTTGCGCGCCGGCCGGTGCTTCTTTCGCGCGGGCCGGTAATGCCGGAAGCAGTGCGGCGCCGGCAGCGGCAAGCCCGAAGGAACGTCGAGTAATTCCCATCTGAGTCCTCCCTGATGAAAAGGGTGTCACGTCGCCCTGGCGGGTTGGTGAGAACCCATTGTGTCATGCGGTGTTTTGGGCGCTGGTTCTTTGCAGAGACGCTACGCAACCCGGGCGTTACGGTCAAGGCGACGGGGCCAGGCCAGAACGCTGGGCAGGATGCTGACGACCCTTTCGCGGATCGGCGGCGATCTCGCCTGACGGATCGGCGGCGCGAGGCTCTTTCAGAACTGTATCTTGTCCGGCTTCTTCGCCCAAAGCTATTGACAAACAGCTCAAGCGGCCAACGATCGCCGACAAGGCCCTTGGCGAGCGTGCCGTGGCCATGCACATGAGCATTGACCATCGCTGCCGCGCTTTCCGGGAGCCTTTGCGCAAAGCCGCGCGGATCGACTATATGCTGGCGCATGCCGCATTTCACGCACGGTGATGTCGAGATCGCCTATCTCGACCATGGCGAGGGCGAGCCGATCGTGCTCGTCCATGGCTTTGCCTCCAACAAGGAAGTGAACTGGGTCTATCCCGGCTGGGTGTCGACGCTCACGCGCGCGGGCCGCCGCGTGATCGCGCTCGACAATCGCGGCCATGGAGCGTCCAGCAAGCTTTACGATCCGGCCGCTTATCACAGCGACAATATGGCGGAGGACGTGCGCGCGCTGCTTGATCATCTCGATCTGCCGCGCGCCGACGTTATGGGCTATTCGCTCGGCGGACGCATCACGACCATGCTGGCGGTCGATCATCCGCAGCGCGTGCGCGCTGCGGTCCTCGGCGGCATCGGCATTCATCTCGTGGACGGGCCGGGCCTGCCGGCGCAAACGATTGCAGCGGCGCTCGAGGCGCCGACGCGCGCGGACGTGACCGATCCGCGGGGATATACGTTTCGCGCCTTCGCCGAGCAGACGCGCTCGGACCTGCGTGCGCTCGCCGCCTGCATCCGCGGCTCGCGCCAGACGCTCGCGCGTGACGAGCTGGGCCGTCTGACCGTGCCGCTTCTGGTTGCCGCGGGGAGCAACGACGACATTGCGGGTTCGCCTGAAGAACTCGCAGCACTCGTGCCCGGCGCGCAGGCGCTGGTCATTCCTGGGCGCGATCACATGCTGGCGGTCGGCGACCGGGTGTTCAAGGCCGGGGTGGCGGAATTCCTGTCGCAGCGGCCATGATTGGCAGCGTCCTCGGCCGACTTGTTGGCTAGGTCGTCGGCCGATTTTCGGCCGGGCCATTGACGGAGCGTTTGCCCACCCCCTGGTTTTCTGCCGACCGGGACCCAATTATGCTAGAAGGGCGCCGTCCTGGAGGACGGTTGTTCCAGGACGGAGCGTGCCGGGAGGACATCCAAATGGCGCAACAGCAGACGAAGCCGGTGCTCGATACGGTCGATCCGGTTTGGGCGCGCATCCGCCGCGAAGCCGAGGAAGTGGCACGCACCGAGCCGGAACTGACGACCTTCATCTATTCGAGCATTCTGCATCACGACACGCTCGAGGGGGCTGTCGTCTATCGGCTGGCGGAGCGGCTTGATCATGCCGCCCTGTCCGGGGAATTGATCAGGCAGGCCTATACGGATGCTCTGAAAGATACCCCGTCGATCGGCGAGAGCTTCCGTGCGGATATCGCCGCCACGGTCGACCGCGATCCGGCAACCCGCCGGCTGATCGAGCCTGTCCTCTATTACAAAGGTTTCCATGCCATCCAGGCGCATCGCCTGATGCACTGGCTGTGGCAAAAAGGCCGTAAGGATTTCGCTCTCTACCTGCAGAGCCGTTCTTCGGCGGTGTTTCAATGCGACATCCATCCGGCCGCGAAGATCGGCCGCGGGATTTTTCTTGATCATGCCACCGGCCTCGTCGTCGGCGAGACTGCGGTGATCGAGGACGACGTCTCGATGCTGCACGACGTGACGCTCGGCGGTACCGGCAAGCAATGGGAAGACCGCCATCCCAAGATTCGCTACGGCGTGATGATCGGCGCCGGCGCCAAGATCCTCGGCAACATCGAAATCGGACATTGCGCGCGCATTGCCGCCGGCTCGGTCGTGCTCAAGCCGGTGCCCAACAATGTCACCGTCGCCGGCGTTCCCGCCAGAGTGGTCGGCGTTGCCGGGTGCCCCGAGCCTGCCCGTCTCATGGATCAGATGCTCCACGGCGAGATTTGATCGCCGGCACCGCCGCGTGCTATCGGATCGCGCTCTGAACTGTTAACGCGGCGCATGATCTTTTCCGAAACAGATTCCACCTTTCGGGATCATGCTTGGATATTCTGTTGGCGCATGATCTTTTCCGAAAACCGGATATCGGGGCAGGCGTTTTCGGGATCATGCTTAAGGAGACGCGCGGTGGACGTACAAGAAGTCAAGAAGCTCGACGCTTATCTCAAGAAGCTGTTCGGCAATGCGCGCATCCGGGTGGTGCCGCGCCCGAAGAAGGATGATTCCGCCGAAGTCTATGTCGGCGACGAATTCGTCGGCGTGCTGTTTGTCGACGACGAAGACGACGAGCGCTCTTACAATTTCCAGATGGCGATCTTGGGCAGCGATCTAGACTAGCTGCCGGCGTGCCGCTCAGTTGGTCCGCGCGTGAAGCTGCGCCACCAGCCGGTCGAAACCGGCGCCGGCATTGCGCCAGTCCTGCAGCCATTCGCGTGAAAACCGCAGCGTTATGACGGCGGCATCCAGCGAACGTTCCTGGATGCAGGTGCCCGGCAAGCCGCGCGCCGCCCGCGAGCAAAGCGCGAAGAATTGCTCCGGGGTTTCGGCAAAATAGACCAGGTCCTCGCCTTCATAGGGTGTGCCCGTGCGGAACGGCACGATCGCCAATCCATCGGGACCGGCGGCGGCCTGCGCCTCGATGTAGCGCGGATAGATCGTGCGCAATCGCACAAGCGGCGGCAGAACTGCGCCAAGCCCGGCGATGGTGACGAACAAGCGGTCATCGGACCGCGGAGCAGGCGGTGCGTCGCCGCCTTCGGCAATCGGCGCTTTAACGGCGGCTTCGGCGTCCGCGGACGGCGGCGCAAGCGAGGGCCAAAGAAATACCAGGTCCATCCGCTCATGCGCGCCCGGCTGACGTTGCATCGCCACCCGGACCGCCGCCGGCGGCACGTTGAAGAGTACACCCGCCACGATCACGGGGATGGCCGGGGCATCGAGCGCGACGTGCGATTTGGGCCAAGTCGGCCAGAGCATGTAGGAAACGAATGTCGCCACGGCGGCCATCATGGCCGCCGCGATCGCGAGGGCCAAAAGGAAGCTTCGCGACTTCCGTCCGCTAAGTTTAGATCGCGCGACCGCTTGCGCCGTCATGTCTTGTGCAGTGCCCTCTCCGAATCAATTCGAAGTATCGCACGACAGGGGAATGTAGCGACGTTAACCCTTTCTTAATCATCCCGTGGCGATCGGGCGCGCGCTCTGCAAGGTGTCTCCGGCAAATGGGAGGCGCTTTCGATGCTCGAATCCTTGCAGGCGGTCTTTTCCCCCGACGTCATCGACTCTCTTTTCGCCGTCGCAATCGGCTTTGCCGTTGCCGGGCTATGCGCCAGCGGCTATCGCCTGATCGGTCTGCACTTGCCGAGCTTCCGCATGCTTGGAGCGGGGCCGATGGCGGGCCGCCTGGCTGCCGTTCCGCTTCTCATCTTCTCCGCCCCGTATCTGATCATGCGCAACACCCTGCGCGGTCGCCGCATTGAGCGCCGCCGCGGCGAATTCGTCATGATCGCGACCGTGATTGCCGGCTTATGGAGCTTGATGTCGGGAACGGTCGTGGTGATGGCGCTTCAAGCGCTGCTGAGTGTCTGATAGTCATTCCGGCCGAGCGGCGTCCGCTTATTCCCGCCCCCGATCAGGTCGGGGGTAAACTCCAGCGGGAATCCGGTCCGGTCCTGGGACCCCGCGCGGGGACGCGCGGAGGTGGGAGCCAATTCGGATTTGCACATGATCTACGAACTGGACGGACAAAAGCCCGACTTGCCGGAGGAGGGCCGCTACTGGATCGCGCCAAGCGCGGCCGTGATCGGCAAGGTGCGGCTGAAGAAGGATTGCAGCGTCTGGTTCGGCGCGGTCATGCGCGGCGATAATGAATGGATCGAGCTCGGTGAGCGTTCGCAGATTCAAGATAACGCGACGCTTCACACCGACATGGGTTTCCCGCTGACCATCGGGCCCGACTGCGTCGTCGGCCACAACGTCATCCTGCATGGCTGCATCATCGGGGAACGCGCGCTCATTGGCATGGGCGCGATCGTGCTCAATGGCGCGCGCATCGGGGCCGGCAGCCTGGTCGGCGCGGGCGCGCTGGTCACCGAGGGCAAGTCGTTTCCGGAAAAGTCGTTGATCGTCGGCTCGCCGGCGCGTGCGATCCGCACGCTCGATGACGCGGCAGTCGCAGCCATCGCCGCCGGCGCCGATTTTTACGTCCGCAATTTCAAGCGTTTTGCAAAGGGCATGAAGCCGGTCGGCTAGGGCATGACCCGGAAAAAGCCAGCCCCGGACTTGATCCGGGGGTGGAAGTCGGTTTTCCGAAAAGCATGCCCTCGAGCTTGACCCGGGGGATCATGCTCCACCAAAAAATCAGAGCGCTCTAGCGCCGGGTTTGCGCGCTCATCTCGCCTCGGCGGTCTCCGGCTCGCCCGGTTTGCCGGGCTGCCCGGCGATGCGCACCTTTTCGCCGGCGGCGATACCATCCGGCGGATTGATCACCACCCGGTCCTCAGCCGTTATGCCCGAAGCGATCTCAACCTCGTTGCCCAGATCGTGCGCGATCGTGACGACGCGCAATTCGATCCGGCCGTCGCGGCCGAGCACGGCGACGTGCAGTCCGCTCTGATTGAAGATCAGGGCGCTCGCCGGCACGTTCACCGTAACTTCGGGGTGGGGCAGATCGAACGTCACGTTGGTGAAGTCGCCGGTCATCAGCTCGTTGCGGCTGTTGTCGACGACCAACTGCATGCGCGTGGTGTTGGAGGCCGGATCGACCGACTGGGCGGAAGCCTCGACGGTCGCTGGAAAGCTTTTGCCTGGATATTCGGGCACCGCGATTTTCGCCTTGGTGCCCACCGGGATATTCGGCACGTAATTCTGCGGCACGTTGACATAGACGCGGAGTTTCCGCGTCTCCGAAACCACGAACAGCGGCGGACCGCCGCCGGCGCCGGCATTGATCAGCGCGCCGACATCGGTGGTGCGTGTGGTGACCAGGCCGTCGAACGGCGCCAGGATGCGCTTATATTGTTCGAGCACGCGCAGGCGATCGAGGTTGGCCTGGGCCGCGCGCACCAAGCCCTGCTTGTTGGAAGCGTCCGCCGCCCGCTGGTCGAGGTCCTGCTGCGAGATGGTGAAGTTCTTGATCAGGCTCTGGCCGCGCTTGAGGGTCGCGTCCGACAGGACGGAATTGGCCTTGGCGCTCGCCAGATTGGCCTCGGCTTGCATGATCTGCTGGTCGAGATCAGGCGCGTCGATCTCGGCAAGCAGCTCGCCGGCCTTGACCGGCGTGCCGATATCGGCGTCCCATTTCTTTATATAGCCGGTGACGCGAGCGTAGATCTGCGCCTGTATGTATGCTTCCAGACGGCCGGGTAGCGAGAATGTCGCGGTCTTGCCGCGCGTGTCCGGAGGTGCGACCGCAACAACCGGGATCGCTTGCGCCTCCGTCCATTCCTGCAGCTTGGCGTCGGCCACTTTGCGCGTCGTGATGCCGAAAACGACCACGACCACGGCCACGATCAAGGCCGAGATGCCGGCGAGATAGAGGCCGCGCCGCGACACGGCGGGGGTGGGCGGGTTTGAATCAGGCGACATGCGGTTCTCCCACCGCGCCTGCGGCGATCGGGCCGCGGTGTTGATGGACCATGCTGAAAACGACCGGCACGAATATCAGAGTTGCGACCGTCGCGAAACAAAGACCGCCGATCACGGCGCGGCCGAGCGGCGCATTCTGCTCGCCGCCTTCGCCAAGGCCAAGCGCCATCGGCAGCATGCCGATGATCATGGCAAGCGCCGTCATCAAGACCGGACGCAGGCGGACGAAGCCCGCCTCGATGGCGGCGGCGACCGCATCGCCGTGCTCCTCAAGCCTCTCCTTGGCGAAGCTGATGACAAGCACGCTGTTGGCGGTGGCCACCCCCATGCACATGATCGCGCCGGTCAGCGCAGGCACCGAAAGGGTCGTTCCCGTGGCGAACAGGATCCAGACGATTCCGGCAAGCGCCGCCGGCAGCGCCGTGATGATCACGAACGGGTCGGCCCAGGACTGAAAGTTGACCACGATCAGAAGATAGATGAGCACGATTGCAGCCGCCAAACCGAAGAACAGGCCGCTGAACGAGCTGTTCATGGTCTTGACCTGCCCGAGCATCACCACGTCGGCTGTTTTCGGCGCCTCGTTGGCGGTGTCGTTGATGATCCGCTGCACGTCGGCGGCAACACCGCCGAGGTCGCGGTCCTGAGTGGTGGCGTAAATCTGGATCACCGGCTGGATGTTGTAGTCGGAATAGACGGCGGGCACCGCCACGCGCTTGACGTCGGCGATGGCGCCTAGCACTTGCGGCGGCGCGCCGGCGGCGGTGACTGGCAGATTTTGCAGCGCGTTGAGTGAATTGACCTGATACTGCGGCGTCTGCATGACCATCGAGTAATTCACCCCGTTGTCCGGGTTCAGCCAGAATGTCGGTTGCACCTGGTCCGATCCGGCCAGATCGACGACCAGACTGTTGGTCACGTCGCGTTCGGTAATGCCGACATATTGCGCGCGGGTGCGGTCGACGTCGACGTTGAAACCCGGCGCGCTGAGCGACTGCTGAATGCGGGCGTCGGCCAGCCCGGGAACGTGCCGCAGCCGCCGCAGCAAATTTTGCGCGTAGGCGAAATTCTCGTGGAGGTGCGGCCCGCGTATCTGCACTTCGATCGGCGCCGGCGCGCCGAAATTCAGAATCTGACTGATGATGTCGGCCGGCAGGAACGAGAAAGTCGTGCCGGGGAATCGCGCCGGCAGGATCTCGCGCAGCGTGCGGACATAGGATGCCGTCGGCCGGTGGTCTTCGCTCAGTCCGATCTGAATGTCGCCGTCCTGCGAGCCGATCGTGCCGGTGTTGTTATAGGTCGTGTTGATGCCGCTGACCGACATGCCGATATTGTCGACCAGGCTTTCCAGTTCATCCGGCGGTATGGTCTGCCGCACGACCTTTTCGATCTCGGCGAAAAGCCGCGCGGTCTCCTCGACGCGGGTGCCGACATGCGCGCGCGCATGCATGAGAATGCGGCCGCCGTCGACCGCGGGAAAAAAGTCGCGGCCGAGATAGGGCGCCAGCGCGAAACTTCCCACGATGAAGGCAACAAAGAGCGTCGCGAACACCACGCGGTGGCGCAACGCCATGGTCAACAGCTCGCGATAGGCGAGGCGGCCGCGCTCGAAGCGGGCCTCGAAACCGCGCTGGAAACGAATCAGCGGATTCCGTGAACGCGGCAACGGACCGTCGAGCCCGTGAATGTCGGTGTGCGGCTCGTGCTTGCGCAGCAGATATTTCGCCATGGTCGGCACCAGCGTGCGCGACAGGATGAAGGACCAGACCATGGCCGACATCACTGCTTCCGCCAGCGGCACGAACAGAAATCGCGACACACCGGTCAAAAAGAACATCGGCACGAACACGATGCAGATGCACAGCAGCGACACGAAGGCGGGCGTCACGATCTGCTCGGCGCCGTCGAGGATCGCCTGCTCGACTTCCTTGCCCTGCTCGAGATGCCAGTTGATGTTCTCGATCGTCACCGTGGCCTCGTCGACCAGAATGCCCACCGCCAGAGCAAGGCCGCCCAAGGTCATGATGTTGAGGGTTTCGCCCAGCGCCCACAGCGTCGCGATCGAGCCGAGCACGGAAAGCGGAATTGACGTGGCAATGATCAAGGTCGAGCGGAAGCTGCCGAGAAACAACAGGATCATCAGGCTGGTCAGCGCCGCCGCGATCACGCCTTCGCGGATCACGCCGCCGATCGCGGCGTTGATGAAGATCGATTGATCGCCGATCGCAGTCAGCACCAAGTTGCTGGGCAGGGTCTTTTTCATCTCCTGCACTTTTTTCTTGACGCCGTCGATGATCGAGAGCGTCGACACCGCGCCGTTTTTCAACACGAACATCAGCACCGAACGGTTGCCGTCGACATGCACGATATTTTGCTGCGGCGGGCTGCCATCGCGCACGTGGCCGATGTCATGGATGTAAACCATGGCGCCGTTGACCGTTTTGATCGGCAAATCGTCGAGCGCCTTGATCGCGGAGGGGGCGTTATTGAGATTGATCGCGTATTCGTAGCCGCCGATCTTCTGGGTGCCGACCGGCGTAATGAGATTCTGCGCGGCAAGCGCGTTGGCGACATCCTGGCCGGAGAGCCCGCGCGCGCGCATCGCCTCGGGGTCGATGTCGATCTGAATCTGGCGGAACTTGCCGCCGAACGGGTAGGGCATGGCCGCCCCGGGCACCGTCACGACCGGCACGCGCACAAAGTTCAAGCCAAGATCGAACAGCGTCTGCTCGGGCAGGCCTTTGCCCGACAAGGCGAGCTGGATGATCGGTACCGTCGAGGCGTTGTAGTTGAGGATCAGCGGCGGCACCGCGCCCGGCGGCATGTTCTTCAAGAGCGTCTGCGAGATGGCCGTGACCTGCGCATTGGCGGTGCGGATGTCGGCGCCTGGTTGGAAGAAGATCTTGACGATGCCGACCCCGGTATAGGAGTTGGCCTCGATGTGCTCGATATCGTTGACCGTTGTGGTCAGCGCGCGCTCGAACTGGGTCACCATGCGGCCGGCCATATCGGCCGGTAGCAAGCCGGTGTAGCGCCAGATCGCGGCGATGATCGGAATGCGGATTTCCGGAAAGATATCGACCGGCGTGCGGGAGGCAGCCAGCGGGCCGATGATCAGGAGCAGAAGCGCGAGGACGATAAAGGTGTAAGGGCGCCGCAAAGCGATGCGCACCAGGGCAGTCATGAAGCGACGGCTCCCCAAAACGCGGCCATGGCCGCCAGCCATGGACGCTGCATCATATCACCCCCGACAGCGGAAAATCCTACTGTGCGGTGCAACATACCGGGGTTCCAGTCGGACACAACTCACAAATACGTTGAAGTACCGAGCGTAATTAGCATAGCGGCCGGGCTGGCTTGGTAAATCAAATCTGAATGCCCAAACGGGACAGCGCCCAGATCGCGGGGGAGTATGCCGTCAGCATCGGCGGCACAAAAATGATGCTCACGATAGCACCGGCAGCGCCTGTGCCGGGTGCCACAGGCCGGCGATTGCGCCCGACACTCCGCGGGATGGGAAGGCGGTAGCGCGCTTCGTTTGGCGGGCGGACCGGGGGTCCTGAAGATTCCCAATGCACGCAATCCCTGCCACGCCGACAAGACGACCGCTTGGGCGACAATGGCGCTTCGCAATTGGAGCGACGCTCGCCCTGGCGTTCGCAATGATGTTAGCTTTCTGTCGAGCGGGAGCGAATCGGATGCCAGCGCGTTTGGGCGCAGAGGTATCTAGATGCGAAGGCGGGTTGCTCACCTTGCGGCTTCTCGCGTGGAAATTCCGGCAGGTCGCAGCCGTCGCCAGCATCAGCATAAGTGTGGGACTGTGGGCGGCGCCTGCGGCGGCCTATCGTCCTTTTGACGGAACGGACGCCGCCGTCGCCGATCTCGGCGAGCTTGAAATCGAGTTTCAGCCGGCAGGTTTCGTGCGCACGACCTCAACGACCGCGCTGGCGGGACCGAACGCAGTCTTTAACTACGGCTTTGCTGAAAGATGGGAACTCGTCTTGCAAGGCGCTGCGCAGGGGTTTCCCGACGGCGCCGGCCCAACCAACGTGCCCAATGGCGCTTTTCTGAAATACGTGGTCCGACCTGGCGCCCTTCAGGACAAGCCTGGCCCGAGTGTCGCTACGGAATTCGGCCCGCTGCTTCCGAATGTCGGCGGCTCGGGTGCCGGCCTGAGCTGGACCGGCATTGTCTCGCAACGCTGGGATTGGGGTACCGTCCATTTCAATGTCGCAACCAATCTCACGCCGGACCAGCACGGCGAATTCTTCGTCGACGCCATCATCGAAGGGCCGCACCAATGGCAGGTGCGGCCGGTTTTCGAGCTCTACTCCGACAGCCTCACCGACCACACGCAAACATTCTCCGCCTTGGCCGGCGCCATCTGGCAAGTCAACGACAAGCTTTCCTTCGACTTGGCTTTTCGCTACGCGCTGGTCGACGGCCGGCCGGTGAATGAGTTGAGAGCGGGATTTACGGTTGGCTTTCCCGTTAATCTCGGGCGGCCGATGGCCGCTGAATCGCAAAGCAATCTGGCAATGGGCCGACGCTAACATCCGTCGCGCGGAAGCCAGAGAGCGCGCGCCAACGTTCCCGGCGTGGAACCGTACGATGGAGGAGATTTGGACGGCGTTGATCTTTGGTGATTAACCGCTTTGAATCGATCCGATAGCCGCTTTCATTTCGTCGCGCCCTTTTTGGTAGCTATGTATGGCGCTGATGATCGCCAGCGCGGCCAAAGCTGCAGGACGACTGATGAGTCTTCGCGCGAGGCCATTGTCGGTTGCTGTTCTTGGCGGCGGCTGCCTCGCCGCGGCAATGCTGCTTTGGGCGTCGGGTGCCTTCAACCTGCGCGAAAACATTCGCGAGCAGGCATTCGATCATGCGTTGCCACTTTTGACATCGCCATCGGCGACGTCGCCGGTTGTCGTCGTCGATATCGACCGCGAAAGCCTTGCACGCTACGGAGCTTGGCCGTGGCGCCGGCTGATATTGGCGGACCTGGTGCGGAAAATCGCGGAAGCCAAGCCGCGCGTCATTGGGATAGACATCCTGCTCTCGGAACCGGACCGGTTCTCGCCGGGCGGCCTTGTGCGCAATCTCGGGACCGACGCCGAGAAAAGCGGCGTTGCCGATCTCGCCGGCAAATTGCCCGACGGCGACGCGGCCTTGGCCGATGCTCTGAAGAGAAGCCCCGGTGGTGCTGGGTTTCGTGTTGGAGCCCGGCGCGGGTGAAGTCCCGCCGGGCGCCCCGATCCTCGCGCGCGGCCCGCTTCACGTCCCGGATATTTGGGCCGCCGGAAGTGCGATTGGCCCCGTGGCGGAGATCGCCGCGGCGGCCCGCGGTTTCGGCGCCATCGTCCTTGCTGACGATGCCGACGGTAACGTTCGCCGCGTACCCCTTCTTGTCTTGAGCGGAGACCGGGTGCGCCCGGGCTTTGCCGCCGAGGTCTTGCGGGTTGGCTACGACGCTTCCTCCTTCATCGCCGATGTTGCGCCACAGCGCCTGCATATCGGCCCGTTGATTGTGCCGATCGACTCCGAGGCGGCGTTGCGCATTCTGCCGCGGCCGACGGCTTCGTGGATGCGGCGCACCGTTTCCGCGGCGAGAATTCTTGCCGACGAGGCTTCTCGCGACCGCCTTGCGGGCCGCATCGTGCTGGTCGGCAGCGGTGCACCAGAGGTCGGCGGATTGCGGGCAACGCCGATCTCCGTCATCACGCCATCGGTGCAGATCCAGGCCGACGCCATCGAGACACTCAGCGGCGGCATTGTCCCGCGGCGCCCGCCATGGGTCTCACAGTTGGAGATCGTCGGCGCTCTCGCTTTGGGTCTGGCGGCGCTCGGGCTCGCGATACTGTGCCGCCCTGTCACTGCGACGGCCTTTGCCGCCCTGCTCTGTCTATTATGGGGCGCCGCAGCCGTCATGGCGTTCCGGGCGGAGCAACTAATGGTGGACATGGCCGGGCCGCCGGCGATTGCGATTGTCGTTTTCGCGGCAACGACGCTCGGCAGTTACACGCGCAACGAACGGCGCGGACGCGCATTGCGACGGCGCTTCGAGCAGCATTTGGCGCCCGACATCGTCAAACGGCTGGTTGATGCGCCCGACCGCCTTCGTCTTGACGGCGAAGCCCGCCAGGTGACGGCAATGTTCACCGATATCGAGGGTTTCACCGCGCTGACTGAGCGATCCGATGCGCGCGCTGTGTTGAAACTGCTCGACGGCTATCTGGCGATCGTCACCGACATCGTGATCGAACACGGCGGGATGGTCGACAAGCTGATCGGCGACGGCGTGTTTGCGCTGTTCAATGTTCCGCTCGATCTGCCCAATCATGTCGAGCGGTCGCTAGCAGCGGCGCAGGCGATCGTCGCGGCCACCGAAAGCTACCGCAAGACGCCGCTCGCGGCTGACCTCGCGCTCGGCCGCACGCGCATCGGCATCGAATCCGGTGCGGCCATTGTCGGCGACGTCGGCGGAGGTAACAAAGTCGATTTCACCGCGCTCGGCAGCGTGGTGAACACGGCGTCGCGACTTGAAGGGTTGAACAAGGAATTCAACACGTCGATTTGTATCGGGCCGTCCGCCGCAGCCGCGTTGGGTGCCGGACGCGTTGAACGTCTTGCAGCCGTGAAGCCGCGCGGCAGCAGCACGGAAATGGAGGTATTCACCATCGCCGGCTGGCGCGCGAACAACGACGGGCCATCGCCAGCAACGAAATCGACCGATCCGTTGCGGAAGGCCGATGCCATTTGAGGGCAATTTTATTCCGCTCGCGGCGCGGTCTCGGGCAGTCCTTTTCAGTTCACCGACCGCAATGCCGCCGTGATGCGTCCCGGCGACCATCGTCTCGGCTCGCTCGGTGCGTCGCCGGGTTGGGCAATATTGGTGCCGAGTCCCGGGCGCAGAACAACCGTCTGACCGGCGCCGGTGACGGCGACAAGCCCGCGGGCGACGAACACGCCGAACACGCCGTTGCTCGGTCCGGCGAAGAACATGGTGCCGCGCACCGCCATCAAGCCGAACGGCGAACGCACCTGCAGGTTTGGGTCTTTGCCGCCGTCGTGGTCGATCAGCATGGGGCCTTGCTCGAGATCGAACGTGCCGCCGGCATCGACGACAAAATTGTCGATGCGGAATTTGGCGAGCGCCCCGAGTTTCACGAACGTCGTCTTGCCGAGATGCATCGTGAGCGCCGAGTTGATCGCGGTCTCGACCTGATCGCCGATGAACACTTCCGCCGCCGGCTGCAAGGCCCGTCGCGGCTTAGGCCCTTCGGCGAAGGCGTCGCCGCGCAGCGACTCGATCGTGCCTGCCGGAGATTCGGCCGCGCGAGGCGATCCGCCGGCCAATGTCAGGGCGGCTCCCAAAAGGAGAGCCTGACGCCTGCTCACGAGACGAACAAACCGGTCCATCGCGGTCCCGTTGATCGGCCGTTGCGGACAAGCCATCGCTAGACGCGGGCAGTCTAGGCGAAGCTCGTCGGCAAAGCGATATGGGTGCGGGACCCGGGGGGCTCTTTACGCCGCCCTAAGCGACATGAGCTTGTGGATGCGCCGCTTCTTTTTCTTTCGTCCGGATGAAAGCGATCGTGTCGTCGGCGGACATGGCGCGGCTATAGAGGTAGCCTTGCGCTTGTTGGCAGCCCTCTTGCTGCAAAGCCAGCGCCTGTGCCGGCTTTTCCACGCCTTCCGCGGTCACGGTCAATCCCAGTCCGCGGCCAAATCCCAACAGTGCGCGCACCAGCGCAAAAGCGTCCGGCTTTTGCTCCATATTGTCGACGAAACTGCGATCGATCTTGATCTTGTCGATCTTGAAGTTGCGCAGGTGATAGAGGCTGGAATAGCCGGTGCCGAAATCGTCGAGCGCGATGCGTACCCCGGCACTCCGCAAGGCTCCGAGCAAAGCCTGGGCGCCCGGGAGGTCGCGCACAAGAGCCGAACTCGGTGAGCTCGATCTCGAGACGGCGGGCAGAGAGGCCCGCTTCCGCGATGATGCTCAGAATACGCAGCCCCAGGGTCCGTTCCTTGAGTTGCGACGGCGAAATGTTGAACGAGAAAGTCATGTTTTCCGGCCATTTGGCCGCATCGCGCGCCGCCTGCCGAAGCAGACGATCGGTCAGTTCATTCATCAGCCCGCAGCTTTCGGCAACCGGAATGAAACGGTCGGGAGGAACCTCTCCGAGGGTCGGATGCTGCCAGCGCGCCAGTGCTTCGAAGCCGGCGATTTGCTTGGTTCGCAAATCGATCAGCGGCTGATAATAGCAGCGCAAGCCTCCTTTCGCGATGGCGCTCGGCAGGTCGCGCTCGATGAGGTCGCGTTCTTGGGTGCGCGCGTCCATCTCGGCATCGAAGAAGCGTGAAGCCGACCTCGGCTTCTCATCCTTCGCGCGGTAAAGCGCAATGTCTGCTTTGCGCAGGATCTCGACTTCGCTGCTGCCATCCTCCGGAATAAGCGCGATACCGATGCTGACACCGACGTGATGTTTCAGCGATCCGGTGGCAATCGGCTGATCGAGCTCCTTGATCACGCGCAGCGCGATATTGGTCGCGTCCTCGGAGCCCGTCAGTTCGCATGCAAGGATGGCGAATTCGTCACCGCCAAATCGCGCCACCATGTCCTCCTCACGCGCGGCCCGCCGCAGCCGCATGGCGATATTGATCAGCACTTCATCGCCGATGCCGTGGCCGTACAGATCGTTGACGCGCTTGCACGCGTTCACGTCGAGCAGGA
>CAWHPH010000019.1:0-31717 GCA_963831135.1 uncultured Alphaproteobacteria bacterium
AGACTAGGGGCGGATCGACCGGGACCAGCGGCCGCGGGCCCATCGCGGAGCGGCGCGAGCATCGCCGCCGAAGAAAAAATTCCTGGCCATGCGAACGCGAATGGAACTCGCGCGTTACTTTGGCAACCGAAGAAACCTAGACCCTGGCACAGAGCTCTCCACGATCGACCGATTTTGACCGTGCGCTCGGCGACGCCAAGAAGCTTGTTTGCTGAATTGCGGGGCCTTTTCTTTTTGCCGCTGTCGCTCGGAATAGCCGCTTGCTAAGCTTCTCCCTGATCCAATGCAGGGAGGGATCGATGCTGTCACGAAGAAAATTCGCCGCTTGCGCGCTGTGCGCCGTAACAGGTTTTGCCGCCACCGCCGTCGGTGACGCGAACGCGCAGATGCCCGCCGGCCTCAAGCGCACCATCCTGTCGAAGACCGAAATGCCGGACGGGAAATACGTCGCGCTCCTGGTGGTGGTCGAAATCGACGCCGGTGTGACGGTGCCGCGGCACACCCATCCGGGCGTCGAGTCAGCCTATTGCATGGAAGGCAGCGCTCAGCTTTCCATCAAAGGCCAGCCCGATCGTATCGTCAAAGCAGGCGAGGGCTTTCAGGTGCCGACCGAGGTGCCGCACGGCGCCAAAGTCGGCGACAAGCCGGTGAAGCTCGTCATCACCTATACGGTGGAAAAGGACAAGCCGCTTGTCACGCCGGCGCCGGAATGATCCCGCAGCCGATCAAAGATTATCCGCGGCGCCATTGCTCGTTTGCTCAGGGCCGCGGCGCGATAAGCAATGACATCAGGGAAGGAACACATGGATACCCGACTTAAGGACAAAGTGGCCATCGTCACCGGCGGCGCGCGCGGAATCGGCGCCGCCTTTTGCGAAGGCCTGGCGGAAGCGGGCGCGAAGGTGGTCGTGTCGGATGTGCTCGACGGCAGCCCGGTCGCCGAACGGCTCGGCGAGCGGCAGCGGCCGGCCATTTACGTGCGCGCGGACGTCACCTCGAAGGCTTCGGTCGACAATCTCGTCGCCGACACGGTGCGCCAGTTCGGCACCGTCGACATTCTGGTCAACAATGCCGGCTTGTTCGCCGACCTTGCCATGAAGCCGTTCTTGAACATCGACGAAGACGAGTGGGACCGCGTGATGAAAGTGAACGTGCGCGGCACGTTCCAGTGCGCCAAGGCGGTCGCGCCGGTCATGATGGAGAAGAAGAAGGGCCGCATCGTCAACATCGCGTCGGGCACCGCATTCAAGGGCACGCCCAACCTGTTGCACTACGTGGCGTCCAAGGGCGCGGTGGTGTCGATGACGCGCTCGCTGGCGCGCGAGCTCGGACCGTACAATATCTGCGTCAATGCCATCGCGCCCGGGCTGACCATGAGCGAGGCGGTCGTCACCAACCCGGATTGGACCGGCAAGGCCAGCGCCGCCGGCATTGCCGCCCGCGCCATCCAGCGCGAGCAGGTGCCGGCCGATTTGATCTCGACGCTGATCTATCTTTGCGCGGATGAGAGCAACTTCGTCACCGGCCAGACCATCAGCGTCGACGGCGGCGCGCTGATGCGGTAGCGGTTTCGCACTTCCAAGGCGCGGTGGAGGCGGAAACCGGCCAAGCAAGGGCAAGACGCTGAATCGTCCTCGTCGGTGGTCCGTACGCGCGACGCCTCATATCAAACGGGATCGCCACCCCTGACGCGTCCCAGCGTGGCCGCCGGCGTCTCGCCGAACGCAAGAATATATTCATTCTCGAAACGGCGGAGATCAGCGAAGCCGCAAACCAAGGCTGTCTTTGCGACGGAGGTCAGGCCGCCTGCGTGTTGCAAGAACTCACGCGCACGGTCCAATCGCACCCTATCCGCGAATTCCATTGGCGAATAGCCGCGACTTTTCTTAAACGAACGGAACAGGTCAAAAGCGCTAACTCCCGTCGCTTTCGCGAGGTCTTCCAGCGTGATCGACTGCCGCCAATGCGACTCGACATATTCCTCGGCGCGGCGCACCTGCCAGGGAGCGACGTCCGGCGCCGCCCGTTCCAACAGGTGGCTGTAATTGTGCCGATTTGCCTGCAAAATCATGACCACGAGCGTCTGCTCGAATTCATCCAATACGACTTTGGGCAAAGGCGCGTCCGATCGGCTCAAAGCCTTGACCAGAAACAGAACGTGATCGCGTAATGCTTTTGCCGCCGGATGTGCATGGTCCATGATCGGCTCGAATTCCGGCGTGCGAGCGATGTGACGTCCGGTGATCGCGCTCAGTTTTTCAGTCAAGACATCCGAGTTCATCACGACGAGGAGATGCTCTAATCGCGATCGAGGTTGGTCGCAAAGCTTCTGCCGGCAGAGACGGTCAAGCCGCGCCCAACGCCCAGCGGACTGGCAAAGCCTTTGATGGTTGCTTCTCCCCGTCCGCGAATGGGGAATGTTTGCAGAGAAACCCCGCTCTCGGGATACGTTCCGCTCATATCCATTCCATATTTCGTATAGCCCAGCCCGAGATGCGTCAGCGGACAGTAGTTAAGGGTGACATCGGCCGTGTCGCCTCTACCTTCGAAACGCCATGTCGGTTTGGCGTAGACCCGCGCGAGCGCGGCCCGCATTTCCTCCACGTTCTGCGTGCGAACCAGCGGAAAGCGATCGAGCGGCCGGGTAATACCCGTCATTGCGCGATCCCATGCTTCGCACGTATGCGGGCAACGAACTCACGCGGCGAATATCCGCGATGCTTCTTGAACGCCGCAAACAGGCTAAAGGCGCTGACGCCGGCGACTTCCGCGAGCTCTTCCAGGCTGATCGCCCGGTGCGCGTTTTCGACGATATATTCCTCGGCCCGCCTGACCTGCCACGGCGCTGCATCCGCCGCCTCCCGCTCCAACAAATGACTGTAATTGTGCCGATGGCCGCTGAGAAATAGCGTCATGATCAGCTGTTCGGTTTGCGCAATCCACCAATCTGGAAAGGGCAGCGTGGCGGCGCCTAACGTTTCGACGAGAAGCGGGAGATATTGGCGCAACATGCGTGCGGCGGGATGCCTGAAGTGCTGCAGCGGAGCCATCCGAAGCGGCTCGACGATCGTCGTCCCCGTCAAGGCTTCCAATTTTCGCGCTAGGGCTTTTGCACTGATCCTGAGAACCAGGTGCTCATAATCCGCGCTGATGGTCGTTTGGTGCGGCGCTTCCGGCGAAGTCAACGCGCCGGCGTTGGCGACCAGTTCCGTGGCAAGATTTCCGCGGACGTTTTCGCCCGCTCCGCGGAGCGGAAGCAACTGGCAAAAATAGTCGAGCGGCGGAAACGCAAAGGTTGCGGGCGTGCCGAAGGTGCCGAAGTGAAGAGCGGTGTCTTGAAGCTTGCATCCGTTAATAGTGGCATCAAAGGCTTCGGCTCGGTGTAGCGGAATGAGCGCGCCGTAGCCGTATTGACGCTTGAGGCAGGCCCGCACTTCATCAACGTCGCGGGAGCGAAGAAGCGGAAAGTTATCAAGAGGTCTCGGAGGATGCACGATGGTCCACAACATCCTTGGGCGCGGGACAGGCCGGCCCGCAGCAGATAAAAAGTTCCGACATAATGGCGTATTTGGAAGGCGCGAATCAACAACAACCAGCCGCGAAGCGCCCAAATCTGCCGTGCTGTCCAGCGCTTGGGCGATTGCCGATCAGTGCCCGTGCCGGCAGTCCGGGCTGTGGTTTTGGGCATTCTGCCGCCGGTCAGCGGTCGTGTGGCCGTGCGTTGCCGGCTTTACGGCGCGATAAGGGCTTGCCCCGCGCGTCGTCGCCGTCAGGCCGCTACGTGTTCGTCGTCACCGCGGCAAGCCCTCGACAGCAAATGAACGAAATATCGCATAGCGTTCGCCAATCTTCCGGATTTCGTCATAGTCGGGACCGTGCGCCCAGGCCGCTATTTGTTCGGGACTGTCCCAAACCTGGATAACGACGCGCGAAGGAGCCGGCCCTTCGAGCTGAGTGACGTTGAGGCTGGCGGCAAGAATTTTTCCTCCCGCCTTCTTGATGCTTTCTTGCGCTCGCGGGGCATATACGTTGACGTAGCCGGGAATGTTTCTCACCGCGATTTCAGTCACAACGTAGACCGGCGGTCTGCTTTGCGCATGAAGCTCATGCGTTGCGGCGGCACCAAGCCCGACGCCGGCGAGCAACGCTAATGCAATGGCGCACTGTGTTCGCATGGCAATTTCTCCCCAGAAGTAACAACTTGAGCTAAAAGGTTAGCCTACAAATGCGCCGGCCGCCCGCGAGATTCGACAGCACCGCTAAACTTCAATCCTCGCCACACCGGCCGGCTCGCCTGGGTCGATAGAGCTCGTGCGAGCGGTTGGGGAATATCTATTTCGCAAACAGCTGCATGGCTTCGTCCGCGAGGACGCCGCCGGTTATCGCGATCGGCGCGAATGGCGCCTTGGCGGCGATTTCGGCGCTTGGGATCATGATCTGATCGATCTTGGTCGCGAGCTGCTGCACAGACGCGGCGAAAACCAGCCGGCCGATGTGACACCAGATGATCGCGCCCATGCACATCGCACAAGGCTCACCGGAGGTATAAAGCGTACTGCCCCGAAGCGCCGCAGGGCCATGCTCGGCGAGGCAGTGGCGTATCGCCATCATTTCCCCATGCGCCGTCGGGTCGCGGTCGGTCTTGCCGAGATTACGCCCACGCGCAAGAATCCGACTGTCGCTTATGATCACCGCGCCGAACGGATAATCGCCCTGCCGCGCTTCGTCGAGGGCAAGGCGCATGAAGCGCTCGTCCTCGGCGGATGTGCCGGCCGCGGCGATCGCGCGATCCGCAGATAGGATCGCGGTGGATGCGAGGCCCGTGATCAGGCCGCGCCGGCTCGGGAGGAGGGGAGACAAAGCGGAATCGGGGCGATCGTTACAACACGTCATGTGGGAGTTCTCCATGGGCACATCGCGCTGTCAGTTGTCGCGGTCGGGCAGAGCGAGGAAAATCAACACGCCGAGGATCACCATCGTGAAGCGGAACGCCGCCTCCTGCCCATTCCAGCTGCGCGATTGCCACATGGCGAGGTACTCGCCCGCCACCACGAGGAAGCCGAAGAACCAGACGGCAAATCCGACGGTGAGACCGGCGACCGCCCAAACTTTGGAGCGATTGAAGGCGTCGGCGGTAGCGCGAAGCCGAGTGAGCAGCGCCACCGCGCCGATGGTGAGCAGCAGGCAGGTTAATCCTTCCGCCGCGATGATCGCGGTGTAGCTTGCTTTCCATAGGCGCGGATTGGTGATGGCGCGGTCCATCAAGGCATTGCCGGGAAACGTCGTATCCATGCTCAGGACGTGCCGCACGAATTCGTAATTCGACCCGTAGTCGATGAGATTGTCGTAGGTGACGAGGAACGCGAAAGCGGCGAGCGCCGCGACCATCACGATCTTGGCGAGACGGATAACCAGCATGAGCCGCCTTCAAATGGGCTTGCGCCAGGGCCGCCGCTAGCGGCCGGCGGGCGCCGTTGCACCGACTGGAGGACTCGCGGCCATGCCTGGACCGTTCTTGTCCAGCGCGTCGATGGCGTCCTGCAGCACCTTGCGGACATGGCCGGCGTTGGTCGCGTCGATCATATTAGCGTTGAGATAAAAATCGAGCCCGGTCAGGTGCTCGCTGAAAACGCGGATGGTCTCGCCCGCGGCGCCGAGGATGCCCTTCACCGCATAGGGCACGACTTCGCGGCTGATGCCTTTCATGGTGATGGGCTGCAGTTCCTGCGCGACCACGATGTCGCGCACCAGCGCATAGGTTTCGTAACTGATCACGATATGGCCCGGATCGGCGATCGATTGCAGGCGGGCGGCCAAATTCGCTTCCGCGCCGATGATGGTGTAGTCCATGCGGTCGTCGCTGCCGAAATTGCCGACATTGCAATATCCGCTGTTGATGCCCATGCGGACGCGGAACGGGTGCTCGATGCCGGCATTGCGCCATTTGGCGTTGAGCCCGGCGATGCGGTCCTGCATCTCGATCGCCATGCGCAGGCACGCCTTGGCGTCTTCGGCATCGCCCTTCGTTTCCGGATCGCCGAAGAAGATCAGCATGGCATCGCCGACGAACTTGTCGATCGTGCCGCCCTGGGCCAGGGCGATCTTCGACATTTCGGTGAAATATTCGTTGAGCAATTCGGTGATCTGCTCCGGCTGCAGCCGCTCGGTGGTCGCGGTGAAATCCTTGATGTCGGAAAAGAAGATCGTCAGCCTTTTGCGCTCGGTGTGGATGGTGACGTCCTTCTGTCCGCTAAAAATGCTCTTGTAGATCTGCGGCGCCAGATAGCGCGAGATCTTCATCGACATCGAGGCGAGGAATTCATTGGCGGTTTCAAGCTCGGCATTGATCGCCTGGATGACCGCCGCCTGGCGCCGCTGCAGGGCGATGAAGATAAAACCGGCCGCCGCCACCAGAACGAAATAGGCCAGGAGATATTTGAACGCAAAGAGGTCGGTGCCGATCGGCTGCGTGATGGTCACTTCCTGCAGGCCGCGCACGTCGCCGACTTTCCAATCGCGTTTCTGGCTTTCCGGGTGCGTGTTATGACAGGCGACGCAGGGCGCAGCCATCACGACCGGTGCGACCAGCCGCACCCGATCAGCGAACAGCGAGATCGAGTTCGAGCGAGAGCACTTGATTGGGGTCCTCGCGCAAACGGCGAAGCGATTCGGTTTCGAACTCGTCGAGCGGATGCGGCGCGCGGTTGGCGAACGGGTAATCGGAGACGAAACGATACATAATATTGTGCTGCCGCTCGCTGATCACTCTTCCGAGTTCGAGCGATAGCGTTGCCGGAATGGGAATGGCGCCGGGTATTTGTTCGTAATTGTGCACCACCTTGGTCGGCACGCCGGGCGCGGCGAGAATGCGGCCGACGACGTTGCTGGCGTAATAGCTGCGCACGCTGCTGATGATCGAATTCAGGTCGCTCGCCTGGCGATTCAAATTCGTCTCGGACAGATTGGTCAGGTCGAGCCAGACCGCGAGCGGCAGGCCAGCCAATAGCAAAACGACCAGCAGGAGGAGAACTAATCCGGTCTTGCCGCCAAAGAGCTTCTTCATGGAGGTATTCCGTGGCAGGGCCAACGTCTCACTTTGCCACAACCCACGTTAAGAATGTGACTTTCTTGCCGCCGCTGCTAAATCCAATCCCTCCATTTGAACCAAATGAGCGGCAAAAGCGCAGTGATGACGATCACCGCCAGCGCGTAGGGGTAGCCCCAGGTCCAGTTATATTCGGGCATGTATTTGAAGTTCATGCCATAGACGCCGACCACCAAAACCGGCGGTATGCCCACGACGGACGCAATGGTGAGAACTTTCATCACCTCGTTCTGATCGATGTTGATGATGCCGCTCGCGGCGTCTTGCAAAAGCTGCACGCGGTTCACCAGCCCCTCGGTGAATTGGACGAGCGAGGCGATGTCGGACGACACGATGTGCAGCCGGTTGGCAACGTCGAGCGCGATCCATTCGCGGCAATGTTCGGCCGAAAATTTGGCGATCCGGTCGAGGCAGACCAGCGTGTATTGCACGCGCGCCATACGTTCGCTGGTGCGGCCGGTGCGGATCATCAGCCGGCGCAGCTTTGTCGTCTCGTGCGCGAGCCGGACTTCTTTCACCGCGTCGGGCCGGAAGATCAGATGCGACGCATCATCGAGATCGCGCGCGCTGCTTTCGAGCACGTCCGCCATGCGGTCGACCAGCGATTCCAAGAGCCGCACGAAGGTATGCGCCGGATCGATCTGCTCGCTCTTTTCCAGCTCCTTGATGACGTTGTGGAAGGCCACGAGTTTCGAGGAGCGCACGGTCAAGAGCACATTCGCGGACAGCACGAAACCGGTCGGCACCAGCACCCAGGGCTCGTCGTCGGCAGCGTAGAGGAGCGGGGCCGTCATATAGAGCGCGCCGTGTTCGTTGCGCAGCCGGCTGGTCGTCTCGATTTCGACAAGCTCCTCGGAGGTCGGCACATGCAGCCCGAAGGCTTGCTCGAACGCCTTGCGTTCGTCCTCGGTCGGGTCGAGCAGATCAACCCAGGCTGCACTCTTCAGCGAACTGTCTTGCGGGCGATGGGCTGGGTATGCGCTGAGCATGACGAACAATCCGACCGTTGCACAGAGGATGCATGTACATGCTCCCGCGCGTGCGCGGTACCCCGTTTCGGATCGCTGCGGATAAGGGCAGGGCGGAAGTGCTCAGGTCCGGCCGCGGCTTGCCATGCCGATCAGGATGCCGATGCCCAGAGCCACCGCAAGCGCAAACAGCGGACGGTGTTCGGTTTCTTCCGAAATCCGCCTGAGCGCCGCGTTTCCGTACCGCGCTGCGTCCTTGCTGATGGCCGCGGATTGGTCGCCGAGCGAGCTTGCGCCCTGGCGGAAGCGGTCGGCCCAGCCGAACAAAGCCGAGGCGATTGCGTCACCAAGCCCATCGGCGTTGTCCCGGGCGTTTGAGGAAGCACGCGCGCCGCTCTTTGCCAGGCTCTTCTCAAGAACACGCAGCCGGCGCTCGATTTCGCCGACTTCGGAGGAGATCGCCCGGGTGTAGCGCGACGAACCAGCCATGGCCCACGATCCTTGTGCTTGAGTTCCTTGTGCTTGACGAAAGCGTGCACGCCGAAAACGTTGGGCCGCCCGCTAAGTTCCGGCGACCAGGAGCGAATAGGGAATGGCAACTAGCGCGAAGCAAAAGGCGCAATGGGAAGCGGGGACCGCGCGCGAAGATGCCCGCACGCCTTATTCGCCGCTCCGCTATTTGCCTTCATCCTTCGCGGTCGCCGATAAGCTAATGGAATCATTAGAAAAGCCGTTAATCGGGCGTTAAACGCGCGATCCTATCCTCCGATTCTCTCCGGAATGGCTGAGTGTCGCAGCCGTTTTGCGCCGAGCGTAACAGTAGCGTCGGTCGAGTAAGTCCATGGCTTTTTCTACCTCCGCCCACTGCCGCGGAAGCGGCGTTCTCGTTTCCAGGCAGATTTGCAAGTCGAGGCTTTCGCCGGCAGGGAGAGCGCGATCGGGCGCCGTGCTTCTACGTCTTGGCCTGATGCTTCTTCTTTTCGGATTTGCCGCGCTCGATCCCGCCAAGGCCGCCCCGCACAACCGCCAACCCGTCAGAGCCGAGGTGACCGTCGATGTCAGCGACGGCTATGCCAGGCTCGTATTTGTTCTCGGCGACGACGTGGAAGCAAGCGTCCACGGCTCCGGCAATGTCTTGATTATCAGCTTCGACCAGCCGGTTATCATGGCGGTCGAGCACCTCACCGCGCAGGCGTCGCAATATATCGTCGCCGCGCGGCGCGATCCCGACGGCCGTGCGATCCGTCTCGGGCTGGCCCGCAAGGTGAGCGTCAGTTCGATTGCGGCGGCCGATAAATTCTTCGTCGATCTCTTGCCCGACACCTGGAGCGGACCGCCGCCCAACCTGCCGCACGAAGTGGTCGAGGAATTGGCGCGCCGCGCGCGCGAGGTTGAACATCTGCAGCGGCTGGCGCACCAGGCGGAGCAGAAAAAGAAAGCGCTGCCGGCGCGCGTGCATGTGGGGAGCCAGCCGACCTTCACGCGCTACGTTTTCGACATTCCGGAGCATACGTCGGTTTCGGCCGATCGCGCCAAGGAACGCTTGACGCTCTCTTTCGATGCGCCGCTTACGTTCGACTTGACCGATGCCGAGGTGGCGCTGCCGGCTAATGTGGCCTCGATCAATGCCGAGACGGAGCAGGACGCCACCTTGGTCCGCTTCAGCTTCATGGCGCCGGTCGATTTGCGCACCTTCCGCGACGGCAAGAGCTATGTCGTCGATATCGTCAAGGACGAGGCCGCCGCGCCGGCGCGCGAGAAGGCCGGCGGCAACACGTTGCCGATGACCAACATGGAAGCCATGCCGCCGGCGAACGCGGCCGGCGAGGACATTGCGATGGCGCCTGCCGCCGCAGCACCGCAGGCGCCGGCTGCCGAAAACCCTGCGGTCGTCCCGCCGCCGGCACCGATCGCCGCGCCCAATCCGCCGCAACCTCTCCCCGAGCCGGCAGCGGCAGCAGAGCCCGCAGCCGAGCGGCCGACACCGAAGCCAAGGGACGGCAAGCCCGCAGCGGAGACGCAGCCGTCGGCAGCGGCTGAAGTAAAGGCCCCGACGGAGGCGAAAGCTTCGGCCGAAGCAAAACCGGCGGCCGAAGCCAATCCTTCGGCAGAGTCAAAAACCGCAGCCGAAGCGAAAGCCTTGGCAGAAGTAAAAGCCGCCGAAGCCAAGGCGGCAGAAGCAATAGCCTCGGCTGAAGCAAAAATCGCTGCCGAAGCCAAAGCTTCGGCAGAGACCAAGGCGGCAGAAGCCAAGGCGGCAGAGCCAAGGCGGCAGAAGCCAAGGCGGCAGAAGCAAAAAGCGCGGCTGAGGCGAAATCGCTTGCGCCACCGGCGCCTGCCGCGGTCGCGCCGGTTGCACCGGCCGCGTCCTCACCCGCACGTTCTGCGCTGAGCCCTGCCGCAACCGCAGAAATGTCCTCCGGCGCGCCGAAGCCGCCGCAGGCCCCCAGCGCGCCACGACTGGCGCCGTCGTCCGCTGCGTCTCCATCCACCGCGCCGCCACCCGCCGTGCCGCCACCCGCCGCACCGCCGCCCGCCGCGACGCCAAACCGCGCGAGCCCGAGCGGCGATGCCATTGCGGTCGACATGTCTCGGCAGGGCGCCAATCTGAAACTGAGCTTCCCTTTCACGACGCCCACCGCGGCTGCCGTCTTCCACCGCGCGGATACGCTTTGGATCGTGTTCGATTCCAAATCGGCCGTCGATCTCTCCGCGCTGGTCGGCGAAGCGAGCCGCACCATTCGCGGCGCCGAGTTCAGCCGTGACGGCGACAGCGCCATCATACGCATCCGGCTCGATCATCCGCACCTGTCCAGTCTCGCGGCGGAGGGATCGGGCTGGACCGTTACCATCGGCGAAGCGATCGCCGACCCGACCCACGCGCTCGACATTACGCGCAATCTGACCGGTCAGAATCGCGCAAGCGTTACCGTCGGTTTCGAGCACCCGCATCAGCTGCACCGCATTCGCGATCCCGACGTCGGCGACGATCTTTGGGTAGTGACCGGCTTTGCGCCGGCCCGCGGTTTCATCAATGAGCAGGATTTCGTCGAATTCCACGCGCTGGCGTCGACGCAAGGCGTCGTGATCGAGCCCTTGGCCGACGACCTGCATGTCGAGCTTTCCGCTGACAAGGTCGTGATCGGCCGCCCTGGCGGCTTGACGCTGTCGAGCTCGCTGCAAGGCGTGTTGCATGGCACCGCGCTAAGGCCGGTGATGTTCGACGCGCAGGTTTGGGGCCTCGATCGTCAGGAGACCTTTGGCGAACGCCAATCGCAGCTCATCTCGGCGGCGGCCGCGGCTCCCGCCGCCAAGCGTCTGCAGCAGCGCCTTGACCTCGCGCGCTTCTACGTTGCTCGCGAGATGTATCCGGAAGCGAAAGGCGTACTCGACGTGATTTTGGCGGAGGATCACGCCGCGTCGGAAGACGTCA
Source organism: uncultured Alphaproteobacteria bacterium (assembly GCA_963831135.1). Taxonomy (GTDB): domain Bacteria; phylum Pseudomonadota; class Alphaproteobacteria; order Rhizobiales; family Xanthobacteraceae; genus BOG-931. Next base: position 11,507 of record CAWHPH010000019.1, read on the forward strand.
CCGGCAGCGTGTTGCGCGCGATCTCAGGCGTGATGATGAACCGACCCGACGCGGCGCTCAAGGATCTCGCCAATCCGGCAATCGGCGATCAGCACGATGCGCCGCTCTGGCGTGCGATGGCCTATGCCGAGCAGGGCAAATGGGCAATGGCGCGCGACAGCTTCAGACGCGTGGAAGCGAGCATCGCGACGTTGCCGGTCGAGCTGCAAAGGGTTGCGCTCAGGAGCGAGATGCGCGCGGCCATCGAGGTCGGCGATTTCGGCGGCGCGGCCGAGGAGCTCAACGATCTCGAGACCGTCGGCGTGCCATACGAGCTGCAGCCCGCAGTCTCCGTGCTGGTCGGCCGGCTGAACGAGGGAATGGGCCGCAAGGAGGAGGCGTTGAACGCCTATCGGACGGCGGCGGATTCCTGGGATCGGCCGGCAGCGGCGCAGGGCCGGCTGCGCGAGGCGACTTTGCGTTACGCGCTTGGCGACCTCAAGCGTGAGGATGTGCTTTCAGAACTGGAGACGCTCACCACCATTTGGCGCGGCGACGAAACGGAAGTCGGCGCGCTCGAGATCATGGCGCGGCTCTATACGGAGGAAGGGCGCTACCGCGACTCGTTTTATGTCATGCGCAACGCCGTGGCGGCGTATCCGGATTCCGACATGACGCGCCGGATCCAGGATGAGGCGGCCGCGACATTCGAAGCGCTGTTCCTCGCCGGCAAGGGCGACGGGCTTTCGGCCATCGATGCGCTCGCCCTGTTTTACGATTTTCGCGAGCTCACGCCGATCGGGCGCCGCGGCGACGAGATGATCCGCCGGCTGGCCGACCGTCTCGTGGCTGTGGATCTGCTCGATCAGGCCGCTGATCTCCTGCAATACCAAGTCGATCACCGGCTGCAGGGCGCCGCCCGTGCGCAAGTCGCGACGCGACTTGCGGTGATTTATCTGATGAACCACAAGGCCGACCGGGCGCTGGCGCTTCTGCGTACCACCCGCACCGCCGATCTGGCCCACGAATTCCGCAATCAGCGGCTGCTCCTGGAAGCGCGCGCGCTGTCCGATCTCGGCCGCTCCGAACTGGCGCTCGAAGTGATCGCCCATGTGGACGGCCGTGAAGCTATCCGGCTGCGTTCCGACATTTTATGGACGGCGCGCCGCTGGGCGCCGGCCGCCGAGCAGATCGAGCTTTATTACGGCGACCGCTGGAAGGAATGGCAGCCTCTCAACGACATCGAGCGGGCCGATATTTTGCGCGCCGCGATCGGTTTCGCGCTTGGTGAGGATACGCTGGGCTTGGGCCGCCTGCGCGAAAAATACGCGGCCAAGATGGCGGAGACGCCGGATGCGCGGGATTTCGAAATCGTCTCGGCGCCGTTGGGCACGAGCGGCGCCGAATTCCGCGACATCGCCCGCGCCGCCGCCTCGATCGATACGCTCGACGGATTTCTGCGCGACATGCAGGTGCGCTATCCGGATGCGAGCCCGGTTTTGCCATCGGCGCCAACGCCCGCCGGCGCTTCCACAAGCAGCGCGCCGGCTTCTCCAGGTGGGCCCGCAACGCGGCCTGCGGCAGTCGAGCCTGCACCGCCCGGGCCTGCGGCCGGATAGACTGCGCGGTGATAATCCTTCGCAGCGCGCGACATGCCCAGCAACACGTTCTGACGCGACGGGTTGGAAACGCCGATGCCCGCGGCAACCGCGGGCATCGCGTCGCTCTGCCGATTTGTTAGCTGTTAGAGCATTGCGTTCTGGGGCACATCCCGATTTGGTTGACTCGTATGTGCTCTAAATTCTTGCGTGGTCGCACGTCCTTTTCGGAGAACCGGTTTCCACCCCGGATCAAGTCCGGGGCAGGCTTTTTCCGGACATGCTTTAGTGGTGCATGAAAATCGCCAGCAAAATGATGATCGGCAGCGGGATGCCGATTAGCCAAAGCAACAATCCGCGTCCAAACCCCATGATGTTTCTCCTCAGCTTTCGGCTCGTCAACGCTGAGGAGACGGCGCCGTTCCGATGCGCCAGCCAATAACGATTGCCAATAGCGGGGAACTATTCGCCCAGTTCGGAATTCGCCGCCGGCTAAGTCCCGTAGCTTTGGATCAACGAACCGGCGACGAGCGTCCAGCCGTCGACCAGAACGAAAAAGATCAGCTTGAACGGCAGCGACACCACGACCGGCGGCAGCATCATCATGCCCATCGACATCAGCACCGAAGCGACCACCAGGTCGATGATCAGAAAGGGCAGGAACAGCAGAAAACCGATCTCGAATGCGCGTTTGAGCTCGGAGATCATGAAGGCCGGTATCAAAACGCGCATCGAGATATCTTCGGGCTTTTGCGGCGTCTTCTCGCCCGATAGATCCACGAACAATCGCAAATCCTTCTCGCGGACATTCTTCTCCATGAAGCCGCGCAGCGGTCCCGAGGCGCGGTCGAACGCCTCGTTGACGTTGATCTCGTTGGCGACCAGGGGCTTTATTCCGACGTCATACACGCGTGTAAGCACCGGTCCCATGACGAAGGCCGTGAGGAAGAGCGCGAGCGAGATGACGACCGAATTCGGCGGTGAGGTTGCGGTGCCAAGCGCGGTGCGCAACAGCGACAGCACCACCACGATGCGCGTGAACGATGTCATCATCACCAAGATCGACGGTGCGAGCGAGAGCACCGTCAACAGCGCAATCAGCTGAATGATGCGCTCGTTCAGCCCGCCGCCGGCGGCGCCTTGACCGAGATTGATGCTGATATCTTGTGCGGCGAGCGGCGTCGCCGAAACTATGAGAGCCGCTAGTGAGGCCGCCACCGTTGTTACCCGGACGCGGCGGCCCCAAAATGATGTCATCAGGTTTTGCTTGCCGGGCGGCCCAATAAGCTCGCCATCTCCTGTTCGAGGGTGTCGTAAAGCGCCTTGCCTTCCCTGGCCTTAGGTTCCACGCGCGTGGGCTTCGCTTCGACCGGGCGGACGGCGCGTGGCGGCGGGGGAGGGGCGGCGATCTGCTCTTCCGCTTGATCCGCATGTTCGGCGGCCGGCGCAGGGGCGCGTGTCTCGGCGGGCTTCGGCTTGCGCAGCGCCGCTTCGAGACGCTGCGCCATTTCAGCGAGGCTTTGATCGGCCGCGGCGGCGGGATCGACGGCGGGCTGCGCCGGCTGCATGCGCGGTTCCGCGCGAGGCTCGCTGCGCGCTTCGGCGGCTTGCAAGCGGGCTGGCGCCGGCGGACGATTGCGCGGCGGCATCGGCGTCACCGGCGCCGTAGGCGGCACGACGGCAGCAAGATCGTCGGCGAGCGCGGTCAACACCTCGCGTTGCGGGCGAGCCATCGGCTCGGGATGGGTCGAGGCAGCGTTGATCGGCTCTTCAGGTATTGCTTCGATTCGCGGCCCGCGCCGGGCCGGCGCTACTGGCGCCGCGGGAGCTTCAGGCTGCAGCGGCCAAGAGCCATTCGAAGCAGGTTCCGGCAAGGGAATCGCGCGCGTCAAGTTTTCAGCCGGCGCCGGAATTCGCGGCGCCGCCACCTCGCGCGAGGCCGGCACGGCGCGCACGATATTGGCTTCCACGACCACGTCGGTCGGTCCGCCGATCATCATCAGGTGCTCGACATTGTCACGACGCACCAGCAAGAGCCGCCGGCGCGCGTCGACTGTTGCGTATTCGATCACCGCAAGCCGCGGCTGACGCCCGCGCACTGCGCCGCCGAGGCGAGCGCTGCCGAATCGGCGCACGGCCCAAGCAGCCGCGCCGATCAATCCGAGCACAATGAGGAATGCCAAGAAGAAGCGCACGGCGAGTGGCATTTCCGCGCCGAACAGATCAAACATCGCCCAACTCCCCCTGTGGTCGCCGCGGCGGCGCCAATTCCTAAAGGTTAACGGCGCCGGTAACATTTGCCGCCGCGAATACTAACAGATCGTTAATTTCAACGGGCGATTTTGAGCCCGGTCCCCGAGCAATCAGCATTTCTATGGTAAACGGCGGATTAATGGCAAACCGTGACGGGAACCCTTTTTAACCGGCCGTTAACCATGCCCCCGGCAAAGTCTGCCCAGTCGAAAGGGGGTGGACCATGGCGATTCCCGACATTCCGATTCTCTCAATGCTGCGCACCCGCATGCAATGGCATCAGGAGCGCCAGCGCGTGCTCGCCGAGAACGTCGCCAATGCCGACACACCTAATTACCGCGCGCGCGATCTGGCGGCGCCGAATTTCGCCAGCGCGCTGCAAAGGGTGTCGCTCACCATGGCGCGGACCGATCCCGGGCATATCGAGGCGGTCGGCGGCGGCTCGCACTTCGATGACGACAGAAACCTCCACTATGAGGTGCGCCCGCGCGGCAATGCGGTGAGCCACGAAGAGGAAATGCTCAAGCTCGCCGGCAATCAGGCAGATTACGACGCGGTGACCTCGATCTACACCCATAGCCTCTCTCTGATCAAAACGGCCATAGGCAAAGCGTAGCTTGGGTTTTTCTGCGGCTGGCGGAGACGACGTGTCGTGATGGACTTCCTCAAATCGATCGCAGTCGCCGCCAGCGGAATGCGCGCGCAGGCCGGACGCATGCGCATCATCTCGGAGAATATCGCCAACTCCGAATCGACGGCGACGACGCCCGGCGGCGATCCTTACCGGCGGCGGATCGTGACATTTCGTGCCGAGCTCGATCACGAGCTCGATGCGCATGTGGTCAAGCTCGGCAAGGTGGCGATGGACACGTCGGCCTTTCGCACGCGGCACGAGCCCGACAATCCGATGGCCGACGCCAAGGGCGAGGTCAAATATCCCAACGTGAATCCGCTGGTGGAGATAACCGATTTTCGCGACGCGCAGCGCTCTTATGAAGCCAATATCAACGTGATCTCCTCCACGCGCCGCATGCTTCAGCGCACTATCGACATCCTCAAGACCTAAGGTGAACCATGCCGACTCCGGCCATCGCCGCCAATGCCTATGCCGCGCTCGCGCAATTGCGCGAGCAATCCGCCGGCCTCTCCCGTGACGCCGCCGCACAAGACGGCGGGGTCAATTTCGGCTCGGTGCTCAAGGACGTGATGGCCAATGTCACCGCGATCGGCCGCAAATCCGACGCGCAGGCGCAAGACGTGGCCATAGGCAAGGCCAACATGATCGATGTCGTCACCGCGGTGGCGGAAAGCGAGACCGCGATCCAGACGCTCGTGTCCGTGCGCGACAAGGTGATCGCGGCCTACGAGGAAATCCTGAGGATGCCGATCTGAAAATAGACCTCTCCCCGCGTGCGGGAGGGGACAGTAACAGGCCGAGCGGGGGAGAGTACGGATGACCGGACCGGAAGTGATGGACGTGGCGCGCGATGCGATCGTGACGCTCATTCTCGTTACCGCGCCGCTGATGCTCGTCGGATTGATCGTCGGCGTTGCCGTCTCGCTGCTGCAGGCGCTCACCCAAATTCAGGAGGCGACGCTCGTCTTCGTGCCGAAAATCCTGGCGATCTTTGTCACGCTTCTGATCGCGCTGCCGTTCATGGCCGACGCGATGTACGCGAATTTCCTGCGGATCGCCGCGCATATCACCGGCAACTGAGTTCGTCGCGGGCGCCGCGGGGGCGCGCGCGGGAAGGTGCCGGAGGAGATCATAGCCGTGCGGATTGATCTTTCCTATTTGCCCGCGCTGGGCGCCGCCTTCCTCCTGGTCTTCGCGCGCACCGGCACCATGCTCATGCTGCTGCCGGGACTTGGCGAGCAGAATATCTCGGCGCGCATGCGGCTGACCTTTGCGCTCATTCTCGCCGCCGTGCTGCTGCCGCTCCATCGCGACGCCTACCACATCGATCCGGGCGCGCTGGGACCGGCCCTGGTGATGCTGGTCGAGGAGATTTTGATCGGCGCGATGCTCGGCGTCACCGCCCGCCTGACCATTTCCGCGCTCGAGGTCGCAGGCTCCGTCATCGCCCAACAGCTTGGGCTTGGTTTCGTGACCGCCGTCGACCCGACCCAGGGCGAGCAGGGCATGATCGTCGGCAACTTTCTGACGCTGCTCGGCATCACGCTGTTTTTTGCGACCGACATGCATCATCTCGTGATCGCCGCGCTCAATGACAGCTACAGCCTGTTCGAGCCCGGCGAATTGCCGGCCTCCGGCGATGCCGCAGCGCTCATCACCAAAATGGTGGCCGGCGCCTTCCGCATCGGCATTCAGCTCTCGGCGCCGTTCATCGTCTTCGGGCTCCTGTTCAACATCGGGCTCGGCGTCCTGTCGCGGCTGATGCCGCAGATGCAGGTGTTTTTTGTCGGGCTGCCGCTGTCGATCCTGATCGGGCTGTTGTTCCTCCTGGTTTTGCTCGGCGCGATGATGAGCTTCTTTCTCGACTATGCGGGCGGCGTGCTGCACGCGCTGACGCCGCACGGGTAGAGCATGATCCGGAAAAGTGGAAACCGGTTTTCCGAAAAGATCATGCTCCACCAATAAATAAGTGTAACCCTCATGGCCGAAGAAAACAGCGAATCGAACGAACGGACAGAAGACCCGACACCGAGGCGGCTCGAAGAAGCGCTGCGCCGCGGTGACGTCGTCAAGAGCGTGGAGGTGAGCACCTGGTTCACGATCGCCGGCGGAACGCTGATGATCATGGTGTTCGCGGCGCCGATGGCGTCGAGCCTGCAAGCGACTTTCCGCGGGCTGCTTGCCAAGTCCTATGAGATTCCGGCCGACGGTCCGGCGCTGATGGCGCTGATGAAAACGGTGGCATTCGAGGTCGCCGCCGCTTTCGGCGTACCGCTTTTGCTCCTTTGCGTCGCCGCCTTTGCCGGCAATATCGTTCAGCACCGCATCGGCTTTGCGACCGAATTGCTCAAGCCGCAATTGTCGCGAATTTCGCCGATGGCCGGCTTTGCCCGCCTGTTCTCGCGGCAGGCGCTGGCGAATTTTGCCAAAGGGCTGGCGAAGCTGTGCGTGGTCGGCGCGGTCATGGCGATGGTGTTGTGGCCGCAACGGCATCGGCTGGGCAGCATCGTCACCGAAGATCCGGCGATGATCCTGCCGTTTACCCGCTCGTTGGCCATGAAGATGCTGGGCACCGTGGTCGCGGTCCTCGCGATCGTCGCCACCGCCGACTACCTTTTCCAGTACCAGCAATGGTACGAACGGCAAAAGATGTCGCTGCAGGAGATCAAGGAGGAATTCCGCCAGACCGAAGGCGATCCCACGGTCAAAGGCAAGCTTCGGCAATTGCGCAACACGCGCATGCGCAAACGCATCATGGCCGCGGTGCCGAAGGCGTCCGTGGTCATTACCAATCCGACCCACTTCGCGGTCGCCCTCAAATACGAGCGCGGCATGAACGCGCCGCTCTGCGTCGCCAAGGGCGCGGACCTGATCGCCCGCAAGATCCGCGAGGTCGCGGAAGCGCACAGCATTCCCGTGGTCGAGAATCCGCCGCTCGCGCGGGCGCTGCATGCGACCGTGGAGATCGATCAGGAGATTCCGCAAGAACATTATCGGGCGGTCGCCGAAATCATCGGCTACATCATGCGGCTGCGCCGCATGGCGCGCTAGTGTCCCGATTCCGAAGTTCGCAGGAGCTTGCGGCACATTTCTGCGCGAACTTCGGAATCAAAGGGACACTAGCAAATTTATGATTCTAGTGCGGTTTTCGGATTTGAATGTCCCAAGCCGGCTACCGCATACGTGGCGGGATCTTCAAATCGAAAAGCGGCACGAGAATCATATATCTGCTAGTGCCCCTTTGCTTCCGAACTTCGTTTCGGTGGGTGCCGCCATGGATCAGGAAATACGGGTGCAGGGCACCGGCCGCGGGCGCCGTGAAGGGGGCTGCGAATCGCGCAAATTCGCTTGCGCGGCGGCGGCGTGCGGGGCACGAGAGGGTCGTCGCCATCCTCCCCAGCGGAGCAAAACGCGCCGGGGGAGGATAAGGGTGATGGAGACGGCATGACGACCACACCCGGCATTGCCGAGGATTCCACCGCCAACGTCCGCAAGGCGGTCGATCGCAGCGCCGGTGCGGCGCGCGCGGGCAGTGTCCTCCTGGTGCTGTTGGTGGCGGCGCTGCTGGTCGGCGCCGCGGCCGGTTTCGTCGTGCTGGGACGGGGCAGCGCCGAGCCGTACATTCTTGCCTTCCTGGCGGTGCTGGCGACGGTCGGCGTGTTCTCGCTGTTCGCGCTCGCTTCGGGCATCCTGCGGCTGCCGGCGGCGGGACCCGCCAATCCGTTGATCAAAACGCTGGTCGATGACGCCTTCGACGGCATTCTCGTCACCGACAGCGAAGGCCGGGTCATTTACGCCAATGCCGCCTATCTCGACCTGATCGACGCGGCGGATGCGAGCGAGATGCGGCCGGTCGAGCGCGTCTTCATCGGCGATGCGGACGCCTCCGAGGCCATCTACCGGCTGCTCAAGGCGGCACGCGAAGGCAAGCGCCTGCAGGAGGAGGTACGGGTCGCCGCGCTGAAGGGCCGGCCGGCCCGCTGGCTGCGGCTGCGGGTGCGGCCGCTCGGCGAGCGCGGCCGCGACCGTCGGCTGACCGTCTGGTCGCTGTCCGACGTGACGCGCGAGCGCGAGCGGCAGGAGAATGTCTTTCAGGAGTTGCAGCACGCGGTCGACTATCTCGATCATGCGCCGGCCGGCTTTTTTTCCGTCGATGCCAAAGGCGACGTGGTCTATCTCAATGCCACGCTGGCCAACTGGCTCGATCAGGATCTGGCGCAAGTCGGCTCCGGCGGCTTGAAGCTGTCCGACCTGGTCGCCGGCGACGGCGCCGCGCTGCTGACGACGCTGCGGGCGGCGCCGGGCGAACTCAAAACCGAAGTTCTTGACCTCGATCTGAAGACGCGCAGCGGGCGAACGCTGCCGGTGCGGCTGTTCCACAAGCTTGCCTTCGGCGCCGACGGCACGCCGGGCGCGTCGCGCACGCTGGTCCTTAATCGTGCGCGCGACGACGGCACCGATCCGCAGCGCGCGGCCGAAATCCGCTTCATGCGGTTCTTCCACAATACCCCGATGGCGATCGCGACCGTGGACCGCGAGGGGCGCATTGTGCGCACCAATCCGCTATTCGCGCGGCTGTTCCACAAGGCGCTTAATCTCGAAAGCGGCAGCCGTCCGATCGGAGCGGTGGTCGCCGAGCGCGACCGCAGCGCGCTGGAAGCCGCGATCGCGGCGGCGGCCCGCGGCAGAGGCGACATTCCGCCGGTCGAAGCCGCGCTCGCCGGCGAAGGCGAGCGTTTCGGCAGCTTTTATGTGACCACGGTCGAGGAAGAGGAGCGCGACCAGGAAGCCGCCATCGTCTACACGCTGGAAACCACCGCGCAGCGCGAGCTCGAGAACAAAGTCACGCAACAGCAGAAGATGGAGCTGGTCGGGCAGCTCGCCGGCGGCATCGCCCACGACTTTAACAATGTGCTCTCCGCCATCATCATGGCGACGGATTTCCTGCTCAACGCCCACAAGCCGACCGATCCGTCCTTCGGCGACATCATGCAGATCAAGCAGAATGCCAACCGCGCCGCGAGCCTGGTGCGGCATCTGCTCGCGTTCTCGCGCAAGCAGACGCTGCGCCCGCAGGTGCTCGATCTCGGCGAGGTCTTGAGCGATCTGACCATGCTGCTGCGCCGGCTGATCGGCGAGAAGGTGGCGCTCGACGTCGTGCACGGGCGCGATCTGTGGCCGGTCAAGGCCGATATCTCGCAACTCGAGCAGGTGATCGTAAACCTCGCCGTCAACGCGCGCGACGCCATGCCCGACGGCGGACGCTTGCAGGTGCGAACGACCAACGTCACCGCCAAGGAATGCGAGCGCTATCACGCCAAGGGCATGCCCGCCGCCGATTATGTGCTGGTCGAAGTCCGCGACACCGGCACCGGCATTCCGGAATCGATCCTCGGCAAGATCTTCGACCCGTTCTTCTCGACCAAGGAGGTGGGGAAGGGAACGGGACTCGGGCTTTCCACGGTCTACGGCATCATCAAACAAACCGGCGGTTTCGTGTATGTCGATTCCGCCGTGCACGAGGGCACGACCTTCCGGATCTTTCTGCCGCGCCATGTTCCCGGCGCGGCGGAGCTGGCGGAACAGGCTGCCGAGATCGAAGCGCCGGCCATCACCCAGACGCTTGTCGCCGCCGATCAGGTCAGGCGTGCGGCCGGCATTGCCGCTCCAGCCAAGGCACCCGCCAGCGCCGATCTTACCGGCGAGGGGACCATTCTTCTGGTCGAGGACGAGGAAGGATTGCGCGCGCTCAATGCGCGCGGGCTCGCGTCGCGCGGCTACACCGTGCTGGAGGCGAGCAACGGCGTGGAGGCCATCGACGTGTTGGAGAAATCCGGCAAGCCGGTCGACCTCGTGGTCTCCGACGTGGTCATGCCGGAGATGGACGGACCGACGCTTGCGCGCGAATTGCGCAGCCGCAACCCGAACCTGAAGATCATTTTCGTCTCCGGCTATGCGGAAGATGCCTTCCAGAAGAATCTGCCCGAGCACGGGCAGTTCGCCTTCCTGCCGAAGCCATTCACGCTCAAGCAGCTCGTCGCCGTGGTGAAGGAGACGCTGGCGGCGTAAACTTCGCTCTGCCGCAAGGGGACAGGGTCTTGCCTATCCCGCCGGGCCGTCGTGACAGGATTGCGGAACGGCAGGTGAATCGTGGCGCCAGGTCGGCACGTCGCATTTCGAGCAGGCGGCAAGCGAGAGCCCGAGACTTAGTCCCAAGGCGGCGACAACAAGAAGCCGCAAGCTTCGATGACCGTCGCCGCACGCGCTTATCCGCATGACCCAACACCCTTAACACCACCCACCACATCATAGCGCAATTGCAGACGACTGCGGCCTTCTTGCGGCGTTCGACGGCGGGGAGCCTAATGCCGCCGGATTTCCGTCATCTTAGCCGGGTGTGCTGCGCATCCGGCGCGGAGAGAAACGGACATGAGAAACTGACATGGAGAAACGGACATGGAGATAAGACCATCCGGCTCGACGGCCTCACGGCGGGCGCCGGCCGACTATTTCACCGGGGCGGTCTGGCAAGACCCGATCGTCGAAGCGCCGGCGCCGGGAAACGTGCGCGCCAGTCTGGTGCAATTCGAGCCCGGCGCTCGCACGGCCTGGCACACCCATCCGGCCGGCCAAACGCTTTACATTCTCTCAGGAGTCGGCCGTGTGCAATGCTCCGGCGGCCCGGTGCGTGAAGTCCGTGCCGGCGACGTGGTCTGGTTCTCTCCCGGAGAAAAGCATTGGCACGGCGCGGGCCCGACGACGACCATGGCGCACCTGGCGATCACGGAAGTGCACGACGGCAAATATGTCGCGTGGATGGAAAAAGTCGCCGATGAGCAGTATAAGACAGCGCCCGGTTGAGCCGGAAGCAGATCCGGCCGGCGCTCCGTCACAGAGATATTCCCGAATTCTGTGATGTTGGACACGCCGCGGCCGGCAGTGGAAACGTAGTTTCATTGCCGCTGGGAATGCGCTTCACCATTGGGCCGCCGCAGCGCGGCAACAGACAGAGGGCGACCATGATTCGGAATACTGCCGGCACGATTTTACTTGCAGCAACGGTCACCGCGGCGGCGCTGACGCAGGCGACGTATGTCAGCGCAGCCAGCAAATATGACGGCAACTGGAGCGTCGTGGTCTATACCAGAAGCGGCCCTTGCGACGCGGCCTATCGGTTCAGCGGCCAAATCGTCAATGGCGTGATCGTCTATAACGGCGGTCTTGGCCCGATCGATTTCGCCGGACGGGTGCGCTCCAACGGCGCGGCCTATCTGCGGGTGGCGAGCGGCTCGGCCTTTGCCGTCGCATCCGGGCATTTGAATGCGGTCCGCGGCGCCGGCAGCTGGCACGGTCAGGCGTCCGGCGGACGTTGCGCCGGCAACTGGGTGGCACAGCGGAGCTGAAGGACGCCGAGCGGGTTGTCGGGCGTCGCGGCCGCTGAAGCAGGTGTCGCGGCGCCGGTAACAAGGATTAGCCCCGGCTTGGGCCTCGATCCAGTTGCGTGAACCGGATCGAGGCCTCATTTTTATTGTGCTGGATATTTCTCAGAGCGGACCGCCGCTGGACTTCAAGCCGATCTGCAAACCGATCTGCGCCTTTTCGGATTAGTGCGGAGCCAAGTGGATTGGAGCGAAGTTGATGCGCTACGAGCTTTATTACCATCCGACCGTTCAGGGGCGCGGTGAGTTCGTCCGGCTGGCGCTGGAAGAGGCCGGCGCCGACTATGTCGATGTCGCGCGCCGCAAGGGCAAGGCCGGCGTGCCGGCAATGATGAAAATCATCGAGGATCAGCGCAGCGCCCGTCCGCCTTTTGCGCCGCCATTCCTCAAAGCCGGCAAGCTCATCATCGCGCAGACCGCCAATGTTCTGTTCTATCTCGGCCCGCGTCTTAATTTGTCTCCCCGCGACGAAGCGGGAGGGCTTTGGACGCATCAGCTGCAGCTTTCCATCACCGATCTGGTCGTCGAGATTCACGACACCCATCATCCGATCACAAGCTGGCTCTATTACGAGGAGCAGCGGCCGGCGGCGAAGCGGCGCACCAGGGATTTCTGGCGCTATCGGGTGCCGAAATTCCTCGGTTATTTCGAGCACGTGCTGCAGAGGAATGGCGGGCAATATCTGGTCGGGCGCAGGCTCAGCTATGTCGATCTGTCGATCTTTCAGATCATCGAGGGGCTGCGGTACGCTTTCCCCAAGCGCATGAAGCGCTTCGAGAAGAAAATTCCGGGATTGGTTGCGCTGCACGACCGGGTGGCGCAACGGCCGCGGATCAAGGCTTATCTCGCCTCCGAGCGGCGCATCCCCTTCAGCCAGTGGGGCATCTACCGCTATTTCAAGGAACTGGACGGCTGATCTCGGCCTTCATCATCCGCTCGTCCCCGCGAAGGCGGGGACCCAGGAGACTCGCTGTCGCATTCCTGGATTCCCGCCTCCGCGGGAATGAGCGGAGGGAAATTGCGCGCTAACCCAGCGCGTTGAGGCCGGCGAGCGCAATCTGCTCGTCCTCGTGCGATTGCACGCCCGACACGCCGATGGCCCCGACGCATTCATTCTGATGCATGATCGGCAGGGCGCCTTGAATCAGCACCCCGGCCGGGAAGCTGGTGAAAGCCGGCCGGTCCTTCACGCGGTCCTCGAAGAATTTACTCGGACGCCGCGTCAGCGCAGAGGTTTTGGCTTTGCCAATCGCCACTTCCGCGGAGATCGGCCCAACCCCGTCCATGCGCTGGAAGCCGAGAAGGTGGGCGCCCTCGTCGACGATGGCGACGGCCACATTCCACCTGTTCTTGATGGCTTCGGCCTCGCACGCTTCGAGCATTTTCTTCACGTCGGTCAGGGATAAACACGGCTTCGTTCGCATGGTCACTCCTGTGGGAACTTGCTAAGGTTTTTGACGGTAGATGGCTTGACGGTGGGTGTGCCGCGCCCCTAGCCTGCACATAATGCTTCGGGGCGATGAGCGAGGGGAATTATGACACTACGTTTGACGCGGCTTCGTTTCGCGGCGGTCGCCTTGTTCGCGGCGGCCTTGGCGTTTGCCGCTTCGTCGTTGGCCGTTCCTTCGGCGCGCGCGTTCACGATGGAAAGTTTGAGCACCAATGGCGGGAACACCACGAGGTTTGCCGATCCCGATGAGCGGGTCAAGAACCTCGCCCCGGGTTCGCGGCCGTTCGGGCAGAACGGCCCCGCCGTGCAGTTCGGTGCCGGCGCATCGTCTGTCCGGCCGTTCACCCACGGCTATGGGCCGCCGCAGCCGTTGGTCGGCGGCAACTAAGCTGCTGCCTGATTGGTCTTAGAGTGACTCGCGCTAGCGCAGCGAGAAGCGGATCGGCACGGTGAGATCGATCCGCGGCTGCTTCATGCTATCCGGGAAGGGCGGCAACGGCTCGGCGCGCATGATCATGGCCATGACCTCGTTGTCGAGATCGGCGTGGCCGGAGCTGTGTGTAATGCTGTGCGCCAGCACATGGCCGGAACGGTCGAGGCTGAAGCTCAACAGCACCACGCCCTCTTCCTTGCGCGATTGCGCCGTGGCCGGATAGCGCTTGAAGCGCTGCAATTGCCGCAGCAGGCTCGTCTGCCATGACTGCTCGACCCTCGGGGCACCGCCCTTGACCTGCTGCGCGGTGATTGGGGCGGGCGGCGGCGAAACCTCGACCTTCTCCGGCGGTTTCGCGTCTGGCAGCGGAACGACCGCGGGCGCTTCGTCCGGCGGCGGTTGCTCGGCCTTTACTTCTTCCTGCGGTTTCTCCCGAGGCTGGTCGGGCAACGGTTGCGACTCGACCATGGTCTCCGGCGCCGGCGCCACATCGCGCTCGACGGCGTCCGGGGTCGAATCGATCGGCGCGAGCTCGACCGTTATTGCGTCGACAGTGCTGCCGACGATCTCGGGCTCGTGCGTGGCGAACAAGTAGATCAGCGCGCCGGCATGAACGCCCAGGACGACCGCGGCCGCGACGGCCCAGCGCACGAGCTCGCGCGGGTTTCTCTGGTCGTGCCATGAGAGCGCGGATATGCTCATTTGGCTTGCCGCATTTCCAGGCCGACCAGCGCGACTTTCAGATAACGCGCCGCGCGCAGCTCGTTCATCAGCGCCATCACGTCGCCATAAGGCACGCTGCGGTCGGCGCGCAGGAAAATGCGATCGTCCCTGTTGCCGCCGGTTGCAGCGTCGAGCGCGCTGGCGAGCTGATCGCGCGCGATCGTGTCATCGCCGATGGCGATCGTCAGATCGGCTTTGAGCGTGAGGTAAATGGGCTTGTCCGGCTTCTGCTGCTGCTCGGCATTGGAGGAGGGCAGGTCGACGGCGATGTCCACGGTCGCAAGCGGCGCCGCCACCATGAAGATAATCAGCAGCACAAGCATCACGTCGATGAATGGCGTGACGTTGATGCCGTGCACTTCTTCCAGCTCGTCGGTCCCGTGATCGAGGCGCATCGCCATGTGTTTGCCTCAGCCTTACTCGGCCGCGTGCGACAGCGGCAGCTTGGCGCGGTCGAGATCGCGGCTCACGAGCTTCATGACTTGTGCGGAAGCGTCGCCGATCAGCGCACGGTAATGGGTAGTCGAGCGCGCCAGCACGTTATAGATCATGACGGCGGGGATGGCGGCGACGAGGCCGAGCGCGGTCGCAAGCAGAGCCTCGGCAATACCGGGCGCCACGACGGCGAGGTTCGTCGTATGCGCCTTCGAGATGCCGATGAAGCTGTCCATGATGCCCCAAACCGTGCCGAACAGGCCGATAAAGGGCGCTGTGGCGCCGATCGTGGCCAGGATGCCGGTGCCGCGCGAAATCTTGCGGCCGGCCGCCATTTCGATGCGCTCCAGTTGCCAGGCGATGCGCTCCTTCAAGCCGTCGGCGCGCAGATTGGCGGAGAAGCGGATCTCGCTCGCCGCCGCCTGGATGAGCTGGGCCACCGGACCTGCACTGCTGCGCAGCTTTTCATAAGCCTGCGCTAGCGTTGCCGCCTCGGCAAGCACGCGCAGCCCGCGCCGCACCGCCGCGCGCGCGCCGAAAAGTTCGATGCTTTTGGCCACCCAAACCGTCCACGTCACCAGCGAGGCGATCGCAAGGCCGATCATCACCGTTTTCACGATGCTGTCGGCGTGCAGGAACATGCCCCAGGGGGAGAGGTCCTGCGGCAATTCGGCCACGGCGATGGAATGTTCGGCGGCAGGTGGTGCGGCGGGGGAGCTTTCGCCAGATGCATTCGCGGGGGCTGGCGGCTGCGCGGTGGGTGCCGCCGAAGGCGCCGATGACGGACTGCTCGAGCCCGGAGCGGTCTCGCTCTGAGCAAACGCCGAATGCGTCGGCTGAATTGCCAAAACCAACGCGGCCGCAATGATGAAGAAGTGACGAAGGCGCATGCGCGTCTTTCCAGTTCCGGTGAGACCGCCGCATCGCGATGTCGGCAATTGGGACCCCGCCAGGTTACCCAGACTCGCACCTTGTATGAAGTCTAATGTGACACGAACCATTTTTCTCCTCACGCAAGGGACAAGATGGGGCAAGCGGTAAGCTTCCTCAAGCACCGTGACGTGGCTTTGCGTCGCCTTTAAGGTGCCGTTCGGTCGGGCTGCCATCGTATCCACTTCCATTGTCTCAGGTCCGTCGTTGGACAAACCGGTGATCTAGAATTTCTTCGACACGCCGGCAAAGACGCCGCGGCGCGGCCCTGTTGCGCGGCAAGCATGCCGATGCCGTCGCGGATGAATAAACCGGCTTCGAACAAGTTGATGAGGCGAAGCGCCCTTCATCACCAGCCACCGAATTTGTAGTTAACGGCCGCGGTCATGAGTGAGATGTTTTGATATCTGTATGTGATGACATCGCCGCCGAAACTCGTCGGCCCCGGGGCTACCGTAAAGCTTTTATCGTTCAGCCCGATATAATCGTACTCGGCGCGCACCGACCAGTTGTTCCAGAAAGCCCACTCAAGGCCGAAGCCGGCGGTCCAGCCGAAATCGGAGTTGTTGCTGCTGGTGAGGGCAACCGAGGCTCCGCCGACCGATATCCCAGGACTGCCCGCCCCAAGCCAGGCACCGCCGGCCTTGCCATAAAGGAGCACGCGGTCCCACGCATAGCCGAGGCGGCCGGTCGCGGTGGTCAGCCATCGATTGTTGATCGTGTCCATGAAGGCGGCGGTGCCATCGGGAGCAGTCGCCGTGATCTGCGTGTTCGCGCTGCTGGCAAGCCAGTCGAACATGACTTCGGCGCCGATGACGACGCCGCTCCAGAACTGATAATTGACGCCGACCTGGCCGCCGCCCATGAACTGAACGTTGGTCGGCGCCGTAAAGGTGCTGCCGAGCGTGTCGGAAAAATTGTTGCCGCTCAGCCCGCTCCAATCCGCGCCAATATTGCCGCCGATATAGAAACCGGTCCAATTATAGACCGGAGGCACGTAGACCGGCGGTGGAATTGGTGCCGCAATTGGAAGATCCGCCGCGAGTGCCGTCGACGTAGCGGCGACACACAAAGCGAGCGCAAAAGCTGGCCGTCTCATGAAAGTCCCCTTCGATTGAGTATCAGTCCCTCAAGACTTAGTGCACGTTGATCTCTGTCGCCTTTCTGTGATCCGCGATGGCCCGGTCAAGATCGCCCGTGGCCTCGAAGGCGTTGCTGCGGCTGTTGTAAGCTGCGGCATGCCGTGGGTTGATTTCGATGGCGCTGGTGTAATCCGCGACGGCGCGGTCGATTTCCCGCTTCGCGCGGTGAGCGAGGCCGCGAAGGTAGTAGGCGTCGGCATTCTGCGGGGCGATCTCGATTGCCTTGCTGAAATCCGCGATCGCGCGGTCGTGGTCGCCCGTGGCCTCGCAGGCGCGGCCACGGTTGAAGTAGGCGTTGGCGTACCGCGGATTGATCTCGATGGCTTTGGTATAGTCCGCAATCGCGCGGTCGATTTCGCCCTTAGCCTGATAGGCGGCGCCACGGTTGTAGTAAGCCCTGGCATGCCTCGGGTTGATGTCGACCGCCTTGCTGTAATCCGCGATGGCGCGGTCGATTTTGCCGTTAGCCTGGTTGGCTGCGCCGCGATTGTTGTAAACGTCGGCGTCGTGCGGGTTGATTTCGATCGCCTTGCTGAAATCGGCGATCGCCCGGTCGTGGTTCCCCTTGGCCTCGAAGGCATTGCCGCGATTTTCGTAGGCCTCGACCCGCGGGTTGATCTCAATTGCCTTGGTTAAATCTGCAATCGCCTGATCGCTGGCGCCCATCGCCAGATAGGCGATGCCGCGGTCCATGTAAGCGGTGCCGTAGCGCGGGTTGATCTCGATCGCCTTGCTATAGTCCGCGATGGCGCGGTCGTGCTCGCCCTTGGCCTGATAGGCAATGCCGCGGTTTAAGCAGGCATTGGCGTCCCGCGCATTGATCTCGATCGCTTTCGTATAATCCGCGATGGCGCGGTCGATTTCACCTTTAGCCCGGTAGGCGAGGCCGCGATTGGCGTAGGCGTCGGCGTCGTGTGGGTCGATTTCGATCGCCGTGGTGAAATCTGCGATCGCACGGTCGTGGTCGCCTTTGGTTTCGAAAATACCACCGCGGTTGAAGTAGGCGTTGGCGTAGCGCGGATTGATCTCGACGGCTTGGGTGTAGTCCGCAATGGCACGGTCGATTTCACCTTTAGCGCGGTAGACGCCGCCACGGTTGTAGTGAGCCCTTGCATGCCTCGGGTCGATGTCGATCGCTTTGCTATAATCCGCGATGGCGCGGTCGATTTCGCCGGTCGCTCGGTAAGCGACGCCGCGATTGTAGTAAACATCGGCGTCGCGCGGGTTGATTTCGATCGCCCTGCTGAAATCTGCGATGGCGCGATCGCGGTCGCCCTTGGCGTTGAAGGAGCTGCCCCGATAGGAGTACGCATTGGCGGATAGCGGGTTGATCTCGATCACCTTGCTATAATCCGCGATCGCCCGGTCGCGGTCGCCCTTGGCCTCGAAGGCGTTGCCGCGATTGAAATAAGCGTTGATGTCCTTCGGATTGATCTCAACGGCCTTGCTGTAATCGGCGATGGCGCGGTCCCCGTTTCCTTGGACCCGGTAGGCGATGCCGCGGCGAACGTACGCCTCGGCGTCTTGCGGATTGATCTCGATCACCTTGCTGTAATCCGCGATCGCCCGATCGTGATCGCCCTCGGCCGCGAAGGTATTGCCGCGGTTGAGGTAGGCATTGGCATGCTGCGGGTTGATGGTGATCGCCTTGCTATAATCGGCGACAGCCCGGTCGCTGTCGCCCCCGGCCCTGTAGGCGATGCCGCGGCCGACATACGCGTCGGCGAAGCTCGGACTGATCTCTATGGCTCTTGTGTAATCCGCGATTGCTCGATCGCGGTCGCCTTTGACCTGCATGGCGACGCCGCGGTTGTAAAACGCCTCGGCGTCCTGCGGATTGGTCTCGATCGCTTGGGTATAGTCCGCAATAGCGCGGTCGCTATCGCCGTTGACCCGGTGCACGAGGCCGCGGCGAACGTACGCCTCGGCGTTCCGCGGATTGATATCGATCGCCTTGGTAAAATCTGCGATGGCCCGATCGTGGTCGCCCTTGGCCTCGTAGACGACGCCGCGGCGAACGTACGCCTCGGCATCGTGGGGGATGATCTCGATCGCTTTGGTAAAATCTGCGATAGCTCGATCGCGGTCGTTCTTGGCCTCGTAGGCGGTGCCGCGGTTGACATAGGCAACGGCGTGCCGCGGATTGATCTCGATGGCTTGAGTAAAATCCGCAATAGCGAGGTCGCTGTCGCCTCTGAGCCGATAGACAATACCGCGGCCAACATATGCATCGGCATACCGCGGATCGATCTCGATCGCCTTCGTGTAATCTCCGATCGCATGGTCGCGGTCGCCCTTGGTCCGGTAGGCGCCGCCACGGATATAGTGGGCAATCGCGCGGTTGGATGTCGTCTCGTCTGGAGCTTGAACGATTTCGGTGCAGGCCGTGATGGACGCGTCCGTGTCATGGACCTGATTGCAGTGATCCCATACGTTTTGATCGGCAGCGGAAGCCGCAATGGTCGAGAAAACGAGCGCCAAGATCGACGCGACCGTCACGGGATGTTGCATCATCGTCTCCTGGCCCGAAGAATGCGTGTTAGAGATGACCGCAGCTCCGGCATTCGACCTCAACGCGCCGCGAAGCGGATCGGCACGATGAACGAGAGTTCGCTGTCGGCGATCCCGGCTGGCGGCGCCGGAAGCGGCGCGGCGCGCTTGATCAGGTCGAGCGCTTCGGCATCGAGAACGGCCGAGCCGGAACTTTTGACGATGCGGCTGTTCACAACGCCGCCATGCCGATCAATGGTAAAGGCGAGACTGACCACACCCTGGGCGCCATGCGCCTGCGCCGGATAGCGCTGAACGTGTGCGAGGCGCGCGACCAACGATTGCTGCCAACTCGCAGTCGCCGAAGAGACGGATGCCGGGGGTGATGGCGCCGTGGCAACTGGCGGCGGCTCCTGCGGTTGCGGCTGCGGGTTCTGCTGCGCCGAGGCCGCAGCACCGAAGAGCGCGCTAAGCGCCGCAACGCACAGGGCAGCCATTGATGCGCGCCCGAGCCGACCGGATATCGACCGCGCGTGCTGAGGAAGCCTTGTCGTTCGCCCCTGCTTGCGTTGCATATTTGCGATCGCGCTCAACCTAGCCATGTCGATCCTCCATGAGTTCCCTCGACCACGGATCAGTCAGAACTTCTTCGACACCCCCGCAAAGAAGCCGCGGCGCGGCCCGTATTGCGGCGCGAACACG
>CAWHPH010000020.1:0-33435 GCA_963831135.1 uncultured Alphaproteobacteria bacterium
CGAGCGCGCCCCGAATTTTTGGCGCGCTGCCGCGCCCGAAGCACCGACGAACGGCAACGTTTGTTGGTGCTGCGCGGCCATTGGTTGGATGCGCCTCTCGGCGCTCCGCTCCCTCTGTGGGAGCCAATCATTTGTCGCATCAACTCGGGCGCCCACGCGTCGCGAGAAGGTTTTGTGCTGGCCGCTGAGCCCCCACTGTTATTCGCCATCCGGCACGCTAAGCTTCCCGTCAAAACCGGGAGGGAGAACGACCATGCTGATCACCGCGCGCATTCTTCTGACGCTGGCCGCGCTCGGCTTTAGCGCCATTACCATCGTCGCCGACCTGAACAAGACCCACGCCTCCAATCCCCTTTGGACGCCGCACGCGCGCTTTCACGTCGTGTGGCAGGTGCTGTCCTATTCCGGCATCGGGCTGATCGCGCTTTACCTGATCTGGGCGAATGGACCGATGCCGATCGAGCGGCTCTATCTCGCCGCCGCGCTTGCGCTTGCGGTCTATGGCGGCTTTTTCGGCGCCGTGTTCAGCCGCCCGCTCTATGGCGGGGGCCTGTTCGACACGAATGGATATCCGTCGTTCCGGGCGCCGATCGGGCCAAAATCCTGGCTGTGGGACGTCAATGTCACGATATTCACGATCACATCGGCGATACTCTTGGCCGCCATCGTTGCCGTCACCGCCAGTTGACGCAGCCCCCATCCGCAAACAATCCGCGCATGACCGCCCGCAAGACGCCCGAAGATCTGCGCAGCTACCGCTGGCTCGGGCCCGACACTCTGCGCGCCTTCGGCCATCGCTCGCGATTGAAGCAGTTCGGCTATGACCGCGAGGATTGGGCCGGCAAGCCGGTGATCGGCATCCTCAACACCTGGAGCGAGATCAATCCCTGCCACGGCCATCTGCGCGAGCGCGCGGAAGATGTGAAGCGCGGCGTCTGGCAGGCCGGCGGCTTTCCGATCGAGCTGCCGGCGATGTCGCTGGCGGAACCGTTCGTCAAACCCTCGACCATGCTCTACCGCAACTTTCTCGCCATGGAATGCGAGGAATTGCTGCGCAGCCATCCGCTCGACGGCGCCGTGCTCATGGGCGGCTGCGACAAGACCACGCCGGGCCTGATCATGGGCGCGATCTCGATGGGGCTGCCGGCGATCTACGTGCCGGCCGGGCCGATGCTGCGCGGCAATTGGCGCGGGCACACGCTCGGCTCCGGTTCCGACGCCTGGAAATACTGGGACGAGAAACGCGCCGGCACGATCGGCGAACAAGAATGGAGCGAGATCGAAGCCGGCATCGCCCGCTCGTTCGGCACCTGCATGGTGATGGGCACCGCCGCCACCATGATGGCGATCGCGGAAGCGCTGGGGCTAACGCTGCCCGGCGCCTCTTCGATCCCGGCGCCCGACGCCAATCATCCGCGCATGTGCGCCGCCGCCGGCCGCCGCATCGTCGACATGGTGTGGGAGGACCTGACGCCGGCGAAGATTCTCACCTCCGCCGCCTTCGACAACGCCATCCGCGTGCACATGGCGCTCGGCGGCTCGACCAACGCCATCATCCATGTCATCGCCATGGCGCGGCGCGCCGGCATCGCGCTCGACATGCCGCGTTTCGACGAAATCTCGCGAAAAGTGCCGGTGATCGCCAACGTGACGCCGTCCGGCAAATATCTGATGGAGGATTTCTTCTATGCCGGCGGCTTGCGCGCGCTGATGGCTGCGATGCGCGAATTGCTCGATCTGTCCTGCCTCACCGTCAGCGGCGGCACCATCGGCGAGAATATCGAGGATGCCGCCGTGTATCTGCCCGATGTGATTCATTCGCTCGATGCGCCGCTTTACGCCGAAGGCGCGACCGCGGTGCTCACCGGCAATCTGGCGCCGCGCGGCTGCGTGATGAAGCCCGCCGCCGCCGAGGCGCGTTTCCTCAAGCATCGCGGCAAGGCGATCGCCTTCGAGAATTACGATCACATGGCGCGCGAGGTGGAGCGCGACGATCTCGATGTCACGCCCGATCATGTGCTGGTGCTCAAGAATGCCGGCCCGAAAGGCGGCCCCGGCATGCCGGAATGGGGCATGCTGCCGATCCCGAAGAAGCTCGTGCGCGCCGGCGTGCGCGACATGGTGCGCATTTCCGATGCGCGCATGAGCGGCACGAGCTACGGCGCCTGCATCCTGCACGTCGCGCCGGAAAGCTTTGTCGGCGGGCCGCTCGCTCTGGTGGCGACCGGCGACGAGATCGAGATCGACGTCGCCGCGCGCCGCATTCACTTGCACGTCGGCGACGAGGAGCTCGCGCGCCGCCGCGCCGCCTGGACGCCGCCGCCGCCGCATTACGCGCGCGGCTACGGCGCGATGTATTCAGAGCATATCGGGCAGGCGGACGAAGGCTGCGACTTCGATTTTCTGCAAGGCACGGCGAAGGTCGCCGAACCGGAGATACATTAGCCGTCATTCCCGGGCCGAGCGCAGCGAGGAACCGGGAATCCATAACCACGGGCGTTCGAGAAGGATACCGATGAGAGCGTTCTGCATTGTCAGCGACTATGGATTGCGGGCTCGCGCCATCCAAGTCGGCTGGTGCCGACTTGGAATCTTAACGATGCCGATCTCGGGAACACCCGAGATCGGTGGCGCGCCCCGGAATGACGAGGAGAGGGATAAACAATGAAGTCTGGACGCACAGTCTTGATTGCGGCACTCGCGACGTTGCTCCTCACGCTCCCCGCCCACGCCCAAAGCCCGGCGTTCCGGGTCGATCCGTACTGGCCGCGGCCGCTGCCCAACAACTGGATCCTCGGCCAGGTCGGCGGCATCTCGGTCGACGCGCAGGACAATATCTGGGTGTTTCAGCGGCCGCGCTCGCTGACCGACGACGAGAAAGCCGCCGCGCTCGACCCGCCGCGCGCCAAGTGCTGCGTGCCGGCGCCGTCGGTGCTGGTGTTCAACCAAGCCGGCGAAGTCGTGAAATCGTGGGGCGGTCCCGGCGACAATCTTGGCTACGACTGGCCGCTGCAGGAACACGGCATCCTGGTCGACAACAAAGGCTTTGTCTGGCTCAGCGGCAACGGCAAAGGCGACAACATGGTGTTGAAGTTCACCACCGACGGCAAATTCGTCAAGCAGATCGGCAAGAGCGGCCCGCTGACATCGAGCGCCGATCTCGGCCAGTTCGGCCAGGTCGCCGCGCTCGAGTTCGACAAGGACGCCAACGAAATCTATGCCGCCGACGGTTATGGCAATCATCGCGTCGCGGTGCTCGATGCCGACACCGGCGCGATCAAGCGGGTGTGGGGCGCTTACGGCAAACCGCCGACCGACGAGCCTCTGCCGGCCTACAATTCCGACTCGCCGCAATTCGCCAACCCGGTGCATTGCATCACGCTCAGCAGGGACGGCCTCGTCTTTGTCTGCGACCGCACCAACAACCGCGTGCAGGTGTTCCGCAAGGACGGCAGTTTCGTGCGGCAGTACGTGTTCGATCCGAATACGCGCGGACCGGGCTCGTCATGGGGCCTGGCCTTTTCGCCGCTCGACAAGCGGCAGAATTTTTTCGTGCTGATCGACGGCAGCAATGAAGTGCTGGAAACCGTCCGCCGCAAGGACGGCACGGTCGTCGGCAGTTTCGGCCGCGCCGGGCGCAACGCCGGCGAGTTCCACTTCGTGCACGTCGCCAAGTTCGATTCGCGCGGCAATTTGTATACCGGCGAAGTCGATACCGGAAAGCGTCTGCAGAAGTGGGTGCCGATCGAGTGACGTCACCCCGCCGGCAGCAGCACGGCGCGGCATTCGCCGAAGCCGATGCGCGGATAATCCCGTTTGGAGCAGAAGCCTTTGAAGATGATCTCGTCGCCGTCATCGATGAAGCCGCGCTGCTCGCCGGTCGGCAGCACGATCGGCTCGCGCCCGCGCGCGGTGAGCTCCAGCAGGCTGCCCCAGCTGTCCTTCTCCGGTCCGGAGACAGTGCCCGAGCCGATGAGATCGCCAACCACAAGATTGCAGCCATTCGAGGTGTGATGCGCGACCATCTGCGCCACGGTCCAATAGGTCGTCGCAAACGACGTTCGCGTCAGCCGCTGCGGCGCGATGCCGGCGCGGCGCATGGCCTCGGTCGCGAGATAGGCTTCGAGCATGATGTCGAAGCCGCCGCTCGCCTGATCGCCGGCGTCGGTGAGATAGGGCAGCGGCGCCGGATCGCCCTCCGGCCGCGCGAAGGCGGCGACGCGGAACGGCGCCAGCGCTTCCTGCGTCACCACCCAGGGCGAAACCGTGGTGGCGAAATTCTTGCCGAGGAACGGCCCGAGCGGCTGGTATTCCCAGGCCTGCACGTCGCGCGCCGACCAGTCGTTCAACAAGCAGAAGCCGAAAATATGCGCGGCCGCCTTGCCGACCGGCACCGTCTGCCCGAGTTCGGTCGGCGCGCCGATATACATGCCGAGCTCCAGCTCGAAATCCATGTTGCGCGAAGGACCGTAGCTCGGCACCGGTTCATTGGGCGGCTTGCGCTGGCCCTGCGGGCGCTTCACCGGCGTGCCGCTGACCCGCACCGATGACGCGCGGCCGTGATAGGCGACCGGCACGTATTTGTAGTTCGGCAACAGCGGATTGTCCGGACGAAACGCACGGCCGGCATTGGTGGCGTGAAAGACCGAGGCGTAGAAATCGGTGAAGTCGCCGATCGCAGCCGGCAGCAGCAATTCGGCCGTCGCCATCGGCGTGAAATGCCGGCTCAGGCGCTTGTCGCCATGATCGGCGCTCAAGCCGCGCGACAAAGCGAGCCGCAACCCCGACCAGGCCTGCGGCCCGAGCGCCATCAGCGCGTTGAGGCTTGGCGCCGCGCAGGCTTTCGCCGCCGCGGCGACCGCGCCGCCGAACGAGTCGGCAGCCGCGGCCGCGTCGACAATCTGATCGCCGATCGCGACACCGACGCGCGGGCTTGCGCCCGGCGCCGGCCGAAACACGCCGAACGGCAAATTCTGGATCGGAAAATCGCTCTCCGGCGCGTTCGCGGTGTCGACAAAGCTCTTCCGCGCCGGATCGTGCGTCTCGTTGAGGGTCACCGTCATGCGCCGTGTCTTAGAGGAAGATTTCGACAAGGCCAACCGCGTCATTGCGAGGAGCAAAAGCGACGAAGCAATCCAGCCCGCGCAGCGGCCATGTGGATGGCTTCGCTAGCGCTCGCAATGACGACGCGGCGGCCAAACTCACCCCGGCCCCACGCCGCCGAGCGAATGCGCTTCGCGCCGGCGCAACAAATTCTCGCTCTGCCGCCTTTTGCCTTCGGCATCGATGACGCGGGCGAGCTCGGCATAATGCGCCATCAGTTTGCGGAAATCGGCCAGGTCGAGAATGAGCAGGGTCGAGGGCCTGGTGGTCGCGACATTGGCGGTGCGGATCGAATCGCCAAGCAGCGCAAGCTCGCCGAAAAAGGCGCCGACCCCAAGCCGCACGGGCGTCGGCTCGACATCGACCTCCACTTCGCCGGCGGCGATGAAATACATGCAATCGCCGACCCGGCCGCGGCGGATCACCGCGGTGCGCTCGGGGATTTCCACCCGGCGCAGCATGTGGGTGATTTCGGTGATCGCGGTCGGATCGAGCGTCTGGAAGAAGGGCACCTTGCTGACCAGGTCCCAGGTTTCGATGAAATTGCGCCGCCGGCTCTCGTTGGCAAAGCCGGTGGCCAAAATACCGGTCCACAAGCCGAAGGTCGCGATGCCGCAGATCATCACGACCGCGCCGACCAGATGACCGAGGGCCGTGCGTGGAACTTCGTCGCCATAGCCCGTGGTGGTGAGCGTCACCACCGCCCACCACAGCGCCGCCGGCAGCGTGCCGAAGGCCGCCGGCTGGTCCGCGCGCTCGAGCACATGCATGACAGCCGAGGCAAGAAACAGCACGATCAGGAACAGCGCCAGGACGCTCGCCAACGGCTTCGCTTCGAGCACGAACACGCGGCCAAGCTGGGCAAAACCGGGCAAATCCTGGCCGAGCTTGAGCACCCACAGCGAACCGAAAAGCCAGGCGCTCTCCGGCGCCACACCGCAGGCAAGCGCGATTGGAACCGGCAGAATGCCCGCAAGATCGACGAAACCCGACAGCGAAAGAACATGCTGCCTGGCCGTTCCGGCGGCCCACGCCGCCTGCAGGCGCACCGCGCTTTCGACGGCAAAAAAGCCGAAACAGCACCACAGGCAGACCGGCAGCCAGATGCCGGCGGCGCGGTGCAGTTCCGGCACGGTTAACGCCGTCATGGCGATGACGCCGACCGCAAGGACAAGGTAACGCGCCGGCAGCCAGGCGCCGAAACGGCGAAGCGGTGCGCTATACTGCGCCAGATGAGAGAGTACGCCCTGCCGCATCACGCGTGCCTAATCGTCAGCGTTGCCATTATTTGCTCGACCTGATTGACAAATTACGCCGTCGTGGTTCGTACCTCCAGTTGAAATTGCGGGACGGACCGCCGGTCACGGCGCGGAGGGAATGATGCATTGGAGCGATCTGTTCAACAGCGGCGCGTCGCTGTTCATCGTGGCGACCGCGTCGACCAAAACGATGGTGCCGCTGCGCATCCTCGCCATCGCGACGAACTGCATCCTGATCACCTATTTCATGGTGATGCATGCCTGGGTGCCGCTGGCGCTGCAAGCCTTCGCGCTCCCGCTCAACGCCTGGCGGCTTTATCAAATGGTGGTGCTGATCACAAACGTGCGGGAAGCGATCCGCGGCAAGCCCTCGCTCGATTGGCTCAAGCCGTTCATGTCGGAACGGCACTTCCGCAAAGGCGATCTCCTGTTCGCCAAGGGCGAAACCGCCGACGAAATGTTCTACACCATGACCGGGCGCTATGCGCTGGTCGAACTCGGCATCGAAATCCAGCCGGGGCATCTGGTCGGCGAGCTGGCGATGCTGGCGCCGGATAACCGCCGCACCGCGACGCTCGAATGCATCGAGGCGGGCGAGGTGTTGTCGATCACCTACGAACAGGTCGAGGAGCTTTATTATCAGAACCCAACCTTCGGCTTTTATTTCCTGCGGCTCGCGACCGCGCGGCTGTTCGATAATGTGAGCCGGATGGAAAGCGAATTGGCCAAGCGGCAGGCCGCGGCCGTTGCGGCAAATCCTTAGCTCGACGCGCTTTGCAGCGAGCGTCCTGGGCAACCTGCGCCGCGGCTGTTAGGAACATTACGCGAAGCCCCGAAGCGAGCCGGTCCTCGAAGCGCCATGAAGCAGAACGAGATTTCACGGATCGAGCTGGCGCGCTATCTGATCTGCCCGTCGCTGTTCGTGATGCTCGCGCTGATGATCGCCGAGGCGATGCTCGCCGCCGCGACGACCTGGCTGGTGATCAATGCCGGCCGCAAAGTGGCGACCGGCCATTTCCTGCTCAACGATCTGATCTGGATTCTGAGCGCGCAATCCACGTCCTATGTGGCGGGCGTTATCAGCTGGATTTTCGCCGAGCGCGCCGGCTATCGCGGCTTCGGGCAATTCATGCTGCGCTTTGCGCGCGAGAACCGCGACAAGGTGAAGCTGTTCGGCGACAAGCCCGCGCGCGAGCAGGTCGAGCCGTTTCTCACCGGCGAAGCGTTCCAATGCTTCTTCAGCCTGATCTACGAGCTTGAATTCACCTTGAAGCTGTTTCTCGGGCTGGTCTTCAACGCGCTGGTGCTCGGCGCGGAAATCGATTTGAGCCTGCCGTTCGCCTATATCGGCGCGTTCGGCGCGCTTTTGTTGATGCAATGGGCGCTGCAGAAGCCGATCGGCCGCACCTATCTGGAAAACCAGCGCATGAACAACCGCGTCACCGCGCAAGGTTACACCGCGTGGGACAATATTTTCAGCGGCAACCGCTACAATATGCGGCTCTGGCTGGGCGGCTTCAAAAGCCGGCTGCGGGTGGCGCTGACCGCGCAGATCCGCGCCATCGTCGCGCGCGAAGGCATGAGCGCGATGAGCGGCATCGTCAGCCTTGGCATCGTGTTCGCAACGATCACCATCGTCGCGGTGCAGAATGTGGGCGACACCACGCTGTTGATCGCGCTCGCGACCACGCTGCCGCGGCAGATCGAGATGACCTACGAGCTGCATCTGCTCGCCACCGGCTGGAACGACTTCGTCGCGGTGTGGACGCGGTTCGGCGGCGTCGCCGCCAACATGCTGCCGCGGCCCGATAAGAACTTCGACGATCGCATCAAATTCGACCGGCTGGTGCTGCGCGAGGGCGACCATGCCAACGTCGTCTCCTCGGTGAACGACGCCTTGCGCATCGTGCAGGCGCGTCCGACCGGCCGGATCAATATCCGCGGCGGCAACGGCACCGGAAAGTCCTCGCTGCTCGCCAGCTTGAAGACCGAACTGCGGCAGCGCGCGTTTTACTGGCCGGCGTCCGACCGCCTCGCCTTCGGCTTCGCCGGCGGTGTAATGCCGGTCGAGGTCGAGGGCGATGAGGGCGAGGAGATCGTTATGGCGGAATCGATGGACAAGAAACTCGGCTTCTCGACCGGCGAGCGGCAGCTCAAATCGCTTGAGGAGATCGTGAACTCTACCGATGCCCGGGTTTATCTGCTCGACGAATGGGACGCCAATCTCGACGCCGCCAACAAGACCAAGGCGGACGCGCTGGTCGATACGCTGGCCGCGCGCGCGCGCGTGGTCGAAATCTCGCACCGCGACCGCGCGGCCTAAGCTTCGCGTCAGCCCGCGCGGCGAAGCGGCGAAGGCGCCTCGGCACAAAGCATAATGCCGAAGACCTCGCGGAAGCCGTTTTCGCCGTCCGCCGATATTTTGAGCGCGCGCGAATCGCGGATGCGCGCGACCCATCCGAGTTCGAGACAGCGGCCGGCGAGAGCAGCGCCCAATGCGCCGGCAAGATGCGGCCGGCGTTCGCTCCAGTCGATGCAGGGGCGGCAGAAAGCGCGGCGGCCGCGCCGCACATCCTCAAGATGAACGCCGAACTCGGCGAGGAATTTCTCCCCGGCGCGCGTGACCATGCCGCCGTCCTCGCTGAGCAGAATATGCTCCTGCTTCGTGAGCGCACTCGCGAGCGCGACGCCGAGCCGGCCGGCGATATGGTCGTAGCAGGTGCGCGCGGTGCGCAGCTGCTCGCCGCCATTCCAGCGCGGCCGATAACGCTGCGGCGCGTCGGCGGCGACGACCATGATGCTTTCGATCATGCGCGCGACCTGCGGCGAGCCGAGCCGGAAATAGCAATGCCGGCCCTGTTTGGTCATCGACAGCAGGTTCGCGTCGCGCAAACGAGCCAGATGCTCGCTGGTCGTCTGCGGCGAAACACCGGCGACATAGGAAAGCTCGCTCGCCGTCAGCGCACGACCTTCGATCAACGCCATCAGAATATTGGCGCGCGCCGGATTACCGACCAGAGCGGCAATTTCCGACACCGCGGGCTGCGCTTCGCTCATGGCCAACAGATAAACCGAACGCGCGGTTCCCGCCAGTCGCGACAGTTCGGGAATCCCCGAAGTGATGCCGCACACAATGGGCGCCCGCATGCGTTATGCGTGAAGGAAATGGAGCCCGACGTGAATATTCCCATGCACCATCCATCGCACAGCCAAACCGGCCGGGTCGTTAGCATCGCATCGGGCGGCGACAGTGCGCGGCGGCCGCGCGGCCGAAGCGCACGGCTCGCCAAGCCGCTGACGCTTGCGGCGATGAGCCTCGGCTACGTGGTCGTGCAACTCGACGTAACCATCGTCAATGTGGCGATCAACAGCATCGGCGCGGATTTCGGCGGCTCGGTTGCCGATCTGCAGTGGATCGTGAACGCCTACACGATCACATTCGCGGCCTTCATCCTCACCGCCGGCGCGCTCGGCGATCGCTTGGGCGCGCGGCGCGTGTTCATCACGGGTTTTGCGATGTTCGTGCTGGCGTCGCTTGCTTGCGCGCTGGCGCCAGCTTTGTCCGTGCTGATCCTGGCCCGCTTATGTCAGGGGATCGGCGCCGCGATTCTCGTTCCGAATTCGCTGGCGCTGCTCAATCACGCCTATCCGGAGGAAACCGGTCGCCACTGGGCGGTCGGCATCTGGGCCGCTGGCGCGAGCTTTTCGCTCACCGCAGGACCTTTGGTCGGCGGCGCCTTGATCGCGCTCACCGGCTGGCGCAGCATCTTCTTCATCAATCTGCCGATCGGGCTTGCCGGCATCTGGCTGACATGGCGCTACGCGACCGAAACATCACGCGTCGCGGCGCGCACGCTCGACATGCCGGGCCAGATGGCGGCAGTGCTTGCGCTCGGATCGCTGGCTGCGGCGATGATCGAAGGTGGAGAGCGCGGCTGGACTGACGCCTGGGTGCTCGCCGGCTTCGCGAGCTTTGCCGTGCTCGCGGCGCTATTTCTCCTGATCGAATTCAGGTCGAAACACCCGTTGTTGCCGCTTGCCCTGTTCCGCAAGCCTGCTTTCAGCGCGATGTCCCTGACTGGACTCTTCATCAATGTCGGATGCTACGGCTTGATCTTCGTATTCAGCCTGTATTTCCAGCAGCTCAATCATCTATCGCCGTTGTGGACTGGGCTAGCCTTCGCGCCCATGATGGCAGCGGTCCTGATCGCGAACCTCATCGCCGCGCGCGTCACGGCCGCCATCGGCGCACGTCTCACGATCACTACGGGCCTCACGGTCGCCGCGGCAAGCTGTCTCGCTCTACTCGGGCTACGGCAGGGCACGCCTTACACATCGCTGTGTGCGCAGCTCATCGCATTGGGCGGCGGGCTCGGGCTGCTCGTTCCGCCAATGACGTCGACTTTGCTTGGCAGCGTTGCCAAGCAATATTCCGGCGTGGCATCCGGCGTACTCAATGCCATGCGTCAGACTGGCAGCGCGCTTGGCGTTGCGCTCTTTGGCGCTTTGCTGGGCGGTGCCGGAGGCTTTATCGGCGGTTTCAGGATCGCTCTCGTGATCTCAGCCGCCTTGGCGCTTTGCGCTGTCATTGCTGTTATGCTCGGCGGTGCGCGGCCGGCACAGCACATATCCTCTGCGAACGCCGCATCAAAAGCGCGTTGATTCGCGTCTTGCGCGCGCGGCGGTGAGGCGGCGCAGAACCGAAAAAGTGCCGAAGATTACGCGGCCACGATCGGCCGTGCCTCGAGCGTCGGCTCGCGCTGGGCCAGCCCGGCGAATGCCGAGCCTTCCTTGAACCAGGACGCGGGCGCCGGCTGGCCCCACAAGGTTTGCCGCCGCGGATCGGTCAACGACCAGCGGATCGGCGCGTGATCCGGATCGACGGTGAGATAGTCGGACGAGAATAGCTCGATGCGGTGCCCGTCGGGATCGCGGATATAGAGAAAGAAGGCGTTGGAAATGCCGTGACGGCCGGGCCCGCGTTCCATGTTGCCGAGATAACCGGAGGTGGCCATCACATCGCAGATGTGAATGATGTCGAGAACGTTCGAGCTCCAAAGTCCGACATGGTGCAGGCGCGGCCCGGTGCCGTTCGTAAAGGCGAGATCGTGCACGTTGCCTTTGCGGTGCATCCACACTGCCCAGAGCTTGGCGTCGACGTCGTCGGTCTCGGTATATTCGGTGAGCCGGAAACCGAGATCGCGATAGAAATCGTAGCTCGCCTGCACGTCCGGCGTGAAGCAATTAAGATGATCGATGCGCTGAATGCGCGCGCCCAGATGATAGCTGTATTGCTGCAGCATGCAGGTGGACTGGCCCATCTGCGCGTAGAGATCGAGCGGCATGCCGAGCGCGTCGGCCGTGCGCAAGGTGCGTCCCTGGTGCGGCAAATCCGGAAACGAAGTCGGCAGGTTGCGGCGGCCAAACCAGAAAGCGGCGCGGTCGAGGTCTTCCTCGCTGGCGAGCTTGAAGCCGAGTGCGCGCACGTCGGGCTCGCGCGCGTGCCGTAATACGATCGAATGGTGGTTGCGCTCCTCGACGCCGCGCAGGTAGAGCGCGTCGTCGCTCTCATCGCTGACCAGAAGGCCGAGGCAATCGACATAGAAGGCCCGCGAGCGGCTGAGATCGCGCACCCCAAGCTCGACATGGCTTGCCCGCACCACATTGAACGGCGGGTCGAAAACTGCTTCTCGGATCGGCATGGGATCGGACCGGCGTTGACGGTAGGTTCGCCGACTTCTAACACATCGCGCGGGAGAATCGACATGCGGCTTGCAAGCTATCACCTGCGCGGCCGGCCGAGCTTCGGGGCGGTCGTTGGCGACGGTATCGTCGATTTGCGGGCGCGCTTAAGCCGGTTCGCGACCCTGCTGGAGGTGTTTCGCGCCCAGGCGCTCGATCAGGCGAAAGCCGCAGTCGCCGGCGTGCGGCCGGACGTGCCGCTTTCCGAAGTCGAGCTGCTGCCGCCGCTGTTGGCCCCGGAAAAAATCCTCTGCATCGGCATCAACTACAAGAACCGGGAACGCGACTACGACTTCGCCGAGCCGCCGAAATACCCGAGCATGTTCTACCGCGCGCCGAATTCGGTGGTCGGCAGCGGGCAAAAGCTTATCCGCCCGAAGATCTCAGAACAGCTCGATTACGAGGGTGAGATCGCTCTGGTGATCGGCCGCGAATGCAAGCACGTGCCGACGGAAAGCGCGCTCGGCGTGATCGCCGGTGTGACGCTGTGCAACGAGGGCACGATCCGCGACTGGATCCGCCACGGCAAATTCAATGTCACCCAAGGCAAGAATTTCGATGCCAGCGGCAGCATCGGGCCGTGGATCGAAACCGACATGGACCTGACCAAGCCGCTGCACCTCGTCGTGCGCAAGAACGGCGAAGTCACCCAGGAGGACACGACCGCGAACATGATTTTTTCGTTCGCCGATCTGATCGCCTATGTGACGACATTCATGACGCTCAAGCCAGGCGACATCATTTCCACCGGTACGCCGGTCAAGAAGGATGCGAAGGCCGATCCGCCGGTCTGGCTCAAGCCTGGCGATACGATCGAGATCGAGTGTCCGGCGATCGGCGTGTTGCGCAACTCGGTCGCGGACGAAGCGTGACGACGGCCGGCCGCGCGGCGTGCGTCATCGGCTGGCCGGTCGGGCATTCGCGCTCGCCGCTCATTCACAACTATTGGCTCAAGCACTACGGCATCGCCGGCGAATACCGGCGCGAGGCGGTGCGGCAGGAAGAATTCGCGGCCTTTATCGGTTCGCTGGCCGCGCGCGGCTATGTCGGCGCGAATGTGACCGTCCCGCACAAGGAGGCGGCCTTTGCGCTGTCGCAGCCCGACGAACGGGCGCGCACGATCGGCGCGGTCAATACCTTGTGGCTCGACGGCAAGGTGTTGCGCTCGACCAACACCGACGTCGAAGGATTTTTGGACAATCTCGATGCGTGCGCGCCGCATTGGGATCGCGAGGCGACCAAAGCCGTCGTGCTCGGCGCCGGCGGCGCGGCGCGCGCCGTGATCCATGGCCTCTTCTCGCGCGGCGTCGAGCGGATCGTCGTCGCCAACCGCACGGCAAGCCGCGCCGAAGCATTGCGGCATGCTTTCGGCAAGCGCGTGCAAGTCGCCGAATGGAACGAACTGGATGCGGAACTCGCGGATGCCGCCCTGCTCGTCAACACCACGACACTCGGCATGCAGGGACAGCCGGCGCTGGCGATCGATTTGGCACGGCTCGGCCGTCACGCGACTGTCGCCGATATCGTTTACGTGCCGGTCGTGACCCCGCTGCTCGCGGCGGCGAAGGCGCGTGGCCTCGCCACCGCCGACGGGCTCGGCATGCTGTTGCGTCAAGCGGTGCGCGGGTTTGCGCTGTGGTTCGGCAAAACGCCCGAGGTCACCGATGAGCTGCGCGCCCTGGTCGAGGCCGACCTCAACGCCTCCAAATAAATTAGGTGCGATAGCGCACAAACAGCCGCGATAACGCAGTCGTGTTTTATGACGACGCTCTTGTGTTTTGTCGCCGCCACATGCCGTCCGTAGCCTCTCACGCGGGGCGGCGCGAATTAAACACGATTTAAACTCGGGAGAGCCAGATGAAACAAGCACTGATCGGCGCGAGTGCCTTTGCGGCATTGCTGGTGGCCTCAATTGCCTCGGCTCAAACTCCGGACATCGTGCGCGTGCGCGGCACGATCCAAGGCATTGACGGTCAAACCTTGGATGTGAAGGGGCGCGACGGGGCGCCGATCAAGGTGAAGCTCGCCGACGACGTGAAAGTGCTGGCGGTCGACCGGAAGTCGATGGCCGACGTCAAACAAGGGGTCTTCGTCGGCATCACCGCCATGCCGCAGCCGGACGGCACGCAGAAAGCCGTCGAAATCCACATTTTCCCCGAGGCGCTGCGCGGCACCGGCGAAGGCCATCGCCCGTGGGACCTGATGCCGAACAGCACGATGACCAACGCCAATATCGAGACCGCCGTTGCCAGCGCCGACGGTCAGGAACTGGTCCTCAAATACAAAGACGGCGAGAAGAAATTCGTCGTCCCGGCCAATGTCGAGGTCGTGATGTTTGCTCCCGCGGACGTTGCCGCCCTCAAGCCTGGCGAGAAAGTCTTCGTCGTGGCCGGCAAGAAGCAGCCCGATGGCAGCGTGATGGCCCCGAGCATCGTGGTCGGGCGCAATGGCGTCAATCCGCCGATGTGATCGTCCCCGGCGCCCCGGCGGCATCATGGCACGGCAATTGCTCCGCAATTGCCGTGTGCAACCACGAAGATCGCCAGGGAGATTGCCATGACGCGCGCCGAACTCACCGAGAAGCTGCTCGACATCAAGCGCGACAAAGGCTGGAGCTGGAAACACATCTGCGGGGAGATCGGCGGCATGTCGCCGGTTCTGATTACCGGGGCGCTGCTCGGTCAGATGAAACTGACCAGGCCTCAGGCGGCGAAGGCGGCCGAGCTGTTTGGTTTGAGCAAAGGCGAGCAGGCGCTGCTCAACGAGGTGCCGCATCGCGGCACGCCGATGCCGCCGACCGATCCGCTGATCTACCGCTTCTACGAACTGGTGATGGTCAACGGCCCGGCGCTCAAGGCGCTGATCGAGGAGGAATTCGGCGATGGCATCATGTCGGCAATCGACTTCGATCTGTCAATCGAGCGCCAGCCCGATCCGAAAGGCGACCGCGTGAAGCTCACCATGTCGGGCAAATTCCTGCCCTACAAATATTACGGCGCGACCGGCAACGCGCAGGCCTACGGATACAAGGAGGAGTAGCGCGGAAAACTGCGCCGCGCCGCTGCGACCGGCGACAACGCCAACCAATCGCGGTCTCTGCGGTCCCGATTGATTCGCCTATCCCGTCGGCGGCCCGATTGCCGAACCCGGCCGGCGCGTAAGACGCGAACCGAGCTACGAATGGTGGCGGCAATGGCGGTGGAAATGATCATCCGTCCAGCACGAGGCACGGCCGACCGGCGGGCCCCAATACGGCTTGCCGAAAACGCCGCCGATCGCGGCGCCGGCGACGGCGCCAATCGGACCGGCAACGATGAGACCGGTGCCCGCACCGGCCGTGGCGCCGACCCAATCGGCGCGGGCGCCCGGCGCAGCCATCGTCACGGCGGCCCCCAAAAGGGCCGCTCCCAATAAGAATTTCCGCATTCGTTCGTCCCCCGACTTATAGCCGGCCGCCACGCGGCGGCGCGCAACACACCGGCCCGTCAACCGAATTTCTCATAAATTCGTGGCAAAGGTCGGGCGGATTTCGGGCCGCGGCCACGCCCCCGATGCCTAGTGCGTTAATCCCCGGCAACGATTACCCGCCGATCGATCTCGTTGATGCCCTTGACGCCGGTCAGCGCCATGCTGACGTCGAGCTCGTTGCGGATGATCTCGATAGCGCGCGCCACGCCCGCCTGTCCGCCGGCACCGAGTCCGTAGACATAGGCGCGGCCGCTCAGGCAGGCACGCGCGCCGAGCGCAAGCGCGCGCATAAGGTCCTGGCCGGAGCGGATGCCGCCGTCGAAGAAGACCTCGATCGACGAGCCGACGGCATCAACGATCGGCGGCAGTGCGGTGATCGAGGATGGCGCGCCGTCCAGCTGACGGCCGCCATGGTTGGAGACCACGAGCGCCGCTGCACCGGTTTTCGCCGCCTGGCGCGCGTCTTCGACGTCGAGAATGCCCTTGAGAATAAGCTTGCCGGGCCAGAGGCTGGCGATCCACTCGACGTCTTTCCAATTCAACGAGGCGTCGAACTGCCCGGCGGTCCAATGGGACAAAGAAGTCACGTCCTCCATGCCGCCAATATGGCCGGCGAGATTGCCGAAGGTTTTGCGCTTGGCGCGGGCGACGCTGAGCAGCCAGGCGGGCTTGGTCGCCATGTCGATGATGTTCTTGATGCGCCATGCCGGCGGAACCGTCATGCCGTTCTTGATGTCGCGATGGCGCTGCCCGAGAATCTGCAGATCGACCGTGAGCACGAGCGCGCTGCATTTGGCCGCCGCCGCGCGCTCGATCAGCGCGCGGACGAATCCGCGGTCCTTCATCACGTAAAGCTGGAACCAGAACGGCTTGTCGACCGCGCCGGCCACATCCTCGATCGAGCAGATCGACATGGTGGACAGCGTGAAAGGAATCCCGGCGGCTTGCGCAGCCCGGCACGCAAGAATCTCGCCGTCGCCATGCTGCATGCCGCAAAGCCCGATTGGCGCCAAGATGAGCGGCAGCGATGCCGGCTCGCCCAGGATGGTCGTCGCTGTGGTGCGATGGGAGACATCGACCAGGATCCGCTGGCGCAGCTTGATCGCTTCGAGATCAGCGCGGTTGGCATGCAGTGTCTGTTCCGCATAGGAGCCAGCTTCGGCATACTCGAAAAACTGCCGCGGAACCCGGCGGCGAGCGGCCTCCCGCAGATCCTCGATGCAGGTCATCATCTTCATGGCAGGCGTTTCCCCGTTTCTTGCTCTCCCGATAGCACAAAACCGCCGCGGAACACCGGGTCGGACGCGGGCGTTGTCATGGATCGAACGGACAATTTGGAATGAACACCATGGCCGGCCAGGGCAGGAAGAGCGAAGCAAAACATCGTGGCGGCAAGACCGAGCCGACCCCAAAAGCTCACAAGACGCTGGACGACAAGCTCGAGCAGGGATTGGAAGAATCATTCCCGGGGTCGGATCCCGTTTCGGTTACCCAGCCGCCGCACAGCAGCCACGATACCCGCAAACCTTGATCCACGCGGCGGCGCAACCGGTGGAAGGACCACCGGCGTCTCGACCTATACAATTGATCCGACAGTGGAATCTCACACATTCAGGGTGGAAGAACCGTTACCGCAAAGGGTAACATTACTGAACATTTTTTGAGGCGGATCAAACTCGGATCGGGGTAAGATCGGCTGGCCACATGCAGGCGGTGGGGATAATGGCGCGCAAATATTTCGGAACAGACGGAATTCGCGGCCGTGCCAATGGCGTGATCACGCCGGAACTGGCGCTTAAGGTCGGGCAAGCGACGGGGGTCGTGTTCCGCCGCGCTGGTGAAGATCACCATCGCGTCGTCATCGGCAAGGACACTCGGTTGTCCGGTTACATGATCGAAACGGCGCTGATCGCCGGCTTCACCTCGGTCGGCATGGACGTCCTGCAGCTTGGCCCGATGCCGACGCCGGCCGTCGCCATGCTCACGCGCTCGATGCGCGCCGACCTGGGCGTCATGATTTCGGCATCGCACAATCCATTCGACGACAACGGCATCAAGTTGTTCGGCCCCGACGGCTACAAGCTTTCGGATGAGGTCGAGCACCAGATCGAGGCGCTGATCGACGGCGACATGACCAAGCACCTGGCCAAGAGCCGGGAACTCGGCCGCGCCAAGCGCATCGACGGCGTCCACGACCGTTACATCGAATTCGCCAAGCGCACGCTGCCGCGCAATCTCTCGCTCGAGGGTCTGCGCGTGGTCATCGACTGCGCGAACGGCGCCGCCTATCGCGTGGCGCCTGAGGCTCTGTGGGAACTCGGCGCCGATGTCATCTCGATCGGGGTCGAGCCGGACGGCTTCAACATCAACCGCGAATGCGGATCGACCGCGCCCGACGCACTCAGCCGCAAGGTGCGTGAAATGCGCGCCGACATCGGCATCGCGCTCGACGGCGATGCCGATCGCGTCGTGATCGTCGACGAGCAGGGCCATCTGGTGGATGGCGACCAGTTGTTGGCCGTCATAGCCGAGAGCTGGGTGGAAGACGGCCGGCTAGCGAGGCCGGGTGTTGTCGCCACCGTCATGTCAAATCTCGGCCTGGAGCGGCACCTGCAGTCGCTTAAGCTTTCGCTGGTGCGCATGCCGGTCGGCGACCGCTACGTGCTCGAGCACATGCGCGAGCACGGCTACAATCTCGGCGGCGAGCCATCCGGTCATATCATCCTGTCCGATTACACCACGACCGGCGACGGTTTCGTCGCGGCCCTTCAGGTTCTTGCGGTGGTGAAAAAGCAGAACAAGCCGGTGTCGCAGGTGTGCCACCGCTTCTTGGCCCTGCCGCAGGTGCTCAAGAATGTGCGCTATCGCAGCGGCAAGCCGCTGGAGAATGTAGACGTACGTTCGGCCATCGAGGATGCGGAACAGCGCCTCAACGGTCACGGCCGGCTGGTGATCAGGCCATCGGGCACC
The DNA here is from genome assembly GCA_963831135.1 of uncultured Alphaproteobacteria bacterium. Taxonomy (GTDB): domain Bacteria; phylum Pseudomonadota; class Alphaproteobacteria; order Rhizobiales; family Xanthobacteraceae; genus BOG-931. Next base: position 18,543 of record CAWHPH010000020.1, read on the forward strand.
GAGCCCGTGATCAGGGTCATGGGTGAAGGCGACGACAAGAGCCTGGTCGAGGAGGTCGTGGACGGCATTGTCGACGCGCTGACCACCCACGCGGCGTAACGTCATTCCGGGGCCGGCCAAAAGGCCGGAACCCGGAATCCAGAACCACCAATCATTCGAGAAAGAGAGCTCCGGACTTCTGCGGCGTTCGTGAATATGGATTCCGGGCCGGCGCGAAGCCTGTCATCGGGCCGTTCACTTCGGGCCGGATCCGTTGGTGCGGCCCGGAATGAGAGACTCAGCCCTGCGACTTGAGGAAATGCGCGAATGCCTTCAGCGTCATTTCCGAGACGTGGTGCTCAATGCCCTCGGCGTCGGCCTCCGCCGATTCAGTCGGCACGCCGAGCGCGCAAAGCACATCGACCACGAGCCGGTGGCGAATGCGCACGCGCTCCGCCAGCGCCTGACCCTTCTCGGTGAGGAAGACCCCGCGGTAAGGCCGCGCGGTCGCCAGTCCCGCGCGCTTTAGCCGAGAAATCGTCTTGATCGCGGTAGCATGCGAAACGCCGAGACGCCGGGCGATGTCGGTCGGCCGCGCCTCACCCGCGCCCTGCAACAGGTCGGCGATCAGCTCCACATAATCTTCCAGCAAGGCGGTCGACTGCGCCGAACGCGTCTTGCCGAAGCGGCGCGCCTGGGTGCCTTCCGCCGGAAGCTTTTCCACGGCGCGCCCGCGCTTGCCTTTCGCCGTGTCCGCCGCGGCCAAGTTCATCGCTTTCGACAGTGACAAGATGAGTTTCGCCGGGAGAGGCAGAACCACACTTCCCTCACCGTGTCAAAATATAGCTTAGGCTACATTTTGTAACCATTGACGCAACGTTACGGCCTCCCTATCATGTAACTAATGCTACACTTTTGAGTTAATGCTGCATGTCCGATGATGTGGTGAATTTGACGCGCCAATCCGGCCGATCCTTGTCGGAGCGCACCGTCGCGGCCGGGCGCGAGGTGTTGGCGGGGCGGCGCGGGGGCTGGCGCGCCTACACGGTTTTTGTCGGCCCGGCGGTCATCGCCTCGATCGCTTACGTCGACCCGGGCAACTTCGCCACCAACATCCAGGCCGGCGCCAAATACGGCTACGGCCTGCTCTGGGTGGTTCTGCTCGCCAATCTCATCGCCATGCTGTTCCAGGCGCTGTCCGCCAAGCTCGGCATCGTCACCGGCCGCAATCTCGCGGAGATGTGCCGCGATCACTTTCCGCGGCCGCTGGTCTGGGGAATGTGGGTGGTGAGCGAGATCGCCGCCATGGCGACCGATCTCGCCGAGTTCCTCGGCGGCGCCATCGGACTTTCGCTGCTGTTTCACATGCCGCTGCTGGCCGGAATGATCGTGACCGGGATCGTCACCTACGGCTTCTTGATGTTCCAGGCCTTCGGCTTCCGGCCGATCGAGCTCATTATCGGCGCCATGGTGAGCATTATCGCGCTCTGTTACCTGGTCGAAATGTTCATCGTTCCGGTCGACTGGGCAGCGGCGGCCGTGCACACGGTCGTGCCGCAAATCGCCGATGCGCAAGCGCTGCTGCTGGCGGTCGGCATTATCGGCGCAACGGTGATGCCGCACGCGGTGTATCTGCATTCCGGCCTCACGCAGGCGCGCATGCCGGTGCGCGACGACGCCGAGCGGCGCAAAGTGCTGCGCTTCTCGAACTGGGAAGTCATCTTCGCGTTGGCGCTGGCCGGGCTGGTCAATATGGCGATGGTGATCATGGCATCGAGCGCCTTCCACGCCGGGCATCCCGAAGTCGCGGAGATCGAAACCGCCTATCACACATTGACGCCGCTCCTTGGCGCCGGCGCGGCCGGTGTGTTCCTGCTCTCGCTGATCGCCTCCGGCGTATCAGCCTCGACCGTCGGAACCATGGCGGGTCAGATGATCATGCAAGGCTTCGTCGGCTTTCGCATCCCGATCTGGGTGCGCAGGCTAGTGACGATGCTGCCGGCCTTTGTCGTCGTGGCGCTCGGCGTCAACGCGACCAACGCGCTGGTCATCAGCCAAGTTGTGCTCAGCATTGCGCTGCCGCTGCCAATGATCGCGCTGCTCATCTTCACCGGCCGAGGCGACATCATGGGCGCCTTTGCCAACGGCCCGATCGTGCGCATTGCCGCGCTTGGCGGCGCGGGCATCGTACTGGCGCTTAATGTTGTGCTTATCGCGCAGACGATCGGCCTGCAGATTCCCGGCCTCTCCGCTGCCGGCTGATCGGTCGCGCGCACAGCAGAGGTCGAAAACCGGCATCTCGGCGCGCCGGCTCCTTAACCCGCCGCAAAGCGCTTCTAGGCGTCGAACTAATAAAGGCGAGACCGCCGTTGCGACCTCGCCTTCCTGACCTGTTTAGACAGTCTTCAGATTCTCGGCAGCCGACTTGCCGGTCTTGCGGTCAACCACAACCTCGAACGCGACGCGCTGGCCTTCACGCAGCTCACGCAGACCGGCGCGCTCAACGGCACTGATATGGACGAACACGTCCTTGCCGCCGCCTTCGGGCTGGATAAATCCATAACCCTTTTGCGCGTTGAACCATTTGACGGTTCCGTTGCTCACGGGGACACTCCTTTGTAAAATCACCATTTGAGCCGCGCAAAGTGCACGGCCCGGTTCGCTCGAGATTTTGGTGAAAGATGGTCAGTCAGGCGCGGTATCGTCGCTGCTGCGTGGCCTAGTCGTTCGGCCGAAAAACTCGATTGCGCCTATTTAGCGAGAAGTCGCAGATTTCGCAAGAGAGGACGACCGGCTTGGTCTGCCGGTTTAGCTTTGCCAAACCTTGTGTTGCCAAGAAATCGCAAATGTTCGATTGCATACATTCACGGAAAAATTATCTCGCCGATCATGCCGCTGTCATATTGCGTGAAGAACAGCCGGCCGTCTGACATCGCTGCGATGCAACGCGCGCCGCTCGCCGGCGTCGGGATGTCGTATTCGCCGATCATCGAGCCGTTTGCGTCCATTCGACCGATCTTGTTAGCAAAGTTTTCAGTGAACCAGAGATTTCCATCCGCGGTGGCGGCAACGCCGCGCGCCGAAGCATTCGGCGTCGGAATGGCAAACTCGGCGATCGAGCCATCGCGCGCGATGCGGCCGAGCGCGTTCGCGCCCGTCTCGACGAACCAGATGCTGCCGTCGGGATGGAGCGTCATCGCGCGCGGCTGACTGTCGGCCGTGGGAATGGGAAACTCGGTGATGGCGCCGTCGACTGTCATGCGGGCGATGCGGCCGCCGCCGGCTTGGCTGAACCAGAGCGCGCCATCGCGCACCACCAGGGAGAGCGGCCGGCTGCCCGCCGTCATGCTTGCGCCAAGTTCGGTAATGCGTCCGTCGACAGTGACGCGTGCAATGCGGTCCGCCTCGCCTTCGGAGAGCCAGACGTTGCCATCAGGCCCAAGAACAATGCCGTCGGGCGCGGCCCCAACGGTCGGGACTGCAAACTCGGTGATGGCGCCGTCCAGCGTGATGCGACCGACGCGGTTGCCCTGCTTCTCGGTGAACCAGAGATTGCCGTCGCTGCCGGCAGCAATGCCGATTGGCATGCTGTCGTGGCTGGGCAGCGCAAACTCGCGGAACGAGCCGGTATTCGGATCGAAACAACCGATTTTCGCAGCGCGGCTCTCGCAGAACCAGAGATTTCCATCAGGTCCTTCGACGGCGATATAGGGCCCGCTGTCCGGCGTCGGAATCCAGTGTTCGCGGATGACCGGCGGCTTTGATGGCATGTTCACCAGGCCCCCGTTGAAATATGCGTGCTCGTCACGCCCGCGAGGCTCCTCATTCTCGCACGCGTTTCGCGCTGTTCACCGCCTGCCAGATGCGGGCCGGCGTGAGCGGCATATCGAGATGCTCGACGCCCAATTCGCGCAGCGCATCGAGGACCGCATTGACCACGGTCGGCGGCGCGGCGATCGTTCCCGCCTCGCCAATGCCCTTGATGCCGAGCGGATTGGTTTTGGCCGGGATCTCGACAAGCTCGGATACGAAGGATGGAAGGTCGTCGGCCCGCGGCATGCCATAGTCCAAAAAGCTTCCAGTGATGAGCTGGCCGGACGTTTGATCGTAGACGACATTCTCGATCAGCGCTTGGCCGACACCCTGGGCGACGCCGCCGTGAATCTGCCCCTCGCAGATCATCGGGTTGATCACCATGCCGAGATCGTCGACGGCGACAAAGCGATCGATGTGCACCGTACCGGTTTCCGGATCGACCTCAACTTCGCACACCTGGCAGCCATTCGGGTAATTGGGCGCGCCGCCGGGCACGCCGGACCAGGTTCCGACGCCGTCGAGCCCGAGACCAAGTTTCATCACCGGCCCGGCCGGAGCAAAAAAGGCCCGGGCGACGTCGCCGATCGACATGCGCTTGTCGGTTCCCATGACCGTGAAGGTGCCGGCGTTGAATTCGATGTCTGATGGCGCCGCCTCCATCAGCGCGCCCGCCATTTCCTTGCCGCGGGCAATGACCGCGTCGGCCGCGACGCGTAATCCGTTACCGCCGACCAGCGAACTGCGCGCGGCGAAGGTACCGCGGCCGAACGCGACTTTTTCGGTGTCGCCCTGGATATAGTTGATCGCCTCGAACGGTACGCCCAACCATTCGGCGACAAGCTGCGCGAACGCGGTCGCGTGCCCCTGCCCGTGCGAATGCGTGCCCGCAATGATCGTGACCATGCCGCCGGGATCGAAGCGTATTTCCATACGCTCGTTGAAAACGCCGCCGAGCTCGATGTAAGGCGTCACGGCCCGGCCGCGCTGCTTGCCGCGCCGCTCGCTCTCCTTGCGCCGGGCAGGAAAGCCGTTCCAGTCGGCAAGCTTCAAGCACTGGTCCATCAGCTTTTCGAACTCGCCGCTGTCGTAGTTGTGATGGGTCGGCGTGTGATAGGGCAGCGCGTCGGGCCTGATCAGATTGCGCCGGCGCAGCTCGACCCGGTCGATACCGGTCAGGCGCGCCGCCTGCTCGACCAGACGCTCGATCAAATAAATGGCTTCCGGGCGGCCGGCGCCGCGATAGACCGACGTCGGGGCGGTGTTGGTGAAGACGGCGCTGGTGCTGACGTGGATCGTCTGCACGTCGTAGAGGCTCGGAATGAACATCAACGACCAGAACAGCGGCGCGGTCGCCGCCGCCCACCAATAGGCGCCGAGCGCCTGATAGGCAGTCGAGCGGATAGCCAGGAATTTTCCGTTCTCGTCGAGCGCGAGCTCGGCATGGACGACTTGGTCGCGGGCGTGGTTGTCGAGCAGGAGGCTTTCGCTGCGCGTCGCCGTCCACTTGACCGGCCGGCCGCAGCGCTTCGACCCCCAAAGCACCAGCACATCGTCGGGATAAATGTTGGCCTTCATGCCGAAGCCGCCGCCGACATCGGGCGAAAGCACTCTGATCTTCGACTCCGGCACATGAAAGACGAACGTCGACAGCGCCGCACGCACGCTGTGCGGATCCTGCGAGGTGGTATAAAGAGTGTATTTGCCGTCGGCGGCATCATAGGCCCCGATCGCACAGCGCGGCTCGATCGGATTGGCGGTCACTCGGTTGTTGATCAAACGCACCGCGGCAACATGCTTGGCCTTGGCGAAGGCGGCGTCGGCCGCGGCCTTGTCGCCGAACGCGATCGTGACCCCGACATTGCCGCTCGGGCATTGCTCCCAGATTTTCGCTGCCGAGGGCTGCGCCGCCTGCTCGAGATCGACGAGCGCCGGCAACAGCTCATAGTCCACCGCAACCAGCTCGGCGGCATCGCGCGCCTGTGCCTCGGTTTCGGCGACGACAAAGGCCACGCGATCGCCGATGCAGCGCACGCGGTCGGCAAGCAGAACCGGACGCGTGGTCGGAAAGCCGGGCGGTCCGCCCCAGGAATCCGGCATGAAGAATGGCGGAATGCCGCCGATCTTGTCGGTCACCGCATCCGCGCCGGTAAGGACGCAAAGTACGCCGGGCGCCGCTGCGGCGGCACTGACATCGACCCGCTTGATAACCCCATGCGCATGCGGCGACAGAACCGCAACGCCGTAACATTGGCGCGGCAGCGCCAAGTCGGCCACAAACTGGCCGGAACCGGTGGTGAAACGCTGATCCTCGACGCGGCGAACCGCTTGTCCGACACCGAATTTGCTCATGGCGGCTGTTCCGGCTCAGGCGCAAAAAGCGCCGTCGACCATCAGCGCCGCGCCGCTCGTGTAGCTGCTGCGGTCGGAAGCGAGAAAACACACGGCCTGGGCGATCTCCTCCGGCCGCGCGTGGCGTCCGAGCGGTATCTGTTCATCGAACCATTCGCCCGCATCACGGCCGAGCAGCGTGGTCATGGTCTTCTCGGCAGTGCGCATGAACACATTATCGACCGGCCCGGGATTGACGCTGTTGACGCGGATGCGGCACGCGGCGACCTCCTTGGCCACGCACCGCATCAAGCCCATCAGCGCGTGCTTGGCCGCGACATACGAGCAATTGCCGGGCACGCCTTTGACGCCGACGATACTGGCGGTGATGACGATGCTGCCGCCGTCGTTCATTTGCGGGATCGTGTATTTGCAGGCCAGAAAGCAGCCGCGCACGTGGGTGGCGATGATCTTGTCGAACAGATCCTCGGGATATTCGGTAATCGGCATCAGCGGGCCGTCATTGCCCGCGTTGGAGAACAGCACGTCGATCTTGCCCCAACGCGCGACTGTCGCGTCGACATATTTGCGGGTCTGGGCGGCATCGGTCACGTCGGCCGCGACGAAGGCCGCTTTGTCGGTGGCAAGCTCGCGAACGGTGCGCGCGAGCTTGTCGGCGTCGAGATCGACCAGCATGACCTTCGCGCCTTCCGCGAGCAGCGCGCGTACGGTGGCAAGACCGATACTGCCGGCCCCGCCGGTCACGATGCAGGTTTTTCCCTCCACCAGTCCCAGTGTCTGCTTATTCAAAACTGCGTCCTCCCGTTGTCGAATTGGATGGCTCCGGCGCCACCCTATGTGTTCGTTTTTGGTGGCGCCCCCGCAGGCTGCGCCCGCAGGCGTACGATACCCAAACCAATCGGACGCCGGCGATTGCCTGGAAGACTCGGGTCGAGTTCCCAGATCGCCTGATAAGTATCGATGCAGCGGCCGGCGCGCTGCAAGACGACAAAGACGCCGAGCATCACTATCCACCACATTCCGAGCGCGACCGGCATCCAGCGCGGCGCATCGGCGGCGATCAGTCCGGTGACCAGGGCGACGGGTTACCGGCGAGTTTCCGGTTGATCTGAGCGGCGCTGCCGACAAGGCGCAAACCCAGGTCGGAGTGCCGCCACCGGCTAACGGCACCATTTTCCGCATCGTCGACTTTCCTCCCGCGTCGACGGCGGCCGCGGCCGCCCATGTCGACCACGATAAGGTCCTCGTCGCGATGGGCATTGATCCGGCCACGCAAGGCTACGCACGCCATCGCAATACGCATCGAACAAAAAGCGTCGACTATGCGATCATACTCGACGGCGAAATCGACATGCTGATGGACGATTCGGAGGTCCACCTGAAAACCGGCGACGTGTTGATTCAACAGGGCACGAACCATGCCTGGGTCAATAACAGCGGGAGAAACTGCCGGGTTGCCTTCGTTCTGATCGATGCCCAATCTCCATCGGCCTGGCGGCAAGGCTGGAGGCCGTAACGGGCCGGTCGCGCGCCGAAACGCCCCAAGGCCAGCGGGTAAAAAGCGGCGCGACGCGCAGCATCACCTCTTCATTGCGGCAGGCCCGCGAAGTCCGCTAGCCTTGCGCGAGCGAGAAAGGCACAATGGCATTGGCGGCGCTTCCGCCGATGCTGCGGGGGAGAAACTCATATGCGAATCATCGACCTGTCGGTCGCGCTCAAAGCAGGAATTGCTTCTGATCCTCCGAGCATGCTGCCGAAGATCGAATATCTGGACCACAAGCAGGGCGCACAGGACTTCGCAATGATGTTTCCCGGCCTCAAGCCGGAGCAGCTTCCGAACGGCGAAGGCGCGGCGATGGAGCGCATCACCTTCACGACCCATAACGGCACCCATCTCGATGCGCCTTGGCACTTCGCCAGCACCATGGACGGCGGCAAGCCCGCCATGAAAGCCGACCAGATTCCGCTGGAATGGTGTTTCTCGTCGGGCGTGAAGCTCGACTTCCGCGACAAACCCGACGGCTATGTGTGCAAAGCTGCCGACGTCGAACGCGAACTCGATCGCATCGGGCATACGCTCAAACCTCTCGACATCGTGCTGGTGAACACGGCGGCCGGCGGCGCCTATGGGCAGCCGAACTTCCTCGACAAAGGCTGCGGCATGGGCCGCGAGGCCACGCTTTTTCTGCTCGAGCAAGGGGTGCGCGTCACCGGCACCGATGGCTGGAGCTGGGACGCTCCGTTCTCGTTCACGGCCAAGCGCTTCCTCGAAACCGGCGATCCGAGTCTCATCTGGGAAGGCCACAAAGCCGGCCGCGATATCGGCTATTGCCACATGGAAAAGCTGACCAATCTCGAGACGCTGCCGGCATTCGGCTTCAAGGTGTGCTGCTTTCCGGTCAAGATCGAAGCAGCGTCCGCAGGCTGGACCCGCTGCGTCGCCCTGCTCGGCGACTGAAAAGGCGGCAGGCGATGCACGCGCTCTCAAAAGAATTGCGGATGAGGGTCCATGGACCGGTTCAGTTTCGGCCCGCGCGATAACGGCATTATCCAGATCGCTTACACGGTCGCCGATATCCAAAAGGCGATGCGCCACTATGCGGAGCTTCTTCACATCGGTCCGTGGTTTTTGGTCGGCCCGTTCGTGCCGCCGAAAGGGCTCTATCGCGGCGTGACGACCAAGATGCAGGTCAGCCTGGGACTCGCCTTTACCGGCCAGATGATGATCGAGTTGATCCAGCAGCACGACGAAGAGCCGTCGGTTTTCCACGAGACAGTCAAAGCGCGCGGGGCACACGGCTTTCATCATTGGGCGGTGGGCGCGCGCGATTTCGAGAAAAGCGTGGCGCACTACCGTTCGCTCGGATACGCCGAGGCGTTCTCCGATACGGCGCCCATGGGCTTCCGTGTCGTTTATTTCGACACCACCCGCGATCTGCCGGGCATGCTCGAAGTAATCGAGATAAACGACGCCGCGGAACAGGGATTTCATTCGATGTACCGAGCCGCCCAGGAATGGGACGGCAAGGGTCACGTCGTGCATCCGATCGAAACGCCACAACCGACATGAGCCCGTAAAGAGACTTCGCCGTCGAGGATGGCGCCGCCTCATAGAGCGCCATTCGATGAAAGGCCGTGCAAGAATGCCGGCCGTACGAGGGAGGAAAGGACGTCATGCCGGTAAAGTCGGCGCGCAAATCTGCCCGCGACAAGCCTGCCCGCAACAAGCCTGCCCGCAACAAGCCTGCCCGCAAGACGGAGGCGCCACGCCGCTCGCCCGCGAGCTGCGGCCGCATCTTGACCACGCACGTCGGCAGCTTGGTCCGGCCGCCGCAACTCAAAACATTCTTGGCGGCGCAACGCGACGGAAAACCTTACGACGAGGCGGCATTCAACGCGTGCCTGCATGACAGCGTGGCCGAAGTGGTGGGCAAGCAAGCCGAGATCGGCCTCGACATCATCAATGACGGCGAATACGGCAAAACCATCAGCTGGTCGCGTTATGTGCTGCAACGCCTGAGCGGTTTCGAGCAGCGCACGCCGCGCGAGGCCGGCATGCCGGCCGCCGTCGTCGGCCGTGACCGCCGCGAGTTCGCGGAGTTCTACGCCGACTACGATCGCAGCCAGGGTTTCAGCGGCATGACCGGCTGGGTATTGACTGGCCCCATCCGCTACACCGGCCATGCCGACCTTCAACGCGACATCGCGAATTTCAAGGCGGCGGCGACAGGAGCGAAAGTCAGCGATTTGTTCATGGCCGCGGTGGCGCCGGCGAGCGTCGCGCCCGACCGCCTCGACGAATATTACAAGAGCGATGAGGACTACGTCTTCGCGGTCGCCGAGGCGCTGCGCGATGAATATAAGGCGATCGTCGATGCCGGCCTGATCCTGCAGGTGGACGACGCCTACCTCGCCCACACCTACGAAGTGATGGTGCCGCCGAAGACAGCGCGGGACTATCGCAAATGGGCGGCCGTTCGCATCGAGGCGCTCAACCACGCGCTCAAGGGCCTGCCGCAAGAGCGCACGCGCTATCATGTTTGCTGGGGAAGCTGGAACGGGCCGCACGCGCACGACGTCGAGCTGAAAGATATTATCGATCTCATCCTGCAGGTGCGCACCGGCGGCTATCTTCTGGAAATGGCCAATCCGCGCCACGAGCATGAATGGCGGGTGTGGGAGAATGTAAAACTGCCGAAAGGCCGCAAGCTCATTCCTGGCGTGATCTCGCACCAGACCAATGTCGTCGAGCATCCCGAACTCGTGGCCGAACGCCTGGTGCGGCTCGCCAGGCTCGTCGGACGCGACAATGTCATCGCGAGTACCGATTGCGGTTTCGCCCAGGGCCCGTTCGTGCAGCGCGTGCACCCCTCGATCATGTGGGCGAAGCTGCGCGTGCTGGTCGAAGGCGCGCGGCTCGCGTCGAAAATTTTGTGGCCCCGCCGGGCGGCGGCTTAGGCATGATCCGGAAAAGCGGTAACCGGTTTCCCGGAAAGATCATGCTCCAAGAACAGAAGTCCAGGAGCGACGCGGCCATGCAGCAGCCGGCGGATTTCATCGGCGGGGTCTTTCGGCGCGGCGAGGAGAGCTACGAAGCCGCGCGGCGCGCCACATGCCGCAACGTGAATTTGCCGGATCGCTATCCCGACATCATCATTCAGGCGACGAGCGAGAAAGATGTGGTCGCGGCCGTCCGGCTCGCAAACGCAAATAATTGGGCGATCGGCGTGCGTTCCGGCGGGCATAGCTGGTCGTGCAACCATGTGCGCGACGGCGGCATGCTGCTTGACGTCTCCCGTCTCAATGCCGTGACCATCGACGCGCGGGAGATGCGTACCAGCGTTGGCCCGGGCTGCCGCGGAAACCAGGTCAACAATCTTTTGGCGGCGCAGAAGCTCTTCTTTCCGATCGGCCATTGCGAAGGCGTCGGCCTCGGCGGCTTTCTTCTGCAAGGTGGCTTCGGATGGCACTCGCGCGCGGTCGGAGTGGGCTGCGAAAATGTGCTGGCGATCGACTATGTCGGCGCCGACGGCGAATTGCGCCACGCCAGCCCGACCGATAACGCCGAAATGTATTGGGCGGCGCGCGGCGCCGGCCCCGGATTCTTCGGCATCGTCACCCGTTTTCATCTGAAGCTTTATCCGCGGCCGAAGGTGATCGGCGCCAAGCTTGCGTTCTACACCGCCGACCGTCTCGAAGAGATCGTTCGCTGGGCGCACCGCGTCGGGCCGCAGGTGCCGCCGTCGATCGAGCTGATGTTCATGGTGTCGCGCTGCATTCCTTTTATTGACGGTCCGGGAATCATGGTGGTGGCGCCGGTTTTTGCCGACAGCCTTTTCGCGGCATGGAAAGACTTGGCGTTCATGAAAACGCGGCCGCCCGGTGCCAAGCGCTCCACGCCCTTTGTCCCGATGCGGCTGTCGACGCTGACCGCGCGCGTGATGCATCATTATCCGGACAATCACCGCTATGCGGTCGACAACATGTGGACGCGCGCATCGGCCGACGATCTTCTCCCAGGAATCAAGCGCATCATCGCCAAGCTGCCGCCGGCGCCATCGCACCTGATGTGGATGAACTGGGCGCCGAAGAATCGCAGGCCCGACATGGCCTTTTCGTCCGAGGACGAAATCTACATCGCCATGTACGGCATCTGGCAGGATGCAAAGGACGAAGCCAAGGCGGCCACATGGGCGCTCGAAGGGATGACCGATTTGGCGCCCTGCGCCACCGGCATCCAGCTCGCCGACGAAAATCTTGGCGAGCGCCCTGCCCGCTTCATGGCGGACGCCAATCTGGCGCGGCTCGATCGGCTGCGCGCCGCGCACGATCCGGCCGGGCGCTTTCATTCCTATATGGGCAGGCTGGGGGCCGGCTCCTGATGCGCAGTAAGCCGATTGCCGGCCGGCATCTCGGTTGGAGCAACGCCGATCGAGCGTCAAAACCCTACGCGCGTTTTCTCAATCCGGATATTCAAAAGCTGCCGGATCACATTCGTCACGCCCTCGATCGCGGTCCGCTCGCCGAGCCGCTGCTGCCCGGGCTCGGCGCGGCGGCGCAAAGCTTGTTCGGCGAGGCAGCCGCGATCGAGGACGGCTTTGCGCTGACCGCCGACGGGGCGATGCACGTTGCTGCGCGCACCGACATGCCGGGCGTGACGCCACCGATGGTCGACTGGTGGTTCGGCTGGCACAGCGACAGCCCGGAACGCTACAAGCTGTGGCATCCATTGGCGCACGTGCACGCCGCCTGGGCCTCGCCGCCTCCCGCCGGAACCCGCGGCCGCTCGCGTTATGTCGGGCAGACGTCGATCGTCGACGAATATATCGGCAGCAACCTGATCCGCGCGGCCATCCGCTTTGTGCCCCCGGAGCCGTTGGGCTTCACCGACTTAAGCCTCGACGATCCGGAACAAGCGACCCTCGTGTGCGCACGAACCGGCCTCGGCAATGTCCCGGTCGATGTGGGCTACTTGGTGCATCACGTGCGCCGGATTGCCGGCGGCAGCGAGATGCGCTCGCGCTTTTGGATCGGCGGACCCTACGCGGCGGGCCGGAACAGTGCGGTCGGAACAGCCATGGCGCGGGCAGCGCGGCTATTCATGCGGCCGACCGAGGCCGATGCCCGCGCGCTGCTGGTGCATTGTGCCGAGGAAATGCAGCATTTGGCGAGCTTTCTACCGGCGCTCTACGCGGAATTCCATTTACAAACTTAAGCTTAGGCGGCGTTTGCCGAAGGGTCGCAAGTCTTTCTACGGCCGCAGGCCGCCGGGTCGTGGATTTTTTACATCGGCGCACTACCTTGAGTTAAGTCTCCACCGGGTCAGGGCTCTGCCAGTCCATGGCTGAAGCACGCGTCAACCGTAAGCTCGCGGCTATCCTTGCAGCCGACGTGGTCGGATATTCGCGTCTTATGGGGGTCGACGAGGAGGGCACGCTGGCGGCCCTCAAGCAGCACCGTCAGGCGGTGTTCGATCCGGCGGTTGCCGCCCATAACGGACGCATCGTCAAGCTGATCGGCGACGGCACGATCGTCGAATTCGGCAGTGTCGTCGATGCCGTCCATTGCGCTCTCGCCGTGCAGCGTTCGAACGGTGCTTTGCCGGATGAGGCCATGCACCAGCCCAACATCGTTTTGCGGATCGGCATCAATCTCGGCGATGTGATCATCGAAGGCGACGACATTTATGGCGACGGCGTCAACATTGCCGCGCGCCTGGAGCCGTTGGCGGAGCCGGGCGGAATCTGCGTTTCCTCAATCGTCAACGAAAGCATCGGCAACCGGATTGATGTGCGCTTTCAGGACGCCGGCGACATCAGCGTCAAGAATATCGACCGGCCGATCCGCGTTTGGAAATGGCATCCCAGCGCGACGCCCGATCTTAGCAAACCGGGCGCCGAGAAGCCGTTGCCCAATGTGGCGACCGCCTCGATTGCCATTTTGCCGTTCACCAATATGTCCGGCGACCCGGAACAGGAGTATTTCTCCGACGGCATCAGCGAAGACATCATCACCGACTTGTCGAAGATAGCCGGGCTGACGGTGATCGCCCGCAATTCGAGTTTCACCTACAAGGGGCGCTCCATCGATATCCGCACCGTCGGCCGCGAGCTCGGCGTGCAGTCGGTGCTGGAAGGTTCCATCCGCCGGGCCGGCAATCGCGTGCGCATCACGGCGCAGCTGATTGATGCGACCAACGGGGCTCACTTGTGGGCCGACCGCTACGACCGCGACCTCACCGATATCTTCGCCGTCCAGGACGACGTCACGCAACGGATCGTCGAAGCGCTCAAGATCACGCTCACCCCTGCCGAAAAGGAGCGGCTCGCTGATTCGGAAACGTCCAGTGTCATCGCCTATGACTGCGTGTTGCGCGGCCGCGAATTCATGCTGGGCAAGGAAAAGAATCTCGGAACATTCAAGCAGGCGGTCAAATACTTCAAGGAGGCGCTGGAGCACGATCCCAACTACTCGGTGGCCCATGCGTGTCTCGGCTTCGGCTACATGTTCGATTACCAGAACCGCTGGACGGAAGATCCCGATAAATCCCTGTTGATCGCCAAAGACTACGCCCGGCAGGCGATCGAAAAGGATCCGAATGAACCGCTGGCGCGCTGCGTGTCTGCACTGGCGGCGTCCTACGAAAAGGATCTCGATCGAGCCAAGGTCGAAATCGATGCCGCGCTCACCTTGAACCCGAGTTTAGCTTTAGCGCACAATCTGCGCGGGACTATTCGGACCTTCTCCGGAGAGCCGCTCGACGCGATCCCGGAGATCGAGCAGGCGATGCGGCTTGATCCGGCGCTGAGCGGACAATTTCTGCACTTCCTCGGGCTTGCTTATCTGATGGCCGAAAAATACGAGACCGCGGCCGCGCTGCTGCGGCAACGGATCATCCTCGTGCCAAACACGGATTTTTCCCGCGCGATCCTGACCTCCGCCCTTGGTCATCTCGGCGAAATCGAGGAAGCGCGGCGGGTGTGGGCCGAACTCATGGACATCAATCCGAACTATTCGTTCGCCGGCCATATCGGCCGCCAGCCTTTCAAGCGCAAAGAAGATGTCGAGCGGATTGCGGAAGGACTGAGGAAAGCCGGCGTGCTGAGCTGACGCCGGTCGCCGGACTGTTTTGAAAGATCGTGATATTGGCGCCGATCTTCAACGATGATCTGTGGCGCCACCTTTGAGCGGCGAAAGGTCGGGCGCGTCTTTTGGAAATGTGCGCTTGTCAGCCGCATGGCGCTCCCTA
>CAWHPH010000021.1:0-58562 GCA_963831135.1 uncultured Alphaproteobacteria bacterium
CGTTCGCCTTCACGCCTCCGGATGGCACCCACCAACAAGGCACGCCGAACCCAAGCTATTGGACGTTCGAGCCGTCTCTTGCCTTCTCGTATCTGGGCAATAATTGGGTCGCGTCGGCGAACTTCTTCTATGATTTCAACACCCGGTCCACGGGCACCTGCTGCGTTGGTGGCACTGTTAGTGCCGCGGGATTGGAACAAATTGAAAGCGGCGAAGCGCTCTACGGCGACTTAACCGCTGTCTATAAGATCGGCAAGTGGTCGATCGGCCCAGTCGGCTATTTTGAAGTGCAAACCACGCACGATACCGGAACGGGCTGCAATGCCGTGCCTGGCGTGAGTTTCTGTGGCCTCTATCGGACCGCCGCCGCCGGTGGCTTGATCGGCTACGATTTCGGCCCGGTCGATCTGCAGGTCTGGGTCACGGATCAGTTCGTGGGCGATAACGCCCCGGTGGCCGCCGGCAACATCAACGTGTGGACGCGCATCGGCTTCAAGATCTGGGGATTTGAGGAGCCGCATCCGCTGATTACCAAGAACTAATCTAGCAACAGCTCCTCTCTCTCTGGGCCCTGCGGGAAACCGCAGGGTTTTTTTCTTTTGCCAGTGGGCACACCGCTTATCGCTTTACCGGAAGGTTTGCCTAATAGGCCGTGAGAGATTGTACGTTCACAAGCGTGCCCTCCTTCCGCGCGGGTGCTTGGCAACTGGACGACAGAGAGCGTTTGCTGATGGAAAGAAATCTCGCCGCGGCGAGTGGCGCGAGCGCCGGCTGCAATTCGATAACTTGCGCAAGCGACGTTAAAGGCCCAAATTCGATTTTTGTTGCCGGTCGGCTAGCGCTGCTCGATTTGACGCGCTTGTGGTGGGGCGTAAACCATCGCGATCGGGGGCAAGGTGGGATTCGTCTTCACCGAAGGACTATCCAATTCGTAGCACGCTAAGATCTGCGGGCGCTGGCGCGAACGCACTCAGCGCGTCCCGCTTCGCATCGCGGTGCCGTCGGCGAGCCGATGACCTATGTCGTGGCGACTGGCGTTCCTGGTAGGCGATGGACTGGGCGAAGACGGCTTCACGGTTGCGAGTGTCCCGGACGGGGGTTTTTCGAATGGGAAACAGAGGAAACGCCATCTCTTTCGGTCCTCAAAAAGTGGTGCTGCATGCGCGGACGCTGAGCTCGATTGCATCCGAAGAGGGCGCCTTGCCGAATTGGGCGGGATGTAGCTGACTGTCGGTATCGATGGCCTTACTGACACTGGCGCAATCAGTCGTCTTGAGATTGTTGACACGGGTGTCAGCGCCGTCGATGGTCGGATGAGGCAAAGGTTCGCATCGTCGAGGAGAAAGTATGTTCGGGCCCACGACTGGCCTCGGCGACGGCGCGTCGGCACGGGATTTCCAATCAGCTGCTGTTCGCTTGGCGCAAGGCATATCGCACGGGGGCGACTTGGCGCCGCTGGGCTTGTGCCGGCGATGATCGTTCCGGAGCCGCCTGCGAAGAATATCGGGTCGGGCTGTCGGGCGGATCGAGATCGTGAGCACGAACGGCCGGCGCGTCATGGTCGATCGCGACGTCGAGGTGGAGGTCCTGCTGCGGATCCTGCGCGGGCTTGAAACGCTGCCATGATCGCACTTCCGACAGGGGTTCGGGTTTGGCTGGCGACCGGCCACACCGACATGAGGAAGCGCTTTGCGAGCCTGTCACTGCAGGTGCAGGAGATATTGAAGCGCGATCCTTTGAGTGGCCAGCTGTTTTGTTTTCGTGGACGCAGCGGCGATCTCTTGAAGGTGATCTGGCATGACGGCCAGGGTGCGTGCCTGTTTACCAAGCGGCTGGAGCGGGGCCGCTTCCTGTGGCCGAGCGCGGCCGACGGTGCGGTGACAATCTCCTCCGCGCAGCTCGGTGTGCACATTTCGCTGATTGTGAGCGGCGATTTCGCGCGATGGTGAGCGCTCATTTCGTTTGATCGTGAGCAGATATTTCGCACGATCATGAGCGGCCGCTCCGACCGACATGGTTATTGGTTCAGGCGTTTGGGACGACGTCAAGAGTTTGATTGCGGGCGTTCTGCTTTCGCATGCTTTCTCCGGTGAGTTGAAGGCGGTGCTGCTCCTGTGACGAGGAGTTCTCATTGCGATCGATCCAGTCGCCGACGCTTGAAGCACCGTCCTGTTTCCGACATGCACTTGCCTCACCAGTGCGCGAACAGCGGGGTGACGTAGAGCACCATCGTCTTCCACTGCTTGTATTTTTCCGCCGGCAGCATGGTGAACGGCTGGCACCTTTCCAGAGCATCGACTGCACTTTCCATCAGCGCCTGCTGTTTTTGCAGTCGGGGCCGGCACGAGCAAGCGCGGCGGAGACACCAGCGTGCCGTCGCGGTTGAAGGAAATGCGTATCTTGATGCTGACCTTGTCGTCGGGTTCGACCCCCTCCGGGACCTTCGAACACACGCCGACACGTTCCCGAAACGGCCCGGTCCAGTCGTCGCCAGGCACGTTGGTGTCGGCCGGCGGCGCGGCAAAGCCGCCGCCGGGCGCGGTCCGCCGAGAGCCGCGTATTGCGCGACCGCTTCGGCGATGTTCGGTTGCTCTGGTGTCTGTTCCGGCGGTGAAGCGGCAGGTTGCCTCTCGGACGATTGATTCTGTTTCTCAGGCTCGGTCTTCTCGGCGCGCACGAGCTCGGCCTGCGTCGCTTCCGGCGCCGGCGGGCGCGGTGCCGGAGCCTCGTTGGCCTCACGCAGCGGGGTTGGACGCTGTTGCGTTTGTTGCTGTCGGGCGCGGTTGGGGCGGCGGCGCTTGGGTGATGGAGTTTTTGCCGTTGGCTGGCGATGGCGTCTCGGAACCGGATGACCGCAAGGTCGAAGGCGTGCCCTCGAATCGCGGCATTTCGTCCGGTGTCACCACCTCGACCACCATCGCATCAGGCCGTGGCGCCTGGAATGGATTCGCGCTGACCAGAAACAGCCCCACGATCAGGGCCCCCAAGTGGCCGATGGCCGAAACGACGAGTCCAGGGCGAATGTATCGCTTTAATCCATTCATCTGGGTTTAAGTCGATAATCGCCCCCGCGCACTGGCATCATACATCATCGACTGGTATGTTGCGTTGTTATCGGGCTCGCTGCCGTTCAGCATGAACAATGCTACCGCGATACCTCCAAAGGCCCAGGTCCGAGCTACGCGCACAGCCCGCCTTAAGCTCGCCCACATGGGGAGCGCCTGGATTCGTTCGCGGGCGCCGGTCCAGCAATCGCAACATCCAGCATACGGGTGAGCTACACAGAGCTCGCGCCAGATCGGCTTAAGGACTTCTGGCGGGATTATAGCAGCTTCGACGATTATCAGGCTTGTACATCAGCCGGACGGGCGCTGTACTCGCAGCAGGATTGGGAATGCATGCCGGAGAACCAGCACCCTAAAGACGCACCAGCGAGCCGTTAAGCCCTGCGCGGCCAGCCCAATGGGACGAGCCCCCGCGTCATGAACAACCCCGAGGCTCTGTCGGGGCAAAGGCCGGATTACCGCTGCGGCCATCACAGCCGAACGGCGAGGATGCAGCCCCCGGCGACGATGCAGCCAAGCGCTTGGAGGAAGGCGCCTGCGGAAAACAACCAGGCTTCAGCTTTTCGGCGCCGGGCATCTTTAGCGATGTCTGCCCTAATCGCCTTGTGCTGAGCCGACAGATCGCTGGCTGTCGCGATCGCCTGCTCGAGCAATTGAGCGATTAGTCGCGCACGACGTTCATGGGCCGCTCGGACGCGGTCGAGCTTCGGCGGGGGTTCGCACTCATGACCAATCCCTGCGCCAGCCGCAGCGTTGCAGTCCAGGACGCGCACGTCAAGGTGACGAATTGCGGGCGCTATGTTGCCTCCAACGCGAGCAGCCGCCCGTACGTGTTCTGCTCTAAACGCGGCGGCCCGAATCGCGGCGAAAAGCTTTCACACGCTGATTTCGCGCTTGGGTGAGCGCGCCGGGATTGAGAGCCTGTTGCTGTCAGGTAACAGGTCGCAGGTTTTCCGAAACGCCACGGATCATCCCCCACGCCTGACACGAGTTCGCCTTTTCCACACTATGAAGGTGAGTGGGGGGACTAAATGCGGTTGGGTGTGGCATGCCGATTGCGCCTTTTCTCGCGGGACGAACCTTTGAGCCGGATCAGATCACTGTGATGTCCGCAGCCTTCGCGGACACGGTGCAAGACCCTTGGTCTTTCTGAAGCGGACCACCCGCTGATGCCGCTCGTGGCTCAGCACGTCATGGGGTTGGGCCAGCGGGGCGTTAAAAGCCGGGCTGTCCTTTACTTGCTCACGCTTGAAGAGTTTAGATCGTATCGGCATTGAGGGCGGCGCACGGCATGCCAACGGAGCAACGATTTGTGGCCAAATCAAAGCGCTTATTCATTTCTGCATCTTTGGTGTTGATTGCTGCTGCAATGGCGCTTCCGGCAGCGGCGCAAGAACAAACAACCCAACCACGCCCAAAAGCACAGGCGGTGCAGCCAAGAGGGCCGGCAGCTGCAGGTCATCCTCCAACGGGAACGCGGCCGCCCGATGGCTGGATCAGCGCGTCCGACGGGTGGCCCCGGAGTTCGGGGAGTACCCAGCAGGGGCCCTCACTTTGCTCACGACCGAAGGCTGTGGGGTGAACGCGAACGGCGGTCATGGGCGGGCGGGCATTGGCGTCCTTACGAATGTCGTTTCGGACGATGCGGCTATTGGTGGTTGGCTGACGGTATTGCGACTTGTTCCGATCATCCAATGGAGGGTCCGCCAGACGTCGTGTCAGACATCGAATATGCGGATCCGTCGATCGAACAGGTCGCAGCGCCGCCGCCCGGCGGCGGATCTGCGCCTCCGGGTCCGCCGCCTCCTCCTCCGCCGCCGGGCCAGGGGGTCATCGGCGGCGCAGTGGGAGGCGCTGTCGTGGGTGGCATTCTTGGCGGTGTGTTGACAGGCCGACCTGGCGGTGCGGCTGCTGGCGCAGTCATCGGCGGGGCAACTGGAGCAGCCATCGGTGCGCAAGCCGAGCAGCGGCATGGATATTATCTATGGCAGGGCGTCTGCTATTACCGATATCCGTCCGGCCAATACGCCGCCGTCGACCCTCGCTACTGCAATTAAGCGGCGCAGCGGCGCCAGCAGTGAGGCGCACACGTTTCTACGCGGTCGCCAACTCTACCGGTTCGATCGACGCCAGCCGTGGTAAAGGCATCGGCCTTCAAACTGTTCCACACCGCTTCGACACTGGCCATACGCTGCAGGTAGTCGTTCGGCGCTGGCTTCGAGATTCTGGCGCCGGCCAGCCCGCTCAGCCACGGCGCGAATTGCTTTTCGTCAAGAACACTGGCATACGATCGTGTATTTCAGCGGCGAAGTTGTTGGGCTCGCTGACGATCCATCTGCAGGACTTCAGCCGCTCGCCGGTTTTGCGCCGGCGGAAATGCCGCTCAAATTCTCATTACGAGTGGCCAGCAGCCGCGCAACGCGCGGCCGGCACGATGATTCGACCAGCGATTTGCGCGCCGCGCTGACAGAACGAAAGCTGTGGCGCAAGTCCTAGACTAGCTAGCTAGTCAATCGAGGCTTCGTGGCCGGCAACGAATTTATACGTCCGACAAAAGCGGCAACGTTTCAGTAAGACTATTGCTGCGAGCCCACTGTCGCGCGCTTTTTGCGGATCGAGAACAGATACATGTTCAGGAATGTCTGCGAGTTGGCCGCCTCGAACGCTGCCCACGCGTCGAGATCGGTGAGCGAATCGGCTCCCGGATTTTGCTGCTGAAATTTTTCCAGAACCTTCGGGTCAAGCTCAAAGCCAAGAAACGACAGCTCTTCGTCATCCAGAAATGACTTGATTTCAGGAATGGTCAGTCTGTGCTCCATGACATTGAAGAACATGTCACGGCAACCACTCATGCTGTAGAAATCGACAGTCTGCACCAGCGATTTCCAGCGCGGCTCGTCCTTTTCGCGGATGATTGTTTGGCGCAAGGCGCGAATGCCCTCGGCGGTGGACGGGTAACCGCGCTCCGCGACGATCGCGCGCGCTTCGACGATCGGCCGCCGTGCGGCTTCGCTATAGAGGCCCACCCGCATGATCCCATTCGGCGCCAGCAACCCGAGCAGGACGCGCCATCCGGCCTTGGGGTCGGCGAGATGATGCAAGACGCCGACTGCTTCTATCCGATCGAACGTGCGCCCGATCGTCGACAAGTTCAGAATGTCTGCCTGAGCGTATTCGATATTGCGCAACCCTTCTTCGCGCGTCTTCCTTCGCGCGTAGGCGAGGCTCACGCGGCTAAGGTCGATCGCGAGGATGGATGCGTCGGGCGATTTCTGCGCAATGTCGAAGGGATGTTCACCGGTGCCGCAACCGGCAATGAGAATGTTTGGGCCGCCATGAGGCTTGTCAGCCGTCGGGTTTGGCCGGCCGAGTGCACTCAGC
This sequence comes from uncultured Alphaproteobacteria bacterium, assembly GCA_963831135.1. Taxonomy (GTDB): domain Bacteria; phylum Pseudomonadota; class Alphaproteobacteria; order Rhizobiales; family Xanthobacteraceae; genus BOG-931. The sequence continues at coordinate 6,447 of CAWHPH010000021.1, forward strand.
GGATTTATCGTCCAGCGCGGATAGGGATTCTCTTCATATTGCCGCATGACCTCTACGGAGGTGCAGTGGTCGACGGTCGTTAGCGCCGGTATTGCAACACGATCTTCAATCTCTTCCAGCGGCTCCCTGATTTGCTGGCGCAGCAAGCCGGCGGCGTAAGGCGGCCATTGCGAGGCGAGTAGCGCTTCCGCGTTTGGAAGCGCGTAGAGCGGGAAATAGGAGCCGACAGCGGCGAAGAGGCCCACCGGAGCATCTGCCCCATCAAGCAGCTTGCGCTGCAAGAGATCGCGCAATTGCTCGGCCCGGCTCGTTTCCTGCGCGGTCTGAGCAAAAATATACTCGTTGAGGAAGCATTGTTCGGCGAGCGCACAGAAAAGGCCGAGCACCTCGTCGGGCGCGCCGACGGCGTCCGAAATGTGGCTGTCTGCAAGGCGCAGCAGGGCCTGCCGCAATCCCGTGAGGAACGTTTCGAGCGGGACGCCGCGAATGATTGTCGATCCCAGCGCACACCGGAGAAATGTATTATCCGCGATAGCCGCGATCTCGCTGGCGCCAAACACGCTCTCGTTCTTGAGCGGCAAGCCGGACGAATCCTCCATCCGGCTGATGCACCGGATGATGGTTGAATCTTGCAGGAGAAACGGTTCGACGCCTTTGCCACTCAGGCCGAGAGCGATGGCCTTTCGGTAATGGATGACCGCCTCGGCGCGCTGCTTCAGCGCCTGGTAGGACGCGGCGAGATTGTAGTGGCAAGCCGCGTCCAATTCATTCGCCGCAATGGCCTTCGCCAGTGTCTTGGCCGCCAGTTTGTGATTGCCGGACGCCTGATACAACAGGCCCAAAATGTTGAGGGCGGTCGGTTGGGCGGCGTCGAGCGCCAGAATTTGCTTGCACAGCACCTCGGCGTCGACTGAGCGGCCTTCTTGGTAGGCAAGCGTGGCTCTGGCTGAAAGTTCGGAAAGGTTCGCCGTCGGTGGAGCCTTGCCGCGCGCCAAGGCGGCCCGGCGATCTCTACGGCTCATGCTGCATCACCCAATGCCGAGACAATATGCTGTCAACGAGCGTTGTAGGTACGACCACTGCGAAAAACCCATGTTGCTGGAGTGCAAGGCAGATATGAATCCAGCAAGTCGGCCTTGTCGCGGCGCTGCGCTCACCAAAAATCGAGTGTCGGCCAAATGGTTTTTTCGTGCGGCATGAGCGATGCAAGCTTGCCGACGTGCAGAACTATCGGCGAAAGCCCATCGGCGTGGCGCAATGCGAAGATATGGCCGACAAACAGCGAATGATCGCCGCAATCGTGCCGCGCGGTGACCTTGGCGGCGATGGTCGAGATGGCGTGGGCGAATACGGGTGTGTCGCCGGCATATTCGTATTTCGGATCGATTCCTTCGACCGGCCGGCCCGCGAAATGACCGATCAATGCCTCTTGCCCGCGCGCGAGAATGTTCACACCGAAATGCCCGGCCTCCAGCAGGAAAGCATGCATGCGCGCTTTCTTGCCGACGGAGATGACGCATAGCGGCGGCTCGAGCGAGCCCGACATGAATGCGTTTGCCGTCATGCCGCGGATCTCGCCGCGCACCTGCGTGGTGATCACCGTGACGCCGGTGACGAAAGAGGCCATGACGCGGCGGAAAAGGGCTTCATTGGCGGCGCCTTCCGCGGCGGAATGGGATGCTGCAAGTGTTGTCATTGCCTAATGATACGAAGCGAGTTGGGAGGAGGCAAGGAATCTTGCCCACTATGCGACGGACGTTCACGGAGCCGCAGAGTGGGCAATAGACGCCATCTGGCCAGCGATCAGCCTCCTCTTATCTGGGCCGTGGCCTTGGCTTCATCGTGAAAGATTGGATTGGTGAGGTCGATATTCATGGCCAGTTCCGAACTGGTCTATTGGATGAATGGAGTTAAGCGCCTCAGTGCGCTAACGGACTCGCGCTGCCTGACGGATTGAGAACTCTTCAGGCCGACAAACCGTATCCGCTCCGCATTTGCCGCAATGAACTTGGATCGGGACATCGTTTATTTGAACGTCGCCCTGAAGCTCTTCAGGAGGCGGCGCATTCGCAAACGCAATCTGAACCCGACAGTTCTTGCAAGTGACGAAGAAGTACCATTTCCCCGGTTCGATACTGCGCATGGCGACCACGCCTGTTCTGCCGCCTTTGTCGCACGGCCGTTGTGCTAAGTCAGATGCATATTGCCGTTTCGCACGGATCCACTTGAAATCCGAGCGTGTGCGGAAGAGATAGGAGGAATCCTTATCCGCGGTGCGGGACCAAATGAGGTAGTCCGCAGGGTCGAACTCGCTGCGACAGAAATAAACTTTATGGTCGTCCGTCACCACCACCACCACCACCACCACCGGAAGGACTTTGCTCGGGTCGTCCGAAACCCCCAAACTCAGCGCCGTCGGGGCTGGAAACTCTTCCTTTGCGCCGATGGTATCGACGAATTTCAATATCTTTTGAAGTTGTGCCGGCGAAATCGACGGAGCGTCCTGTGCCGACGCCAACATTCCCGACGTCAACATTATTCCCGCCACCAATAATGTAAGAACCGCTGCAACCAGCAACCGCTTCATGGGGACCTCACGCAGTTAGGATATCCTTCGACCGGCATCGCCACAACTAGTGACATTATCGACAATGCACGCCTCCGTTTGTTCCTCGCTGTCGGGCACGTCAGAAGCCGTTACGATGTCACCAGTTTTCGCCCGGTCACGGCTTCGAGGTTCTTGAAGTAGATCTTGTCTTGATCCGCCCGCGACAGGCTCAAGGAATCGAGGATTCTCAGCGTCTCGCGCGGATACATGGTCCCGCCTTCCGGATCGAACGGGCAATCGGACGCGAACACGATCTTGTCGCGCGGGAAGAATTCCAAGCCGGCCTTGGTCGCCGGTTCGGCGGTGAAGACGGCGGTGTCCGCCCAAAAATCCTGTTTGAAATAGTCGAGCACCCGCTTCTTCAGGCTCTTGCGCAAGCTGACATAGTCGGTGTCGGAGGTGCGCGACCCCATGACGTCGTTGCCGGGGCCGATGCGGCCTTCGAGCATCGGCACGATGCCGCCGAAGTGGTGCGTAATGATCTTCAGGTCCGGATGGTCGTCCATGATCTTTGCGTAGACCAGGCGCATCATGGCGGTGGCGGTCTCGTAGGACCAGCCGAACGTCCACCAGATTTCGTAGAGCGAGCGTTGCTCGGAGATGTAATCCGGCATTTCCGCGCCGCGGGCCGGATGCAGCCAAACCGGAATGCCAAGCGCCTCCATCTTCGCCCAGAATGGCCGATATTGGGGGCGGTCGAGCGGCTTGCCGGCGACATTGGTGTAAATCTGCACGCCAAGCGCGCCGAGTTCTTTGACGGCACGTTCCGCCTCGCCGACGCCGGCGTCAGCCGCCGCAAGCGATACCTGCGCCACCCAGCCGGGAAAATGATCCTTCTCCTTCGCGACGATCTCGGCCAAGCCGTCGTTGATCATCCGGCAATACTCGTCGATCTGCGCCGGCGTTTTGGCGATCAATTCGATCGGCGGCTGGGAGTAGCTCAATATTTGCTGATAGTCCCGGTGGCCGTCGACGATCCTTTTGCGCACGTCGAGATCGTACAGCGCCGGCAGCGAGCGCACCCGCTTACCCATGTCTTTGTAGTCGGCGGCGATGTCGTCGAGCTTGTCGAAGAATTGTTTCGGGAAAAAGTGCGTATAGGCATCAACGCGCATGGACATTCCTCCTCCGCCCGCCAAGGTTTTATAGGATTTCCCGGCCGTCTTAAACGCGAAGTGGTCATAGCGCGGCGTTGTGGCGCGCTTGGCCAATGCGATGAAGCGGTGCCGGCCGGTTGTTCAGATCCTGCCTGCCTCGAAACGCGCGAGCACCGCCGCCGGGATCTCTTGGGATTGGATGCGCTGCGCATCGCCGCCGCCCCGCTTCACCCAGACCCGGGTCTCATAGCCCTCGACCGCAAGCGCGCCGGCCTTGCTGAGCCGATGCTCGAGCTTAAAGCTCGACCGCCCGCACTCCAAGAGCTTGGTTTCGATCGAGACATCGTCGCCGAAGCGGGTCGGCTGGCGGAAGCGCGCGCGCGTTTCCACCACCGGATGGCCGGCGAAATCGTAGGCCCTGAGATACTCGATCTTGTTCATCCCGAGCGCGCGCTCGATGAGCGCGGTGGTGCAGGTGTCGAATATCTCGAAATAGCGCGGGTAGAAGATGATCCCGGCGGGATCGCAGTCGCACCACTCGATGCGCGTTGTCCGGATATTGCTGAGCATTTCGGCGCGTGACTATCGGGGCGCCATGCGCAATGCCGCATCGAGCCGCACGACCGTGCCATTGAGATAGCGGTTCTCGATCATATGGTGGACCAGCGCCGCAAATTGCGACGGATCGCCGAGCTTCTTCGGGAACGGCAACGAGGCCGCAAGACTGTTTTGCGCCTCCTGGGACAGGCCGAGCAGCATCGGCGTGAGGAATATTCCCGGAGCAATCGCGTTGACGCGAATACCGTATTGCGCGAATTCGCGCGCCGCCGGCAGCACGAGTCCGACCACGCCGCCTTTGGATGACGCGTAGGCCGCCTGGCCGATCTGGCCCTCGAAGGCCGCCACCGAGGCAGTGCAGACGATGATGCCGCGCTCGCCATCGGTGAGCGGCTCGAGCGGTATCATGGCGGCGGCGGCAAGCCGCAGTGCGTTGAACGTGCCGATCAGATTGACACGGATGACACGCTCGTAATCGGCAAGCGGTAGCGGCCCGTCCTTGCCGATGATGCGTTTGGCCGTGCCGATACCCGCGCAATTGACCAGGATGCGCGCCGGACCATGGTCGGCGGCGGCCTTGGCGATGGCCGCTTCGGTGGAGGCGCTGTCGGCCACGTCGCAAGCGATCGCGATGCCGTTGATGTCGATCGCCACCTCGGCGGCGGCTTTGGTGTTGACGTCGAGAACGGCGACTTTCGCACCGGCCGCGGCCAGCATGCGCGCGGTGGCGGCGCCGAGCCCTGAGCCCCCGCCGGTGACGAGAGCCGCCTGTCCACGAATATCCATGATCAACTCGCTTGTGCTGTGGGAATTCTCGACCCGCCCGCGACAATGACGTTTGGCGATGGCGGGTCGGCGTAAAGTTCTTCAACTAATGCCGCGCGATGCGCAAGCACCGCGCGCTGGTTGATCGATCCTTTGTCGGTGACTTCGCCGACGTCGAGCGACGGTGGGTCGGCCAGCAGAATGGCGCGGCCGATCCGCGCCGAGGTGCCGCGGCTCGGATCCGAAAGTGCGTCGAGCAAGCGCTCGAACGCCTTACGCACCTGAGGATGGGTCAGAACGGTGGCCGGGGCTGCATTGGGGGGCAGGCCCGAGGCGAGCTTGCGGCAGGCCTCGACGTCCGCAATGATCAACGCGGCGACTTCGTCACGATCCGGGCCGGCCAACACGACATCGCGCACCAGGGGTGCGCAATGCGCGATGAAAGTCATGCGCAACGGCCCGACGCTCACCCATGTGCCGGTCGCAAGTTTGAAATCCTCGGCGATGCGGCCGTCGAACAGGAGGCCCTTGGCCGGATCGGCTGGGTCAGCGAATTTCAGCGCATCGCCGATCTTGTAGAACCCTTCCTCGTCGAAGGCCGCTGCGGTGAGGGTCGGCGCGCGCCAATAGCCGGGCGTGATGTTGGGTCCCTTAAGCCGCGTCTCGAGCTTGCCTTCGTTGGGCACGAGCTTGAGCTCAAGCCCGGGCAGCGGCAGGCCGATATTGCCGACATGCTCGCTTTCCCAGCTGCAGGCAAGCGCCGCGGGAGCGGTTTCGGTCGAACCGAGGCTGGTCAGAAACATGATGCGCTCGCCGACGGTCTCGACCGCGAGCTCCTGGAAAGCGTCGTGGACATGCTGCGACAGGCCGGCGCCAGCGTAAAACATCAGCTTGAGGCGGCTAAAAAACGTCTCGCGCAATGCCCGATCCTCGGACAGATAGGGCAAGAGCATCTCGAAGCCTTTCGGCACGTTGAAATAGATTGTCGGCGCAATGCCGCGCAGATTGCGCACGGTCGCTTCAATGGCACCGGGCAGCGGCTTGCCTTCATCGATATAGAGCGAGCCGCCGCGGTCGAGCACCAGATTGAAATTGTGATTGCTGCCATAGGTGTGGTTCCACGGCAGCCAGTCGACCAGAACCGGCGGTTCTCCGTCCTCGAGGAATGCGAGCCCGCCGCGGATCATCGGTTGGTTGGCGCACAGCATGCGGTGGGTGTTGATCACGCCCTTGGGCTGACCGGTAGAGCCGGACGTGAACAGGATTTTGGCGACGGTGTCAGGCCCCACCTTGGCGTGCGCCGCCTCGACCGCCGGCGTGGGCGGCGTGCCGGCGAGGTCCGCGAACAGCGTCATCGGCCGATCGCCGGCCGGATTCGCTGTGACAACCACCTCAACGTTGCGCGGCACAGTCGCGGCGATGGCGCGCCCGAAGGCGGAACCGTCGGCCGCAAAAGCAAGACCGGGCGTCAAAATGTCGATGATGGCGCGGAGCTTCTTGAAATCCTGCGAAACGAGCGAATAGGGCACCGAAATCGGCGCGTAGGGGATACCGACCTGCATGGCGGCAAGGCCAAGCAGTGCGTGCTCGATATCGTTGCCGGAGAGGATTGCGATGGGACGCTCGGGCGATAGATCGCGCGCGAGCAAGGCGGCGGCGATCGCGCGGACGCTTGCGAAGGCCGCCGCATAGGTCACGCTGCGCCATGCGCCCGTGCCATCGCGTTGTGCCAGGAAAATGCGGTGCGGTGCTGCTTCCGCCCAATGTGCCAGCCGCTCGGTGAGCTTTTGGGGATAAGGCGCGAGCGGACGTGGCGAACGCAAAAGAATACAGCCGTCGGCCCGGTGCTCGACCAGCACTTCCGGCGCTCCGAGCCGCACCGCCCGCAGCGGCGCGCGCATCTGCTCCGGACGTGGTGGGGGCGGCATCCGTTGCATGATGTTATCCGCGCACGACCTTGGGTCCGCGCTTATTCAGGAACGCCTTGAGCCGCTTCTTTGCTTCTTCCTCGCCTTGGGCGATCGCCGCGGTCAGCGCCTCGGCGGCGAAGCCGGCGGCCGGATCGCTGCGGGCGATGCGCGGCAGCATGTGGGTGACCGCGAAGTTGGTGAATGGCGCATTGCCGGCAATGCGCTCGGCGAGTTCGAGGGCTTTAGCCATGCCCGCGCCGTCGTCGACGAGATATTGCGACAGTCCGATCGCCTGGCCTTCTTCCGCGCCAAGGGTCCGTCCGGTCAGCATCATATCCATCATCCGGGCGACGCCGAGGAGCGGCGGCAGCCGCACCGAGCCGCCGCCGCCGACGAAAATGCCGCGGCTTCCTTCCGGAAGCGCGTAGTAGGCCGAACGTTCCGCCACGCGGATATGGACGGCAGCGGCAAGCTCAAGCCCGCCGCCGACGACCGCACCGTGCAGCACGGCGACGACCGGCACTTTACCGAACTGGATGCGGTCGAAAGCGCGGTGCCAGGAGCTCGAATGCGCGATGCCGCCGAAGACGTCGCGCTCTTCGAGTTCGGTGAGGTCAAGTCCCGCGCTGAAATGCTCGCCGTCGCCGGCCAGCACGACCGCGCGAATATCAGCCGGCAAAGAGTCAAAGAACGTCACCATGCCCTGCACGAGCGTATCGTTCAAAGCGTTGCGCTTCTCGGCACGCTGCAGCCGCAATACGGCGACCGCGCCGCGCTGCTCGGCGCGGAGCGAAGGAGGAAGCTTTATGGCGCTCAAATCGGCACTCATAATCGGCTGCTGAGCCGCACTTGTGGAGGCGCTTCAGCTTGCCACAGTTTGGGATGCGGACAAATTGCTGCGCCGAGATTTCTTGCTGCGCCAAGATTTCGAAGATTCTCCGGCAACGTCCGCTCGTTACTTTGCGACCAGCGGACAGCCGCCCTCACTGAGCGGACGAAAGGCGTGGTTGGCATCGATCGTCGTCGTCACCTTGAACACGTCCCAGGTGCTTTTGGATTCGGCCGGCGACTTGACTTGCAGGAGATACATATCGTGCATCGCCCGGCCGTCCTCGCGGATGGTGACGTGGCCGAACAGCGGATCCTCGATCGGCATCGCTTTCATGGCCGCCACGACCGCGCGGCCGTCGGCCGGCGAGCCGACCTTATCCACGGCCTTGAGGTAAGCCATCGTTCCGGAATAGACGCCGGCCTGCATGTGATTGGGCATTTCCTTTTTGACAAAGCGCTCCTGATAGCGGGCGGACCAGGCCCGGGTCTGATCGTTCAAATCCCAGTAGAAAGCGTTGATCGCCGTGATGCCTTGCGCCGTCTTCAGGCCGAGCGCCGGAACGCTTTGCAGGTCGAAGATCAGCGCGACGATTTTCTGTTTCTCGCCGAGATTGAACTCGGCGGCCTGCTTGATCGAGTTGACGGTGTCGCCGCCGGCATTGGCGAGCGCGATCACCTGCGCTCCGGAGGCTTGCGCCTGCAGCAGGTATGACGAGAAGTCGCTGGCGCCGAGCGGGTGCCGCACGCCGCCGAGTATCTGGCCGCCCTGCGCCTTCACTTCGTCGCTGGCCTGCTTTTCCAGATCATGGCCGAACGCGTAGTCGGCGGTGACGAAGAACCAGCTCTTGCCGCCCTGTGCCAGCACGCCGCGGGCGAGACCATGCCCCATCGCCCACGTGTCGTAGGTCCAGTGGACGGTGTTGGGCGAACATTTCGCGCCGGTCAGCAAGGCGCTGCCGGCGCCGGAGCCGATCAGCACCTTGTTCTTTTCCCGCGCGATATCGGCAACGGCGAGTGCTACCGCGGAATTCGGCACGTCGATGATCATGTCGACGCCGTCGACATCGAACCAGCGCCGCGCGATGGAGGCGCCGACATCGGCCTTGTTCTGATGGTCGGCCGACAAGATCTCGACCTTGCGTTTTGACTGTTTGGCGAAATCATCCGCCGCCATTTGGGCAGCCACGACCGATCCCGGCCCCTGAAAATCGGAATAGACGCTCGACATGTCGTTCATTACGCCGATGCGCAGCGTGCCGTTCATTTCGGCGCCGGCCGGGGAGCAAACCAAGAAAAACAGTGCGGCTACGATGGCTGCGCGCTGACGCATGCGATCCTCCCAAAGACGACGGCCGTTGTTTTTGGCGGACGCCGGCGCGACCGATCCGCCGGCTGGCAAATATGTTGTCATTGACAACAATATTGGTCAAGCCGCCTGATATGCGGCCGATTGGCTTGATTGGCTGAAGGCTGGAATGGGAGGGCTTTGATCGTGGAGGTTCCGAGCAGGCGAAAGGTCTCCGCCCGCGCGCGGACGAATGCACGCCGGCCGAAGGCGCTGGACGTGGAATCTGAGGGGATGGACCTCGCCGAATTGAATGACCGCGTCGGCTATTTTTTGCGGCGGCTGCAGGTCGCTGTGTTCAAGGACTTCATCCGCACGCTGGCCCCGGTCGACGTCCGCCCGGCGCAATACTCAATATTGGTCCTTGTCGCCGCCAATCCCGGCCGTTCGCAGGCGGCGATCGGAAAGGCCCTCAATATCGAACGGGCGCGGCTGGCGCGGATGCTGCACGAGCTCGAGCGCCGGCAATGGATCGAACGGCGCATCTCGTCCGGCGACGGACGATCCCATTCGCTGTATATGACGGCTGCGGGCAAGGACGCCATGGCCCGGATCACGAAACTGGCAGCACGGCACGAGCGGCAGATGGTCAAATTTATCGGGCCAAAGCTGCGCCAACTGCTGCTGGACAGCCTGCAAAAATTCGGCAGACCGTGAAAAGCCGCATGCGATTTGACCCCCTCGAATTCGGCTCCTAGATAGTAAGCGAAGTTGCCCAAAGGATACGTGAAAAAGGATACGCCGATGCGGGAGGTCTTCGTCTGTGACGCCGCGCGCACTGCCATCGGCCGCTATGCCGGAGCGCTTGCCAAGGTCCGCACCGACGATCTCGCGGCCGTGCCGATCCGCGCGCTGGTCGCGCGCAATCCGCAGACGGACTGGTCGCGGCTCGACGAAGTGTTCCTCGGATGCGCCAATCAGGCCGGCGAAGACAACCGTAACGTCGCCCGCATGGCGCTGCTTTTGGCCGGATTGCCGGAAACCGTTCCCGGATTGACCGTCAACCGGCTGTGCGCTTCCGGACTCAACGCGGTGGGCGACGCGGCGCGCGCGATCCGCACCGGCGACATGGATTTCGCCATCGCCGGCGGCGTCGAATCGATGACGCGTGCCCCGATGGTGATGGGCAAGGCGGGCGAAGCGTTTTCCCGCAGCGCGGAGATCTACGACACAACGATCGGCTGGCGCTTCATCAACCCGCTGCTCAAGGCGCAATACGGCGTCGATTCGATGCCGGAAACCGCCGAGAATGTCGCCGAGGAATTCCAGGTGGCGCGCAAGGACCAGGATGCTTTTGCGCTCCGCTCGCAGCAACGCGCCGCCAAGGCCGCGGCGGCGGGATATTTTGCCGAGGAAATCGTGCCGGTCGAGGCGCCCGGCGGCAAAGCCGGCCCGGTCGTCGTCGATAAGGACGAGCACATCCGGCCCGACACCACGCTCGACAATCTGGCCAAGCTCAAGCCGATCGTGCGCAATCCGGGGACCATCACGGCGGGTAATGCGTCGGGCGTGAACGACGGCGCGGCCGCCCTTATTCTCGCCAGCGAGGACTGCAGTGAAGGCGCACGGCTTAACCCCGCGGGCGCGCGTTCTCGGCATGGCGTCGGCGGCGGTGGCGCCGCGGATCATGGGAATAGGCCCGGTGCCGTCGACGCGCAAATTGATGGAGCGACTCGGCTTGAAGATCGGCGACTTCGATCTGATCGAGCTCAACGAGGCTTTCGCCTCGCAGGGGCTGGCTTGTCTGCGCCAGCTCGGCGTCGCCGACGATGCCGAGCATGTCAATGCGCACGGCGGCGCTATTGCGCTCGGCCATCCGCTCGGCATGTCCGGCGCGCGGCTCGCGCTCACCGCCGTCCATGGCCTGCAAAAGCGCGGCGGCAAGCGCGCGCTCGCCACCATGTGCGTGGGCGTGGGGCAGGGGGTATCGCTGGCGCTGGAGCGGATTTAGGCGATTTCCGGCGCGGCGATGGACGACGCAATCCGATTTGCGCTTGGCAACTTCACGCTCACGTTTCTGGTCATCGGGCTGGTCGCTTCGATGGCTTCGCTCCTGCGCGCGCCGAAGCCGACGACCGCTCCGATGCTGATCGAGGCATTGTTCTTCTACTTCCTGATGTTCTCGATCGGCTTCAGCTTTTTCTACAATTTCGTCATGCACACTTTCTTTGGGGAGATGGCCGCACGGCTCATCGGCTGGGAGGACAGTCCGTTTCAAACGGAGGTCGGATTCGCGAGCCTCGGCTTTTCGGCCGTCGGGTTTCTTGCCTGCTGGCGCAGCTTCGACCTGCGGCTCGCCGCCATCGTCGGCCCGGCATTGTTCCTGCTCGGGGCCGCAGGCGGGCACATTTATCAGATCATCAAGGCGGGAAATTTTGCGCCCGGCAATGCCGGCGCGATCCTCTATACGGACATTCTCATCCCGGTCATCGGCTTCGCCCTGTTGTGGCTGCAGCAGCGCCATGGCACGCCCCGAACGCGAGCCGTCAGCTGATGCGAGCCGGATCGATCCAAATCCCGCAAATGCCAATCATGAAGGAGAAATGCTTGTGCCGATGAGCCCCGGCTACATTCCTTTTCACCCCAATCCCTCGAAGCCGAAATACCGGCCGCCGCCGGGCGCGGTCGACGCGCACTGCCATGTGTTCGGTCCTGAGAGCAAATTTCCCTACGCGCCGGAGCGCAAATATACCCCGTGCGACGCGCCGAAGGAGAAGCTGTTCGCCCTGCGCGACTTTCTCGGCTTCGACAAGAACGTCATCGTGCAGGCCTCCTGCCACTCCAAGGACAATCGCGCGATGGTCGATGCGCTGGAGGCAGCATCCGGCCGCGCCAAGGGTGTGGCCTTCGTCGGCGAGGAGGTGACCGACCAGGAGCTCAAGTGGATGGACAAGGCCGGGGTCCGCGGCGTCCGCTTTAATTTTCTCAAGCGGCTGGTCGATTTCACGCCGCGCGACGTGCTCGAACAGATCGCCGCCCGGGTGGAGAAGCTTGGCTGGCACATCGTGGTTTATTTCGAGATGCACGATTTGCCCGAGCTTGAAGCGTTCTTTACATCGTTGCCGACGGTGGTCGTGGTCGATCACATGGGGACCCCCGACATCAAGAAGGGCGTGGATCACCCGGAAAACCAGCGCTTTCACCGGCTGATGGACCGGCACAAGAATTTCTGGGTCAAGGCCACCTGTCCGGAACGGATGACGGTTGCCGGCCCCCCCTATGACGACGTGGCGCCGTTCGGACGCGCGCTGGTTGAACGTTTCCCCGACCGGGTGATCTGGGGCACCGACTGGCCGCATCCCAACATGAAGAAGGAAGCGCCCGACGACGGGCTATTGGTCGACTACATCCCCAAAATCGCCCCCGCCGCCGAACTGCAGCAAAAGCTTCTGGTCGACAATCCGATGCGGCTTTATTGGAGCTGACGTTCCGAGTCCGCTCATTCCCGCGCAGGCGAGCATCCAGTGCGACCTGCTCTCATTCTAGACTTTGTCACGCTGGCTGCCGCTTCCGCGAGGACTTAAAGGCTTACGTTGCCAAGCTTTGCTGCGCTATATATGTGAAGCTGTAGGAGAATACGCTGATGGCCCGCGAACGGCACGAGTACGACGACATTCCCGGCACCTACGTGTTTGACGCCGAACGTTCCCGGCAGGGATACGGCATCAACATGTTCTGCATGTCGCTGATGCAGGAGGAGAACCGCAAGGCCTTCAAGGCCAACGAGGCCGAGTACCTGAAGAGATTTTCGCTGACGCCGGAACAGACGGAAGCCATCTTGAAGCGCGATTACAATCGCATGCTCGAGCTCGGCGGTAACATCTATTTCACGGCCAAGCTCGGCGCCACCGACGGGCACTCGTTCCAGCACCTCGCCGCCGTCATGACCGGCAATACCCAGGACGATTACGCCAAGATGATGCTCGGCGGCGGCCGTTCGGTCGAGGGCAATCGCTCGCGCTCGGGCAGGAACATGCCGGCGACATTGATCGCCGGCGCGCCGGCCAAAAAGGCCGCCGGCGCAAAAACCTCCAAGGCCAAGTCGGCCAAATCGGCCGGCGCCAAAGCTTCCGGCAAGACCCAGCCGAAAGCCAAGGCCAAGGCGATGAAGAAGAGCAAGCCAAAATCCCCATCGAAATCAGCAAAGCGGAAGTAAAGCCGTGGCCAGGATCGTCGCAGGTATTGGTTCATCGCATGTGCCCGCCATCGGCGCGGCAATCGATAACGGCAAGACCGAGGAGCCGTACTGGAAACGCGTGTTTTCGGGTTTCGAGAAGTCGCAAGAATGGATGCGCGAGACCAAGCCCGATGTCGCCATCATCGTCTATAACGATCACGCTTCGGCATTCTCCGTCGATCTGATCCCGACCTTCGCGCTCGGCTGTGCGGCGGAGTTTCCGCCGGCCGATGAGGGCTGGGGCCCGCGGCCGGTGCCGGTGGTGCAGGGTTACCCGGCGCTCGCCTCGCACATTGCTCAGTCGGTGATTCTCGACGAGTTCGACCTGACCATCTGCAACAAGATGGCGGTGGATCACGGCATGACCGTGCCGATGAACCTGTTGTTCGGCAAGGTCGACAAGGACTCGCACTGGCCGTGTCCGGTCATACCGCTGGCGGTGAATGTGGTGATGTATCCGCCGCCGACCGGCCATCGCTGTTTCATGCTCGGCCGCGCGATCCGCAGGGCGGTGGAATCGTATCCGGAAGACCTCAAAGTCGTGATCTTCGGCACCGGCGGTCTCTCGCATCAGATCAGCGGGCCGCGCGCGGGCCTGATCAACAGCAAATGGGACAAGGCCTTCCTCGACAACCTGTCGAAGGATCCGCAGAAGCTCGTGAAGATTCCGCATGTCGACTACATGCGCGAGGCCGGTGCCGAAGGCATCGAGATGGTGATGTGGCTCATCATGCGCGGTGCGCTCGACGACAAGGTTGACGAGGTTTACCGGTTCTACACGGTGCCGGCGTCGAACACCGCGGTCGGCCACATCATTCTTGAAAACCATCGTCGCGGCGCCAAGGCGGCGGGCAAGCACAAGCCGGCGGCCGCCAAGCACAAGCGCGCCGCAGCGCGCGCCAAGGTTCATCGCATTCGCAGCTAACGCGTCATTGCGAGGAGTAGAGCGACGAAGCAATCCAGATATTTTTGCAATGAGACTGGATTGCTTCCCCCCGCCCGCAATGACGCTCTTGCGCCCATGCCGCAAAGAATAAGAGGCAGCCAATGAAAATTTGCGTCGCCGGTCAGGGTGCATTCGGGCAGAAGCACCTGGATGCACTCAAGCGGATTCCCGAGGTTGAGGTGACGTCTCTGGTCGGCGGCAATCAGGACGCCACGGCGGAAATCGCAAAGAAATACGGGATACCGCACGCCACCGGCGACCTGTCGGAGGGAATCAAGCTCGCCGATGCTGTTATCCTGACCACACCGACCAAGATGCACTTCCGGCAGGGCGAGCAGGTGATGCGCGCCGGCAAGCACGTGCTGGTCGAAATTCCGGTCACCGACAGCGTCGAGGATGCCGAAGCATTGGTCAAGATCGCCAAGGAGACCGGCGTGGTCGCCATGGGCGGCCATGTGCGCCGCTTTAATCCCAGTCATCAGTTCGTCCACAAGAAGATCCAGAAGGGCGAGCTGAAAATCCAGCAGATGGACGTGCAGACCTATTTCTTCCGAAGGAAGAACATGAACGCCGCCGGGCAGCCGCGCAGCTGGACCGATCATCTGCTCTGGCACCATGCGGCCCACACCATCGATCTGTTCCAGTACCAGGCCGGCGAGACCATCTCGGATTGCTACGCCGTGCAGGGGCCGATCCATCCGCAGCTCGGCATCGCCATGGATATGGGCATTGTCGCCAAAGTGCCGTCAGGCTCGATCCTGACGCTGTCGCTGTCGTTCAACAATGACGGGCCGCTCGGCTCGTTCTTCCGCTACATCTGCGACAACGGCACCTATAAGGCCTATTACGACGATCTGGTCGACGGCAAGGACAACAAGATCGATCTGTCGAAGGTCGACGTTTCCATGGACGGCATCGAGCTTGAAGACCGCGAGTTCATCGCCGCCATCAGGGAAAAGCGCGAGCCGAATGGGAGCCTGGCGCAACTGCTTCCCTGCATGCATGTGCTCGGTAAGCTCGAGAGCATCATCGATCCGCAGCGCAAAGCGCACGCCTAGTCGGGCTCGCGCGCTTTTGGTATCCTCGTTTTCGCCATTCCTGCCGGCGGCTGGGAACAAAGCCGACCGTCGGCATATTGCGGCTGTTGCGTCTTAGAGTTCTCACAAGCCACCGCAGCGACAAACGTCGTGGACCAGCCAATTCACATGACCGGTGTTCAGCGCGCCGCCGAGACCGGGCAGAAGGTCGTAAACTTGGCGCTCCAAGGCGGCGGTAGCCACGGCGCCTTTACCTGGGGCGTACTCGATCGTCTGCTAGAGGAAGAAAAACTTGAATTCGAAGGCATCACCGGAACGAGCGCCGGCGCGGTGAACGCCGTCGTGCTCGCCGACGGCCTCGCCGCCGGCGGACGCGAAGGAGCGAGGCAGGCGCTGCGGATTTATTGGCAGAAGGTGTCCGCTCTATCGTCTCGCGGTCTGTTTGCGCCTTCCGCGATCGACAAAGCGAACCCGGATTTCGGCCTTGAGCATTCGCCCGGGTTCATCCTTTTCGAGCCGATGAGCTACTTCGCGTCGCCCTATCAGATGAATCCGTTCAACTATAATCCGTTCAAGAATTTGCTGGCGGAGGCGATCGACTACGAGCGTGTCCGCCGGCAGACAGCGGTCAAGCTGTTCATTTGTGCGACCAATGTGGAGACAGCCAAGGTAAAGATTTTCAGCGGTAAGGACATCGATGTCGAGCGCCTGCTCGCCTCGACGTGCTTGCCGTTGTTGATGCAGGCGATCGAGATCGACGGCGAATATTATTGGGACGGCAGCTATGCCGGAAATCCCGCGATCTTTCCGCTGGTCTATGAGTGCGACGCCCGCGACATCCTGATGGTCCATATTACGCCGTCCGAGCGCCCGGGAGTCCCGACCACGTCGCCCGCGATCATGAATCGCATGCAGGAGATCAGCTTCAATACCGCGCTCATTCGCGAGATGCGGACCATCGCCTTTCTGAACAGGCTGGTCGACGAGGGCCGCATCGATGGCGGCAAGCGTCTGCTGGTCCACTTGATCGAAGCAGAGGATTTGATCAGAGGATTTTCCTGGTCGAGCAGGCTAAACAGCGACTGGGATTTCCTGCTGCACCTTCACCAGCTCGGCCGCGCGCGGGCCGACCAATGGCTCAACGCCAATTTCGATCGCATCGGAATCGAGCCGACCGTCGACCTCCAGGAAAAGTATTTTTGATCGCGTGACGCATTGGTGATACGCGCGAATCGATCCGCTTTGGGACACTTTCCTCAGTAACGGTTTTTTGAACGCGCGTGACTGCCTCACACTTCGGCATCGTATGCGGCTGCCTAAATTTTACGTTGCGTTTTTGGAAGACGAGATCAGCCGAAAAATAAAATGTTTCGGTCTTTGCACTGCAGCAAAGGACAATTATCTATGGCTAACCTTTGACAGCTGATTCCCCCGTGGCAATGAAACTGATCGATCAAGAGTCCGGCGCAGCCGGTCCCCGCACCAGCCTGATCGCTGCCCACAAAAACGTCGCTGCCCAGAAAGTCGTCAATCTGGCCCTGCAGGGCGGCGGCACCCACGGAGCCTTTACGTGGGGCGTGCTCGATCGGCTGCTCGACGAGGACCATCTCTCGTTCGAAGGCATTACGGCCAGCAGTGCCGGGGCGGTCAATGCCGTGGTGCTCGCCGACGGTCTGGCGGCGGGAGGCCGCAAGGGCGCAAAAAAGGCGTTGCGCACATTCTGGCGTAAGCTGTCAGACGACGCATCGCACAGTCTGTTCAAGCCGTCATTGATCGACCGGATGAGCGCGCGGCGGGGTCTCGATCATTCGCCAGGCTATGTCTTCATGGAGGCGCTGGCGCATTTCGCGTCGCCCTATCAGCTCAATCCGTTTAACCATAATCCGCTCAAGAAGCTGATCGAGGAATGCGTCGACTTCGAGCGGATCCGCCGACAGGACGCCGTCAAGCTGTTCCTCTCCGCGACCAACGTGCGGACGGCGAAGGTGAAGGTCTTCTCCGGCAAGGAGCTGCGCGCCGAACATGTGCTGGCTTCGACATGCCTGCCGCTGCTGATGCAGGCGGTCGAAGTGGATGGTGAGCATTACTGGGACGGCGGATATGCGGGAAATCCCGCGATCTTTCCGCTCGTCTATGAGTGCGAGACGCCCGACGTGGTGCTCGTTCACCTGACGCCGGCGGATCGGCCCGATCTCCCGACCTCCTCACCGTCGATCATGAATCGCATGCAGGAAATCAGCTTCAACACCGCGCTGATCCGTGAAATGCGCTCGGTCGCCGTGCGGAACCGCCGGATCGACGAAGGTATCATGCCCGGTGGCAAGCGCACCTTCGTGCACCTGATCGAGGCCGAGGACATCATTCGCGAGTTTACGGCGTCCAGCCGGCTCAACGCAGACTGGAAGTTTCTGACCAAGTTGTTCCACGATGGCCGCGCGCGCGCCGATAAGTGGCTGGCGGCCAATTTCGACCGCATCGGCACGGAATCCACGGTCGACCTCGAAGAGAAGTATTTCTGACGGGCGAATTGGAACCGGTGGTGCTTCGCCGGAGCGGCCGCCGCTTCGGCGAGACCCCGCCAAAACCGATCGCGCCGATGAGCCTGGAGCAGTTGCCGCGCTTCGTCGACTAAAGGTAACCCGGCCACGAAATAGCGCGGCGATGGTACATTCGGGTCAATTACCCGAAACAACCATCCCTCCGTACCGCCGCCGGGTTGCCACTCCGTCATCACGGACGTCGATTACGCGCCCTGGCATATCGTGAAATCTGCCGACAAAAGGCGCGCACGCCTCAACTGCATCTCGACGATGCTTTGTTTCTCGGCGAGTCGCTTGTCGAGGACGCGCGCTTGATGTTTTTTATTAGGTCGAGCGCAGACCCTCGGGCATCATTTAGAAATTCGCGACAGCTTTACATAGTCAAAAACCGTCGTTGTTCCGTTGGAATGGAAATGGTGTGTACCAACAATACCCCGCTTAAAATCGGGCGTCAGCTCGCAGACGACGGCTTCTGAATAACTCGCGTCAGTCAGCTCAGTAATTTCATTGAGCAAAGCCTTCTTCCCGTATCTGTCAAATCCTTGCCCCTGCGATATTCTAAAATAGCGATGCCCGTCTCTGATCAAGCCGCCGTTGCGCGCGCGTCTAGCGTCCACGAAAATTGGATTCTGAGGATGCGGTGTCCAGCGGTCGCTGAATGGGGAGTCCGCCGAAAAAATCGAAAGCTCGAAATATTCGCCGGCACCGCTGCGATCGATATTGGTGAACAGCCACCATTTGCCATTCATGTCGAAAAGCATCGTGTCTGCGGCAGCGATATTTTGCATGACAACCTTTTCCAATTTCCATCGCAACGGGAATTCAAGACATCGATAGATCCGAATGTTGCGGATCTGCTCAGTCTCAGGGCACATAAAAAGCTCACCTTTGTGCTCGAAAATAAATGGAAAGGACAAATGAAAGGGCTCTTGCAGGGCCATTCCCACCCGGCTGGCAGCGCCGTCTGTTATGACGTAGACGGCGATAGCTCCGCGCTGCGTTCGATAATCGAAATCCTCTACGAAGCAGAAGTCCTTGCCGTCCCTTGCAACGACAAAGGGATCGGCGAGAAAATGAAAAGGAGGATTCTTCAACGTAGAACCACGCCACAGGACGGCGCTTGGCCAGTCATCGCAAACGAATCCGACGTTCCATCGATCGTGAAAACCAAACAATTTCGGGCATTTGCTCTTTACGATGACGGATAGCAGTCTTGCCAAGTAGACGACGGATTCGACCGCAGTGGGAGATCGAAACAATTTGTTGGCATAAGGAAATTTTGGCAAAATGGGCGGCAGAGTCCGCTTTGACGCGATTTTTTCGACAATCGATTTTAGATAAAAATTGGATTTTTCGAAGAGCGCCGCTTGATTGAGCATATAATAATACTGTGTCGTCACATGCCCTCGCATCAAGATATCGCCGCCATCCAGTTCCTCGGTCAGTCGTTGAATTGTAAATCCAGTCGTATCTCGCCGAAAATAGACCTCCCAAAAGCCCGGTGGCCCACCCCGAATTATTCGATCGTCGGCGTGATGAAAGGAGAGGACGCCCATCTTGGCGGCTTGTAGAATCTCACCGCGCAAAATGCGGTGTCCGCATAGGATCATTAAGTCGAGATCGAGCGACTTGACCGTTTTGATATCATCTACAGAGAACCGATATACGAAACCGGATTTGGAAATGATCGGCGTGATGATGATTTGGTCTGGAACAATTCGACACAAATCAAATTCGCGCCAATGGTCCCTATACCGCTCTGTTCGGTTGAGCAGCACGCGCTCGACCGTGAAAATAATGTGGAACAAGAGTGACGCGGCAAGATAAGTCGTGCCGCGAAACGGACCGTCGTGTTTTAGGCGTGCCAACACCCGGCTCCAGAGAGTGATACGCGCGGAGGCGGGATGCAATATGAGATGCGTGATGATGAGATCGGGCCGGTCTTGCGCCCAGCGCGCAAAATCGTAGGCGTATTTCGACGCGGCGGGCTTGTCGAGCAAAAGCGCGATGCGAAGCGGCGCGGGCTGCGCGGGCGGCTCGCTTCGGGGCATCTAAAGCTCCTTACTTCACGACCGACAGGTAGCTAGCCTCTCGCGTCCGGCGCGCTGTCGCGAGCAGGCAGGGCGTCTGCGGCGTACACCCCGTCGCGGCCCGCTGCCGCGTCATTGCCAGCATCCGGCGGCCAACGCGTTGATTCGGGGACGGTGGCCGCAGGACGCGTTGTCATTGGCCAAAATTTCAAACTGAGACACCGCGACGCGCCGCAAATGGATCTGGTTCGGCCCTGGCGACTCTAGCGGAAAAGGTTGTGCGGATAAATAGGTCTGCTCGGCTGGAGCAGGAAGCGGAAGGGGGGCCCAAGAACAGCGTCGGGGTCGGGAGCTGTCTCGCGGAGCACGAAAGCACCACCAACGTAAAGATGCCATCCTGAGCCGACTAACGTTACGGGTGGAGACGCGCTGCGGTGCTCGCCGCGCGCTGCAAACACCGAAGCAAAAGCGAGGAGCAGGCCGACTTAAAAAAACGATGCAACAGCGCGAACTACCTAGTGTTGGCGGAGTGGACTGGAGTTGTGTACCAAGTTTCAAAGTGAATCAATTTTCCACTCTGGGACGGACCAACATGCAAAATCGAGTGAGGCATGCCGGAAGACCGGTAGAATCCAAACTCGGCTGCCAGGCCATCGCTGTCAGCGTAACGCACACGGCGTACGAAGAAAATCCCATGACCCAGGCGCGGCAGGCAAGAGTAACCGACGCCGGAGCTCACTCGTCACCAGACAGCAGCGCCTGAAATAGGCAACGGCTCGCTTGAAGTCCGAGTAAGCCGAAAAGGGTGCAGCAGTTAAGTCACGGTTTCACAGTCTTCAGTGGCACCACCTCAGCGGCCGGTTTGCCCGCCATTGCCGCCGCAATCCGCTCGCCGACTTGGTCGCTCAACGTTCGCACCGGACTATCGGCTCGATTCACATATCGGCCAGTCATTGCAAGGTTCTTATGCCTCAAGAGATCCCGCACGAGGAAAGCATTCGCACCTGTCTGGCCGGCGTACGTCCCGACAGTGTGGAGCAGGTCGTGCATCCGGACGTCGTCGATCTGCGCCGCCTTCCTTATCTTGTGCCGAGCCGCCTCAATGCCCGCCTTCGAAATCGGCTGCTTTGGGTTTGATGCAGACGGAGCGGGCCGGGTTTTCGTTAAATCGATTCTGGCATAGCTTACCTCGGCGCCTGGACGGCTTGCGGACGGCAACGGACGACACGCCTGAACGCAACAAACCCGCACGCTACTTGCACTTTTGACGCTTCGGACGGCTTGGACGCCTTTTCGCCTCTCTATTCTACGTACACTGACTGTGGGGACCGATCGTGAACAGAACCGCCGTGCACGCACCGTGCACACATGCCAAATGCAATTCTGTCGTAATAGATGCAAGCGAGCGCATGAGAAATCCCCGCTTTCTCAGCTATTTCCGCATTCCGTCGCAGTCGGGCGTAGTCCACAGAAACGCGATACAACAACAGATGGTTAATCGGGTCTTAACCTCGCCACTCCTATGCTATGTCGTCGCTGATGCGGCGGGCGGTCCCGCTGTTCATGATGTATAGGATGACCCGCCAGGAATCTTCATCGCCGGTTCGCGCGCCCGATTCGCGCTCGCCGTTTGTGCGGCTGCGCGAGTTCCTTGGCGACATTCCGCCGGGCCAGCCCGCCATCAGCATGGCGGTCGGCGAGCCGCAGCATCCGATTCCCCCATTCGTGGGGCCGATCATCGCCGCGCATGTCGATGAATTCGGCCGCTATCCGATGAACAAGGGTCTCGATGCCTTCGGCGAGGCGGTCGCGAATTGGTTGAACCGCCGCTACGCGCTTGCGCGCCCGGTCGATCCCGCCACGGAAGTCCTTGTGCTCAACGGCACGCGTGAAGGTCTCTTCCTGGCCGCGCTTGCCGCCAAGCGATGGGTGGCGCCGCGCGCCGGCCGGCCGACAGTGCTGGTGCCCAATCCGTTTTACGCGGCGTATTCGGCCGGCGCCATCGCCGCCGATTGCGAGCCTGTCTATCTGCCCGCCACGGCCGCGTCCGGCTTTTTGCCGGATCTGGATGCCTTGAGCGAAGATCTCCTGGCGCGCACGGTCGCCTGCTACCTCGCTTCGCCGTCCAATCCGCAGGGCGCGGTGGCGGACGCCGCCTACCTCGCAAAGCTTGCAGCGCTGGCGCGCCGTCACGGCTTCCTGGTGTTCTGTGACGAATGCTATTGCGAAATTTACAGCGATCGGCCGCCGCCCGGGATGCTGGAGGCGGCCGGGCCGCAATTCGCCAACGTTGTCGTGTTCCACTCGCTGTCCAAACGCTCGAGCCTGCCGGGTCTTCGGGTCGGCTTTGCGGCCGGCGACCGGCGCTTCCTGGCGTCCTATCTCGAATTGCGCAACGTCGCCGCGCCGCAAGTGGCGATGCCGGCCCAGCGCGTCGCCATCGCCGCTTACGGCGACGAGACCCATGTCGAGGAGAACAGGCGGCTCTACCGCGAGAAGTTCGATCTCGCCGATCAGATCGTCGGCGACCGCTACGGCTACCGCCGTCCGTCCGGCGGCTTCTTTCTGTGGCTTGACGTTTCAGCGCAAGGCGGCAGCGAAGCGGTGACGCTCGCGCTGTGGCGCGACGCCGGCGTGCGCGTGGTGCCCGGCCGCTATCTCGCGCGCGAGCAGGCCGACGGCAGTAACCCGGGCGCGGACTATATCCGCGTCGCCATGGTGCAGAACAAGGAGGTCACCGCCGAGGCGCTGCATCGTCTCGTCGCGGTGCTGGGCTAAGCAGGGAAGGGGTCGAGAGAAACATCATGTCGATGATCGACCGCAGCCTTGACGGCATGGCCTTTCTCTCCGGCCAGCTTGGCGCCATGCTGCGGCGGCGGCTGCGCGAGATCGGTGGCATAGCGCTGCTCAGCCTCGCCATGATGGCGGCGCTGGCGCTCGCAACCTGGTCGGTGCACGATCCCTCGCTCAGCCACGCGACCGATGCCCGGGTGCACAATCTGCTCGGCCGGCACGGCGCGATTGCCGCCGATCTGATGATGCAATTGCTCGGCTTGGGCTCGCTGGCGCTGCTGCTGCCGGTCGGCGTGTGGGGCTATCGCCTGCTCGGGCATCGGCCGCTTGGGCGCGAACGGTTGCGCATTCTGCTCTGGGTGCTCGGCGCCGTGCTCGCCGCCGCCTTTGCCGCCTGTTTGCCCCGTGGAGCACACTGGCCGCTGCCTTGCGGGCTCGGCGGGGTCGTCGGCGACGCAATGCTGCGGGCGCCGTCAATATTGCTCGGCACGCCTATCCTTGGACTGTATCGGTTCGCCGTGGCTGTCATTCTCGGGATGGCTGCGCTCATCGCGTTTGCCGGAGCGGCCGGCTTTATCTGGCGCGGAAGCGCGGACGAAGACGACGCGATCGAGGAGGAAGAGGATGAGGACGAGGCCGAGGAAGAGGACGATGACACCGCCTGGGTCACGCTCGGCCGTCTGATCCATACCGTATGGAGCTTTCGCACCCGCGTTGCGCTGATGTTCCGCGGCCGCGCGCCCATGGCGGCGCCGGTGCGCAGCGAGGCCGCGGCGCCGCGCCGCCTGGAGCCGCGTTTCGACGGCCGGCCGGATCCGCGCACCGAAGAAGAATCCGAGGAGGAGGTGACCGGCGCGCCGGCACAGCGCGCGCCGCGCAAGCCGCGGCCGCCAGCAAAGCCTGCGCGCCGTTCCAACGGCGGCTACGCGCTCCCACCGCTTGAACTCTTGATGCAGCCGAGCAAATCCGCGCGCGCCACCGTGACCAGCGAAATGTTGCAGGAGAATGCAGCCGCGCTGGAAGGCGTGCTCGGCGATTTCGGCGTGCGCGGCGAGATCATCAATGCGCGGCCGGGACCGGTGGTCACGCTTTACGAGCTCGAGCCCGCGCCGGGCATCAAATCGTCGCGCGTGATCAGCCTCGCCGACGACATTGCCCGTTCGATGAGCGCGCTCTCGGCGCGCGTCGCCGTGGTCTCCGGCAGGAACGTGATCGGCATCGAACTGCCGAATCCGACGCGCGAGAAGGTTTTCCTGCGCGAGCTGCTCGCCTCGCGCGACTACGCCGACTCGTCCGCGCGGCTGCCGCTCTGCCTCGGCAAGTCGATTGGCGGCGAGTCGGTGCTGGTCGATCTGGCGCGCATGCCGCATCTGCTCATCGCCGGCACCACCGGCTCGGGCAAATCGGTCGCCATCAACACCATGATTCTCAGCTTGGTCTATCGGCTCCATCCCGACCAGTGCCGGCTGATCATGGTCGATCCGAAGATGCTGGAGCTCTCCGTCTACGACGGCATTCCCCACTTGCTCACGCCCGTCGTCACCGATCCGAAAAAGGCGGTGGTCGCGCTCAAATGGGCGGTGCGCGAAATGGAGGAACGCTACAAGAAAATGTCGAAGCTCGGCGTGCGCAATATCGACGGCTACAACGCGCGCGTCGCCGAAGCGAACGGCAAGGGCGAGAAGCTCAGCCGCACCGTGCATACCGGCTATAACCGCGAGACCGGCGAGGCGATTTACGAGAACGAGGAGCTCGATCTCGAGCCATTGCCCTACATCGTCGTCATCGTCGATGAAATGGCCGATCTGATGATGGTCGCCGGCAAGGACATCGAAGGCGCGGTGCAGCGGCTGGCGCAAATGGCGCGCGCGGCCGGCCTGCATGTCGTCCTGGCGACGCAGCGGCCGTCGGTTGACGTCATCACCGGCACGATCAAGGCGAATTTCCCGACCCGCATCTCGTTCCAGGTTACGTCAAAGATCGACAGCCGCACCATCTTGGGCGAGCAGGGCGCCGAGCAACTGCTCGGGCAGGGCGACATGCTCTATATGGCGGGCGGTGGGCGCATCAGCCGTGTGCACGGGCCTTTCGTGTCCGACGAAGAGGTCGAAAAGGTCGTGCGGCATCTCAAGGCGCAGGGCGTGCCGCAATATCTGGAAGCCGTGACCGCGGAAGAGCCGCAGGACGAGGACGGCAATCCCGTCTTCGACTCGACCGCCATGGGCGCGCCGGAAGGCGGCGATCTTTACCAGCAAGCGGTGCAGGTCGTAACCCGCGACCGCAAAGCCTCCACCAGTTACATCCAGCGCCGGCTGCAGATCGGCTACAATCGTGCTGCGTCTCTCATGGAGCGTATGGAGAAGGAAGGGATCGTCGGGCAGGCCAATCACGCGGGCAAACGCGAAATCCTGGTCGAGGCCGCCGGCGACGATCCCTATTGATAATCGAGCGATCGGTCGTTAACGGAATGGGCACGGCGCTAGCCGCGAATTCGCCATATCGCTTTGCTAACGATTGTATCGTGATGCGTACGTGCTCAACGCACGGGAGAGGGTGATGATGGGATCGGGGGCGCGAGCGTTTTTGCTGGCGACGGCGTGCGTCGTATTTGCCGTAGCTTCAGCTGTCGCGGAGGACGTGCCGCTGCCGACTCCGTCGCCGCGGGCGAAGGCCGGACCGGCATCGCCTCCGTCTGCGGCTGCCGCCGCACCGGCCGCCGCCGAGCCTGCTTCAAAAGGGTTTTTCCCGTTCTCATTGCCGTTTGGCAGCAAGAGCGGCGGGTCAAGCCAGGTGACCGCCTTCGATGGCAAACAGCGCGCGCTTCTCGACAAGGTGAGCGGCTACCTGTCGAGCGTGCAGACGATGGTCGGGAACTTTGTGCAGATCGGTCCCGACGGCCGCCGCGTGGACGGCAATTTCTCGATCCAAAAACCCGGCAAGGTCCGCTTCCAGTACAACCCGCCGAGCCCGATCGACATCATCGCCGATGGCTCTTCGGTCGTTGTCCGCGACCGCTCGCTCGAGACCTCGGACTTTTATCCGCTGTCGCAGACGCCGCTGCGCTATCTGCTCGCCGATCATATCGATCTATTGCACGATACGGACGTGATCAGCGTGTCGGCAGACGATACGTTCGTGACGGTCGTGATCGAAGAAACGCAGCTCATGGTCGGAACCAATCGGCTGATGATCATGTTCGACGCCAAGAATTTGCAGCTCAAACAGTGGACGGTCACCGACCCGCAAGGGCTCGACACCACCGTCGCCGTTTACAATCTCGAACTCGGTGAAAAAGCCCGATCCGAACCTCTTTGTCATCAATTATACGAGCAATATGAAATAAATTGCCGTTTCCGCGGCCCCGTGCTCCCGGCCGCTCTTCCATTCTTCGAAAAATTCTAGTGCGCTACTTTGCTGGCGATGCCGTAGCGTCCCGGCGCTATCACCCCATTCGGATCGAGCGCGGCTTTGATGCCCGCGCACGCATCGCGGAACGCTGGCATCGCCTGCCGCATGTGAAAGTCGTGGTAGTCGACCGGCGCGCGGCCGACGAACACGCCGCGCGCGCCGACCTCTTCCGACATCTTGCGGTAGCAGGCGTCGGCGCGGGCGCGCTCATCGGCGTCCTCGCGGTTGAACGTGATCACGTGCAGGCCGCGGGTAAAGCGCGCGCTGCAGACATTCATCACGGTATAGTCGAGAGCGAACTCCTCGTAGATCTTCCGGCATAGCCGCTGGAACTCGTTGGCGACGCGGCCGTCCATCGGCGTGCCCGGCAGAAACCAGATGTTGCCGCCGCCCGGACGCCATTTCAGCAGACCAAGCTCGCCCATGCTCGGTATGCCGGAAAAGGCGTTGATCGCGACCTGCAGCGGCGGGATTGCCGCGGCGTCTTCGTGCGCGATGTAACGCGCCTTGCCGCTTTGCGCGAACATGTCGCGCACGCGCTGAATTTGCGGCTCCATCGCCGCCGCGCTCGGTCCATAAAATGCGCCGGAGACATTCCAGGCGCCGAGGCCGTGGCGCTCGCGCAGGTGACGGCGGCCCTCGTCGGAGATCGCCCGCTTGCCGCCGCTCGCTTTGTATTCCGGACTCTCGCCTTCCGAGCCGCACAGATAGAGGTCGTTGGAAACGCGAAACAATGTCGGCACGAAATTCGACAGCTTCAGCGGCCGGCAGAGCTCGACGACGGTTTCCAGATCGTCGTCGTCCGGAAAGGTGAAATGAAACGAGCGTACCGCCGGCGGTCGCGGCAATAGCCACACGCCCATGCGGGTGACGATGCCGTAATTCGATTGGGTGAACAGGCCATCGAGAATAGGGCCGAAGCTGTATTTCGAGGTGTGCCAATTGATCAGGTCCTTGGAATTGAGCGCGCCGTCGCCGGTGCGCAGCACCTCGCCGTTGCCAAGCACGATTTCCAGGCCGCAGGAAAATCCGAAGTGATCGAAATAGGGCGAATAGCCGGCGCCCTTGTCGAGCGCATTGCCGATCATGCCGCCCTGCGGCGGTCCCGAGGTGACGTCGAGCATGAGCTTGTTGCCGCGGCGGACCAGTTCGTCATACAGCGCCTGGTAGCTCACGCCTGGCTCGACCACGGCAAAGGCAAGCTTATCGTCGATATCGAGGATGCGGTTCATCCTGCGCCCGAGATCGACCACGACCTGCCCGGACGCCGAGGCCGAACGCGAACCGAGCCCGATATTGTTGCCGGTGCTGATCGGATAGAGAGCGACCTTGTGCGTGTTGGCCGCCCGCACGATGAACTGCACGTCGGCGGTCGAGGCCGGATAGACAACGCCGGCAGGCGGCCGGTCGCCGCCCGGCATGGTGTTCTCGCCATAACGCCGGATCGTTTCGTCGGAGCGATTGATCCCGTCGGCGCCGAGCGCGCCGGTGACGGCGGAGAAAAACGCTTCGAGATTCGCCGAATTCATGGAAGCCCCTCTTTGTGCCCTGCCGTGTAACGTGCGTTCACCAGATGCCGGTGGGATTGGGATCGGCGGTTGCCGGCGAGCCGGTCGTCTCGTCCGGCGCCGCTTGTGCCGCCGGCGGTGCCGGTTCGCGCAAGCGCTTGCCGATCAATGCGGGCGGCATGGGGCCGCCGGTCGCCCAGTCCAATAGCTCGACCGTATGCACGATCGGAGCCTCTGCGAAGCGTCCGATCTGCACCATGCAGCCGAGATTCCCGGCCGCGATAATGTCCGGATCAGCACTTTCGATATGCGCGGCTTTCCGCTCGCCGAGTGCCTTCGCGATATCCGGCTGCAGCAAATTGTAGGTACCGGCAGAGCCGCAACAGAAATGCCGTTCGGGCACGTCGACGACGTCGAAGCCGGCGCGGCGCAGCAGCTGCCGCGGTTCGTTTACCACGCGCTGCCCGTGTTGCAGCGAGCAGGCGTCGTGATAGGCGACGCGATATGGCGTGGCATTGCCTGCCTGCAGGCCGAGCTGGGCGAGAAGCTCCGTGACATCGCGCGTGAGAGCGCCGATACGCTGCGCTTGTTCGCCGCCCACGAAGTGCGCGTAATCCTTTACCGTCGTGCCGCAGCCCGAGGCGTTGACGACGACCGCATCGAGGCCGCGCGCCAATTCCGCGCTCCAGGCGGCGACATTTCTGCGCGCCAGAGCCTTGCCGTGATCGCTGCGGCCCATATGCAGCGGCAACGCGCCGCAACAGCCGATGTTGGGCGCAACGACCACATCGCAGCCGTGCCGCTGCAACAGGCGGATCGTTGCCGCGTTGATATTGCGATCGAGCGCTTGCTGGGCGCAGCTCGGCAGCAACGCCACGCGCAGCCTTCTGGGGCCGTCGGCCGGATAGATTGCGGGCGCGAGAATTTCGCCGGCGGCAGGGCTGGCGGTGGCAAGCCCGACCAGGTTGCGCAGGCGCGGCGGCAGAATGTCAGCGAATGGTCCCGCGAGCCGCGCCAGACGCAAAGCAAGGGCGAAACGCCGCGGATAGGGGAGCAGTTCGGCGATCAGGCGCCGCAGCATCCGCTCGCCGAGCGGGCGGCGATAATTGTCCTCGATATAGGTGCGCGCGATATCGATCAGATGCACATAGTCCACCTTCACGGCGCAGGTGGTCATGCACGACAGGCACGAAAGACAACGATCGAGATGGTGGACTGTCTTCGCGTGCGGCGGGCCGCCCTTTTCCAGCATCGCGCGAATGAGGTCGATGCGACCGCGCGGGGAATTGTTTTCGTCGCGGAACAGCACGTAAGTCGGGCAGGTCGCCGTGCAGAAGCCGTAATGCACGCATGTTTTCAGGATGCCGTCGGCTTCGGCGATCTCAGGCTGCGCGAGTTGTTCGAGCGTGAAGGCGGTTTGCACTGGGAACTGAACTTAAGTTTTAGATTTGCCAGGCGAGCTGACGCCATTCCCGTCGCAGCGCCTGCTGGATGGCGCGCCGCTCGCTGTCGGGACGCCGCGACTCGAAGCTCACGGCCAGCGCCAGTTTCTCATCGCGATCGCCGTCAAGGAGGGGAATGGCGCAGCAGCTGAGAAACGAGTCGATCTCGCCCTCCTCGGCATGCATGCCGTTGCGCCGTCCTTCGCTGATCGCCGCGCTCACATCCGCCCAGCTCGTTTTGGTGCGCGGGGTGAAGGCGGGAAACGGCTCGGGCGGCAGCAGGCCGGGCGCGTGAGTGCGCGGCAAAGTGCCTAGCAAGGCGCGTCCGGCGGCGGTCGCCCACAGCGGATAAGACGGGCCGACCTCCACATCGATCACGCTGCGGCGGGTGCCTGGCAGCCGGGCGAGCGTGACGGCTTCGCTGCCGACAAGCTGCAGCAGGTACACGGTCTCGCCGCAGCTATTAGCGATCCGCGTCATCGGCGCGGCGGCGACCTGCAGCAGGCGATCGATCCATCCGGAAGCAAGCCGCAGCGAACGGGAGCCCAGCGTATAGCGCCGGTTCGGCATGCGGCTTGCGTATCCGCGCGAGATCAAGGTCGCCAACAGGCGCGAGGCGGTGGCCGGATCGATCGAGAGATGGGTGGCGGCGTCGCGGACGCGAATCCCGGCAGGCGCCGCGCGCTGCATGAAGTCCAGGAGATCCAGAGCTCGGCCGACGCAGCGGATCTCCGCAGGATCGTCGGCCGCCGGGTCTGTCATCTGACGCCTATTTGGTTACGCCCATCCAATCATCGCAGTGAGATCTAGGCACTTGCGAGCGCAGGCTCCGGCGTTTTTGCGTCCGCAAACTTTGGGATCACTTTTTCGCCGAACAGGCGAATGGATTCCAGCATGCGCTTATGTTCAGTCATTCCAGCGTACATGATGAAGATCATGTAGTCGACATTCAGCGTATCTTTGAGACGCTGGATTTCCTCGCCGACCTCGTCGGGAGTGCCCACGATTTGCATACCACTCTTGAGCATCTGCTCGAAGGTCTTAGGAACCGGGCCTTCCTGGCCTTTCATCCGCAGCGCTTCGAAAAAGCCGAACTCGCCGAGCCAGTGAGTCCAGAATGCAGACCCCTGCCGCGCCGTCTCCATCGCCTCTTCGTGCGTCTTGCCGACCGCCACGTTGCGGCAAAGGACGACACCGCCTCGCGTGGAATACTCGCCGAAGCGAAGCTTCCGGCCATGCTTTGCCGCCTCGTCGACGTAGCTTTGAAATAGCCAACGGACGATATCAAGATCAGCGGCGAGCGTGACGATCGAGGCACCGATACGAGCTGACCAATTCAGCGTCTCGGGACTTTGGCTAAGCGTCGTGAAGAGCGGAGGATACGGCAACTGTTTGGGCTTCGGAACGGTTGCGACTTGGGTCAGAATCCCGTCGCGGACTCCGGCGTTAAGCCGCGCCGAAATCGGGTGCTTCCACTCAAGACCCTTCGGCGGCACCGAAATGAATTCGCCCTGAAAGTCCCACAGGTCCTCGGTCCAGGAACGGCGCATCACCTCGAACCATTCTTCGACGATCTTGCGATTGATGGCTTCAACCTCGGCGCGGCCGCTGCCGGCGGCATTGGCGTGATAGTGTTGGCCCATCACCCCGACCGATCGCGGCTGATAACCGCGGCTCAATCCGATATCGAGGCGGCCGCCGGTCAGATGATCGGCCATCGCGATATCTTCGGCGAGCCGCAGCGGATTCCAATTCGGCAACACCAATCCCATCTGGCCCTGCCGCAGCCGCTTGGTGTGCTGCGCCAGATAGACATTGAGCAGAAGCGGGTTGGGTGTGACGTGATAGCCCTCGATCTCGAAGTGATGTTCGGCGAACATCATCGAGGTCCAGCCCGTCTCGTCGGCACAGATCGCCTGCTCGCGCAGCTCCTCGATCGTGGTCGCGTAGCGGTCGCGATCCAGTCCCCACAAGCCTTTTCCAAGATCCGCTTCCGACGCCACGGCGACAGGATAGAACATGCCAAATTTCATGATTGCGACCCCTCTGCCGGGCCGCCTTACGGCCCGCCCACCTGAAAAAGCCTGCCTTGGACTCTAGGGGGCAGAGAGGGGGGGTCAACGCGCGGTATTGCGCCTGGCGCAACAAGCATAAATTAGGTGCAACTGGCTTGTTTTTAGATTTAACGGGGCGCTTCGCCGATCAGCCGCGCACCACGCTGGAATGTCATATAGCTCCATAACCAGTTCAGCGCGACGACGAAACGGTTACGTATTCCGATCAAAAAATAGATGTGGATCGCGCTCCAAAACAGCCAGCCCAGGAATCCGGTGAGCTGAAAGACGCCAAGCTTCACCACCGCCGACTTGCGCCCGATCGTGGCGAGGTCGCCGAGGTGGCGATAGACGAAGGGGCCGGGCGGCGGCTTCCCTTCGGCGCGAGCGGTGATGACCTTCGCAACATAGTGGCCCATTTGCTTCGCTGCCGGCGCGATGCCGGGTACCGGCCGGCCCTCGCGGTCGGTGACGCTTGCGGTATCGCCGATCGCAAAAATTTCCGGCCGGCCGGGAACGGTCAGATCGGGGTTGACCTTGATGCGTCCCGCGCGATCGTGCTCGGCGCCGATCCACGCCGCCGCGGGCGAGGCGACGACACCGGCCGCCCAGATTACAGTCGCAGCATCGATGCGCCCGTCCTGCAATGAAACACCCTGTGCATCGCAGACGGTCACCATCCGTCCGAGCTCGACCTCGACGCCCATCATTTGCAGCGAGCGCGCCGCGTAATCCGAGAGCTTCTGGGGAAAGGCCGGCAAGAGCCGCGGGCCGGCCTCGACGAGGACGATCCGAGAGCGGCGCGGATCGATATGCCGAAAGTCGTGCCGCAAAGTGCGCTGCGCCACCTCGGCGAGGGCGCCGGCCATTTCCACGCCGGTGGCGCCGCCGCCGACAACGACAAAGGTGAGAAGCCTTTGCCGCTCGCCCTCGTTTTCAACCAGCTCGGCGCGTTCAAAGGCGATCAGAAACCGCCGCCGGATCTCGGTGGCGTCTGCGATGCGCTTGAGACCGGGCGCGTATGGCGCCCAATCGTCGTGGCCGAAATAGGAATGCGTCGCACCGGTCGCCAGAATGAGATAGTCGTAGGGAAGCTGTACTTCGTTGGTATGCAGGCATCGCGCCTGTACATCGACGCCGGTCACGCGCGCCATGATAACGTGGACGTTTTTCTGCTCGCGGACGATCGCGCGGATCGGCCAGGCAATGTCGGCCGGCGACAATGCGGCGGTCGCGACCTGATAAAGCAATGGCTGAAAACAATGGTGGTTTTGCGCGTCGACCAGCGTTACGTCGGCCTCGATCTTGGCCAGGCTTTTTGTCGCCTCTAATCCGCCGAAACCCGCCCCGGCAATGACGACCCGCGGTCGCCGGCTGTTACTGTTCATACTGCGCCTCTCCGGACCAGGTTATCGTACAAGGCCACCATCGGCGAAGAGTTCCGCCGCGCCTTCGCTCGAAGCGACTTGTGTCGGCGGCCTTTTCGCCGAATAACTCCGCTAGAAAGTTACCGTGCCAATCGATTCACTCTGACGCGATTGCGCTCCAGTCAGATAGCCGCCATGCAAATCACGGTCACGACCTGGAACATCAATTCGGTGCGTTTTCGCATCGATCTGGTCGCCAAGTTCGTCAAATCGATGCGTCCCGATATTCTGTGCCTGCAGGAGACCAAATGTCCGGACGACAGCTTTCCGCGCAAGCGCTTCAAGCGGCTTGGCTATGAACATATCGCGCTCAACGGGCAGAAAGGCCATCACGGCGTTGTCGTTCTCTCGCGGCTGCCATTGCAATCGAGCACGATCCGCGACTATTGCGGCAAGAGCGACTGCCGCCATGTTGCGGTCACGCTTGGCGAGCGGTCCGGGCTGAAGGACCCGATCACGCTGCATAATTTCTATGTTCCCGCCGGCGGCGATGTTCCCGATCCGGCGGTCAATCCGAAATTCGCTCACAAACTCGCTTTTCTCGATGAGATGCATGGGAACGAAACGCTGCGGCCGGCGGCGAGTGAACGGGCGATCATCGTCGGCGACCTCAACGTGGCGCCGCTCGAATGCGACGTCTGGAGTCACAAGCAACTCCTTTCCGTCGTCTCGCACACGCCGATCGAATGCGAGAAGCTTCTTGGCGTGCAAAAAGCGGGCGGCTGGATCGATGCGGCGCGTGCCTTCGTTCCAGCACCGGCCAAGCTTTACACCTGGTGGAGCTACCGCTCGCCCGACTGGACCCGTTCCGATAAAGGCCGCCGGCTCGATCACATCTGGACGTCGAATATGCTGGCCGATCGCGTCTCGGCCATCACCGTCGCCAGAGACTATCGGAGCGCCAAGCGGCCGTCCGACCACGTGCCGGTGACGGCGACGCTCGAAGTCTGAGCATGATCCGGAAAAGTGGAAACCGGTTTTCCGACAAGATCATGCTCCACCAAAAATGTTAGAGCGCCAATCGATCGAATCTGAAGCGATTGCGCTCTAAGCCGCAGCTGCGGTTATTTCGGCTTGGTGCGCGGAGCGAGCGCGTCCCGCACATTCTCCATTTCGCGCGCCCACTGATCAGCGCGCGCCGCGATCACTTCGCGCAGGCGATGCGCCGCCTCGGGATAGCCCTCGAGCATTTTCCGGAACATCGCGCGCGAAATCCGCAGCACCGCCGACGGTTCACGTGCTGTCGCCGTGGCCGGGCGCAGCGTTTCCGCCAGCAGGGCCAATTCGCCGAGAAGGGTGCCCGGACCGGCGATGACCTCCGCTTCGCCGCGTTCGGTCCGCAGCGCGAACGAGCCCTCCTGGACGGCATAGGCGCAATCTGCGGCGTCGCCAGCGGTGAACAAGACCTGCCCCGGCTCGACCCGGTAGCCCTCGGCGCCGATTGCAAGAATCCGAAGCGCCGGTGCCCCCAGCCGCCGGAGAATCGGAATCCGCTCAAGGAACGCGATGTCGTCCTCGATTGTCATAGTGGCCGCGATTTACGGGACGAGCTTGTAGCCGCCCGCTTCAGTGACCAGAATGGCAGGGGCAGCGGCATCTTTTTCGATCTTCTGCCGTAACCGGTAGATGTGCGTTTCGAGCGTGTGCGTCGTTACGCCCGAATTGTAACCCCATACTTCTTGCAACAATGTTTCCCGCGAGACCGGCCGCTGGCCCGCGCGGTAGAGATAGCGCAGGATCGAGGTTTCCTTTTCGGTCAGCCGGACCTTGCTGCCCTTCGGGTTGAGAAGAAGCTTCGAGCTCGGCCGGAAGGTGTAGGGACCGATCGCAAAAATGGCATCTTCGCTCGCTTCGTGCTGGCGAAGCTGGGCGCGAATACGCGCCAGCAGTACGGCGAAGCGAAAGGGCTTGGTCACGTAGTCGTTGGCGCCCGATTCCAGGCCAAGAATCGTGTCGGAATCGGTGTCATGGCCGGTCAGCATGATGATCGGCGCCTTGAAGCCGTTCTTGCGCAAAATGCGCACCGCCTCGCGGCCATCGATATCGGGCAGCCCGACATCCATGATCACCAGGTCGATCTGCCCCGCTTTGGCGGCTTGAACACCTTTGGCGCCGTTTTCGACGGCGACGGCTTCGAACTCCTCGTGCAGCGAGAGCTGCTCTGTGAGCGCGTCACGCAGTTCGGCATCGTCGTCGACGATCAGAATTTTGCGTGTATTCGGCATCAGTCCGGAACCCCTATGGCGGCTTGCCCGCCGCTTAAGGGCGCGCTCTCCGCTTTAGCTGCAACTTTGCTGCGCTGTCTGGCGCGAAGCAGAGCATGTAAGGATACAAGAGCAAGCAGCCGTTGGGAAATCGCCTCTACCAGCTACACACATGCAACGGTCTTCTCTTCGTATGATCCATGTCAGGCCTCGGCCGGGGCGGCCGTCGCAGGGCTGGCTTCGCGCCGGCTTATGGTGCGTGCCTGTCGCCCTCGGCCGGGCCGGCGTTAAGGCCAACAAGCGCGAGGGCGATGGCGGGACGCCCCGCGGCTCTTTCCGGCCGCTGCGGCTGTGGTGGCGAGGCGACCGGCGCGCGCCCCCGCGAACGATGCTCCCAATCCGCCGAATCGGCCGGGCCGATGCTTGGTGCGAAGATCCCAAAGACCGGCGCTACAATCATCCGTTTCGAAGGTCGGCCATTGAACCAGGCGACCGGCTGTGGCGCGAAGATCCCCTCTACGATCTCATCATTGAAATCGACCACAACCAGCGTCCCCGCGTCGCCGGGCGGGGCAGCGCCGTATTTGTCCATGTCGCACGGCCGGGTTTCGCGCCCACCGCCGGCTGTATCGCTCTAACAGCTCGTGAGTTGCAACTCCTGGCTCAGAGGCTCAGCCGAAAAACCAGAATCGTGATTCATAGCTAGCTCCGCACCCCGAAAATCGCCGTTCCGACCCGGATGTGGGTAGCGCCGAAAGCGATCGCCGTCGGGAAGTCGCTGCTCATGCCCATCGAGAGCAGTGACAGCCCATTGCGCCGGGCGATTTTGGCCGTCAGCGCAAAATGCGGTGCCGGCGGCTCATCCACTGGTGGGACGCACATCAGCCCGGAAATCGTCAGACCATAGCGATCCCCGCAGGCCACAAGAAAGGCATCCGCCTCCTGCGGCGGCACGCCGCCTTTTTGCGGTTCCTCACCGGTATTGACCTCGACGAATAGCAGTGGCTTTCGCCCCTGCCGGGCGATTTCCTTACCGAGCGCCTCGGCGAGACTCGCGCGGTCGACGGCGTGGATCGCATCGAACAACGCCACCGCCTCACGCGCTTTGTTCGATTGCAATGTGCCGACGAGATGCAGCTGAAGGCCGCCATGGCGTTCCATGAGCGGCGGCCACTTGGCTTTGGCTTCCTGCACCCGGTTTTCACCGAATACCCGCTGCCCGGCGGCTATTACCGGCTCGATGGCGTCGGCGCCGAAAGTCTTTGAGACTGCCACCAGCGTCACCGCCGCTGGATCGCGCCCGGTGTCGCGGCACGCGCGCGCGATCTCCACCCGCACCGCGGCCAGCCCGTTCGTCCGACTCATGCTTTCCATTTCCTGAACGTACCGCCGCTCCGCTCAAATTTTAATGGAACTTCAAAGAGGGTTTTCACGCCTACCCTCTAGGTTCCGAGCCTGGGGCCGGGGATCGCATCCAATGGCGGATATTCAAGCAAAGTCTCCCAAGGCCTTGCCTGCGGCGGCGCCGCCGCGAACGCGCCGCAGCAAGCCCATTCTCAGTATTCGCGCCCGGCTGATCATTGTCGCTCTGCTGGCGATAGCTCCGCTGATGGTCGAACGTGTGCGGGGTCTGGAAAGAGCCCGCGTCGAGCGCGCCGAACTCGCCCGCAGCCAAGTGATCGATCTCGCCCGCGGCGGCGTCGCCGCGCAGCGTGAGGTGATCGATTCGACACGCGCTTTGCTCCGTGTCGCAGCTCGTGTCTATGCGAAAATGCCGCTTGATGCGCCGGACTGCAATCAGATCCTTGGCGATCTGGCGGGAAACGTTCCGTGGATTCACGCGCTTTCGATTACCGGAAGCAACGGTCGGGTGAAATGTTCCAGCGATCCTGCGATCGTCGGCTTGAACATGTCCGACCGCCCTTATTTCCAGAACGCTCTGCATTCGCGGGAGTTTGCGCTCGGCGATTATCTCATCAGACGGGTCAGCGGTACTCCCGGCCTCATGGGCACCTTTCCAGTCGTGAAGGAAGGGGTGGTTGCAGCGGTGGTCGTCGCATCCATCGATCTGCATTGGATCAGCGAACTCGCGGCGAGTGCCGCGCAGGGATCGGGTACCGCGGTTCTGGTCATCGACGGTGGCGGTACAGTGCTCGCGGCATCGACTGATGAGGAACCGCTCGTCGGCAAGAACTTCGCCGCTCATGATCTGACCAAAGAGCTTCTGGCCAAAGACGAAGGCACGATAACGACAGAGGGTTTTGACGGCATCCGGCGCATTCTTGGCTTTGTCCGCGTGCCCTGGACAGGGGCGCGGCTTGCGGTCGGCGTCGATGAATCAGTGGTGCATAGCGGCATCGACCGCGAGATCAGCGTTGCCTACGTCCAGCTTAGCGTATTCGGGGTGCTGGTGCTTCTTGCTGCCTGGTTTGGCGGCGAACGGCTGATCCTGCGGCCGATCCAGTCGCTGGTGCGTACGGCAACCCGGTTTGGCCACGGCGATCTGCGGGCGCGCGCGGCCAACGAGCCGTGGATGGCCGAGTTCGAGCCGCTTGCGGCCGCGTTCGACGATATGGCGCGCAAACTCGCCGCGCGCGAGCAAGAATTGCAGATCGCCAATCAACACCTTGACGAATTGGCGAGCCTCGATGGGCTCACCGGTCTGGCCAACCGGCGCGGTTTCGATCGTGAACTCGATCGTGCGTGGCGGAGCGCGGAGGGACTTCGTCAGCCGCTCGCCCTGATGATGATCGATATCGATCATTTCAAGCTGTTCAATGATTGCTACGGCCACGTGCAGGGCGACGCCTGCTTGCGTGCTGTCGGCGAAACCCTGTCGCTCGTGGCGCTTGACGAGGCCCGCATTGTTGCCCGTTACGGCGGTGAAGAATTCGCGTTATTGTTGCCGGGGCTCGATCTCGATCACGCGATTGCGCTTGCCGAAGAAGCGCGCCGTTCGATCGAAAAGCTGCTGATAACGCACGCCGATGCGCCTTGCGGCATCGTCACGATCAGCATCGGTGTCGAATCGCGCATCCCGGAGCCGAGCCAATCGGCCGCCAGTCTGGTCGAGGCTGCGGACCACGCGCTCTATGATGCGAAGCGGCGCGGCCGTAACACGGTGGTCGCGCATGCGCCGGTTCTGCTGAGCGTGGCC
This sequence comes from uncultured Alphaproteobacteria bacterium, assembly GCA_963831135.1. Classification (GTDB taxonomy): domain Bacteria; phylum Pseudomonadota; class Alphaproteobacteria; order Rhizobiales; family Xanthobacteraceae; genus BOG-931. The sequence goes on from CAWHPH010000021.1 coordinate 44,284, forward strand.
AGCTAGGGCGATTGCGCTCAAATGCAACCCGCAATGATCCTCAGCGGCGTTGCGGGGTGCGCGCTTTCCGCTTTGTAGGCGGTTTGCGCTTCGGCTCGGGCGGCGCCCAGATCATTGCTTCGAGCTTCATGCCATCGGGGTCCGCAAAATAAACGGCGTAATAGTTGCGGCCATAATATTCGCCCGGCGGGTCGAGCACCGTCATGCCGTTTGCTTCCAGGAACGCGCCGAGAGCATCGACATCCCTGCGGCTCGAAAGCTCAAACGCATAATGATGGAAGCCGATATCGCCTTTGCGATATTTGCGCTTTCGCCCTTGCGCATCGGCGGCGGCAATCCAGAACAAGGTCTTGCCGTTGCTCCAGCCCGTCATGTCCTCGTAATCGTACTTGCGCTTGAAGCCGAGGAAGACAAGCAGCTTGTCGTAGAAGTCTCTCGAGCGGGCGAAATTGCCCACGCTCAGTACGAGATGATCGATACCGACGACGCGAGGCATGGGGCCTCCAAGGCGGGTTTGGCGACTGAAGTCTATCTCGAGCAGAATGGCGCCGCTAAGTTGTCTCCCGGTCAGGTCGCTTACCCCGACGCATGGCCAAAAATGAAGGAAGGCGGCGCCAGGCCGGCCCTTCCTTTGTCGAGGCCCTCCAGCCGTCATCCCCTGGTGACCGTCGGTGAAGGCAGCGCAGTGCTGCAGCCGGCGGTGCTCAGGTGACACGGCGCCGCGACCAGCGCCACGGCGAGTTTCAGTAATGCTCGCCCAGAGCTGCGCGCGACTCACGCCCTCAGTGCAGAACAGCTACACCTCAACACTGAATTGCGCTTGAGAATACATCCGATCGGCTGCTCACGCTTAGCTTTCCCGCAACCGGGCAAATAGGGCATAAATGCCGCGGCCCACGGGCCTCTGCTTTCTCCCATTCGTCCCCGGGGGGACGGTGCAAATATGCCGCAGTCGGCAAAATCCAGAGCGGTATGCCGAAAAACCACCCCCATCCGCCGCCATATCCTCCCGGGCTTCCTGTTCAAAAGGCCGGCCAATGGCTGGCAGATCGCGAATCATCCAAACTGTCGCACTGATTGTTCAATGGGCGCGGCGCGGGGTATATGATGCAACGAGCTGAACGAGGGGCGGGGGGCTTCGACGGGCAGCTTGGCCATGCGCGGCCTTGTACCGGTCGCTTTTTGGCGCCGCATAGCCAAGGCGGCGCGCGGGCGACATCACCAGCGGATTCAATATATCCATGAAGATCGCAAGCAATCGATCGCTGCCGCGGCTATTCTCGGCGCGGCATGTCTTCTCGGCTGTCGCCGGCTCGCGGCGGGTGCGGCGCGGGGTTTCTGCCGCCGTGGCGGCAGGCCTTGTGCTCGCGGGATGTACGGGCGGGCCGTCAAACCCTTCCGGGCATGCCACCGCGCAGGATCTTCTCGCTCTCAACCATATCCAGGACGCAAGCGGCATCCACACGCGCGAGCTCCTGCCGGAGGAGAAGCAGGTCATCAGCAAGGCGGTCAGTCTCTCGATTGTCAATCCGGGCCAGGCGCAATACCGCTGGCCGCAGATCGCCAGTACCGAAGACGGCTCGATCAACTATTGCGGCATGGTCAATGCCAAAAGCTCGTTCCCCGCTTATAGCGGCTGGCAAGCTTACATCGTCGAAGGCACCGTCTCCGGCGGTAAAATGACCTCCGCCGTGGTCGGTCTCATCGCTGGCGGCAAGGATGTCGAGATCGTGCGCAAGATGTGCAAGAAGTACGGTCTCGACCCCGGCGGCACGGGCTGATCCGCAAACGATCAACGCTCCATCGTCGCTTAGCTCAGCTTCGGCGCCGGCCGACCGCGCGGCCTTTTATCGACGCACCGAACCTCGCCTGTGCGGATCTTCAGATGAGCGCGACGATACTTTGATGTCCGGCTTATTGGCGTACGGCGCTCTGAATTTCACGTTGTCTTTCGAATGACATGTGCGCATCGACCACGCGGTCGGTCTCTGCCGCTTCTTGCGCCGGATGGGCGATCGCCCCCGACTGGAATTTAAACCGCCGATTGAGCCGTTCACCGGTGCCTGACCGGGACGCTTTTTGTTGGCAGAAAATCCCGTCGCCTTTGCAGCGTTAATTTTGGCTCCATCGTGCCCTCTTTCGGACCCGCGGAGCATGGTGGAGCCCTATGCAATCTAAATTTATGCCGCTATCATCGTGATGTGGCAACAAAGCACGGGGAAGCAACCCCGGCCCGACACACACCGTCCCCAGGGAGGACTTCATGCGAAGACGCGAATTTTTGAAATATTCCGCTGCTACGGCGCTTGCCGCATCGGCCGGCTATCGAGCAGCTGCGGCGGATGCCGCACCTGTGAAAGTCGCCGTGATCGGCGCAAAAACCGGCCCGCTCGCGCCGGGCGCGGCGATTACCCACTTCCCGCCCTATCAACTCTGGGCCCACGAAGTTAACGAACGCGGCGGGCTGAAACTCAAATCCGGCCAGCGCAAGATCGAGATCATCGAATACGACGATCGCACGCAGCCGCCCGAGGCCATCAAGGCCGTCGAACGCGCCGCCACGGTCGACAAGGCCGATTGGATCGGAGGCCTCTATGCCACCGGCTTCAATCTCGCCGCGGCCCCGACTTTCGCCAAATACAATTACCCGCAGCTCACGCAAGCCTGCGTCACCGACCAGGCACCAATGCTCGTCAAGAGATATCCCGGCTTCTTCCTGTTCCAATCGTCGACCACGACCTACGCCAAGGGCGCGATCGGCGTGCTCAAGAAGCTGAAGGACAGCGGCAAGATCGGCAACAAGGTCGCCGCCGTGAACGTCGGCGACGATTTCGGCATCGAGCTTGCCAATAGAGGGCGGCCGCTGTTCAAGGAGGCCGGCTTCGAAATCGTCTACGACAAATCCTACCCACTGGGCACGCAAGATTACTCGCCGGTGATCAAGGCCGCCAAGGCCGCAAATCCCGACGCCTTCGTCGCTTGGTCTTATCCGCCGGATACCTTTGGTCTCGCCGATGCGGCTAAGATCGAAGGCCTGAACGTCAAAGCCTATTACTGCGCGGTCGGCTGTGCCTTCCAAGGCTTCGCTCAGAAAAACGGGGCCGCGGCCGAGAACGTTCTCGGGGCCGGCGGCGTCGTCGACTCGCCCGAGATCCGCGACTTCTACAAGCGGCACAAGGAAGTCACCAAGGTCGACGCCGATTACTGGGGCAGCCCGTTCTATTATTCGATGCTCCAGGTGCTGACCCAATCGATCGAAGCCGTCGGCTCGTTGGATCGGATGGCGATTGCGGCCCACTTCCGCGGTCGCAAATTCAAGACGCTGGTCGGCGAGGTCGAGATGCCCGACCAGATCCTCGACAAAGTCTATACGGTTGGCCAGTGGCAGGGCGGCTTCTTCAACGCCGTAGCCGGCGAAGGCTTCACCAACTACGCGGAGGTGAAGCTGAAGAGCAGCTGGGGTTGAGATCCGCTAGGCTCCGCAGGCAAGCGCGACGGCGGCTCGCCGAGCTAAAAAGACGCTGACATCGTGGTGATCGTCCCCGGCTATGCCGGGGACGAAACCGCGCAAAGCTTCACTCGCAAACGGGCCCAACGGGGCCGACCCATCAACCCGGGACATTGGAATCGACATTCGTTCGATATGGACATCGTCATCATCGGCCTATTGCTCGGTGGCACCTATGCCTTGATGGCGATGGGGCTGCAATTGCAGTACGGCGTCGCCCGCATCATGAATCTGGCCAACGGCGAGATCCTGATCGCGGGCGCATTCAGCACTTTTTGGTTCTATTCCGCGACCAAGGCGAGCCCGCTGTTCGCGCTGTTCCTGGTGGCCCCTGCAGCCTTCGTGTTGAATTGGGCGATCTACCGCGTCCTCATCTATCCGCTTGTTCGCCGCGCCAAGAGCCAGGGCAAGCTCGAGGTTGACAGCATTCTGGCGACCTTCGGCATCAGCTTCATCGCCGTCGGCATTCTGCTGGCGATTTTCGGCGGTGAATATCTGGATTATTCCTACCTGTCGCAGCCGATTTTCATTTTCGGCGAGCGCTATGGCCTCAACCGCGTGGTCGCCTTCTTGGCCGCGGTGTTACTGTGCGCTGGCCTTTACTTGTGGCTGTATAAGACCCGCGCTGGGCTCGCGTTGCGGGCCGTGTCGGTCAATCCCTCGGCTTCCGGGCTGGTCGCGATCAATGTCGCGCAGACATCGGCGCTCGCCTTTGCGTTGGGCGGCGCGGTGACCGCGGTCGGCGGCGGACTGCTCAGCATGTTCCTGACCTTCGACGTTTCGCTCGGCGTGGTATTTACGCTCAAAGCGCTGGTCATCGTTATTCTCGGCGGGGTCGGGGATATTCGCGGAACGATCCTCGCCTCCTTCATCCTCGGCTTCGCCGAGACTGCAGTCGCTACGTTGGTCGATCCCGGTCTGACGCTCGCTGCGGCTTATGTTCTGTTCATGATTGTCCTTTTGGTGCGGCCGGAGGGCTTGTTTGGGAGGCGGACCGCGTGAGCCGCTTCCATCTTTCCGCCGCCGAGCTCCGTGGTCTTTCGATCAGCGTGCTGCTCTTTGCCGCCGCCGCTTTGGTGCCGCTGGTTGCCGACGGTTATCCGCTGCAAATCGGCATCTCGATCGTGATGTATACGGCGCTGGCGACCTCGTGGCTGTTGTTTTCCGGCCCGACCAATTACATCGCCTTGTCGACTGCGGCATTCTTCGGGATCGGCATGTACACCGCCGCCGGCGGTATCGATCTGGTGCCTTATCCGCTCCTTATCGTTGCTGCCGCTGTTGCCGGCGCCATGCTCGCGGCGGTCGTGGGGCTGGCGACGCTGCGCGTGTCCGGCGTCTATTTCGTGATCTTCTCGCTCGGTCTTGCGGAGCTCGTGCGTCAGATCATGACCTGGCTGCAGCATGTGCTCGGCACCATGAGCGGGCTCTATGTCACCATCGAGCGCAGCGAGCCGATGTATTACTGGCAGCTGCTGCTGCTCGCCGCGGCGATCTTTCTGGTCGGGTGGCGGATCGGCCGCTCGCGGCTTGGCTTCGCATTGCGCATCATCGGCAATGACGAGTTGGTGGCCGTTCATTGCGGCATCAACACCGCGCGCGCGAAAGTGGTCCTGTTCGTCATTTCCAGCATGTTCGCCTCCATCGCCGGCGCGCTGGTCGCGCCGCGGTGGGGCTATGTCGAGCCTGTCGTCGCGTTCAGTCCGTTTCTGTCGTTTCAGGTCGTCATCATGGCGCTGCTCGGCGGGACGCACCGTTTGTGGGGTCCCCTGCTCGGCGTCATACCGTTCGTCCTGGTTTGGGAATTGATCGCCATCTATTTCCCCTCGCAGACGACCTTGCTGTTGGGCGTGTGCTTCCTGCTCATCGTGTACGTGATTCCGAACGGCCTGACCGGCCTCGTCGAAGACGCGATCGGCCGGCGCAGAAAGCATCTCGGCCCGCCGCAGGCCGCCGTGCCGCTTCCCGTCGAGGTTTCGGCCAATTCCGCCGTGCAGCCGGCTGTCGCCGCGGACAAGAAATAATGCTCAGCCCCGCGACCATCGACGCGCTGACCGCCGCCGGCGTCACCAAACGTTTCGGCGGTCTCGTCGCCGTCGACAGTATGACGTTCAAGCTCGCCGAAAAGGAAGTGTTGGGCCTGATCGGGCCGAACGGCTCCGGCAAGACCACCATGATGAACCTGATTTCCGGCGCGTTGAAACCGAGCTCCGGCGAGATCAGCGTTTACGGCGAGACGGTCACCGGAATCGGCGCCAGCAAAGTCGCCAAAAAAGGCATCGCCCGCACATTCCAGCTCGTCCGCATGCTCCCCACCATGACGGTGCTTGAAAATGTCGCGGCCGGCGGCGTGTTCGGGCATGCGCGGCGCTGGGGCAAGGAGCTCGACGACTACGCGCACGCTCTGTTACAGCGCGTCGGTTTGCCGAATGCGGCCAACGCGCCGGTGTCGGCGTTGACCTATATCGACCAGAAGCGCCTGGAGCTTGCGCGCGCGCTCGCCTCCGATCCGAAGATTCTCCTGCTCGACGAATGGCTCGCCGGTCTCAATCCCACCGAGCTGCGGATCGGGATCGCGCTGATCGAGCAACTGCGCTCGGAAGGATGCACGATCATCATCGTCGAGCATGTCATGCACGCGATCCGCAGCTTGTGCGACCGCTGCATCGTCATGAATAGCGGCGCCAAGATCGCCGAAGGCACCCCCGCCGAGGTGCTGGCCGACCATGATGTGATCCGGGCCTATCTCGGAGACGAGAATGCTTGAGACCCGCAACATCTCGGTCTTTTATGGCCGTCATCGCGCGCTGGAAAACGTCTCGGCGACCGTGTCGAAGGGCGAGATCGTGGTTATGCTCGGTGCCAACGGCGCCGGCAAAAGCACGCTCATCCGCGCCATCGCCGGGCAGACGCGCAAGACGGAGGGCGGCACGGTGCTGATGGACGGCGCCGACATCACCCGGCGTCCGCCGCATGAGATCGTGGAAACGGGTATCGCGCTCGTGCCCGAAGACCGGGGCATTTTTGCCGACCTGACCGTGCAGGAGAACCTCGTGCTCGGGGCCCATCCGCGCCGCGCCCGCGCACTCGAGGCGGAGAATTTGGAGCGCGTGCTGAGCCTGTTTCCCAAGCTCCGGCAGCGCCGCAAGCAGCTCGTGCGCACCATGAGCGGCGGCGAGCGTCAGATGGTGGCGATCGGCCGCGCCATGATGTCGGCGCCGACGATCCTCCTGCTCGACGAGCCTTCGCTCGGCCTGTCGCCGCTGCTCACGCTGGAACTTTTCCGCACGCTCGCGCGCATCAAAGAGACCGGCATGGGAATCTTCCTGGTCGAGCAAAACGCCAAGCAGAGTCTGGCGATCGCGGATCGCGGCTACTTGCTGGACAACGGCCATATCGTCGGCGCGGACAGCGCCGAGGCGCTGCGGAAGGACGAAAAGGTCAAAGCCGCCTATCTCGGCGAATAACTATACCGTCGCCGCGGCGCCGCCGGAGGCGGCGGGGAAGAGATTATCCCAGACGCCATGCAGCGTGCCGAAGGCCTCGTCAAACGGCGAGACCACGAGCCGTTGACCGTGGCGCCGCAGCACGCCGAGTTGCTCGAGCTTGTCGAGCGCGTCGGCGACGTCAAAATCAATGTCGATGCCAAAGGTCGATCGCAGCCAAGCCTCGATGCTGCGGTCGAGCTCCGCCGCGGCCGGCGGGGAAGCCGCTTCATGCAGGAAATGGTAGGCGAGAAACGCCTCCTTGCATTGCTGCTCCTCGGCGGCGCCGATCACGTAGTCGAAGATGCCGGCATTGTTGTTGATGTTGCGGTAGTAGATATTGTCCGTCAGCTCCATCTGATATTTGAGCGATTGGCGCTGGTATCGCACCCATTGGGTGGCAATGAAACCGCCGAGCGCCACCAGCCCGCTGAGCGCGGCGAGCGCCGTCTTCATATCTTTGTCTTCGACGCTCGCCGTAAGGCCCAGATAAAAGCCGAGCACGAGGAACAGCACGGTGATCGTGGTATAGAGATTGATCAGGATCGGAATGCCGCTGGCGAGCGCCGGCACCCCGAGCAGAAGCTTGTCGATATTGCTCATCACGACGCGCGCGTTCGGAAACAGCGCCTTGATGTCGCCGCTGGCGATATTGCGAAAGCATTTCAGCAGCACGGAGCCGGGCGGGATCTTGCGCCGCTCGAGCCGGCGTAGCTCGCGCCGCGAGGCGATCTCGGCCTTCGGGCGCATTGCTGCGACCAGCACCACGTCGTCGAACACGTCTACTTCGATTTTGCGGCGGCGCAATCCGAGCCATTCAGCGATCTCGAACGCCTCCTTGTGGAGTCCGCGCCGATAGAAGCGAACCTCGCGGAAATCGTCGAGCGCGGCATTGACCGCGACGCGCAGCGCCGCGCGGCAGTCGTGCGCGTCACCGATTTCAGCGTGCGCCAGCTCGGTGAAATTGGCGACCTTCAGCACCCGGTCGAGGGACTGGACCAGATCGCGATAGCAGCGTTCGAGCGTGGCAGGATCGATCGTCGCATGCTGCGCCACCTGCGGGTTAAAATAGTAATAGTCGCCGCGCAGACGCTCGAGCATCTCGAAATATTCGTAGTGATAGATCGCCGCCAGCATCTCGCACAACCGGCGGAATTTTTCGCCGCCGGCGGCGTCGGCAAAGGCGCGCTGCGCAACCAGCGCGGAAAGGATGTCGTCTTTGCGAACGGGAATGTATCGATCGCGTGGTTCCGGCACGGGCGCCCCGATCCGATTTTATTTTCTCACCCAAGCGGAATGATCGGCAGCACCAGATGACTCGGATGCTGCTCGTCGTGATAGATTTTGTGCACCACTGTCTTGCTGCTGCAGATGTGATACGGCGCGTATTCGATGTCGTGCGCGCCGGCGAGTCCGCTCGGCAGATCGAGGCTGGTGATGTCGAGACAGATGCGGTGGCCGGCCTTGAACAGGTTTCCGGTCGATAAAATCTCGATCCTGTATTCCTCGATTTTGCCGGGCTCGACCGGCTTCTGGGCGGCGCGGGTGAGCGGATGCCAAGGCCGCCATGGCTGCGATCGTTCCGGATCGATCGCACGGTGCGATGCCTTGAGCCAGCCGCGGGTCAGTTCGCGCTCGTTGAGATCGGCGGGAATATCCACCTCGCCCGGCCGGGCGGTGTGGACCGACACGTCGGGGCCGACGTCTTTGAGGACGATGATCCAGTTGGTGTCGTCCTGGTCGATGGCGGCGTAAAGGTTCAATGCCAGCGGGCCGACGACGAGCGTATCCTCCGGCAGCGGATCGCTCATGAAGCGCAATCGCGCAATCTCGTTGGTCTGCGTGGGCGGCATCTGCACGAATGTGTCGGGCTCGAGCCGGCCGTTGCGGGCGCCGGGTACATAAGGCTCGGGGCGCAGCCGTCCCCAGCTGTGCAGATAGAGCTTGCTCCATTGCGTCTCCGGCAGCGGCCAATCGTTGCCGTACCGCCATTTGTTCTCGCCCATCACCCAGACTTTGACCGGCGGCTCGTCGAGGATGCCGGTGTCCTTGCCTTTGAGCCAATGGTCGTACCAGCGCAGGATTTCGTCGTGGAAGGAATGGAATGGCCGTTCCAGATGCGCCGGTCCGCTGATGAGAAGCTTCTTTGGCACGCCCTGCACTTCCTGAAACCACTGCTGGCTTCCTTGCAGGTGCAGCTTGTATGTGTAGGCGTACCAGCCGGAGCCCGTGTAAAAGGGAATCTTGATCCGCGACATCTTCTCCCTGGTCTTTTCCACGATGTCGTCGGGGTCGTAGGGATTGAGCACGGTATCGTAGACCAGCGGCATGGTCTGGCCCTTTTCCACGATGATGTTGAAGATGTTCGGATACATCATCAGGTCGGGATTGCTCATGGCCGCGCGCCAGAGCTTGTCGGCTTCGCCGGTGAGCTGGCCCGGCTGCCCGCGATTGACGTGATACACGGCGCCGCCATCGAGCAGGAACACCATCGTGTGGATGACGCCGCCCGGATAGAAATCACGAAAGCCCCACTGGCCGTAGGCGCCCATCGAGTCGTAGGGGAAGATCGCCTTGAGCGACGGCGGCTGCTGCGCGGCCGCCTCGAACTGCGCGCCGCCGAACGCGGAAATGCCGATCATGCCGACACTGCCGTCGCACCATGGCTGTTTGGCGATCCATTCGATCAGATCGTACATGTCCCATTCCGGTGAGCCGCCGCCGTCGGACTTGCCGGTGCCGCGAATATTGCCGCAGACATGCACATAGCCGCGGCGCACCAGAAAATCGCTGTCGCCGCCCTCGGCGCCGCCGAACCACATGCGCGACCACGCTGGCTGCGCCCATTGCACGGCCGCCGCGAACTCAGGGGTCTGATACTCCTTGTTGTGCGGCGCGATCGCCAGCAGCGCCGGAAACTTGCCGTCGATATTCGGCCGATAGATGTCGACGCAGAGATGTTTGCCGTCCCGCATCGGCACCATGACGTCGCGCATGTCGATGATGCCGTCGCAAATGATCGGCGCTTCGTATCCGGGCGGCGGGTTGTGCTGGTCCGGCACGGCAAGCCCCCCGGTTGTGCTCTTCGCCGAAGTCGTCGCGGCCATGTATGCCTCCCCTTGTCAGGGAGAATAGGCCCTCCCCGTTTCAGGGAGATGCATACATTGTCCGCGCGTCGGTCGTGAAGGCCTTGCGCGATTGCGGATCGGTGTAGAACATATGCCCGCCGCGGTAGAGCTTGAGCTCGGTGCGCTCGCCTTCGACATTCGCGGGAATGTGGTTGAGGACGTAGCGCGAGTTGGAAAAAGGCGTGACCAGATCGCTATAGCCGTGCGCGATCATCAGCCGGAACGAGGGCGTGAGCGCGAGCAATTGCCGCAACTCGTCGGCGACGCTCGCCGGTGCGTGGCCGCCGTCTTCCCAATCCCATTTGTTTGCGACCTCCGAGGCGAGCAGGTTGTAGGTCATCTCGGTCTTGAATCCGAGCTCGTCGCGCGCATAACCGACAAAAGCGCTGCCGTATGAACGGACGAATCCATCAAGGATGGGATCTGGTCCGCGTGCCGAGGCCGATTCCGGATTGGGATCGTCGACCGCAAAGGTCGCGTCATAGTGGCTGACGATCTTGTGGTCGGCGGCGCGCAAATTCTTGATATAGGCGTCGCGGATGAAGCCGCGTTCGCGGGCGACCACGTCCTCCGGCAATCCGGTGACTTGAGCGACCTTGGCGTAGAACGCATGCGCAGCATCGCCGCGCAGCGGCGGGCCGGCAAGCGTGGTCAGATAGTCGGTCATCGCGAAGTGCTCGGCTTGCGCCAGCGCAGCCGTACTGAAGCTGCCTTTTCGCTCGAGCTCCGCCGCTGCGAGCGACGGCAGTTCCAGAGCGGCGCCAAGCGCAAAATGATCGCCGCCGAAATGAAACTGCCCTTCGATCATCGGCGAGACCATGATAATGCCGCTGACGATGAGGCCCTGACTGCTTTGCAGCGCCTGCGCCACTTTGGCGGCGCGGAAACCGCCATAGCTTTCGCCTAGAATGTATTTCGGCGAGCTGGCGCGGCTGTTTTTGGCCACATAAAGCGCGATCACTTTGGCAAGCGACTCGGCGTCGCGATGGACGCTCCAGAAGGCGCTGCCGCCGTCGTGTTTGGCGGCCCTGCTCCAGCCGGTTCCGACCGGATCGATCAGCACCAGATCGGTGAAGGCGAGCCAGGTGTCCGGATTGTCCGCCAGACGGACGTGCGTGCCGTCGTAACCGTTGCCGAAGACCGCGATGCGCGGGCCGACAAGGCCGAGATTGAGGAACGCCGAGCCCGCTCCCGGGCCGCCGTTGAACACGAAGGTTACCGGCCGCGCCGGGTCGTTCGTTTTGGCCACGAAGGCTGTGTAAAAGATAGCGGCGGAGCGGTCGCCGGATTGATCGAACAACGAGAAGGTGCCGGCTGTCGCCGTGTAGCCGAGCTTGCCGGCCGGCGTGTCGATTGCGTGCTCGGTGACGGAATCGGGCGGCAACAGAGAGAGCACGCCCGGTCCGTTTTGGCCGGTGACATTCGGATAGGGCACGGCTTGTTCCGGCCGGCCCCCCTCGCCGTGGCCCGCGCGCTCGCCCCCCGGCCGGTTAGCGTGTTCCTGCGCGAGCGCCGCAACCGAGAACACAGCAATAAAGACAGCGGCAATGGTGCTGCGAAAGGCAATCATCGTTGGTGATTCCTTATCCATTGAGGCCCGCTCCGGCGGCCCGGCTCCATCATGATCGTCCAGTGAAAGCGCCCGAAAGATGGCTACTCGCGGACCCTTTCGGAAGGAGGATCCCGGCGGTGACGCTCCGGCGGATTGCGCCAGAGCCGGTAGACAACAATCGAAGGATCGACCAAGTTCTCGCCCTTCCGGCGGTTTTGCCGAAAGACGACGGAGGTGAAGAGCCGTGCCGTTTCCCCGCGCGTCAAAAGCGCTTGCGCGCTTCACCGTGCTCGACCTGACGCGGGTGCGGGCCGGGCCGACCTGCGCGCGCCAACTCGCCGATTGGGGCGCCAACGTCATCAAAATCGAGGCGCCGCCCGATTCCGATGAGCCGATGGGCGGACCACGCGAGGGATCGGATTTTCAGAACTTGCATCGCAACAAGCGCAGTATGACGCTCAATCTGAAAGCGCCGCAGGGGCTCGCCGCCTTCAAGCGCCTGGTCAAGAAGGCGGACGTACTGATCGAGAATTTCCGCCCGGCCGTGAAGAAGCGCCTCGGCATCGATTACAAAACGCTGAGCAAGATCAATCCGCGCCTGGTCTATGCGAGCATTTCCGGCTTCGGCCAGGATGGGCCCTATGCGGATCGGCCGGGCTTCGATCAGATCGCTCAGGGCATGGGCGGCCTGATGTCGATCACCGGCCTGCCCGGTCACGGGCCGCTGCGGGTCGGCATTCCGGTTGCCGATCTGACCGCCGGCTTGTTCGCCGCCCTCGGCATCCTCACCGCGCTGCTCGAACGCGAGAAATCCGGCAAGGGCCAGGCGATCGAGACGTCGTTGCTGCAGGCGCAGATTTTCATGCTCGACTTTCAGGCCTCGCGCTATCTGGTCAGCGGCGAGGTGGCGCAACAGGCCGGCAACAATCATCCGACCACGATTCCGACCGGCGCCTTTAGGACGCGCGACGGCTACATCAATATCGCCACCACCGGCGGCAAGATGTGGGAGCGGTTCTGCCGCACGCTCGGCGCCGAGGACTTCATCGAGAATCCGGACTATCGCTCCGCCGGCGCGCGCTTGAAAAATCGCGATGCGCTCAATGCCGAGATCGAGCGTCATCTGCAAAGCCGCACCGGCGCCGAATGGGTCGAGCATTTCAACAAGGCCGGCGTGCCGTGTGGACCGATCTATTCCATCGACCGGGTGTTCGCCGATCCGCAGGTCAAGCATCTCGGCATCGCGCAGACGGTGGACGGAAAAGGCAAGCGGAAGCTCACGCTGGTCGGCCAGCCGATGTCGCTGTCGCGCACGCCGTCACGCTTGGCGGCGCCGCCGCCGCAGCTCGGCGAACATACCGATGCCGTGCTCAAGGAATTCGGCTTTTCCGCCCGCGAGATCAAGGCGCTGCACAAGGCCGGCGCGGTGTAGTAATTCCGTTGTCATGCCCGGCCACAGGCGCCCGAAGGACGGCGTCGCTTCGCTCGCCTAAGTGGCCGGGCATCCACGACTTGGAGCGAGAAAGACGTGGATGGCCGGGATAAGCCCGGCCATGCCGAGACTAAGAAACTTAAGGAGCCCGTAAATGACTCATACCGACAAGCTGCTCGCGCACAAAGAGGCGGGCGTCGGCATCGTGACTTTCAACAATCCCGAGCGGCACAACGCCGTCTCGCTCGAGATGTGGGAAGCAACGACAGGCGTTCTCGCCCAATTCGCCGCCGACGACGAGGTGCGTGTCGTGGTGCTGACCGGTGCCGGCGGCAAGGCCTTCGTATCGGGCGCCGATATTTCCAAATTCGCCAGCGAGCGCGCCTCGCTCGAGGCCACGCGCGCTTATGACGTGAAAACCGCCGCCGCCTTCAACAGCATCTACGAATTTCCCAAGCCGACGATCGCAATGATCCGCGGCTATTGCATCGGCGGCGGCGTCGGGCTCGCCTCCTGTTGCGATCTGCGCATTTGCTCGGACAATTCCAGGTTCGCGGTGCCGGCGGCAAAGCTCGGCTTGGGCTACGCCTATGCCGGGCTCAAGCGGCTGGTCGACATCGTCGGCCCGTCCTTCGCCAAGGAGATTTTTTATACGGCGCGGCAGTTCGATGCGCAGGAGGCCTACGCCATGGGCCTGGTCAATCGGGTCGTGGCGGGGGCCGAGCTTGAAAACTATGTGAAGAGCATCACCGACATGATCTGCGCCAACGCGCCGCTCACGATCAAAGCGGCCAAGTTCACGGTCGGCGAGATCCTCAAGGACGAATCCAAGCGCGACGTGGCGCGCGTCGATAAGATGGTCGAGGCCTGTTTCGCCAGCCGCGATTATACCGAAGGCCGCACCGCCTTCATGGAGAAGCGCAAGCCGGTCTTTACCGGGAGCTGAGGGCGAACGCGACCGCCGCCATGCCGCGTCTCGCGGCGCAATCACGGCTCCGGGACATTGTGCCCGCAGCGATTTTGGGCCAATTGCGCGGCTTTCGGCGGATCGGGAGCCTTTCGGAAAAACCGGCTTTCCCTTTTCCGGATCATGCACTAAATACGCGCGCGACCCTCAAAGCTCGTCCTCGATCCTGCGGAGAGGTGGCTGAGTGGTTGAAAGCACCGCACTCGA
>CAWHPH010000022.1:0-20278 GCA_963831135.1 uncultured Alphaproteobacteria bacterium
CGGTGGGGCGGCTACAAATGAAGCCGGAGACTTTTTACGACGTGCTGATAACGCTGGCCGAAGGCGATATGTCGGCCGGCTGGGTTTACGGCGTGCTTGGCGTCCACCCGTGGCTGATGGGGCTCATGGAAGAACGCGCGGTGCAGGACGTTTGGGGCGACGACGACAGCGCACGCATGTGTTCGTCGCTCATGCCCGTGGGCCGCGCCGAAAAGGCCGACGGCGGCTTTCGGCTCAGCGGTCATTGGCGCTTTTCCAGCGGCTGTCATTACGCCCAATGGGCTCTGCTCGGCGGCACCGTGCAAGTGGATGCTGGCACGCCGCCGGACATCAGGTTGTTCATGGTTCCGCGCGCCCAATATCGGATTTCAGATGCCTGGCGCGTATCCGGCCTATGTGCGACCGGCAGCGAGGACATCTTGGTTGATGATGTATTTGTTCCGGAATATCGATCGCGCCGGATGATCGACAATTTTCAGTGCGTTGGCGCGGGCCAGACCGTGAACCGCTCGCCGCTCTACCGGCTGCCCTTCGGCCAGATCTTCTTTCGCGGCGTGTCCAGCCCTTCGATTGGGGCGCTGCAATCCATGCTCGATGCGTTCATCGCCTACGCGGCGAAACGGAGCGGGCCGGCCGGGAAGTCGGCCGACGATCCGGTGGCTCAGCAGATCTGCGCGGAAATATCCGCAGCGATCGACGAAATGAAGCTCGTGCTTCGGCGCAATATGGCCGCGCTTTGGGAGTTCGCGGAACGCGGCGACGTGCCGCCGATCGCTCTGCGCCAGCAATACAAGTTTCAGTCGGCCTCGGTCTCGCACCGTTGCGCCGAACTCGCGACGCGGCTGATGCGCGCCAGCGGCGCCGCGGGCATTTACGACGACCATCCGTTCGGCAGAGCCGTCGCCGACATCAACGCGGCTCGGCAGCACATCGCCAACCAATTCGAAATGGTCGGCCGCAACTGGGGCGCGTCGATGCTTGGCGGAAAGGCCGCTAACGACTTGATGTTGTGAAACGTGGATATGAGCGGACAACCTGCTATCGGACCAAGTGCCGCCGGTTGGGCGCGGCGAGGGGATGTTGACTCGCTGCACGGCAGCGGCTGACGATGCGGCAAACGGCCTTCGCCGCGCCTAGAAGGACAGGGACGTTATGGACGTCGACCAACGCATCGCCGAGCTGACGCAGAAGATGCTGCGGCGGAAATTCTATGCCGTCCTCTCGCAGCCGTCTTCGGCGCCGGAGAAGTTGAAGCCGTTGCTGCCGGCACACCTCGAATACATGATCGGGCTGGAGAAGCGCGGCCTTTTGTTCGCCTCTGGGCCGCTCAGCGACGGCGCCGGTCCGCCGAGCGGCGCCGGGTTGACCATTTTGCGCGCCGCGAGCGCGGAAGAGGCGCGGGCGCTTGCGGAGGCCGATCCGTTCGTCAGCAATGGCCTGCGAACATTCGAGCTCAAGGAATGGACGATCATGGAGGGGACGCTTGGTCTGCGGGTCAATCTCTCCGACCAGTCGGTTGAGGTAGCGTAGATGAGTATTGTGCAGACTGTCGGATTTGTCGGCGTCGGCAAGATCGGAATGCCGATCTCGCAAAATCTGATCAAGAGCGGCTACCGCGTGGTCGGCTATCGTCGCAGTTCGCTCGAGGAGTTCGAGAAGATCGGCGGCGTGCCCGCGCGTTCGGCCGCCGAAGTCGGCGCGCAAGCGGATATCGTTTTTTCCTGCTTGCCCTCCGACGAGGCGCTCGAAGAAGTCATGCAGGGGCCCGAGGGGCTTGTGCATTCGGCGCGTCCCGGCCAGGTGGTGGTCGAACTCGGCTCCTATCCGGTACCGGTCAAGCAGCGGCAGGTCGCGCCGCTTGCCGAGAAGGGCGCGTTCTTTATCGACGGTGAAGTTGCCGGTACGCCGGGAATGGTGTTGGCGCGCAAGGGCGTAGTCTTTCTCGCCGGCGACCCACAGGCATGCAAAAAAATCGAACCGGTCGTGGCCGGCTTCGCCGATTCCTGCATCTATTTCGGTCCGTTTGGCGCGGCAAGCCGCGTCAAGCTCATCAACAATCTGCTTGTCTCGATTCATATCGCCGCCACCGCCGAGGCGATGGCGCTCGGGGTCAAGGCCGGCGTCGATGTCGACTTGATGATCAAGGCCATCGCCAATGGCAGCGGGGGCTCGACCCAGTTCGGCATTCGCGCGCCGTGGATGGCGGAGCGGCGCTTCAAGCCGTTGCAGGGTCCGATCCCCGGCTTGCAGCACTACATCGAGATGATCGGCGAATTTGCCGACAGCGTCGGCGTGGCGACGCCGCTCCTTGATCGGACGTCCGAGCTGTTCGACCGCTTTGTGGCCATGGGCCTGTCCGATTGCGACGGCGCCGCCATGATCGACGTCATCGGTTCGCTGCCGCGCGAAAAATCGAAAAATCCGGGCCCGAAAGGGCAGACAGCAGATCAGAAGGAGACCTAGGATGATCCGCGTAAATAAGATCGCCCACGCTACCTACGAGACCCCCGACCTCGATCAGCAAACAGAATACTACACCGATATATTGGGGCTAACGCTCGTCGCCAAGGAAAAGGACGTGGCGTATCTGGCCTCCACTGTCGATCATCATTCCGTCGTCTTGCGCCGCGGCGGCAAGGCAAATTGCGTCGCTCTGGCCTTCCAGATTGCACCGGAAGCGGATCTCGATGCATTCGAGAAACAAGTTGCGGCTCACCAAGTTAAAACGCAGCGCAAGAAGGATCCGGAGCCCTCGATATCGGACATGGTCACCTTCGCCGATCCAAAGGGAACGACCATGCAAGTGTTCAAGCGGGATGCCTTCGCACATCAGAAATTCACGCGCAAAGGCATCGTGCCCCACAAGCTTGGCCACGTCGCCTTCCACGTCACCGACGTGAAACACGTGACCAAGTTCTATTGCGATGTGCTGGGCTTTCGCGAATCCGACTGGATGGCGGACTTCTTCTCATTCCTGCGCTGCGGTCCCGACCATCACACGATCAATCTGATGGAGACCGGGTCGAACCGGCACTTCCACACCGCCTTCGAGCTGCGCGATTGGGCGCACATGCACGAAGCTTGCGACTTCCTCAGTCTCAGCGGCTACAAGCTTCTGTGGGGACCGGGCCGGCATGGCATCGGCCACAATCTGTTCGCGTATCATCGCTCGCCCAACGGCCTGATCACCGAGACTTTTACCGAGCTCGACCGCATGAACGAAGAGCTCGGCTATTTCGAGCCGCGGCCCTGGCACCGCGACAGTCCGCAGCGGCCCAAGGTGTGGGAGAAGGATCCCTCCGCCTCCAATCTCTGGGGCATCATGCCGGGCGACGAAATGATGCAATAACAATCGGCGGGCGATCGCTCGCCGATCTGAAAAGGGGAGGGCTCCATGGTTCGGTGTTTGGCCAAAGGCTGCGCCGGGCAGGGCCGGCGCGCGGTCCTTGCGGCGCTCGCCGCCGCGGCGGCTCTGGTGCTCTCCCTAATCCCACCCGCTCGCGCGGCCGAGCCGATCAGGGTCGGCTTTAGCATGGCGATGACCGGCGGAGTGGCGCAGAACGGCAAACAGCTTCTGATCGCTCTTCAGCTCTGGCGCGACGACGTCAACGCCAAGGGCGGCCTGCTCGGCCGGCCGGTCGAGCTCGTCTATTACGACGATCAGAGCAATCCGTCGAACGTGCCCGGCATCTACACCAAGCTCATCAATGTCGACAAAGTCGATCTCATTCTCGGCCCCTACGCCACCAACATGGTGGCTGCGGCGATGCCGGTGATCATGGAGAACAACAAAACCACCGTTACCATTCTCGGCGTCGGCGTGAACCGGCACTTCAATTACCCGAGATACTTTTCAATGGTGCCGGTCGGCCCCGAAGGGGTGAAGGCCTTCTCCAAAGGCTTTTTCGAACTCGCGGCCGCCCAGCAGCCGAAGCCGGAGACGGTCGCGATCCTTTCCGCTGATGCGGAGTTTGCCAAGACGTCGGCCGACGGTGCGCGCGAGAACGCCGCCGCCTACGGATTGAAGATCGTCTACGACAAGAGCTACCCGCCGCCCACGACCGACTTCGCGCCGACCGTGCGTGCGATGCAGGCGGCAAATCCCGACGTCGTGTTCGTTGCCGCCTATCCGCCGGATACCGTGGGTATCGTCCGTGCCGCGCACGAGATCGGGCTGACGCCGAAGATGTTCGGCGGCACCATGATCGGCTTGCTCATCACGCCGATCAAGGCGCAGCTTGGTCCGATCCTCGACGGCATCGTCATCATGGAAAGTTTTGTGCCGGCGCCAACCTTCAATTTTCCCGGCCTCGCCGATGTGCTGAAGCGCTATCGAGCGGTGGCGGCGGGCGAAAAGCTCGATCCATTCGGCTACGGCTTCGTGCCGTTCGGCTATGCCGCCGGACAAATCCTGGCGCAGGCGGTCGAGGCAACCAAGAGCTTCGATCAAAATGCGCTCGCCGATTACATGCATACCCGCAGTTTCCAGACCGTGGCCGGCGAAATCGCATTCGGCAAGGACGGCGAATGGGCGAAGCCGCGCACCGTCTTCACGCAATTTCAAAACGTGGCGCCAAACGACGTCGAGCAATTCGCCAACGGCGGCAAACAGCCGATCCTTTGGCCGCCGGAGTACAAGACCGGCGACATGATCTATCCGTACGCGAACGCGCGGAAGTAGCCGCCGCTATTCGCTCTTGCCGCCGAGCTGTTTGAGCTTGGCGAACACAGCCTCGACGTCGAGATCGTCGGATTTCTTGGCGGGCGCAGCCGGCGCTTGCGGTTCCTCTTTCGGCGCCGTGGTCACGGCGGCGGGAAGGAGCGTGGCGCCCTGCGCCTCCACCGGCGCCGGCTTTTCCTTGGCCGCGCGCTGCACCTCGAGGTCGAGATCGATCTGCGAGCAAAGGCCGAGCGTCACCGGATCGAGCGGGGTCAGGTTCGTCGAGTTCCAGTGGGTTCGGTCGCGAATGGCCTGGATGGTCGATTTGGTCGTCCCGACCAGCCGCATGATCTGGCTGTCCTTGAGTTCCGGATGATTGCGCACCAGCCAGAGGATGGCGTTCGGCCGGTCCTGCCGGCGCGACACTGGCGTATAGCGCGGCCCCTTCTTTTGCTTGGCCTCGGGCAGGCGGACCTTGGGGTCGGCGATATGCAGCCGGTGATCAGGGTGGGCTTCCGCGTCGGCGATCTCCTCCCGGGTCAATTGGCCGGTCAGGATCGGGTCCAACCCCTTGATTCCCTGCGCGGCATCGCCATCGGCGATCGCCTTCACCTCCAGCGGATGCAGGTTGCAGAACTGGGCGATCTGATCGAACGACAGAGCGGTATTTTCGACCAGCCACACCGCCGTTGCTTTCGGCATCAAGGGGGCGACAGCCATGTGCAAATCTCCTCTGTGCTCCGCCCGCCCGTCCGGGCGAAGCCACTTACGTCATCAACGATGACTGAAAAGCGCACGGAATATAGGCGGCGGGACCATTCGGTGCAACCTAAGAGATAAATCCACCGGCCCCCAAGGGCATCGGACCGGAAGTCCGGCCCATTGCGAAATGGCCCGGATTTGGCACAAAAGGGATCGGTGAGCGCGGTTCCAAGTCCTGCATAACGGTCCCGCACAACGCGCCAAATACGGAGCCTTTCGTGGCCGAGACGGTTGCCGAAATCCTCGAAGCCTATCGTAGCGGAGCCGCCAAGCCCGAGGACATCGTGGCGCGTAGCTTCGCGCGCATCCGTGCCCATGACGATCCGGCGATCTTCATCGCGCTGAGGGATGAGGCGGAGCTTCTGGCGGAAGCGCGCGCGCTCCAGCAAGCCGGCAAGACGTCGCTGCCGCTCTACGGCATTCCGGTCGCCGTTAAAGACAACATCGACGTAAAGGGCCTGCCGACCACGGCGGCCTGCCCAGCTTACAGCTATCGGCCGAGCAAGGATGCCGCCTGCGTTGCGCGGCTGCGCGAAGCGGGCGCACTGATCGTCGGCAAAACGAATCTCGATCAGTTTGCGACGGGCTTGGTCGGCGTGCGCACGCCGTATGGCATCGGCCGCAATTTGTTTGATCCGAAGCTCGTTCCCGGCGGTTCCAGCACCGGCTCTGCGTTGGCCGTGGGCGCGGGGCTGACGCCGCTTTCGCTCGGCACGGATACGGCTGGTTCGGGCCGCGTGCCGGCGGCTTTTGCCAACATTGTCGGTTTGAAGCCGAGCCGCGGGCTCGTCTCGAATGCAGGCGTGGTGCCCGCCTGCCGCACGCTCGATTGCGTCTCGGTGCTTGCGCTGACCGTCGACGATGCGACGGCGATGCTGAGCGTGATTGCCGGGCCGGACGCCGATGATGCGTCTGCGCGACCGCGGCCGCCGGATCGGGCCGGGCCGATGCCGGAGGGTCTGCGGTTAGGCGTGCCGCTCGCCGGCCAGCGGCTGTTTTTCGGCGACCGCGCATCGGAGGCTTTGTATCAAAGATCGCTTGCGCAATTTGCCGAACTCGGCGCGAAGGTCGTTGAGATCGACATCGAGCCGTTCTACGCGGCGGCGCGCCTGCTCTACGAGGGGCCTTGGGTGGCTGAGCGCTATCTGACCACGCGCGCGCTGATCGCGTCCTCGCCGGAATCGCTGCTGCCGGTGACACGGCAGATCATTCTGGCCGGCGCGCACGGCACGGCGGCCGATGCATTCGCCGCCTTTTATCAGCTCGAGGATTTGCGGCGCGTGCGCGACCACATCTTCCGCGGCATTGACGCCATGGTGCTGCCGACCGCACCGACGATCTACACCGTGGAGCAGGTGCTCGCGGATCCGATCGCGCTCAACAGCCGGCTCGGCACTTACACCAACTTCGTCAACTTGCTCGACATGTGCGGGCTCGCCGTGCCGGCGGCGATGCGGCCAGACGGAACGCCTTTCGGCGTGACGCTGCTCGCGCCGGCCGGCGAAGATGCAGCGCTTGCGGCGATCGGCCGGGTGTTTCATGCGGCCAGCGGCCTGACGCTCGGCGCGCTCAAATACTCGCAGCCGCCGCTGCAAGAGGGGGCGCCGGCGCTGGGGCGGGGCGAAATTCCGCTCGCGGTTGTTGGCGCGCATCTTGCCGGCATGCCGCTCAACGGCGAATTGCGCGCGCTCGGCGCGCGGCTGATCGCGCAAGGCGCCACCGCACCACATTATCGGCTTTATGCGCTTCCCGGCACACAGCCGCCGAAGCCCGGCTTGCTGCGCGTGAAAAGCGGCGCCGGCGCCGCCATCGCAATCGAAATCTACGCGCTTTCTGAAAGCGCGTTCGGCCGGTTTGTCGCCGCCGTGCCGCCGCCCTTGTCCATCGGCACGCTCGAACTCGACGATGGCCGCACGGTCAAAGGCTTTCTGGTCGAGGCCGAAGCGGTGACCGGCGCGCGCGACATTTCAAGCTTCGGCGGGTGGCGCGCGTTCATGGCGCAGGAGACGGCGCCCGCTCGAACGGGCTAGCTAGTATAGCTTAGATTTTACCACGGCTGATTTCAGGGGCCGAGGACGCTAATGGTCTATGAGAACCCGAAACAGGTGGAAAAGAGGATCAGGAGACTAACCCGTGAAATTGAGGAGATAGACCA
Source organism: uncultured Alphaproteobacteria bacterium (assembly GCA_963831135.1). Lineage (GTDB taxonomy): Bacteria > Pseudomonadota > Alphaproteobacteria > Rhizobiales > Xanthobacteraceae > BOG-931. The sequence goes on from CAWHPH010000022.1 coordinate 7,578, forward strand.
CTTCTTCTACGGCTTTCACAAAGAAAGTGATCATTTTCTATATATGGGGATGTTGGAGTTCAAGCGCGACGACATAGTGAGGTCTGTCGTATTGCAATTGCACACATCGATAGAAGACCTGATGACCCAGTATCTCTTCAGCGAAATATTGGGAACGGAACCGTGGGAAGACGGGAAGAAAGCGCCGAACAAAGCGAGGAGAGGCCCTAAGCCGAATGCTAAGTGGGCCGAATAGCCTCGGCTTTGACATGAAACTGAATTTTGCAGTCGTCGTCGGACTTTTCAACTCAAAGACAAGAGAAAAATTGAAAGAGCTGAATTCGCTCCGGAATAAATGTAGCCATAACTGGCTACTAAATGTAGCGATCAGCCGCGGGAAAAAGACGACTCAGAAACGACCTCGATTGCTGAACTTTCGAGGTAGGGACCTGCATCAGGTACCAGTTTTGAGGGAGTTAGTGTCAGAGTACGCAGGAATCTATCTCCAAATATATCGCAAAGGTCTGCCTTGAGCGACCTCTGTTACGCTAGTCGAGGCTCGCTGCGCTCGCACCTCAGGGTGACGTAATTATCGGCTCGTCGATGAAGCTCACATGCGCGGCGACCACGCGCCAGCCTTCCGGAAAGCGCACCCAGGTCTGCATCTGTCGGCCGACTTTTCCGGGCACGCTGGCGCGGTGGAATAGCGTCGAGGCGACCGCATGGTCGTGGCCATAGGCGCTGATGACGGTCCGCGAAATCGTACGCGCGAGGCCGGCCGGCGAGCGGGCAACGCGAAACGCCTCGATCTCGTCGTGGCCGTAAAGATTCTCGGTGCCGCCATAGCGGATGGTGCGCGGATTTTTCCAGAACATGGCATTGAGCGTGGCGACATCGTTCTCGCCCAGCGCCTTTTCGTAACGGTCGAACTCGGCGCGCACCTCGGCAACGACCTCCGGCAGGTCGATCTCCATTTTCAGCTCTCCCGAGATTTAGTTCTCTTGCATCGGCGGCTGCTGGGCTGCCGCGATGCCTTGCATCTCCAGCGCTTGCGCGATGCGCAAGGCGACATCCTCGCGCCACGGTGCAGTAATGATCTGCACGCCGATCGGCAAGGGCGACAGCGGCACCGGGGCGACGACAACGGGCAGGCCGATGAAGGAAATTGGCTGCGTGTAGATGCCTAGATTGGCGCGCACCGGCAGCTCAGCGTCGCCGAGCACGAACGTCTGTTGCCCGATCAGCGGCGCCGCACAGGGCGAGGCCGGCGCCAGAATGGCGTCGACCTCGGCAAACAATTTCAGCACCTCCTGCCGATACCAGCGGCGGAATTTCTGCGCTTTGATCACCAGCGAAGCCGGCAGCATGGCGCCCGCGATCAGCCGGTCGCGCGTAGCAGGATCGAAATCCTTCGCGCGGGTGCGCAGCCGGTTGAGATGCAGGCTTGCGGCCTCGCCTGCTGTAATGATGTAGGCGGCCGAGCGGGCGCGCTCTGCTTCCGGTATCTCGATGTCGCGATTGGCGCCAAGCGCCGCCGCGACGCGATCGATCGCGTAAACCGATTCTGCAGTCCGGCATTTGAAATAGCCGCCCGCCACCGCGACGCGTAGTCCGCCGATGCCGCGGTCCAGCAGCGGCATGGTGGGCTCAACCATACGGTCGGCGCAAACGGGATCGTCCGGGTCGTGACCCTGCATGGCGTCATAGGCGATCGCGAGGTCGAGAGCGCTGCGCGCCAGCGGCCCGACATGATCGAAGCTTGCAGCGAAGGGAAACGTGCGCGCGCGGCTCAATCGTCCATAGGTCGGCTTCAGTCCGAACAGGCCGCAGAGCGAAGACGGCACGCGGATCGAGCCGTTGGTGTCGGAGCCGAGTGCAAGCGGCACCAGGCCGCCGGCGACCGCTGCAGCCGATCCGCTCGACGAGCCGCCGGTCATGCGCGTCAGGTCGTGCGGATTGCGCGCCGGCCCGTCGTGCACGTTCTCGCCGGTGAAATCATAGGCGTATTCTCCCATGTTGAGTCCGCCGACAAGAATGGCGCCTGCGGCTTCGAGCCTCTCGATCAGCGCAGCGTCGCGGCCCGCGGGCGGCGCGTCACGGTTTATCTTCGATCCGGCAAGCGTCGGCAGTCCGGCAATGTCGAACAGGTTCTTGACCGCGAACGGCACACCCGCAAGCGGCGGAGCCGGCTCGCCGCGCGCCCGCGCGTCGTCAAGTGCCTGCGCGCGCAAGCGCGCGCGCTCCTCGGTCAGCGCCGTGAAAGAATTGATCAGAGGATCGCGCGCGCGGATGCGGGTGAACGCCGACTCGACGACGTTCAGGGCGGTGACGCGGCCGGCGGCAAAAGCGGCTGCGATTTCACCCGCCGTTGTCCAGGCGAAATCGAATGCCTTCTTTTCAAGCACGGAACACCGGGGCAGGCTCGGTTTCGTCGAGGAGGGGAAACGCGTCGACGCGAGCCGCATGCTTAAAGAGCAACTGCAAATTAAAGGCGATGGCCGCATGCCAGGCCGGCTCGACCGGCAGCGCAAGCGCCTTGGCGCCCGCTGCGGCAAGCGCCATTACGTCATCGGGTTTCGAAGTCCTGGCCGGCGGTCTCGCCTGTTGCGCCGATTTCGCTTTGCGGCTTGGGGGTTTGCGGGTCATGCCATATGCACTTTTTGGAAATCGCCGTTGGGACGCCACAATAGCCTAAGCCATTAGATTCTCAGGCATTGTTGCACGCGGCAGGGTAAGCGCCAAGTCCGGCACGGCACGCGGGTACAACGTCCAACAACTCACACAAGAGTTGCCAGCCCCTGCCGCAACAAATCGGCGCGCTTCGCTCCGGCTGGCCCTCTTCTTGCACTTTGCCGGCTATAGCTTCGCATAGCTTGAATGAGGGCGGTCATGCCGAAAGTGAGTTTAGAGGCTGAACCCATGCCGCTTTCCGTCGATATCGACCGGGCGGCGCTTGTTATCATTGATATGCAACGCGATTTCCTGGAGCCGGGCGGTTTCGGTGAAGCGCTCGGTAATGACGTATCCCGCTTGCAGGCGGCGGTCGAACCCTGCCGCCAGGTGCTGGCAGCGGCGCGGCGCACAGGGATGCTGGTGATCCACACGCGCGAGGGGCACCGGCCCGACCTTTCCGACGCGCCGCCCCACAAGGTCGAAAGGGGCGATCCGGCAAATCGGATTGGCGCGCCCGGTCCGATGGGCCGAATTCTGATCCGCGGTGAGCCCGGCCACGACATTATCCCCGAGCTCTATCCGCTTGCCGGCGAGCCGGTGATCGACAAGCCCGGAAAAGGCGCATTCTATCAGACCGACCTTGATCTGATGTTGCGCAATCGCGGTGTCGACACGCTCTTTGTTTGCGGGGTAACGACCGAAGTCTGCGTGAATACCACGGTCCGTGAGGCTAACGACCGCGGCTTCCGCTGCATTGTTCTTTCCGATTGTTGCGGCTCGTATTTCCCGGAGTTCCATGCCGCCGGTTTAGCCATGATCAAGGCCCAAGGGGGCATCTTCGGCTCGGTTACTGCCTCACAGCCGCTGCTTAATTCGCTGGCATCGATGGGTTGATCGGCCGGCGGGCGCGCGCATTTTACTGCGGCGTCTCGCATTAGGTCCGTGCTGATTTTTTGACAGGGCGATGACGATTATTTGGTCGTCAGCGGGTCGCATGGCCGCGCAAACGGCCATTCCGGGGCGGCCTGTGCCGCTCAATTCCAATTTAGCTGGCCTTTCATCGCCTTCATGGCTCCGTCGGCAAGACGCCATTGCTCTTGCCCGAGTGGCACGCGCCTTGCGTGTTTTGGCGAGCGATCGTTGACGATTGCAGATTTGCCGCCGGGACGCGGAGGTTCTCAGTTCGCAAAACGCAGCCTGTCAAACAGGCGAGCGTGGGCGCTTGGGCATCACCGCTGGCATCGTTCGGGACTTGCCACGGAGGGGAGCGTGCAATGACCACAGCGACATCGACGGCCGGATTCCGTCCGACTTTGTGGACGGCCGGGGACTTCAATGCCTTCTTCGGTTTCGGCACCAACATTCTCGTCAATATGCTGGTGCTGACCGGGCTGTTGCGGTTCGTGATCAAGATGCCGGACTCGATCGTGTTCGGCCGCATCTTGCCGGCGCTCGGCCTCATGCTTTGTCTGTCGACTTTTTACTACGCCTTTCTCGCCTATCGCTTGGCGCAGAAGACCGGCCGTAGCGATGTTTGCGCGCTCCCTTCAGGCGTGAGCGTGCCGCACATGTTCATCGTCACCTTCGTGATCATGCTGCCGATCGCGTTGAAGACCAACGATCCGATCAAAGGCTGGGAAGCCGGACTGGTCTGGGTGTTCTTCCAGAGCTTCATCCTGATGATCGGCGGCTTCATTGCGCCGATCGTGCGGAAGATTACGCCGCGCGCCGCGTTGCTCGGTACTCTCGCCGGCGTGTCGATCACCTTTATTTCGATGCGCCCTGCTTTGCAGATGTACATGACGCCGGTGATTGGCCTGACCTGCTTCGCTGTCATCATGGTGAGCTGGTTCGGCGGATTTAGGTATCCGAAGGGCATCCCCGCCGGTCTGGTGGCAATCATCGTCGGCATGATCATCGGCTGGGGCTCGAACGCCTTTGGTCTCGATTACGGCGGCTTGAGCATCAAAGGTATCACCGACGCGTTCACCAATTTCGGCTTCTCGGTGCCGATCCCTGCGGTCAATCACATCTTCTCGGGCTTCGAATATCTCGGTGTCATCCTGGTCACGGCGATACCGTTCGGCATCTACGATCTTGTCGAGGCGATGGACAACGTCGAGAGCGCCGAAGCCGCCGGCGATGCCTATCCGACGACCAGCGTTCTGACTGCGGACGGTGTGGTCAGCCTGATTGGCTGCCTGATGGGCAACCCGTTCATCAACGCGGTCTATATCGGCCATCCCGGCTGGAAGGCGATGGGCGGACGCATCGGCTACTCGGCCGCCACCGGTGTCATGGTGATCGTCCTCTCGTGGTTCGGCGTCATTTCGCTGCTGCTGGCCATCATTCCAGTCGTCGCGATCTCGCCGATCCTGCTCTACATCGGCATGCTGATTGGCGCGCAGGCCTTCCAGAGCACGCCGAAGACGCACGCGCCGGCGATCGTGCTGGGGTTGACGCCTCATCTGGCCGCCTGGTGCAAGACCTTGATGGATGGAGCGCTCGGCGCCGCCGGCACCAGCGCCGCTGCCATCGGCATGGACAAGCTGGGCAATGTCGGCGTGCTCTACGAGGGCCTGAGAGTCATGGGCGGCGGCGCCATCCTGTCCGGATTGGTGCTCGCCGCGGTCGGCGTCTTCGTCATCGAAAAGAAATTCGTCGAAGCGTCCGCCTTCGCGTTAGCCGGCGCAGTCCTGACCTTCTTCGGGTTCATGCATGGAGAATCCGTTGGTATCGCGGTGACGCCGGTGGTGGCGGTCGCTTATTTGATTGTTGCGGCTTTCCTGTTCGCGCTCAGCCGTGCTCCGGCAAGTTCGCTGGACAAGACGGCGCCGCACGAAGCAATACCGGAAGGCGTGCCGGCGGAATAATCCGTCAACAAGCAAATCGCCTCTCTCGAAACGGAGAGAGGCGATTTCTCATCGCCGCACCCATTGCCTCCCCGGCGGGAGGGGCAAAGGCATCTATTCCGCCGCCATTTTGCTGGCCCTGCCCGCCTGAATCGCGTGCCAGATCTTATTTGGCGTTGCCGGCATGTCGATGTGCTCGATCCCGAGCGGGCGGAGCGCGTCGAGGATGGCGCCGATCACGGCGGGCGGCGCGCCGGTGGCGCCCGCTTCGCCGGCGCCTTTGACACCGAGCGGGTTCGTCTTGGCCGGCACTTCGGTTAGTTCCGACAACAGGTCGGGAAAATCGGTGGCGCGCGGCATGGCGTAATCCTGGAAGCTGCCGGTGACGAGCTGGCCTTCGGCATCGAACACGATCGATTCCATGAGCGCCTGACCGACGCCCTGCGCAACGCCGCCGTGGATCTGGCCCTCGCACAGAAGCGCGTTCATCACCTTGCCGACGTCGTCGACCGCGGCATAGCGCGCGAGCGTGACCACGCCGGTGTCGGGATCGATCTCCACCTCGCAAAGGTGGCAGCCATTGGGAAAATTCGACGGCTCCGCCGCAAATGTCCCCGAAGCTTCGAGTCCAACTTCGAATTGCGGCGGCAGGAACATCGGCCGGTGCAGCGACTGAGCGACTGCGGCCAGCGGCAGCGCGCGGTCGGTACCGACGATGTGGAAGCTGCCGTTCTTGAATTCGAGATCGCCCGCCGCCGCTTCCAGCATCATCGCCGCCATGGGCTTGGCCTTCTCGATGATGGCGTCGGCCGCGCGCTTGAGCGCATTGCCGCCGACATGCATGCTGCGCGAGCCGTAAGTGCCGCGCCCGACGGCCACCTCATTGGTGTCGCCCTGGATGAAGCTGATCGATTCGAGCGGCACGCCGAGCCATTCGTGAACCATCTGCGCGTAGACCGTCTGATGACCTTGGCCGTGAGAATGGGTGCCGGCAAGGATCATGACCGTGCCGCTTGGATCGAAGCGAATTGTCATGCGGTCGTTGAAGATCGCCGCTTCTTCGATGAAATAACCGATGCCGCGGCCGCGCAGCTTGCCGTTCTTCTTCGATTCGGCGGCGCGTTTGGGAAAGCCGTTCCAGTCGGCAAGCTTCAGGCATTCGTCCATCACGCGCATGAATTCGCCGCTGTCATAGGCGATGCCGGAATGAAGCTTATGCGGCATGGCGCTGGCGGGAACGAAGTTGCGCCGCCTGATCTCAATCGGATCGATGCCGAGCACATGCGCGGCGCGGTCGAGCAATTGCTCGATGAGATACGTCGCTTCCGGCCGTCCGGCGCCGCGATAAGGCTGCAGCGGCGGCGTGTTGGTGAGCACCGCGCGCGCCGCGGCATACACCGCCGGAATCTGATAGACGCCGGGCGCCAGCTTGAGCGCGAATAACGGCACCACCATCGACGCGTCGAACACATGCGAGCCCATGTCGTGCAGGGCATCGACGCGCAAGCCGACGATCTTGCCGTGCCCGTCGAGCGCAAGCTCCCCGGTCACGACTTGATCGCGCCCATGCGAGTCGCTGAGGAAGGCTTCAGACCGCGTGGAGACCCACTTGACCGGACGGCCGCCACAGCGGCGCGAGGCCCACAAAACGAGCGCGTCCTCAGGGTAGACTGCGCCCTTCATGCCGAAGCCGCCGCCGACATCCGGTGAGATGACCCGCAGTTTTACTTGCGGGACTTTCAGCACGTCGCCGGCGACATGGGCGCGATGGCCGTGCGGATTCTGCGAGGTCGCGTAGAGCGTGTAGCTCGCGTTATCAGGATGATATTGCCCGATCGCCGCGCGCGGCTCGATGGAATTGGCGCTGACGCGATTGTTGACGAGCTTGACCGATACCATGTGCTTGGCATTGGCGAAGGTGGCGTCGGTCGCCTCCTTGTTACCCATCATGAGCGCGACGGCGACATTGTTGGGCGCGCCCTCCCAGATGACCGGTGCGCCCGGCTTGACGGCATCCTCGACGGCGACCACGGCCGGCAAGGGTTCGTAATCGATCGCGATCAGTTCGGCGGCGTCGCGCGCCTGCTGCAAAGTCTCCGCCACCACGAAGGCGACGCGGTCGCCGACCGCGCGCACCTTGCCGCTTGACAGGATCGGCCGCAGCGTTCGGTAGCCCTTCGGCCCGCCCATGTCTTCGGGCATCACCGGCACCAGGCTTCCCATCTTATCGGCTTCGGCGTCGGCGCCCGTAAGCACGGCGAGAACGCCTGGGGCCGCCTTAGCCGCAGCGGTGTCGATGCCCTTGATGCGCGCGTGAGCGTGCGGCGACATGACCAGCACGCCGTAGCACTGGTGCGGCATGTCGATGTCGTCGACATAGCGGCCGCGGCCGGTAATGAAGCGAGGATCCTCGAGCCGGGGGACCGGCTGGCCGATACCGAATTTGGTCAAGCGTCATCTCCTCAAATAAGCCCGTCGAAACGCGCCATAATGCGCCTGTTGCGGAGCCTCGTGCTGTCGTCCGAACCGATCTGCCTTATACTCACGATTGCCGGGAATGAGAATGGTAGAGACTAGTGCTGCCATGCATCACGAACGTCGGAAGCGGGGCACTCGTCTTGGCTGAAAGCGCGCGATCCGCCCATCATCCCGCCCAATCGGATCGTATGGTCGCCGGCGGCGAACTCTTCGGCCATCCCAGGGGCCTCGCCTTCCTCTTCACCACCGAGATGTGGGAGCGCTTCTCCTATTACGGGATGCGGGCGCTGCTCGTCCTCTACATGACGAAATATGTGCTTGTACCGGCGTATTCTGGAAACGTCGTCGGACTTTCCGGCTTCAGGAGTGCCCTGGAAACGGTGTTCGGGCCGCTCGACGTGCAGCCGTTGGCCTCGCAGATCTACGGCTTCTATACGGCGCTGGTCTATCTCACGCCGATTTTCGGCGGCCTTTTAGCCGACCGCTTGCTGGGACAGCGCCGCATGGTCGTCCTCGGCGCCACCCTGATGGCGATCGGCCATTTCCTGATGGCGATCGAGCAGATGCTCCTTTTCGCGCTGCTCGCGCTCATCCTGGGCAACGGCGCTTTCAAGCCGAATATCTCGACGCAAGTCGGCTGGCTCTATCCGCCCGGCGATCATCGCCGCGACCGCGCCTATTCGATCTTTTATGTCGGCATCAATATTGGGGCGTTCCTGGCGCCGCTCGTCTGCGGCACTCTCGGCGAGAAGGCCGGCTGGCATTACGGCTTTGCGGCCGCGGGTGTCGGCATGCTGATCGGCCTTTCGATTTATCTCTATGCCATGCCGCTTCTGCCGGCGGACGCATTGCAGAAGGCAAGAGCCGGGCATGCCGAACGACAGCCGCTCAATCGCGACGAATGGCGCGGCATCACCGCCATTCTGGCTTTGTTTATTCCCACGGCCTTGTTCTGGGCGACCTACGAGCAAGGCGGCAACACGATCGTCTTATGGGCCGACGCCAACACCGACCGCACGATCGATTTTCTGGGCATGACCGCCGAAATCCCGACGACGTGGTTCCAGGCCTTCAATCCCTTTATGATCTTCGCCTTCACGCCGTTCGTCGTTGCGCTTTGGACGCGCCAGGCGGCGAAGGGATCGGAGCCGTCGACCGTCGCCAAAATGTCGTTCGGCTGCCTGGGTGTGGCGCTGTCTTATCTGATCATGGCGGCGGCGGCTTGGCACGCGGGCGCAGGCAAATCGAGTTGGCTCTGGCTATTTGCCTATTTCGTCATCCTCACCATCGGCGAGCTTTACCTGTCGCCGGTCGGGCTATCGCTCGTGACCAAGATCGCGCCGGTGCGGATGCTTTCCATGATGATGGGTGTTTGGCTGGCGACAAGCTTCATCGGCGGGTTCCTCGCCGGCTGGCTCGGCACCTTCTGGAGCCGCATGGAGAAGCCGGCGTTCTTTCTGATGATCGCGGCTATTGCCGCATTCGCCGGCGCCGCGATCTTCGCCTTGCGCAGGGTGCTGCATGGGACGCTGCGGGAATAGGGCAGGGCCGCTCCTGCAAGCGCCTGAAAGAAGCCGCCCCCAAAGCCGAACTCGCTCTGTTGCCTGACACCAATCACGTGCTGAAAGCCGTCACCTCCGACGATCGGCGGGCAAATGCGGCAACCTATGCCGATCCGTCCTTGCCGCTGGCGCAAGGCGTCGTGGATGCGATCGCGACCTTCGTTACGGCATCAGCGAAAGGCCGATAGGCCCGCCACCGGCAGCCAAAGAAAAGATCATTGCATCTGGAAAGAAAAATGCCCGGCGTGAAGCCGGGCATTTGGCTGTTGCTCAGCGCGCTGACGCTTTAGTGCGCGGCCGCGACCGCCGCAGCGGCCTTGGGATTTTCCATCGCCGTGATGTGGCTCTTCACGGCTTTCTGCACCTTCTCGAAGGCGCGCACTTCGATCTGGCGGACGCGCTCGCGCGAGACGCCGAACTCATCGGCGAGCTCCTCGAGCGTAATCGGCTCGTCGGCAAGACGCCGCGCTTCGAAGATGCGCCGTTCGCGATCGTTGAGCACACCGAGTGCTTGGCCGAGCGCCTTGTGACGATTGTCCGATTGCTCCAATTCGGCGAGCCGGCTTTCCTGGCTGGCGCTATCGTCGACCAGCCAATCCATCCATTCGCCGGAATCGCCGTCTTCCCGGATCGGCGCGTTCAGCGAGGCGTCCCCGCCGAGCCGGCGATTCATGTCAATCACGTCCTGCTCGGTCACGCCCAGCCGCTTGGCGATGAGCTTGACCTGATCGGGCCGCATATCGCCTTCGTCGAGCGCCGAGATGCGGCTCTTCGCCTTCCGCAGATTGAAGAACAGCTTCTTCTGGTTGGCGGTGGTGCCCATCTTCACGAGCGACCAGGAGCGCAGGATGTATTCCTGAATCGCGGCCTTGATCCACCACATGGCGTAGGTTGCCAGCCGGAAGCCCTTTTCGGGCTCGAATCGCTTGACCGCCTGCATCAGGCCGACATTGCCCTCGGAAATGACTTCCGAGATCGGCAGGCCATAGCCGCGATAGCCCATGGCGATCTTGGCCACGAGGCGCAAATGGCTGGTGACGAGCCTATGCGCCGCGTCGCGGTCGCCGTGCTCGCGCCAGCTTTTCGCCAGCATATATTCCTCTTGCGGTTCCAGCATTGGAAACCGCCGAATTTCTTCCAGGTATCTGGTAAGGCCGGTTTCACCCGACAGGACCGGCAAGGCAGCAGTTTGGGCCATGACAGCGCCCTTTCCTTGTTCGCATCCCCGCTCCAGCGGCGGACGGTATGCCGTCGCTTCCGCAAAGCCGACGGCGCAAGTTCTTATCTCGCACCCGCAGCATACACGGTTAGACCCGGCGAGCGGTAGTTAAAGAGGCATCACTTCAGCGCGACGGCGCGTTGATCGGGCTCAATCGGCGACGATTTGCCGGAGCCGGTTAAGCAAGGCCTCTACGTATCGCTAGAATCAGCCCGAATGGCCGCCAGCATATCATGCAAACGGGCAAGATCAGGCGGCAGTTCCGAGCGGAACCGCAGGATTTTACCGGTGATGGGATGTTCAATCGTCAGCATATAGGCGTGCAAGGCCTGCCTGCCAAGGGCCGCCAGCGCCGCCTGGGCCGGTTCCGGCAACAGCGCCGATTTGGTTCGAAAACCAGGCCCATACACCTCGTCGCCCATCAAAGGGTGGCCGATCGAGGCCAGATGCACACGAATTTGATGGGTCCGGCCGGTTTCGAGCCGGCAGGCCAGGAGGCTGGCGACCGGAACCCCGGGGCGTCCGCCTTCCGAGCGCCGGGTACCTCCCTTTTGCCCGCCGTAGCGTTCAAGCATCTCCCAGTGGGTGACCGCTTCGCGGCCGTCCTCGCGAATCGCCATGCGGTCGCGCGCGACCTTGTGCCGATCGATCGCCCGGTCGATCGTGCCGCGCGGCCGGTCCGGCGCACCCCAGACGAAAGCCAGGTAGCCACGCTCGAACGGCCCGCCGTCGCGGCCATGGCCGGCGAATTGCGCCGCCAAGGCCTTGTGCGCCTGGTCGTTTTTCGCGACGACCATCAACCCGGTCGTGTCCTTGTCGAGCCTGTGCACGATGCCCGGGCGCCGCTCGCCGCCGATGCCCGACAGGCTCTTCCCGCAATGAGCGACCAGCGCGTTGACCAGCGTGCCGGTCCAGTGTCCGGCGGCCGGATGCACCACCAGCCCCTTCGGCTTGTCGATGACAATCATGTCCTCGTCCTCGTAGACCACGTTGAGCGGAATGGCTTCGGCCGCCGGCTTGGCCGGCGTCGGCTCAGGCACATCCACCATGATCGCTGTGCCGGAATTGACGCGATGGCCGGGATCACGGATCGTGCGCCCGTCGACCGCGACCGAGCCGGCCTCGATCAGGGCCTTGAGCCGGGTGCGCGAGAGTTCGGTGACGTGAGCGGCAAGCACGCGGTCGAGCCGCCCGCCGGCCTCCGCGTCATCAATGCGGATCTCTTTCTGCGTGGTTGTCATCGCAACGATCAGGTGCCGGAATGGCCAAGTTAGCAAACAAGTTAGCGAAATTACCCGGCGCCGAAGCGCAAGGCGAATGGGACCCGGACGGCACGCGCGGCGGCGATGCGCCCGTATTCGAAGGCGATCAAGCGACGGCAGGACTGGCCGCGCGCGTGCGGCTGATGATGGTCATATCGGGATTGACGACGCTGATTGCGATTGCCGCCGTAATCGGCGTCATCGGCTATCGCATTTACCACGCCGGCGGAAGCGGCGGGCCGGTCGCCGAGGGCATCGTTACGCTGCCGAAAACCGCCCGCGTGATCGCCACCGCGGTCGCCGGCGATCGCGTTGTGGTGACGCTCGATATCGGCGGAGCAACCGAAATTCGCACCTTCGATGTCAAGACGCTGAAAGAAACCGGCCGGATCAGGTTCGCCACCGAGCCTTGAATCCTTCGGCCGTCATTCCGGAAGCCGAGCGTAGCGAGGCTGTCCGGAATCCATAACCACAACCCGTGCAAGACGGTCGCGGCGACATCTTCTAAACGTCCAGGGGCTATGGATTCCGGGCTCGCGCCTTCGGCGCGCCCCGGAATGACGGCGCGCTTGCGCCTCTGGGCCAGGGAGGCTATTTCGGAACGGCACGCTCCCTTCGTCTAGCGGTCTAGGACGCGGCCCTCTCAAGGCTGAAACACGGGTTCGATTCCCGTAGG
>CAWHPH010000023.1:0-18120 GCA_963831135.1 uncultured Alphaproteobacteria bacterium
ATGCTCAGCTGGATCGCTTAAGGAACAGTCCGCCGGGCCGCGTCTGGCGGTTGGTCCGCCGCGCAGGCTCCAGCAGATCAGTCCATCGATCGACCGGTCGATCTCAGAAGCGCGGCGGCCGAGGGGCGCTGCTTCTACCGGCGGCACCCGGAGCCGGACGCGGCTTCATCGGCAGCAGACCCTCGCGTTGGAGCTTTTTGCGGGCGAGCTTGCGGGCGCGGCGGATCGCTTCCGCCTTTTCGCGGACTCTCCTCACCGAAGGCTTTTCGTAATGGCCGCGGAGCTTCATCTCGCGGAAGACTCCCTCGCGCTGCATCTTCTTTTTCAGCACCTTGAGAGCTTGTTCGACGTTGTTATCGCGGACGAGAACCTGCACGCGGCGTTCCTCTTCGGTTGGGCGTTGATGGTGTCGTCAGCCAAAGGCGATCGAGCCGATGGCGCAGGGAGATCGTATAACTCGGGCGGTTAGCGCGGACGGTGCTGCGCGCATTGCCAAAGCGTGCGGCACCTTACTCGGGATACTCGCTCAGCAGCAATTTCAGCGCGACTTTTCCCGCGCGATTGGCCTCTCCCATGGTCTCGAAGAAAGCTTCCGAGCGTTCAATCGGGCTGGTCCTGCCAGCGCGATAGATCTCCCATCTCCATGCTTTCGGCGGAGATGCCCTATTCTTCACGACCACGGAGAAGTCGGCATGTTCGATCATGGAAGGTACTATCGCACAGTTTCCGCAAAGATCGCTTCGAAAAGCTCGATCCGCCGCTCTGGCGAAAGAGAAACCGCCCAATGGGGCGGTTTCGATTTCGGCGTGGCTCGGCGTTACACCGCCTGGATGTTGCCGACCGCAATCTTGCCGGTCCGGCGATCTTCCTGAGTATCGAAGGAAACCTTCTGCCCTTCGACCAGTCCACGCATTCCGGCGCGCTCCAGCGCGGTGGCATGGACGAACACGTCCTTGCCGCCATCGTCGGGTTGAATGAAGCCGAAGCCTTTTTGGTCGTTATAGAATTTCACGGTGCCTTTGTTCATAAGCTGTCCTTTCGCTGAGTTCGGTGCACTTGACCCAAGGGCGCGCGATTGCGCGCCTCAAGGCTCGATAGTCGATGTTTGGAGGGTCTGAACGTGCGCCTGGCATTCAGCGAAGGCGAAACGGCCCGATTGTCCGGCCAAATGTCGATGCTGATTCATGTACGAGAGAAGCATGGCCTTTGCAAGGCGGGGAAAAGCGCAATCGCGTCGAAGGTTACCCTTTTACAAGAATTGCCATGCGGCTGGCTGGTGCGATTGCGGAGCGCGGACGCACGCCTTTCGCAATCCGCTTACGCGGCGCCGAGCTGGGTTCGCAATTCGCGAAACGAAATGAGCCGGTTCGCCGCTTCGTCCCAGAGCACAAGGCGCACGCATGCGAAACTCTGGCGCAGAGTAATGCGGCCGACATTTGCCATTTCGGGATGTTGGCGAAGACAAAGCGGCAACCGGTAGAACGGAATTCGGCTACAGAGGTGGTGAATGTGGTGCACGCCGATATTGGCTGTGAACCACCGCAGCACCGCCGGCAAATCATAGTGCGAGCTGCCGTGGAGCGCCGCCGTGGCGAAATTCCAGTCCGCCTCCTTGGACCAGTTCGTGTGCTCGAATTGGTGCTGCACGTAGAACAGCCAGATTCCGATCGCTCCGCCAAGGACGGTAATCGGCAGATGCACCATCAGGAACGGCCAGACGCCGACCCACCACATCATCCCGGCCACGACGAGCGCAATTGCGCCGTTGGTCGCCATCGTGCTGATCCAGGGTCCCGATCCATGCCGCGCCAAGCCGAAGGGAAAGCGATGGCGCAGAATGAAGAGATAGGCGGGACCAACGCCGAACATGACCGCCGGATGGCGATAGAGCCGATAGCCGAGCCGGCGCCAGCGCGACAGGGCCAGATATTCGCGCACGGTGAGCGTATCGATGTCGCCGATGCCGCGCCGATCGAGATTGCCCGAGGTCGCATGATGAATGCCGTGCGCCCGCCGCCAGAAATCGTAGGGTGTCAGCGTGAACACGCCGATGACGCGTCCAACCCAGTCGTTCACCAGACGATGGCGAAAGAACGATCCGTGGCCGCAATCGTGCTGGATCATGAACAAACGAACAAGAAAGCCCGCCGCAGGAATGGCCAGCAACAAATAAAGCCCATACCCGATACGAAGTGACAGGCACGCCAGCAGCCAAAGGAGGACGTAAGGTCCAACCGTGATCAGAATTTCGACGACGCTGCGCGCCAGATTTGGTTCGCGATAGCGCGCCAGACTCTGGGTCAAGGCGCGCACGTCGGTCATCGCGCCGCTCGCGCCGGTTTCCGGTCTATTGTTCAGAATTGCCTCCATGGCTGATGATGGCGCGCCGGGCCGGCCTTTCGCGCGGCCAAGGCGCCCAATCTTTGACGCCCAGGCGCCTTTGATGCCTAAGCGCCTTTGATGCCTAAGCGCCTTTGACGCCTGATCGCCTTTGAGGCTTTGAGCGCCAAAGCAGTGTCTTTTGACGGACAGGCGCCCTTTCGCGCCTCGCGTGAGTATAGCCGCCGCGAATGACGGCCTCGTTCGGCGTATATGCAGCCGCAACGCTCTATGTCGTTGATAACGGCATCTTACACTGAGTGGCTCTGCACGTCCACAAGGCGAAAACGACCAATAAACGCCATCGCCCAGCCCATCGATTTCCGTTCACAATGTCTCTCGCCGGACTGGTAACGGCGCATTTTGATCTTACATTCAAACAACCGAATGATGTCTTTCAGGTGATGCTTAATCCCGCTTCGCGAGGCCGGACCAATGACCGAATTTGACTATAATGCCGCGGCGGAGCTGTTCCCCACACGAAGGCGGCTGCCCCGGCGCCAGCCGTTCGGTTACCGGCGATTTGCGCAAGCCGCTCAAGCCATCCGTTTCGCCATTGAGGATATGCCGCGGGAATGCCTCGTCGGCGCCTATCTCGAAGTGGATGAGCAGAGATACGGCAGCGACGACATTCGCCGTTTGTATGAAAGCGACGAATATCCGCTGCCCCGTCACGGTATGGGATCGTGACCGAGAAGACGATCGACCTCGACCACCATCGCGGAATGGCTGCGCAGAAGGCGACCGAGCTTCGACGGCTCCTGGCGGACGTGGAAGCGAACGAGAAGGCCTTGCGTCTTCAGCAGGACGAATTGGAGGCGCACTTGCTTGCGGCGCCGGCGGCGAACTGGCATGAGGCCGCCGAAAAGGCCCGCTATCTCCTCAATCTCTTTGCGGCAATGTCCCCAGCGCAGGATCCGCGCAGACAAAAACTGATTGCCGCCGTGCTTGCCGACTTCAAGCGTCTTTCAGGCGACAGCTAGGCGACCGACGCCGGGCTCATTTGGAAGTCCAAAATAATGGGCGGGCGTCCACGCTTTGCCGATCGCGGCTGCCAGCGTTTCTTGCGTCCGCACCCCGTAAGCGATAAGCAGCTTGCCGCTCGGTGATGGTCGTTTAGAGCGCACCACGCGGTCGATCGGCTCGCTTCGATGAAATTCGCGCATTTTTCCCATGTCTGGGCCAAGCCCGGCATGACGCCGCATGAGCGTTACGAGCAGCTCTGGCGCGAGCTCGCTTTGTGTGACGACGTCGGTTTCGATCATGCCTTCTGCGTCGAGCATCATTTCCGGCCCGACGAGAGCTGGATGTCCTCGCCAAGTCTCTATGCGGTGGGCGCCGGCGCGCGCACCAAACGGCTGCGCATCGGGCCGATGGGCTATGTCGTGCCGCTCTATCATCCGCTGCGGCTGGCCGAAGAGATTGCGATCGTCGATCAGATGCTCGGCGGGCGCCTGGAGCTCGGCCTCGTGCCCGGCATCAACCCCGATTATTTCCGGCCGTTCGGCCTCGATTACGGGCAGCGCAAATCGCCGACCTTGGAATTCGTCGCCTATCTGCGGGCGGCCTTCGGCGAGACCCAGCCTTTCTCGTTTCACGGCGAGACCTTCCATACGGACTCGGCTGAGCTTGCGGTGCAGCCCGTGCAACGGCCGCACCCGCCGCTGTGGATGATGAGCCGCGATCCGCAGACGCTCGAATTCTGCGCCCGGCACGGCATCAATCCCGGTTATTTTCTGGTCTATCCGCGCGCCGACGCCGCGCCGCGCTATCGTGTGTTTCTGGAAAACTGGCAGCGTGCCGGATGGCCGCGCAAGCCGAACATCGCCTATAGCTCGGTCTGCTATGTCGACGAGACCGACCGGCACGCGCTCGACGTTGCGCTCTTCCGCGCCAGCCGCGCCTACGAAGGCTTCCTGGCGCCGCCGCAGCCGGGCGAAAGCTTCGAAGAGCGCGTGGCCGCCTTTGCCAAGATGTTCATCGGGCGCGGCGAGCCCGGCGCGTCCGAGATCATGCGCAATGTCTTCAATCCCGATTATTTGCTCGAACACGATCTCGTTTTCATCGGCTCGCCGGAGACGGTCGCAGCAAAAATCCGCGCCGCCGCCGAGGCCGGCCTGTTCAACACCTTCATGGGCGAGTTCAATTTCGCCGATCTGCCCGAGCCCGATCTGATGCGCTCGATCCGCCTGTTCGGCGAGCAGGTGATCCCGGCGCTGCGCGGCTACGAGCCGTTTTGACAGAGCCGCCATTCCGGATCGCTACCGAACTCGGGTGTTCCCGAGTTCGGCAACAAAGTGCGAAGTCGGCAACAGCCGACTTGGTTGGCGGCGAGTTCGGAATCCATAAACACTGTCCGGGCAGAATATGAACCCAACGGGAATACGGATTCCGGGCTCCTCGCAAATGCTCGGCCCCGGAATGACAAGGCGCCTACTGCGCCTTGGCCAATTCCGGATGGGCCTTGAGCCGCGCCGTGTTGAGCACATGGATGGCGAAGCAGACGACGGCGCCGGCGGCGAAGGGCAGCGCCGACCACATGTAAAGCTGCTGCACCGGAAGGCCGACGAACAAAGCGCCCAGGAGCGGCCCGACGATCGAGCCGATGCGGCCAAGGCCGAGCTGCCAGCCCGATCCGTTGGCGCGCAGCGAGGTCGGGTAGAGCATGGCGCCGACCACGTTGATGCCGATCTGAATGCCGAGCACGATGAAGCCGGAGAAGAAGGTCGCCGCCAGCAAGGCGGCTTGCGAGGTGAGGCCGGCAAAGCCGATCGAGCCGACGACCGGGACGGCCAGCACGAACAACAACGAGATGGCAAGGAATCGATGCCGCTGCAGCCACCAGCACATGGAGAGCGCGCCGACGGTGCCGCCGACCTGCAGCAGCGCTGCCGCGATCGCGGCGGTCGCCGGCGGCAGCTTGGCCGCGGTCAACAGCGTCGGCGTCCAGCCCGACAGGAAGAAATAGCCCATCAGGTTGAGCGCGAAGAGCAGCCACGACAGCGGCGTGATCAGCCATAAGCCATGCTGAAACAGATAAACCGGGTTCGACGATGGCGTCTGCCTTTCGTCCTCGATGACGAAGCGCGCGTTCGCCGGCACGGTAAAGCCGGGCCGCAGCGCCGCGATCACCTTGGTCATCTTCGCGCGCTGGCTCTCATGCAGCGCCATGTATTTGATCGATTCCGGAAGGTTCATGACGGCGGCGAGCGCGATCACGATCGGCACGATGCCGCCGATCTGAAACAGGATCTGCCAGCCATAAACGGGAACGAGAAACGCGCTGACCATGCCGCCGAGTGCGCCGCCCATCGGCACGCAGCCGACCGCGATGATCGGCAGCGTCGCACGCAGATTGCGCGGCGCCGATTCGGTGCAGATCGCCACCAGGTTCGGAATGACGCCGCCGATGCCGAGACCCGCGATCAGCCGCAGCCAGAATAATTGCGTCAGATCGGCCGAATAGGCGGCGATGAAGGTGAAAATGCCGAACATGAGGTTGGCGCCGATCAAGGCCGGCTTGCGGCCGTAATGGTCGCCGATCCAGCCGAAAATCGCCGAGCCGAACAAAACGCCGATGTTGCTCGCGCTCAGCACCGGCCCGAGCGCGCTGCGCGGAATACCCCAGGAGGCGACCAGATGCGGCGCGGCAAAGGCGATCGCGGCAATGTCGTAGCCGTCGATCAGCGAGAGCAGAATCGCCCAGACCAGCAATCGGATCTGGAACGCGCCGACGCCGCGCTCGTCGAGCAGACGCGAAACCTGAATCTCCGGCCCACCCGCCATCGTTTCCCCCAAAGTTTTATCACAAGGATTGTCGTTCTTGCCGGCAGTAGCGCGCGAAAGCGTATGTCTGAATCGCGATGGCCGCAATAAATTCAGGGGCATGCGGCGGAGTCCGCAATCTCCGCCTGCCAACACCGCCGACTTGTCCGAACCGCGGGCCATCCATCGTCGCATCTCGCCCCGCCCAGGCGATCAACCGATGGCGCAAGCCGCAATTCCCAGGCTCGAACGGAAAGGCCTTGCGCAATTATTCCGCGGCCAGCGGCGAGCGTCGACGGCCAGCGCGCCGGAGCGTCGCGCGTGCGGCGCCGGTCGTGGGCTGCCGGGCCTTCATGTTGGCATACATGCGGCGCAGTGCGCTTTTCACCGTCGCCAGTTCCTCCGGCCGCACGACGGCGATGGCCGCCGCCTCATAGTCGCGCGCCAGCGGGACCAGCCGGGCGACCTGCGCCTTGCCCTTGGCCGTGAGCTTGACCACGACTTCACGGGTGCTGCTGGCGGAGCGGGTGCGTGACACGATCCCCATGCGCACGAGCCGCGTTACCAGCCGCGACAGCGTGGAAACCTCGATGCTGGTCAGGTCGGCGAGGTCGATCTGCCGCTGACCGCCCTTGCTGGCCAACACCGCCATGACCCGCCACATCGCGATGCTCAATCGATAGGGCGCCAGCGCTTCGCCGCCCCACTGATCGGCAATGATGGTGCCGACCCGATTCACCAGATACGGCAGATAATTGTCGAGATCGAGGGTGGCGGGATCTTTCACGAGTTTGCACGTCCTGGCGCCGACGCTCTCGTCTAATTGAATTTGCCGCACCGGTCAAAATGTGCCGCCGGCGGGAGCGATCCCGGCTCAATTATTGCATTTACAACAGATGCATTTTCAACTATTATTCACCGGTATGGTTCACCTCGCCGACCTTCGTTATGGTCGGGAGTGCAAAGGGGTCCGCTTGAGACCCGAACCAAGGGGAGGAATGCAGCATGGCGACTTATGTGCTTGTTCACGGCGCCTGGCATACCGGCGCCGAGCTTGAGCCGACCGCGGCTCCCATCCGCGCAGCCGGTCACGAGGTGCACACGCCGACCATCGCCGGCAACCGGCCGGGCGACGTCAAAACAGTGGGCCTGAAAGAGGCGATCAAATCGATCGTCGACTATCTCAACGAAAAGAATCTGAAGGACGTGATCCTGGTCGGCCACAGCTATGGCGGCATGGTCATTACCGGCGTGGCCGATCAGGTCCCGGAGAGAATCCACCGTCTGATCTATTGGAACGCTTTCGTTCCCGATAACGGCGAAAGCCTCAACGATATGGTGCCGCCGCCTTATGTGGCACTGTTCGACGCGGTGGCGGCCCAGCGCGGCGACGGCTCGGTGGTGCTGCCGTTTCCGATCTGGCGCGAAGCGTTCATCAACGATGCCGATCTCGCAGCCGCGCAGAAGGCCTACGACATTCTCAATCCGCATCCGCTGAAAACGTTTTCCGACAAGATCTCGCTGAAAACAAATCCGGCGGATATGCAGATCGCGAAGTCCTACATCAACTGCACCGAAGACACCTCGCTGCCGCATCATTATCCGTGGCATCCGCGGCTGTCGCAGAAGCTCGGCTTGTTCAGGCTTGTTCAGGTGCCCGGCAGTCACGAGCTGTGCTTTTCCAATCCGAAGCGCTTGGCGCAGGCGATCATGGACGCCGGACGCGATTGATCCGGTAAGGCGCGACCCAATGCGTGCGGCCGTTCGCGGCCGCACGCCAATGCAACACCAACTCGAGGAGCAGACGATGGATTTCGGTTATTTCACGCTGAGCGACAACCACTATGCCGACAATAAGCGCTCCTCCAATCAGTTCGTGACCGACATCACCGCCGAGGCGCTCTATGCCGACAAGCTTGGCATGCACTCGGCCTGGATCGGCGAGCATCATTTCAATTCGCTCGGCGTTCTCTCCTGCCCGGACCTCGTGCTGGCCTATGTCGCCGCCAACACCACCAACATCCGGCTTGCGCCGGCAGTGACGGTGCTGCCGCTGCACCACCCCATCCGCGTCGCCGAGCAATGGGCGACGCTCGATCTTCTCTCCGGCGGGCGCGTGGACTTCGCCTGCGGCCGCGGTTACGACCAGCGCGAATATCTGCCGTTCCATGTCTCGTTCGCGGACAACCAGGGGATCTTCGAGGAGGGGCTCGAGCTGGTGCGGCGGCTCTGGGCAGCCGACGACCGCATCTCGCATCACGGCAAGCATTATTCGTTCGACGACGTGCGCATCACGCCCAAGCCGGTGCAGCGGCCGCTGCCGACCTATGTCGGATCGTTCTCCAAGCCGTCGATCGAGCTTGCCGCCCGCTTGGGCTGCGGCCTGATCGTCGCGCCCTTTGCCGCCGCCATCAGCTATGGCGGGCTCAAGCAGGTGGCCGATCTCTATCACGAGACCTGCGCCAAGCACGGCCAGAAGCCCGGCCGGCTGATGTGCAGCTACTTCACCCATTTTGCCGACGACAAGGCGCAGGAAGATGCCCAGCGCGCGCGTCAGATCCGGTACTACAAGGAATGCGTGATCCCGGCCTTCCCGGGCGATCCGAAGACCGCGCCGCCGAGCTATCGCTATTTCGTCGGCATGGTGGAGCGGTTGCAGAACGTGAAGCCGGAGGATCTGACGGAAAATTCCGTGCTGCTCGGCTCGTCCGCGCGCATCACCGAAGTTCTGAAGAAGGTTGAAGCCGCCGGCTTCGACGAGGTGATCCTCTACTTCAATGTGGGCTTAAAGCCGCACGGTCAGGTCAGGGACGAGATGGCGCGCTTCATGGCCGAAGTGGCGCCGGTCTTCGCCGGCGCGCGCAAGGAACATGCGGCCTAATCGTCGTCCGCATTGCTGACGGCGAGCCAAAACGCACATGACAATGCAGCAAAATACCGATCGCGGCGGCGCCACGGCGCGATCGCCACAGCCGATCTCACCTGGGCAAGGCTTCCGTCAACGGCCCCCTACCGTTTCCGCCGCAGGCGGCCGACGATGCCCTGGGGCAGGAATGTCACGATCAGGATAAAGATGATCCCGAGCCACAACAGCCAGCGGTCGGGGTGAAACAGCGCCGACAAGACCGGCATTCCGGCCATCGGGTCGCTCATCGCGCCCATCGCATTCTGCAAATAATACTGCGCCAACACGACGATGATGGCGCCGACGACGGAGCCGTACAGCGTCCCCATGCCGCCGATGACGACCATCAGCAGAATGTCGAGCATCAGCGTGAAGGAAAGGGTCGCGTCCGGACCGTTGTAACCGAGCACCAGCGCCATCAGGGAGCCCGCGAGCGACGCCATGACGGCGGAAATCATGCACACCAGCGTACGGTAGGCGACCACCCGGTAACCCATCGCCTCGACGCGGAATTCGTTCTCCCTTATGGCGCGCAACACCAGGCCGAACGGCGAATTGACGATCCGCAGCATGACCAGAAACAGTACCAGCGTTACGGCGAAGGTCAGGTAATAGGTGATGACGCGGCCGTTGATCACGACGCCCATGACCCGATCGGGCACGAGCCGGAAGCCGCGGCTGAGAATAACCGGCACACTGAAGGTCAGCCCGTCTTCGCCGCCGGTCAGCGTCCGCCATTGCTCGGCGACGATCTGGGCGAAGGCGGCGACCGCGAGCGTGATCATGGAAAAGAAGATCGCGCGCACGCGCAGGCTCAAGAGCCCGATCACCGCGGCGATCAGCAAGGAGACCACCGCGCCGATCAGCGCTCCCAGGATGACGCCGATCCAGCCGTCCCAGCCCTTGGCGAGCATGATCGCCACGCCATAGGCGCCGATGCCGAAAAACATCGTGTGCGCGAACGATACGATGCCGGTGAAGCCGAGCATGAGGTCGTAGCTCGCGACCAGGATGACGAAAATGCAGATGCGCGAAGCGACGTCCAGCGCCTTGGAGCCGGGAAACAGGAAAGGAGCAAATAAGAGCACCGCCAGGATGACCAGCATCAGCGCGTTAAGCAGAGGGCGTCCGGGCGGATCGTCCGACACGAGCCAGCTCAGCGCGGATGCGCGCCGGCGATCGCCTTGCGGCTTCGAAGTGTCGGCCGGCGCTGCGATCGCCTTTTCCGACGCTTGCTGCACGGCTTCGTTGATCGGTGCCGCCATCGCCGCCTCAATGCTCGGCGAGCGGGAACAAGCCGCGCGGCCGCCATAACAGGATCAGCGCCATCAGCAGAATGTTCGATCCGAGCGCCAGTTTCGGCGCCAGAAAGCCGACATAGTTGGCGGTCAGGCCGACGAGGACGGCGCCGATGAAACAGCCGCCGACCGAGCCAAGCCCGCCGATGATCAGAATGATGAAGACAAGGATGGTCATGCTGTCGCCGATCTGGCTGGAGACCACGGCCTGGTACTGCCCCCACATCATCCCGCCCATGCCGGCGAGCGCCGTGCCCGCCATGAACACGCCGATGAAGACGCGGCGGATGTGATAGCCGAGCGCCTGGATCATCTCGCGATCCTCGACGCCGGCGCGCACCACCAGGCCAAGCCGCGTCCGGGTGAGAAAGAGATGCATCGCCAGCGCCACCGCAAGCCCGACACAGAGCGCGAACAGGCGGTAAGTCTCGATCGACGACGATCCGATGAAGACGCTGCCGCGCAGCATCGCCGGCTTCGGCAGCGGGATAGCCTGCGGCCCCCAGATGACGATGATCAATTGCTCGATCACGGTCAGCGCGCCGATCGTGATCAGGATCTGCCGCAGCGGCGCGCCATAGACCTGGCGGATGATGACGCGCTCGAACACAAAGCCAAGCGCGCCGCTGGCAATCGCGGCCGCGACCAGCGCCAGCAACAGGGCGGCGAGGTTGAGCGCAAGCGAGGTGTCGTTGGTCCAGCCGGCGAGCGGGCCGAGTACCGACACGGCGATATAGGCGCCCACGGCCACGAAAGCCGCATGCGCGAAATTCAAGACGTCCATCAGGCCGAAGATCAGCGTCAGCCCGGCGGCCACCATGAACAGCATGATGCCCATGGTGAGCCCGGCGATCGTCAGCGTCAGCCAGGGCCCGGGTCCGATCGCCGGGAGGGCGGCAATCACCACGAGCGGCGTGAGCGCATACGGCGCCCATTGCTGCAATCGCTTGCGCCAGTCGCTGCTCATGCGCTGTCCGCCACGCTCAGGCCCAGGAGCCGGTGCTGCAGCGCATGATTGGCCGCAAGCGCCGCCATCTCGCCGGTATGGATGGTGCGCCCTTCGTCCATGACCGCGACATCGTCGCCGACCGCCTCAGCCACACGAAAATTCTGTTCGACCAGCAGGATGGTGGTGTGCTCGCGCTTGAGCCGCAGCAGTGCGGCGACGAGCTGATCCACCATCGCCGGCGACAGTCCTTTGGTCGGCTCATCGATCAGCAGCAAGCGGCGCGGCTCGATGATGGCGCGCCCGATCGCCAGCATCTGCTTCTGCCCGCCGGACAAGGAGCCGGCGGGCGAGTCCCATTTCACCTTCAGCGCCGGAAAGCTTTCCAGCACGCGCTCGAGCTGCGCTTGCGCAAAGCCGCTGCGGCCGGTCGCGAGCAGCATATTCTCGCGCACGGTCAGTTTGCCGAAGATGCCCATATTTTCCGGCACGTAGGCGATGCCGAGGCGGGCGATATGCGGCGTCTCCAGCGCGGCGATCGATTGGCCGTCGAAAACGATTTTGCCGAGCCGCGCCTTCCATAATCCCATGATGGTGCGCAAGGTCGTGGTCTTGCCGGCGCCGTTCCTCCCCAACAGCGCGGTGACGCGTCCGCGGCGGACGGCAAAATCCACACCATGCAGGATGCGATAGCGGCCGATATTGGTAAAAACGCCTTCGAGCCGCAGCAGCGCGTCGCCGGTCGTGGTCATTGCGCCGACCCGCGCCGCAACTCGCCGGCGCCATGCACGCCGAGATAGGCTTGCTGCACTTCCGGCAGCGCCACGACTTCCGCCGGCGGCCCGTCTGCGATCAGCATTCCATCCTGCAGGACGATGATGCGGTCGGCGAGCCGCGTGACGACATCCATCCGGTGCTCGACCAGCAGCACGGTCTTGTGAAGTCTCGCGTTTTATCTCCTCGATCAGATCGAGAATCGTCGGGATCTCATCGAGGCTCATGCCGGCCGTCGGCTCGTCGAACATCAGGACGCGCGGCTTGAGCGCAAGCAGGATGGCGACCTCGAGTTTCCGCTGGTCGCCGTGCGACAGCGCCGCCACCGCCAAGTCGGCACGCGGCGTGAGCTTGACGCGGTCGAGCCAGTGCAGCGCTTCGTCGCGCACGGCGGTGTTGCGCGCCGCGATGCTGAAACAATCGAAGCGGATTTGCGCGACCGACTGCACCGCGAGCCGCACATTCTCGAACACGGTGAGGCTCGGATAGAGATTGATCAGCTGGAAGGCGCGGCCGAGACCGAGCCGCGTACGGTCCGGCGCGCCCAGCCGCGTGATGTCCTTGCCGAACAGGCTCACGCTGCCGCCGGTCGGGCGCAATTGCCCCGAGATCAAATTGAAATAAGTCGTTTTGCCCGCGCCGTTGGGACCGACGATCGCGGTCAGCGTTCCTTTGTGAAACGCGCAGGTCACGGCATTCACCGCGATCTGCCCGCCGAAATTGATCGTCAGATCGCGGGTCGATAGAGCAGGGACGTCGTCGTTCATTCGGCGACCCTAGAGCATGATCCGGAAAAGTGGAATCCGGTTTTCCGAAAAGATCATGCTCCACCAAAATCTTAGAGCGCCAATCGATTCAATCTGAAGCGATTGCGCTCTAGGTCACGAACCCCGCCCCACGCCGCATGCCGTTCTTATTGCCGCTTGTTGGCGATCGGGATCTTCATCTCGTCCATGGTGATCACGTGCGTGAGCTCAGGGATCGCCCAGGGCACGTTCGGGTCGACTTTGATCTTGAAGCCATACATCGGCTGCAGCAGCTGATGGTCTTCCTTGCGGAACAGCACGGTCTCCTTCGGCGAATCGAAAGCCATGCCTTCCATGGCGGCGATCAGCTTCTCGGGATCGGTTGAGCCGCCGGTCTTTTTCAGCGCTAGGACTACCGCCTGCGCAGCGATGAAGCCGCCGCAGGTGAAGAAATCCGGCGGCGCGCCGTTGAATTTCTTCTTGTTCTCCGCGACCAGCGCGTCGTTCACCGGATTCTTCGGAATCTCGTAATAGTAATAGGCGGCGCCTTCCAGGCCGGGGAAGTCCTTATAGGCGACCAGCGCCGGCAGGATGTTGCCGCCGGTCGAGATCTCGATACCCAATCGCTCGGGCCCCATCGCTTTGAGCGCCGCCAGCGGATTGCCGCCACCGGCCCAGTTGACGAAGATGATCTTGCGGCCCTGCTCCTTACCGAGCGCGTCGAACACACGCTGAATGGGCGCGGTAAAGTCGGTCGTCAGCGGCGGCGCGTATTCCTCGAACACCAGCTTGGCGCCGGTCGAGGCGAGCGCCGTCTTGAAGGCGGTGACGAAGTCGCGGCCGAAGGCGTAATCCTGCGCCAGCGTCGCGACCACCGTTCCCGGCTTGCCGATCGCGAGCGCGTTGGAGACGGCGTCCTGGGTGGAGTTGCGGCCGGTGCGGAAGATGTAGCGGTTCCAGTGGGAACCGGTGATGGAGTCGGCAACCGCCGGCTCGACGATGAAAATCTTTTTATTGTCGAGCGCGACTGGCAACATGGCGAGCGCCACGGCCGAGCTCGTGCCGCCGACCGCGATGTCGACGCCGTCATCGTTGTAAGCTTCGTTCAAAAGATTGCGGCCGACATCGGGCTTGGTCTGGCTGTCCTTCTCAATGACGATCAGCTTGTGGCCTTCGACCATCATCGTGCCGCCGGTGGCATAATCGAGTCCCATGGCGAAGCCGGCGGACGTTTGCTTGGCGTAGGCTTCGAGCGGGCCGGTCTTATCGGCAATGAGCGCGATCTTAATCGGCGTTTCGGCGGCATAGACGTGAGCAGCGCTCAAAACGGCCAGCGTTGCGCCCGCCACCAACAACGCCGCGTGGCCAAGTCTTCTCTGTCGAGGCCCAAGGCGTATCGCCTCCCCCCCGGTTTGTCGCGCTCCGTCCTTCATTTCCAGCTTCCTCCGGAATGCACCGCATTTGATGGTCTTTTCGGCGCTGTTTTGATCGCAGCAGAGCTTATTAAGACCGTCGCCCAGACCCAAGCTTGGTCTGAATCAGGCTCGCGCACAAGCCTCTAGGCCGCGGCGCCCCCTGCGGTTGTTTGGCCGAACCCGCGGTCCGCGCGCTTATGGATCGAGCTCGGTGTCCCAATAAAGGTAATCGAGCCAGCTATCGTGCAGATAGTTGGGTGGGAACAACCGGCCATTGCGGTGCAGGTGCTGCACCGACGGTTGGAAGGGCCGTTGCGACGGCCACATCTTCGACTCGTCGGGCGTCAGATTGCCCTTTCTCAGATTGCAGGGTGAGCATGCGGCGACGACGTTGTCCCAGGTGGTGTGACCGCCGCGGGAACGCGGCAAGAGATGATCGAAGGTCAGGTCATCGCGCTCGCCGCAATATTGGCAACTGAAGCGGTCGCGCAGGAACACATTGAAGCGTGTGAATGCCGGATGCGTGGATGGCTTCACGAAGGTCTTGAGCGACACCACGCTCGGCAGCTTCATTTCGAAGCTCGGGCTGCGCACCGCCCGGTCGTAATTGGCGACGATGTTCACCCGTTCGAGAAAGACCGCCTTGATGGCGTCCTGCCAGGACCACAGCGAGAGCGGGTAGTAGCTCAGCGGACGAAAGTCCGCGTTCAACACCAGCGCTGGAAACCCCGATGGCGATACGTGAGCGTTCAAGACCACGTTCCTATCGCGACTCACTTGCCGCAGTGCGGCTTTAGACCCCTAGTTTATAGGGAGGCGTGACAGGATTGTGAAGCCCTGCCCGGCACTTAAGCCAATCACCGCTTGGCGTCGAAATTTCGCGCCAGGAATTCGCCGCCATGGCGCAACCCCTCCGGGTCGATGCCATGACCGACACCGGCGGACATATGCCATTCGACCGGTACGTCGAGCGCCGCGAGGCCCTGCGCCGCCTGGAACAAGGCTTGCGGCGGGATCAGATCGTCCTGGTCGCCGTGCACCAGAAGCACCGGCGGCCGCGCTTTGATCTCGGCCGCGAATTTTTCCAGGTCGCCGTCCGGCGGCACTACCAAGAGGCCCGAATAGCCGACGATCGCCGCCGGCGCGACCGCGCGGCGCAGCCCCAGATGCAGGGCCATCATGGTGCCCTGCGAGAAACCCACAAGCGCCAGCGCCGAGGGCGGCAAGCCGAGGCGGCCGAGCTCTGCGTCGATGAAGCGCTCCAGCATCGGCCGCGCCTGGTTGACGCCGACCCAGCGCTCGTTCGGATCGCGGAAGGTCAGTGGAAACCACTGCCGCCCGACCGGAGCTTGTCCGCACGGCTCCGGCGCATGCGGCGAAACGAACGCCGCCTGCGGCAGCAGCTGCTGCCATACCCGGCCGATCTCGATCAGATCGTTGCCGTCGGCGCCGTAGCCGTGAAGAAATACGACAAGCTGGCGCGCGGCGCCCGAGCGCGGTGCTAGCCGGGGACCATCAAGCTCTGCGGCCATTCACCTTCCCCGCCGGCATGCTCACGCTTTGTCGCTGCGGACGCGCGGCGCAGGATTGCCGTCGCGCGCCTGCTTAGCCGGGGCGATCACCGCCTGTCTATGTCAGAATTGGGCATGGACGCGGCCGGAGAAAACATTCACCGGTCCGCGGTCGGTGTTGTAGGCCGGATTGACGACGAGTTGATAATCGGCGCTGACCCGCCACGAGGCGGTCAGGGCATAGCTGTAATAGGCCTCGACGATCTGCTCGAGGCCGGGGTGCGGCAACTGCCCGTCGCCGATGAGAATTCCCAAACCCCCGGCATTGAAGAACGCTTGGTGCACGCCGGAAATGCCGTTGACGATGCCGGCGATGCCGACGGTGTCGTCGGGCCGGCCCCATTGCTTGCCGGCGATCGAGACGCCGCCGGCAATGGTGCGGTCAATGTCGGTGTATTCGTACGGCTCGACGTTGCCGTCCGTCCAGCCGGCGCGCATGAACACGCCCAGATCGGGTGTGATCTCCTGTTCGAGATTCATGGCGACCCCGCCGCGGCTTTGATATTGGCGGACGGCGGCGATGTCCGCCGGGCCGCCGGTAATCGCGGCCAATGCGATCGCATTGGCGAAGCTCCCCATGCCGCCGCGGCTGAGGAAACCGGTGACCGCGATCTTGCCCGGATGCCCCCAAAAGTCGTAACGCCGCTCGATTTCACCGATCCACTGGAACTCCGCAAATGTTGGATCAAGTTCGACGTTGTTGGGCACAATCGAAAGGTCGAACAGCCCACCGCGCACAGTCCAATTTCCCTGATACCACTCGGCGGCAGCGCCATACGTGTAACCCCAGGCATCGGCGGCGTAGTCGAATGACCCGGCATCGATCAACGCCCAATTCATAAAATCCTTGCGCGGATTCTGCGCATATTTGTTGGTATCGAATACATCAGAAACCGAGAATTTCCCAATCGTGATGACGAGCCGGTTGGCGGTCTGCGAATTGGCGAACTGATTGAAGTCGGCGTCCATCTTGCGCGTTTCGCCGCCGAGATCGATCGTCTGGCGGACGAAGGTCCGTTGAATGCGCGAATAAGGAAACGTGGATCCGATCTTGAATGCAGTTGCGCTGGTAAAACCGGCAATGCCGAGCGTGCTGTCGAGCCCGAATCCCTGGTCGATCTCGGGGTTGACCCATAGCTCGGCACCCTTCCACAAGCGCACGCCGGCAGCCAGCGCCAGGTCCCAAGTCTCGCGGCCCTGGCCGCCGCCCGGCAGACTTTGCGGCCCCTGATAGGGCGAGCGGAACGCCGGATAAGCTTGTTCGAGGAACGTGGTTTGGGCGTGAAAGTTGACGTTGTCGAGATCGGGCGAGGTCCGTGCTTTAACGAGCACTGGCGCCGGCTGCTGATCGTTGCCGAATTGATAGTTCAGGCCGGCGCGCAGCTCTTGCGGGGCGAAGTTGGAATCGATCCGCTGGGCGCCCGCGGCGAAGGTTGTGCTGCTGTTGCCGTAGTCTGTGAACAGATATTCGAGCTGCGCGGTCCAGTGCGGCGCCACCGGGACTTCGACGCCGGCGCCGGCCGCCCAGCCGAGCCGCCATAAAAACGGCTGCTCGCTTGCACCGGTGGCAAGCTGCGTCAGCGTCTGGCGGTCGTAGGTCCAGGCGAACCCGCCCGTTGCATAAAACAGCCAGCTCCCGGGGGCATAGCCGAAACGGCCCCTGACGGTGCCTGACGATAGAACCGTCTCGCTATAGCTGACCGCGCCGAGCGTCGGCGACGCGAAGGTCGAAGTGCCGCCGATGGAAACGCCTGAATTGCCCAAGAAGCTCGGAAATGAAGCGTCGACCTCCGCGCCGAGGACAAAGCGGTTTGGCAGCGCGTAGTTGTAGCCGGCTTGCAGTCCCGTGAAGAAGCTTCCTGTTTCGTCGAAGGCGTTAAAAGGCTGAAACAAATTGAGCGCGCCGGACGTGCTCGGCGCCGGCATTGCGGGCGTGCTCGCGGTCCAGTTCGAGCTCCCCCATGCATAACCGAGATGACCACCGGCGTAGAACCCCGTCCAGGCGGAGGAGGGAAGGCTATTGGGAATTGCCGGCGCCCTTGTCGCGACGATGTCATCGGCCGCGAACGCACACTGCGCGGCCATGAGCAGCGCGCCGATGACGGCCCCCACGACGAACGTCTTCACCGCAACCGCGCGCGGCACCACATCCCCACTTTCAATCGTCATTGTGGCAATGGCATTTTTCGCAAAGACGTCTTCGCCCATCCCATAGCTGAACCACGGTCAGCGCGCGACGACGCGGTCGCTCCCTCTCGCCGGTAATGGCGAGACGTGTCGTAACCGCCACAGCATTTTTCGGGAGGTGGGGTCAGAACTGG
>CAWHPH010000024.1:0-32309 GCA_963831135.1 uncultured Alphaproteobacteria bacterium
TCGATATGCACCGTGCAGCAGCCGCAAACGCCGTGTTCGCAGCCGACATGCGTGCCGGTAAGCCCAAGCTCATGCCGCAAAAAATCGCTCAGCAGCAAACGCACGCTGACCGTGCGCCGCACGGACTGTCCGTTGACGGTCAACGCGACTTCGACGCGCGGATCTTCCGACCGTTCGGGAATTGACGGTCGGATCGCAGAACGCCTCATTGCCGATTTCCCCCGCGTGCACGGCCTGCCGCGATCGGCACGAGCCGGCGGATCAATCCGCCCAGAACCCGCCGCCGATAAGACATCGAGGTATTCATATCGTCGGTTTGCGTCACGGCGTCGGCGGATACCCGCGCGGCGGCATCGAGATCGGCGGCCGTGAAAAGGCTGCCATTGAGCGCGGCTTCGGCGGCCTCCAGGCGCACCGGGCGATCGGAAGTCCCGCAGGCGGCAAGCCGTACATTTTGCGCGCGGCCGTTGCCGTCGAGCGTCAGCACGCAGCCGATGCCGACCAGCGCATAGTCGCCGTGCCGTCGCGTCACCTCATCGAAAGCCCAGCCCGCGCCGGCGGGCAAAACCGGAAGCCGCGCCTCGACGATGATCTCGTCCTGGCGGCGCGCGGTGGTGAGAAAGGATTGGAAAAAATCCGCAGCCGGGATCTGGCGCGTTCCGCCGGGACCGGCTGCGACCAGCGTGCCGTCCAACAGGACAAACAAAAGCGGCATCTCGGCCGACGGGTCGGCGTGGCAAAGGCTGCCGACCACCGTGCCGCGATTGCGGATCGGCACATGGGCGACATGCTGCATGGTTTCGGCGATCAGCGGATTGGCCCGGCGCACGTCCGCATGCAGCTCGAGCTCGCGATGGCGGGTCATCGCCTTGATGACGATGGTCTCTCCGTCGACGGCGATGCCTTTGAGGCCCTCGACATGCTGGATGTCGACCAGCAGGGAGGGATTGGCGGCCCGGAAATTCATTGCAGGAACAAGGCTCTGGCCGCCGGCCAGCACCATTGCATCGGGGTCGCTGGAGAGGACGGCGACAGCGTCCCGGAGGGTCCGCGGAGCCTCATACCGAAACAGCGGCGGCTTCATTCTAAAGGCGGCCCTCACAATAACGCGTGTATCCGCAACCCGAATACGATATCTACATAACGGACGGACTGTCAATCAACTCACACGCCGCCGCGGCGTTTGTTAGAATGGTTGAGCTGCCCGCCGATTGCGCGAACGCCAGCTGGGAAATTCATCATGTACCGAGGCATGCCTGAGAGATCTCCGCCGCCCGCAGCCGCTAAAACGGCGCGTTCGGGCCGCAAGCCGCGAAAGCCCGGCAAGAACGGCAACGGTCTGGAAGACCTGCGGGGCATGTCGCGGTCGCTGGCGATCATCGAGCATCTGGCGGTGCGGCCCGGGCGCGTGGTCGACGTGACCCAGGAAATGGGGCTTCCTTGGGCCACGGTCCATCGCATCATCACCCAGCTCACCAAGGCCGATTTTCTTCGGCGCGATCCGGAGACCAAGCGTTATGAAATCGGGCCGGCGCTGTGGTTTGCCGGCGCGACCTATATGGCCAATCATCGCGTGCTGCGGGCGGCGATTCCGTATCTGCAGAAGCCGGAGCAGATCGAGGGCATCGCCGTGCAACTGGCGGAGCGCGTCCGCGATCAGGCGGTGGCCATCTACTCGGCGCAGCCCTATGCAACCGAGATTGCCAAGGCGCAATATGGTTACCACTTCCCGCTGCATTGCGGCTCAAAGGGCCGCGTTCTGCTTGCGTTTGAAACACCGGATTTCATCGAGCAATATCTGCGGCGCCCGCTCGAAAAGCTGACCGAGCTGACCATCACCGATCCCGATCTGTTGCGTAAGGATCTGGAAGAGATCCGGCAACGCGGCTATTCCGTCACGATCGCCGACGTTCAGCCATTCACCGGCTCGATGGCGGCGCCAATCCGCGACTTGAGCGGCCGCGTCATCGCCTCGCTTTGCTTCATCGGACGCAAGACTTTGCTGCAGAACGAGCGCCGGCGCGACGAGCTGCTCGAGCATCTCCTGCACGCCGCGCATCTGGCGTCGATGGATCTCGGCTGGCGGCCGGACCCGGTCAACGGACGCAGACCCGCTGCCGCTCAACGCCGTTCTTGATAGGAGCCTTGCAGGTTCTTGAAAGTCTCCACCAGCCCGTCGACCGCCGCATCGATAAAGGCATCGCCGGCTTCGGCGGTAGCTTTGGTCGGATCGCCGAAAATGGCGGCATGACCGGCCGCCGGGCGCGGTCGCCGCATATAAGTGCGCGTGGGATTGCTCGGGGCGACCAGGTCCCAGCCGACCGGCCCATATTTCGCGCCGACAAGCTCTCCCATCTTCACCAGTTCCGGACGTGTCGCGAGCTGAAAAGCAGTCTCTAATTCGCAGCCATGGCCCATGCCGCCCGGCACCGATTTGCGCATGGCGTGAATCCGGGCCGCAGCGGGTTCCCAATAGCTGACAGCCGAAACGATGAAATCGAAATCCTTGTCCAATTCGTCGACCAGATGCCGGGCGACCTGGTCGTTGGCGGTGCCGCTGGGACGGTTGCCGTTCAGAATGATCAGATGATGAAATCCCTGCTTTATCAGCGCCGCGCCGATCTCGAACACCATTGTTTGATAGGTCGGAATCGACAGCGAAATCGTGCCGGGAAAGAACTCGAACGTCTTGGAGATACCGTAGGCCACGGGCGGCGCCACGACCGCGTCGATCCGCTCGGCCAGTTTGAGCGCGATATGCTCGGCTTGATGCGTATCGGTGTCGGTCGGCATGTGCGGACCGTGCGCTTCGGTGGCCCCGGTCGGAAGTATGACCGGCTTTCGCTCGCCGATGATCTTGGCGATCTCCATTTGAGTCATACTCGACATCCGACGTTCCATGACGATCCTCGATTTTTGAGAAATTGCTGATCAGATAGAGCTGTCAGAGGCGGATACCGCGAAAGTCCAATTTGAGTCCAGCCCTGGCCATTGCGGTAGCGGGTGTTCGCAATTTTCAGCGGCGCGGAATTTGCAGCGTGCGGCGCACGCATCTATCCTTGTATTTCATGTGCCCGCGTTAAAGATTCCTGCCGCGTCCGGACGAGTTAATGGCTCAAGCGTTTGACATCGCCATCCGTCGTGCCCGCCTGCGGGGCTCCGCCCTTCAGCACGCCGAGATCGGCATCAAGGACGGACGTATCGCTGCGATTGCGCCGCAGATCGATGGAAAAGGCGCGACGGAAATCGACGCCGGCGGCAATCTGGTGACGGAGTCGTACGTCAATCCGCATCTGCATCTGTGCAAGGTGTGGACTTTGCCGATGATGGAGGAGGAAGCGCTCAAAGCTTATCAGGGCGAGGGCATGGGCAAGGCACTCTCCGGCATCGAGCTCGCCAGCAAGATCAAAGAAAAATACGCCGAGTCGTGGATCGTGGAAAACGCCCGCCGCGCCGTCGCGCTGGCGGCTTTGCACGGCAACCTTCACATCCGCGCTTTCGCCGACGTGGATGGCAAGGCGCGGCTCGAAGGCGTCAAAGCGCTTCTCCGCGTGCGCGACGAATTCCGCGGCATCGTCGATCTGCAGGTCGTTGCCTTTGCGCAGGACGGCATTGTGCGTGAGCCGGGCGCCGCGGAATTGATGCATCAGGCCATGATGCTCGGGGCCGATGTCGTCGGCGGCATTCCCTGGATTGAATTCACCAGCAGCGATGCGGCCGCCCACATACGGACCTGCTTCGATTTGGCGCAGGAATTCAACAAGGACGTCTCGATGCTGCTCGACGACGCCGGCGATCCGGATTTGCGCACGCTGGAGATGATGGCTGTCGAGACCATCGAGCGCGGCTGGCACGGCCGGGCGCTCGCGCATCATTGCCGCGCCATGAGCCTTTACCCGCTGCCCTATGTGCAGCGCCTCGCCCGCATTCTGCGTATCGCCGGCGTCGCTGTGGTGACCGATCCGCATACCGGTCCGTTGCACGCGCGGGTCAAGGAACTGCTTGCCGAGGGCGTCCGCGTTTGCCTCGGCCAGGACGATATATCCGATGCCTATTATGCCTTTGGCCGCAACAACATGCTGGAAGTGGCCTTCCTCGCCGCACATCTCTTCTGGATGATGACGCGGCGGGAGGTCGCCAAGCTCTACGACATGATCACGCTCGATGCCGCCAAAGCGATCAATCTTGACGGATTTGGCTTGTCCGTTGGCGCTCCGGCAAACTTGGTGGTCCTGGATCAGCCCGACGAGGTCGAGGCGCTCCGTTATCACGGCCTTCCGGCCCATGTGATCAGCCACGGAAAATTGCTTGATGCGGCGAAGATGCAGGCAATCGTTGCTGCAGGAGCGGGCGCGGCGTGATATGGACGAAAGTCGCGGAAAACTGCGGATAGGAGAGA
Source organism: uncultured Alphaproteobacteria bacterium (assembly GCA_963831135.1). Lineage (GTDB taxonomy): Bacteria > Pseudomonadota > Alphaproteobacteria > Rhizobiales > Xanthobacteraceae > BOG-931. The sequence continues at coordinate 4,400 of CAWHPH010000024.1, forward strand.
GTTTTATGCGCGCTTACGCTCCCGTCATTCTCGCTGCTGCGCTTGCCTTGTCAGCGGCGGCAGTACCGGCATCTGCGCAACAGACGATCAAGATCGGCGAGCTCAATAGTTATAAGAGCCAGCCGGCCTTTCTCGACCCTTATAAGAAGGGCTGGGAAATGGCGGTCGACGAGATCAACGCCGCCGGCGGCGTGTTGGGCAAAAAGCTTGAAATCGTCTCGCGCGACGACGGCGCCAATCCGGGCGACGCGGTGCGCGTTGCCGAGGAACTGACGACCGGCGGCGACCTGAACATTCTCACCGGCACCTTTCTCTCCAATGTCGGACTTGCGGTGACGGAATTCGCCGGCAAGAAAAAGGTCTTCTTCCTCGCCGCCGAGCCGCTGACCGACAAAATCACCTGGGCGAACGGCAACCGCTATACCTTCCGCCTACGGCCTTCGACCTACATGCAGGTGGCGATGCTCTTGCCGGACGCGCTTGCGGCAAAGAAAAAGCGCTGGGCGCTGGTTTATCCGAATTTCGAATATGGGCAGTCCGCCGCCTCAGCCTTCAAAGAAATGATGAAGGCCAAGCAACCGGACGTGGAATTCGTCACCGAACAGGCTTCGCCGCTCGGCAAGATTGACGCTGGCGCGGTGGCGCAGGCCATCGACGACGCCAAGCCCGATGCGATCTTCAGCGCCTTGTTTGGCGGCGATCTGACCAAATTCGTGCGCGAGGGAGGCACCCGCGGCACATTCAAGGATCGCGTCGTGGTCGATCTGCTCGGCGGCGAGCCGGAATATCTCGATCCGCTCAAGGATGAAGCGCCGGCCGGCTGGATCGTCACCGGCTATCCCTGGAATGAGGTTAATACGCCGGAGAACAAAGCCTTCGTTGCCGCTTATCAGAAACGCTACAACGATTATCCGCGCGTCGGCTCAATCGTCGGCTATTTGACGATCAAGTCGCTCGCCGCGGGCATCGCCAAAGCCGGATCGACCGACACCGATAAACTCATCGAAGCTTTCGCCGGCCTCAAGGTCGATGGCCCGTTCGGCCCGTTCACGTTCCGCGCCAGCGATCATCAGGCGACGCTCGGTGCTTTTGTCGGCAAGCTCGCGCTCAAGGACGGCCGCGGCACCATGGTGGATTTCAAGTATGTTGATGGCGCAAGCGTGTTGCCATCTGATGCCGAGGTGAAGAAGCTGCGGCCGGCTTCGGCGGATTAGAGCATGATCCGGAAAAGTGGATACCGGTTTTCCGAAAAGATCATGCTCAATCAAAAAAACGGCGGGCGCGATGGCGGTTCAATCGAGGCCGTCGCGCTCTAGCCCGCCGGAGGCGCGATGAACTGGGAAGGCCTAGCGTTTCAGGCGCTCGACGGCCTGGCTTCGGCATCCGGTCTGTTCTTCGTCGCGGCCGGGCTTTCCCTGATCTTCGGCGTCACGCGCATCATCAACATCGCGCATGGCTCGCTTTACATGCTGGGGACTTATATCGCCGTCACGCTGGTGACGGCGATCGGCGGTGCGCTCGGCTTCTGGGGCGGGATCGTCGCGAGCGCGATCGTCGTCGGCATCATCGGCGCGCTCATCGAAATACTCTTGCTGCGGCGGATCTATTCCGCGTCCGAATTGTTCCAGCTGCTCGCCACCTTCGCGCTGCTTCTGGTCATCAATGACGCCGCGTTGTGGCTGTGGGGACCGGAAGATCTGCTCGGGCCGCGCGCGCCGGGCTTGCGCGGCGCCATCCAAATTCTCGGCCGGCAAATGCCGAGCTACGACGCCTTCCTGATTGTCATCGCTCCCCTGGTGCTCGGCGTGCTGCACGCCGTTTTCGCGCGCACGCGCTTCGGACGTCTGGTCCGCGCCGCCACCGAGGATCGCGAGATGCTTGGTGCGCTCGGAGTTAATCAGTCCGTGCTGTTCACGGCGGTGTTTGCGCTCGGCTCATTGCTTGCCGGTCTCGGCGGTGCGCTGCAGCTCGCCCGCGAGCCCGCCAATCTTGGCATGGATCTGACGGTAATTACCGATGCTTTCGTCGTCGTGGTTATTGGTGGCATGGGCTCTATCGTCGGCTCCTATGTCGCCGCCGTGCTCGTTGCCGAGGTCAAGGCGCTGTGCATCGGCATCGGGCTTGTCACCTTTGCCGGATTTTCGCTGAATTTTTCCAAGCTGACGCTGGTGGCCGAGTTCCTGGTCATGGCGGTCGTGTTGATCACCCGACCCCAGGGCTTGTTCGGGCGTCCGCAAATCGCCGCGCGCGGCAGTGGCGCGATTGAAGCGCCGATCCGACCGGCTTCGCGCGCGCTTGTCGTCGTGAGCGTTGTAGTGCTGCTCGTGCTGCTGTTCTTGCCGCTGCTCGCGCGCTCGCAGCCTTACGTGCTGGTGCTGGGTGTCGATGTGCTGATTGCGATTTTGTTCGCCACCAGCCTGCATTTCATCATGGGTCCGGGCGGCATGCATTCGTTCGGCCACGCCGCCTATTTCGGCCTTGGTGCCTATGGCGCGGCGCTGGCCGTGAAATGGCTGGCGGCGCCGATGGGCGTGGGGCTGGCGCTGGCGCCCGTCGCCGCAGCCTTCGGCGCCTTGCTGTTCGGCTGGTTCGCCGTGCGGCTTTCGGGCGTTTATCTCGCCATGCTGACGCTCGCCTTTGCCCAGATCGTCTGGTCGATCGTTTTCCAATGGCAGGAATTCACCGGCGGCTCGAACGGCGTGCTCGGTATCTGGCCGAGCGCGCCGTTCGACCGGCTTTCCGTGTTCTTTGTTCTCACGCTGGTGTTTGTCGTCATCGGCGTATTGCTGCTGCGGCGCATTTTGTTCGCGCCGTTCGGCTATGCCATGCGCGCCGGGCGCGACTCGCCGTTGCGCGCCGAGGCCATCGGCATCAACGTCAAGCGGGTGCACTGGCTTGCCTTCGCTATTGCCGGCACGGTTTGCGGTGTCGCCGGCGGTATCTTCGCCTTTGCCAAGGGCTCGATCTCGCCGGAGACGATCAGCATCGGCCGCTCGATCGATGGTCTCGTCATGGTGTTGCTCGGCGGCATTCAGACCCTGGCGGGCCCGGTTGTCGGCGCCTCGATTTTTTCGGTGCTGCAGGACTTTGTCATGCAGCAGACCGAATATTGGCATGCGCTGTTGGGCGGCATCATTCTGGTCTTGGTGTTGGCCTTTCCCTCCGGGCTCGTCGGCGCTTGGCTCGAGCTCGCCGCACGGCGGCGATCGGCATGAGCGAGCTTGCGGTCGCCTTCTTGTGCAAAAGCTTCCGCGCCGTTCGCGCCGTCGACGATGTGAGCTTTACGGTCGGCAACGGCGAGTTTTTGGCTCTGATCGGTCCCAACGGCGCCGGCAAGTCGACCTGCTTCAACACGATCAATGGCCAGTTGGCCCCCGACAGCGGAACGATCCGCTTCGACGGTCGCTATATCGCCGGCCTGCCGCCGCGCGAAATCTGCCGCCGCGGCGTCGCCCGCACGTTTCAGATCGCCGCCACATTCGGCTCGATGACCGTTGTAGAGAATGTGCAAATGGCGCTCATCGTGCACGCGCGCGAGACTTATCGGTTGTGGCGGCCGGTGGCGTCCCATCACCGCGGCCGCGCGCTTGAGCTTTTGGCCCAGGTCGGGATGAAGGACGCCGCCGATCGGCCGTGCCGCGAGCTTGCCTATGGCGACGTCAAGCGGCTCGAGCTCGCCATCGCGCTCGCCAGCGAGCCGCGCCTTCTGCTCATGGACGAACCGACCGCCGGCATGGCGCCGCGCGAGCGCAACGAACTGATCGCCCTGGTGAAAAAGCTTGTCGTCGAGCGCGGCGTTTCGGTGCTGTTTACCGAGCATTCGATGGATGTCGTGTTTGCATTTGCCGACCGTATCCTGGTGATGGCGCGCGGCCGGCTGATCGCCGACGGCGACGCCAAGACGATCCGCGCGGATCCGCTGGTGCGCGAAGTCTATTTCGGCAGCGGCCGAACGTTCGAGCGTGCGGGAGCTGCCCCGTGAACCCGGCGCCGGCGCTCGCGGCCGAAAACCTCAACGCCTGGTACGGCGCGGCGCAGGTGCTCTACGGCATTAGCCTGACCATCGGCCGCGGCGAGGTGGTCGCCTTGATGGGAAGAAATGGCGCCGGGAAATCGACGACCATGAAGGCCGTCATGGGATTGATCGGGCGACGCAGCGGAATGGTCCGCATCAACGGGCACGATGTCTCCAGGCTCAGGCCGTTCGAGATCGCCCGCCTCGGTGTCGGATTTGTGCCGGAGGATCGCCGCATCTTCTCCGAGCTGACGGTCGAGGAAAATCTCGACACCGGCCGTCAGCCGCCGCGCCACTTCGCGGACGGTGTCGAGGCGCCGGCATGGACGTCCGAGGCTCTCTTTAAGCTCTTTCCCAATCTCGCCGAGCTTCGCCAGCGTCCGGGCGGACGCATGAGCGGCGGCGAGCAACAGATGCTCACTATCGCGCGCACGCTCATGGGAAATCCACTCGTCGTGTTATTGGACGAGCCATCGGAGGGGATCGCCCCGCTCATTGTGGAAGCGATCGCCGACACGATCATCGAGCTGAAGAAGCGCGGCCTCTCGATTCTTTTGTCCGAGCAGAATGTCGGTTTCGCGCAGCTCGTTTCGGATCGCGCCTACATGCTGGAAAAGGGCCAGATCTGCTGGGAGGGGACCATGACGCAACTTGCGCAGAATAGCGACATTCAGCGCGCCTATTTGACCCTATGATCCCGGCGCGGCAGAAACCGGACAAACGGTCGACGGAGGGGACGGCATGCTCACACTTTACCATTGTCACAATGCGCGCTCTTTCCGGCCGCTTTGGACGCTCGAGGAGATGGGGCTGTCGTATGAACTGAAGATGCTGCCATTTCCGCCGCGCGAGCTTGTGCCCGATTATCTCGGCGTCAATCCGCTTGGCACCGTGCCGGCTTTCTTTGACGGCGCGATGCGGATGACGGAGTTGGCGGCAATCTGCCAGTATCTCGTGACCCGCTATGGCCCGACGCCGCTGGCGGTGGATCCGTCCGAGCCCGATTACGGCCCATATCTGAATTGGCTGTTTTTCGGCGAGGCGACGCTGACTTTCCCGCAAACGATCGTGCTGCGCTATTCGAGGTTCGAGCCGCCCGAGCGCCGCTCGGAGCAGGTCGCGGCGGATTACTCGCGCTGGTTTCTGTCGCGCCTGCGCGGCGTCGATGCCGTCGTCTCCAAGCAGCCGACGCTTTGCGCCGGGCGGTTCACGGTCGCCGACATATCGGTGGCCTTCGCTCTGATGCTCGCCGAGTTCGTGGGCTTGGATCGGAAATTCTCGCCGGCCGTCGCCGCCTATTGGCAATCGCTCAAAGAGCGCGAGGGCTTTCGGCGCGCCGTCGCCAGGCAGGACGCCGCAGGCAACGAGCAAGGCGTACGAGAGTCGCTCAAGCAACATTAGAGCATGATCCGGAAAAGTGGAATCCGGTTTTCCGAAAAGATCATGCTCCACCAAAATGTCAGAGCGCCATCGATTCAATCTGAAGCGATTGCGCTCTAGCTGTTTGCCGAGAGGACTGTTTGCGCGGCTCATGGCCTCGCAAACGGCCGCACTCTTAACCCGCGATTAACCCTACCGGTTTCATAACGAAAGGAGGATCGAAACCAATGTTGGGGGCGATGATGCCTCGTTTTTTTCGGGTGCTCGGCTGTAGCGCAATGCTAGCCGCGAGCGGTATCGGGATCGCCGTGGCGGCCGATGTGCCGCCTCCGGTCCCGCCGCCAACCTACGTGCCGGCCGTGCAGGTATTTTCCTGGACCGGCTTCTACATCGGCGGCAACGCCGGCTACGGTTGGAGCAACGCTTCAGGCACGTTCACCACCGCTTCTGGACCGGATCCGTTCACCGCGAAGGGCAATGGTTTTCTCGGCGGCGCGCAGGCCGGCTACAATTGGCAAACGGGGCCCGTTGTCTTCGGCGCCGAAGCCGACTTCCAAGGCTCAACCGCAAACGGGCCGCTCAGCGCGACTGCCGGTCCCACCATCAGTGCGACGGCCAAGACGCCGTGGTTCGGCACCGTCCGCGGCCGCCTCGGCTATGCTATCGATCGCATCTTGCTCTACGCTACCGGCGGTGCCGTTTACGGCGACGGCAGCTTGAACGGCACGGTGTCCTCGGTGGGGACATTCTCCAACTCCGCGACCTTCTGGACGTGGACGGCGGGCGCCGGAGCCGAGGTTGCGTTCTGGGGCTGCTGGAGCGCAAAGCTTGAATATCTTTATATGGGCACCCCATCGACCACGCCCGTCATTCCCACCGTCACTGCGGTCAGCGGCAGCGCCAGCACCAACATCATTCGTGCCGGCATCAACTATCATTTCTAGATGCAATCCCGGACCATCCGGGTTGAAGATCGTGTTCGATAGAAACTGACGCGGCTACGTCTCAGCCGGCTTCCGCGAAAGCCGCGCGGCGATCTCGCACGCTCTGTTTATTCGGCGGCCTTGCGCGCTTCGAAAAAGCGGTTTGTGGGCCGGGGCAATCCGAGATTCTCGCGCAACGTTTTTCCATCGTATTCGCGCCGGAACAGACCGCGGCGTTGCAGTTCCGGCACCACGCGGTCGGCGAAATCGTCGAGGCCGCCGGGCAGATACGGGAACATGATGGTGAAGCCGTCGCTGGCCCCGGTGTAGAGCCATTCCTCCATCTCGTCGGCAATGGATTGCGCGGTGCCGACCATGGCTAGCCCCGAATAGCCGCCGAGCCTTTGCGCGAGCTGCCGCACCGTCAGCTTTTCCCGCTCCGCCATTTCGATGACCCGCTGCCGGGCGCTTCTGCTGGCGTTGCTTTCGGGGATGTCGGCGGGTAACGGCTTGTCCGGATCGAACCGCGACGCGTCGTGGCCGAGCGCAATCGACAGCGAAGCGATGGCGTTGTCGTAATAGACCAGGCTGTCGAGCTTCGCGCGCTTGGCGCGCGCTTCCTCGGCGGTGTCGCCGACCACGACGAAGCAGGCCGGCATGATCTTCATGTGCTCGCGCGCGCGTCCCGCTTTCTCCATGCGGCTCTTCACATCGGCGTAGAATTCGCGCCCGGCCGCGATGTTGCTCGGCGGGGTAAAGACCGCTTCGGCGGTTTCGGCCGCGAGCTGACGACCGGAATCGGAGGCGCCCGCCTGCACGATCAGCGGCCAGCCCTGCACCGGCCGCGCGATGTTGAGCGGCCCGCGCACGGATAAATAGCCGCCCTTGTGATTGAGGACATGAAGCTTGTCGGGATCGAAAAAGAGCCCGCTTTCGGCGTCGCGGATGAAAGCGTCATCGGTCCAGGAATCCCACAGGCCGGTCACCACGTCGTAGAACTCGCGCGCGCGCCGGTAGCGCTCGTCGTGCTCCATGTGATCGTCCATGCCGAAATTCAGCGCGGCATCGGGATTGGAGGTGGTCACGATATTCCAGCCGGCGCGGCCGCCGCTCAGATGATCGAGCGAAGCAAAGCGGCGGGCGACATGATAGGGCGCATCGAACGTGGTCGAGCCGGTGGCGATCAGCCCCAGATGCTCGGTCACCACGGCGAGCGCCGAAAGAAGCGTGAACGGCTCGAACGAGGTGACCGTGTGGCTGTGCTTGAGCGCGTCGAGCGGCATGTTCAGCACGGCCAGATGATCGGCCATGAAAAACGCGTCGAATTTGGCTCGCTCCAGCGTCTGCGCGAAGCGCTTGAGATGGCCGAAATTGAAGTTGGCGTCGGGAAAGGCGCCGGGATAGCGCCAGGCGCCGGTGTGGATGGTGGTCGGGCGCATGAAAGCGCCGAGATGCAGTTGACGTTGCCCGCTCATGCCTCCCTAGAGGTGGGGAGGAATTGCGGCGCGGTCAATCCTTTACGCCCCGCGGCTTTGATCTTTTGATGGGGCTTGCCGCGCCAAATTGTGCTCCAGAAAGGACGGCCGCCAGCACGGTCGCTTCCCGCGGTTTCAGATCAGACGACGGTGCTGCGGCCGGTCGCCGGGACGGCAGGCTATTTCGCCAGCGCGTCGGCTCCGGCCTTGGCGACCTGCGCGTCCTGCGAAGACAGCGCGCCCGAGACCCCGATCGCGCCGATGATTTTGCCGTCGATCAAGATGGGTATTCCGCCTTCCAGCGGCGTAATGTCCTTGACCGCCAGCAGGCGCAAGCCGGCGCCGCCGGCGGCGATCGCGTCATCGAGCGCCTTGCTCGGCCGCTTGAAGGTGAGCGCGGTGCGCGCTTTGCCCTCCGACGCGCCGATGGAAGCGAGCTGGGTGTTGTCGGCCTTGTGGAACATCACCAGATTGCCGCCGCTGTCGAGGATGGTGATGGCGACCTGCCACGAATTCTTCGCCGCTTCGAGCTCGGCTGCGGCCATTGCGCGCTTGGCGTCATCGAGCGTGATCGGAGGTCCGTAAGGGGGTGTGGCAGCCTGCTGGGCAAGGGCGGCACTGGAAGTGCCGGCCGCCAAAGCAAAGACGGCCAGTGCGCAGGCAAGCGCAAACATCCGGGACATCTTCATCGTCTCCTCAGCATTCCATTCCGCCTCACGCGGCGCGCGAGCGGCACAATAAGCGGCAACAGCGTCGGGTGGAAGTCGCCGGCAGCGAAATGGCACGTTTGGTCACAGCATCGATCGCGATCGGGCGGGCGCGGCGAAAACGTGATCGCGAACGGGCTGCGCTGCGGCGTCGCGGCGACTATATTTGCTAGGCCCACGCAAGGGAGACGCCGATGTTCGCCTTCGGAAAAAAGCTCGAAATGCCGGCCGCCGCCGCGGATGCGTTGCCGGGCCGCCCGTCACCCATTCCCACCGCCCGCGAGCATTTCGTCAACGGCCATCCGCTCAAGGGCCCTTATCCCGAAGGGCTGGCGCTGGCGATGTTCGGGCTTGGCTGCTTCTGGGGCGCAGAGCGCAAATTCTGGGAGCTCGGCGACGGCGTCTATGTCACCGCTGCCGGTTACGCCGGTGGGTTCACGCCAAACCCGACCTACGAGGAAGTGTGCAGTGGGCGCACCGGCCACAACGAGGTGGTGCTGGTCGTCTATGACCCGAAAAAAATTTCCTACGAGCGGCTGTTGAAAGCGTTCTGGGAAGATCATGACCCGACGCAGGGCATGCGTCAGGGCAATGACGTCGGTACGCAATACCGCTCCGGTATTTACGTGTTCTCGCCGGCGCAACGCGCCGCCGCCGAGGCCTCGCGCGCGAGCTATGCCAAGGCGCTGGCGGCTGAAGGCTTGGGGCCGATCACGACGGAAATCCGCGAGGCGCCGCCATTCTACTTTGCCGAGGATTACCACCAGCAATATCTGGCGAAGAATCCCCGCGGCTATTGCGGCCTCGGCGGCACCGGCGTCGCCTGTCAGATCGGGACCGGCGTTGCCAGCGTCTCAGCCCGCACCTGATGTTGCAGGGAGATAAAGCGGAATCGAGCATGACTGCGCACGGCAGCTGCCTCTGCGGCAGTGTCACTTTTGCAGTGGATTTGCCGTTCGACCGCTTTGTCCATTGTCACTGTTCGCGTTGTCGAAAGGCGACGGGAATGGCTCACACCGGCAACGCGGTGGTCAAAGCCGCCGCCCTTCGCTGGCTGCGGGGAGGGGAATTGGTGGTCCGCTACGATCTTCCCACCGCACGAAGCTTTGCCACATCCTTTTGCCGAAGGTGCGGCTCGCCGCTGCCGCACTTCACACGCAGTGGTCGCGAGTGCCGGCGGAACGCAGCTTCCGAAGGACGACTGAGTTTCCGATCTGCGCGCCGGCCGCATTGACCGCGCGCACCGATTGACGGCAGAGTCGCTGCCCTGGCGGGCTTGGCGGGGGTGCTATGCGGCAGATCGAACGCGGCTTCGAGGCGGTGATTTTTCTATCCCGCTGGCTGCTGGCGCCTTTTCTGGTTGGGCTGGTGCTCTGTCTGTTCCTGTTGATCTACCGCTTCTTCGGCGACTTCTACGGGCTCGCGATCCGCTTGCCGGCGATGAGCTGGCACGAGCTGATCATCGGCGTGCTCAACATGATCGACATCGCGCTGACGGCCAATCTCGTCCTGTTCGTCATCTTCTCGGGATACGAGAACTTCCTGCACAAGATCGAAGCCCATGACCATGCGAACTGGCCGGAAGGTCTGACGGCGATCGATTTCGGTGTGCTCAAGCAACGGCTCCTGGGCTCGATTGCCGTGATCGCGGCGGTCGACGCATTGGCCTGGTATCTCGATCTCGAAAAAGAAGTCGACAACGTGAAACTCACCTGGGTGCTGGCGTTTCCCCTCATGTTCGTCGCGGCCATGCTGATGCTCGCCATCGCCGATCGCCTTTCGCGTCAGGATCAGAGAAGGTCGTAGGGACGCGGGGCCCTCTGTCGCCGCTGCGACCGATCTTGCGCCCCGTCTTCGGCGCCCCGGCTACGTAATCCGCCGGGCGCAATCGGGCCGGTTGCCGCACCGCGGTGAGGGATTGTTAACCATAACTGGCGTTAATCCGTACTCAACGTTTGCTCAAACGGGTCCGGATTGGCGCGTATGCGGGTCGTCCGTTTTCTCATTCCGGTGGTGGGTATGGCGGCCGCGGTCGCTGGATGCGCGCAGCGGCCCGTCGCCTACATGGCCTATCCGCCCGCCGGCCCAGGCTATGCGGCGCCCGGCATCGATCACGTCGTCTATGGTACGGGTGGGCCTTACGTCCCGGCGAGAACCGCTGTGGCATATGGGCCGCCGCTGCGTCCGGCCGTCGTTGCCGCGCCGGCTGCAGTCGCGCCCGTCGCGCCGGCCCGGCTCCGGTGGCGGTTGCGTCATACGGCGCGCCGCGTTACGCGGCGGCCGCCGTCCCGGCGCTCGCGCCGGCAGCTTATGTTCCGGTCGTCGCGCAGCCGAACTACACGCTCGATTCCGGCGATCGGCTTCGCGTCGTGGTGTTCGGCCAGGAGGGACTGACCAACGCCTACATCGTCGATGCCGCAGGTTGCATCGACATGCCGCTCATCGGCCAAGTGCTGGCCCGCGGGGCCACCACGGAAGAGCTTGCCCATCGCATCGCCGCCAAGCTGCGCGATGGCTTTATCCGCGAGCCGCATGTCGCCGTCGAAGTCGAGGCCTACCGGCCATTCTTCATCCTCGGAGAGGTCACGGCGCCCGGACAATACCCCTATGTTCCTCGCATGACCGCCGAGACGGCGGTAGCGATCGCCGGCGGGTTCACCCCGCGCGCCTTCCGCAGGCATCTGATTGTCGATCGCAATACCAACGGCCACCTGGTGCGCATGTCGGTGCCGCCGACCTTTCCGCTGCGGCCGGGCGACACGATCAGTGTGCAAGAGCGCTGGTTCTGAAACCAAGCATCAGCAGCCGCCGATCGAAAGCCGGCAGTTCGAATGAGCGAAGAGTGACGTCCGACTCCTGATTCTCAGGCGTGCTCGGACGCCGCGGCCGCCGCCGTAGCCTCTTCGAATGCCGCTTCGGTTTTCGCCAAGCCGTTGAAGAAGAGATTGAGCAAAACCGAGACGATCGCCGCCAGCAATATGCCGGATTCCAACAGCGGCCGAAGCACCTCCGGCGTGTATTGGAAGAAGTTGGGAGCGACCAGCGGGATCATGCCGAAGCCGACCGCGATCGCCACAATGAACAGATTGAAGCGATTGGTCTTGAAGTCGACGCCGGTGAGAATGCGCGCGCCGGTGGCCGCGACCATGCCGAACATCACGATGCCGGCGCCGCCCAGCACCACCACCGGCACCGCCTCGACCAGGGCCGACATCTTCGGCAGCAAGCCGAGCGCCACCATGATCAAGGCGCCGGTTGCAGTGACCCATCGCGACCGCACGCCAGTAACGCCGACAAGACCGACATTTTGCGAGAAAGACGTGTAGGGGAAGGTGTTGAAAATTCCGCCGAGGATGGTGCCAACGCCGTCTGCGCGCAGTCCACGCGCGATAGATCGCTGATCGACACGGCGTCCGGTCATTTCGCCGAGCGCGAGAAACATCCCGGTCAATTCGATCATCACCACCACCATCACGATGCACATGGTGACGATCGGAACCAACTGAAATTTGGGCAGCCCGAAACGCAACGGCGTGACGACATCGACCCAAGCCGCCGAGACCACCTTGTCGAAATGCATCACCCCGAGCAGCGACGCCAGCACGGCGCCCGCGACGATGCCGAGCAAAACCGCCACGTTGCCGACAAAGCCTTTGAAAAAGCGAAGCAGGCCCAGGATCACCAGCAGCACGAAGAGCGCAATGCCAAGTCCTTCGAGCTGACCGTAAGCGGGATTGGGAAAAGCGCCCTTCGCGCCGTCAACCACCTTGGTCAAAGTCGGCAAACCGCCGCCCGCCCAATTGATGCCCACGCGCATCAGCGAGATGCCGATCACCAGGATGATGGTGCCGGTCACCACCGGAGGGAAAAGCGGCAACAGCCTGCTCATGAACGGCGCGACCAGCAAGGCGAACACGCCGGCGGCGATCACCGATCCATAGATGCCCAGCAATCCGATGTCGGGCGCCGAAGCCATCGACAGCATCGGGCCGACCGAAGCGAAGGTCACTCCCATCATGACCGGCAGGCGGATGCCGACGCCCGGGAAACCGACGCATTGCACGAGCGTCGCCAGGCCGCAGACGAAGAGATCGGCGCTGATCAGAAACGCCACGTCCTCGGGTGCGAGTTTCAGCGCGCGGCCGAGAATGAGCGGTACCGCAACCGCGCCCGCATACATGACCAGCACATGCTGGAGGCCAAGTGTCAGAAGCTTGGGGACCGGCAGTACTTGATCGACTGGATGAATATCCTTCGCCATTGGCGAGCCCTCCAAGCGTTGCCCAGAGGAATGGTAATCAAAAATTATGCCAAGCCCAATCGGTTCCGGGTCGAACGACCGGACCGGCTCTGCCGGTCCGGCGGATGCTCGACTTTGGGCAAATCCGCAGCGCCCGCTTATTTTTTCAGATTCTTCGCCAAAAACGCCGTCGACCGCTGCCAGGCGAGTTTAGCGGATGCCTCATCGTAGCTGCCGCGCTCGTCGCAATAGAATCCGTGTTGCGCGCCAGGATACACATGGATCTCACAATCGCCGCCGCGCTTTTGTTTGATCGTTTCGACATCGCTCATCGGTATCGAAGCGTCGTTCTCGCCGAAATGCAATTGCGTCGGCACCTTCGGCTTCTCGTCGGCAGTCTTGGCGATCTGGCCGCCGTAATAACCGATGGCGGCCGACAGGCCGCTCAATCTCGCCGCCGCTAGAAACGCCAGGCTGCCGCCGAGACAGAAGCCGATGATCGCGGTCGGGCCGCTTTTCTTCGCATCGTCGATGGCGGCCTGCACGTCCTTCATCATCGCCCCCCAATCGGGATTGGCCACGAACTTGCGGGCATTGGCGATTTCGTCCGGCGAATAGCCGCATTCAAAATTTGGTTGCTGCCGATCGAATATCGCCGGCGCTACCGCGGTATAGCCTTCGGCGGCGAGACGATCGCAGACCGTGCGAATGTGATGATTGACGCCGAATATCTCCTGAATGACGACAATGCCGCCCTTGGGAGTTCCGCTCGGCTCGGCACGATAGGCGCCGAGCTTAAAGCTGTCCGAGGCGACAAGTGAAAAGTGCTGACCCAAGATGATCCTCCTTCGACTGCAATGATGGCCCCTCAAGCCACGCCTAGCATATCCCGGCAATCATGTCGGTCGAAATGGCGGACGGTCGAAGGGCGGTCGTTGAACGCGATCGCTTCGGCGACCGGCCCAGGCGCGGGCCCGGAGGGGAGTTAGCGCATAACGACGATGAAGTCCGTGCCGTCGCCGGTTTCACCGCCGAGCCCCTGATCGGAGATGATCAAAGACGAGCCCGGGATAATCAGCTCGGAAATCCGGTCGATCGTGTCCTGCGGGATCTGAATCCGTGCAAGCGCCTCCTGCGGCGTCTGCGGCGGCGGCGGGACAGCCGGCGCGTCGGCCATTTCGTCCCGACGTTTGCCTCTGACGAACTTTTGCTCGAACTGCATCCGCGACGCGTTGGCCCATGTCTTGGGTGCGGGCTTGAGCGACTCGCCAGGAAGCGACACGACATTCCAACGGAACCGCGCATGGTCGTCCAAATACGAGAGCGCCGTGAAAACGTGCGTCCCCAGCCGCTGCTCCGGATGCTCGATGGTCACCGGCGCGCTGAACAAAGGCGTAAAATCCTGCCGCACGTAGATCTTCTTCTCTTTCCCGCTGACGAAAATCGAGATCGGGGTCTTCGGCGCGCTACGGGCGATTTCGGTTGGCTTGATGGGCGGTACCGGAACCGCCGGCGAAACTACAGCCGGCATCGCTTGGGGAGCGTCGGTCGGGCTCGATTGATTGAGATGGGGGGCTTCGCCTGCGGGCGCGGCGGGGGCTTCGCTTGAAGGCGCGGCGACCGTATCGCTGACGGCCATATCGCTGACGCTTGGCCGAAGGTCGCGATCGATGTGTGTATCTGCAACTGGCGTAACGGTCGCCGCGCTGTCGGGCTTGGCTGACGGCGAGGCATCGCTCGCCGTCTTCGCGGGCTCCTGCGGGCGCGCGGGGCCTTCCGAACCCGCTGCCGGGACGTCGCTCTTTTGGTCCTCGGGGAGGCTTTGCGCCGTCTTGATGGGCTTTTCGGTCACCGGCATCGACGCGCTCGGGACCGGCGGCGACATCTCCTTATGCACGAAGAGGTGCGGATCGGCGAATTGCTGAGGCCGCAATTCCGGCCGCGCGATGATCACGCGCGCACCGAGCCGGGTCAGGATCCATAACCGCGTCGCAAAATCGTGCGGCAGGCGCACGCAACCGTGCGAGGCTGGATGACCTAGATTGCCGCCTTCGTGCAACGCGACACCCGACCAGGTGATGCGCTGCATATAGGGCATCGGTGCGCCACTATAGATGTTCGAGTGGTGCAGACGATCTTTTTGAATGACACTGAAGACCCCGACCGGAGTCGGATGCCCGGGCACGCCCGTTGCGATCAGCGTCTCCGCCACCTCGGTGCCGTCGCTGTAAAGATGCAGCTTCTGCTGATCGATGGAGATAATGAGCTGCAGCGGACCCTTCGGAACTTCACCGAACGGCTCTTTGGCCACGTGATCGGGTATCGGCGGCTGGGGTCTCGGTTTGGGCCTCAGTCTCAGTCTCGGCCTGACCGGAGCCTCGTACCAGAGCTGGTTCCAGCCTTGAGCGGCGGCCGGCCGCGCCGGCATCCAGAGCGCGCAGGCGACCGCGATTGCGGTCCCGGTAGCGAGCACGCACGGCTTGAACAAAAATCTATAACGGCCCGTACGCCAATGGCGCGCAACGTGCCTCGTTTCGGTGCTCAATTTCCACCCAGCCAGTGAGCGCGATTCTCGACACAAACCTTAGTAGACAGCTTGGCACATCGCCACGTTTCCGCCAGAGAAACGGCGGCGTTCAGTAAATTAACTGTAACCCGAGGCAGAATTGCAACGCTTCCGCCTGATCGGCAGATTGCATGTGACAGATTTCGGACAGCTTAATTTCAGAACGATTTCAGATCGCGGAAGGTAGGCCGAAGCCTTCAGCCAGCAGCTCGTAGGAGCGTCGGCGCGCGGCGTGATCGTAGACCATGGTAGTGATCATCAACTCATCGGCGCGGGTTGCTTCGATCAGCCTGAGCAGCCGAGCCTTGACGCGATCGATGCCACCGACGATCAGGCGTTCGCGTTGCCGCGCGATACGTTCCCGGTCGGCCGGCGCATACGGATAGGCGGCGGCCTCTTCCGGCGAAGCGAGCGGCACATATTCGCCCTTGGCGCGGCGGACGAAATGCAGATCGGCGCTTGCAGCGATGCGTTCCGCCTCGGCGTCGGTGTCAGCAGCAATTGCCGCTACCGCGAGGATTGCCCGAGGCTCCGGCAGCGTTTCCGATGGTTTGAAATGCGCACGGTAGCTGAGCATCGCGCTTGCGGCGTCATGCTCGGCGAAATGGTGCGCGAAGGCGAAACCCATCCCCACCGCGGCGGCAAGCTCGGCGCTATAGCCGCTCGAGCCGAGGAGCCAAATTGGCGGCAACGGTACATCCGCGGGCTCGGCATGGACGTTGCGAAATGGATGGTCGGGCGGAAAGCCGCCGCGCTCCATCAAAATAAGCTCTTGAAAGCGTTCCAGAAAATCGTCGCCCTCGCGTGCGTCCTGGCGCCGGCGGAGCGCATAGGAGGTGACCGGATCGGTGCCCGGCGCGCGGCCGAGACCGAGATCGATGCGCTCCGGAAACAACGCTTCCAGCACCTTGAAACGTTCGGCCACCATGAGCGGCGCGTGGTTCACCAGCATCACGCCGCCCGAACCGACTCGGATATGCGTCGTTGCCGCGGCGATCCGCCCGATCATGACTTCGGGCGCTGAACTGGCGATGCTGGCCAGATTGTGATGCTCGGCGAGCCAGTAGCGCTTATAGCCCAGGCGGTCCGCCAGCCGCGCCAGATCGAGCGAGTTGCGCAATGCAACCGATCCCGGGCTGGCGGTGGTGACGGGCGACAGATCCAGAACGGAAAGCGGGGTCACTGAGCGCGCGCCGGGAAAAGCCAGATGTCCTCACGCCCGAACGTGGGAATAGGCAGGCCGCAGGTCAACCGGCATGTTTGCGCTTACCGAGCGGGAACGCTGACAAACGGCCCGCCGGTCGCCGGATTAGGCCGCTTGGCCGCAACTCTCACACGGCGCACCCCTACCACGCGCCGGATCACCAATTGGTTTTGCAGCGCTGGCGCGGCTTGGAAATTCGTCTGCCCGTAGCCGTAGCTTTGCTCGCTTGTCTGCGCGTATTGGACCTCTACGTATTGCACGGCCGCAACGCGTGGCGCGCGCCAGATCCTGACGACAACGCGCGCATGCTTCGGATGGCCGGCGGTATTTTCATGCCGGCGCTCGGCCGTCGCGCTTTCCGACCGCGCCGGTTGGACAGCTGGATTAGGCCGTTCGCGGGGAAGCGGCGGCTCTGGCGGCGTCTGCTGCACGGCGCGCTCTGCGGCCGGCGCGGCGTCGCCCGCGGGCGCTGAAACCATCGCCGATTTCGTCACAGGATCCGTTGCGCCGGTTGCCGAGCTCGGCGCTTCGTCAGTCGTGTTGGACTCGCGGATCGGTGTCGGTGGCTCCGTTGCCGGTCCGGTCGCCGGTCGAGGCGTGGGTGCGACAGCCGTCATGGCCGCGGCGTGATCGCTGTCCTCCGAGACTGCCGGTAACTCGCTGGCGGGAACGGCAGACGCGGTCGTCTGTCCCGCCGGCTCGGCCATGGTGGATGGTTTTTCTTCAAGGTCGGCCGCTGCGCTTTGCTCTGCGTCCATTGCGGCGATGGTTTGCGGTGCGGCCTTCTGTTCCGGTTCGGCGAGGGCTTCCGCCTCGGCGTGCCGCTCCGCGGCGGCTGCCGGCCCGGCCGGTTCCTCCGCGTTGGCCGGAATGTTGCTCGCAAAGCGCCGAGCGACTGTTTCCTCGCTGACGAGGCCGGGTGCGGATGTCTCTGCGGCATTGTCCGCGACGATTTGCAACGGCGCCGCGGCGGCGGGGAGGTGAGCGAATGGCTCGTGGCTGACGCGAAACGCGGCAAAGATACCGAATCCGCAAATCAGCGCCACGACCGAGGCTAACATCGCCGCGATCATCAGGCGTACATTCGGAAGCATTCAACCTCGCTGAACGCCCGCGCGCGATCCGGCAAAACACGCGTCACATCGAGCGACAGATCATCGCAAGGGCCATTGGCCTCGCAACGGCCAAGATCTTTGACGAAGACCCCCTTGGCCGACGCATCACCGGACTGCAGACGCTTTCAGCCTGTCCAGCCCGCGCGGCGACATTAAGTGAGTCGCTGAAAAACCAAAATTAAAAATTCCCCGCGCAACCTGCGCGCGAAATTCATGCGCGGAGTTCCGAATTACCTTTTCCGTCGCAGCGCGGGCGCGACAGTCTGCTTGCGGCGTCAGCGTGCAACCGAGCTTTGCGCCGATACCGATGCTGACGGCGAGCCCGCCACGACGACGACGCGCGTGCCGATATTGACCCGGCCGTAGAGATCCGCGATGTCGTCATTGGTCAGGCGGATGCAGCCCGAAGAGACGAAGTGGCCGATCGTCGACGGCTGATTGGTGCCGTGGATGCGATAGACGGTGTTGCCGAGATAAAGCGCGCGCGCGCCCAGTGGGTTGCCCTCGCCGCCGGCCATGAAGCGCGGCAGATAGGGTTGGCGCTCGATCATCTCCTTCGGCGGATGCCAATCCGGCCACTCGCTCATGTGGCTGACGCGCTCGGTACCGCTCCAGGTAAATCCGTCTCGCCCGACACCGACGCCATAACGCAACGCCTTGCCGCGGCCGAGTACCAGATAGAGGAAGGTGTGCGGCGTATCGATGATGATGGTGCCGGCGGGCTCTGATGTAACGTAATCGACAAGCTGCTTGCGCAGCTGCGGTGACAGCTCGACCGCCGGTCCGCTTTCGGGCTGATCTTCGGGCGGCAATCCGGCGACGACGGCCCCGCCATTCTGCCGAGAGGCGGTAGGTTCAGCTGGGTGGATCGAGCCGGTGACATCGGGCTGGCCGTTGCCGACCGGGCCCGGCGGCCGCGGGGCGTCGGGCGGAAGCGCTTGTCCGCCGGCGCGATCCGCCGGTCCATAATACGCCCGGCCTGGCGGCGGGTAGGGAGGTGGAGCGGCTTGCCCGTAACCAGGAGGATAAGCAGGTTCCGGCCCGCCGACATCGACCGGCGGCACTGGAGCGCCTCTATGGGCCGGCACCGGATAATCATAGTCGTCGTCCGGCGGCGGCGGATAATAGCCGGGCGGTGGCGGATAATAGCCGGACGGGGGTGGCGGCGGATAATAACCGGGCGGGGGTGGCGGGTAATAAGGCTGCGCCATCGCTGCGCCCAGCGAACCGCCAACGGTCAACACGACGACGACAAGACCGATATGAACGCGCACGATGAGGTTCCCACCGACCCGCAAAAAACGTTCGCATTTATTGCTAAATGGATTTGGCGGGAACAAGGCAACAAAGCGTAGAGAGTCCGGCAATAGCGGGCGCACTGGGGCAATGCCGCCGGCGTGACGATTCATGGGTAACGATTGATGAACGCCAGATGGAACTTTGCCGATGGCTTTGAGGTTTGGCTCGATTGGCGGAACTGATAACATAGGTTCCCGAAGGGGATCGAGGTAGCGACGGTGGGATCACTCGGATCACTCCGCGACGCGGCGTTGCTTATCGGCTGCGCCACGGTGCTCCTTTTCGCTCATGCAGGCGTCGGGCGCGCACAAAGTCCGGCCATCGACGAGCTCAAGGGGAAAATATTCGATGCGCATATGGCGCAGCAGACGTTCCCCGGCCTGAAATATTGCAGTGAGCTGAACGGCAAGAGCTTTTATTTTCAGCTGCGCAATCGGATTCTCAATTTGGAAGAGTATTTTCGCTCTCTGGAAAGTTTGGTGAAGGGCGAGGTCTATAATCCGGCTAAGCGGCGCGCTTGGACTTTGGAGGACGCCAAGGAGCGCTGGGAAGAAGTGAAGAAGCAGGCGCAGGACGATAAGCGGAAATGCGAGCTGGTCGAGAGTCTTCCCAAGCTTGAAAAAGAGCTGCAAGCGCTGCAGGCGGCGGCCTCCGAGAAGAAGGAATGAGATGCGAGGCCGGCATCGTCGCTCCGGTGCGACCCGGACTTACTCATGGCGCGCATTCTCATGGCGCGCATTCTCTCATGGCGCGCATTCTCTCATGGCCGCATTCTCATGGCCGCATTCTCATTTAGCAGGCGCATTCCGTACCGGGCTTGATGGGCCGTCTCCGGGTTCGCAAATAGCTTAAGGGGCAGACCGCCCGCGGGAATTGTGCAGCAATAGTCCGCCGCCGGATTTCGCTGCCGCCTCGTTCCGGGTTACAAGGCTCGCAGCGAAGGGATGATCGCATGGCCTCCGTGAGTGACTGGAAGGTGCCGTCCTCGGTGCAGCCGAAGCCCGAGGACTATTCCTACGATCTTGATTTAGCGTTGGCGTCCATGGTGGCGCTGCGTGCAACCGTGCCGACCGACGCCTTCACAGCGGAGACGCTCGGCACCGAGCGCGCCGGCAATGGCGTCGTTATTCGCAGCACCGGCCTTGTCCTCACGATTGGATATCTGATCACCGAGGCCGACACGATCTGGCTCACGCTCAGCGACGGCCGCTCGGTGCCTGGGCACGTGCTCGGCTACGATCAGGAAACCGGATTCGGGCTGGTGCAGGCGCTCGCCAAGATCGACATGCCGGCGCTCGCCTTCGGCCAGTCCGGCAAGCTCTCGGTGGGAGAGCGGGTGGTCGTGGCCGGGGCCGGCGGACGGCATCATTCGGTCGCGGCGCGCGTCGTCGCCAAGCAGGAATTCGCCGGCTATTGGGAGTACGTGCTCGATGAGGCCATCTTCACGGCGCCGGCGCACCCGAATTGGGGCGGCACCGCCCTGATTGGACCCGGTGGGGATCTGCTCGGCATCGGCTCGCTCCAGCTGCAACACGCCGTGGACAAGGGCCCGGCGCAAAATATCAACATGATGGTGCCGATCGATCTGCTGCCGCCGATCTTCGACGATCTCATGAAATGCGGCCGGCGCAATGCGCCGGCGCGGCCTTGGCTCGGCTTCTACGCAACCGAAGTGGAAAACAGGCTGGTGGTGGTCGGGCTCGCCGATCGCGGCCCGGCCAAACGCGCCGATCTGCGTACGGGCGATATCCTGCTCGCGGTCGCCGGCACCGAGGTCCAGGATCTGGCGAGCCTGTTTCGGCGCATCTGGGCGCAAGGCCAAGCCGGCGTCGAGGTGCCGATCACCGTTTATCGGGACGGCGACACCATGGAACTGCACGTGAAGTCGAGCGAGCGCGACCGGTTCCTCAAGGGCCCGAGTTTGCACTGATCGTCGTCATTGCGAGCGAAAGCAAAGCATTCCAGCGGACAGCGACGGCATCTGGATGGCTTCGTCGCGGAGCCTGTCATCGGGTCGGCCGCTTCGGGCCGGACCCGTTGGCTCCTCGCCATGACGGGCGGCTACGGCGCCGCCAGCAGGGCGCGCAAGCCTTCGCGATAGGTGGGATAGAGCAGATTCACGCTGAGCTCGCGTTTGAGCTTGTCATTGCGCACGCGCCGGCAGTCCTGCCAGAAGCTCAAAGCGAGCGGCGACATGGTTGGCGCCGCCCGTTCGAAGGATATTTCGGGTGGCGGGTCGCGCTCTAAAAGTTGCGCCGCGAAGGCCAGCGGATCGCCGGGCGGGCAAGGCTCATCGTCGGCGACGTTGAAGATGCCGGATGCCTTTTGCCTCAGCGCCGCATCGATCGCCTGGACGATGTCGTCGACATGGATGCGGTTGAAGACCTGCCCGGGTTTGACAATGCGCCGCGCGTCGCCGCGCGCGATCTGCGTGAACGCATTCCGGCCCGGCCCGTAAATCCCGGCCAGCCGGAGGATCGCGGTCGGCACGCCGCTGCGCACGCCGAAATTTTGCCAGGCCAGCTCGGCCGCCAGACGTTCGCGGCTGCGCGCCATTTTCGGCCGCGGCGGCGTTTCTTCGTCAACCCACGCGCCGGCGTGATCGCCATAAACTCCGACGGTCGACAAATAGACGACCGACCGCAGCCGTTTTGCATCGGTTAACGCATTGCCAAACGCGGCCAGCACCGGATCGCCGTTTTCAGTCTGAGGAATCGAAACAAGCGCGGCGTCTGCTTCCGCGATGGCTCTTTTCACTTCGGGCGTGGGCAAAGTTCCGTCGAAAGCGAACGCGCGCAAACGGCCGCCGATGCGCGCATTCAAGATCGCGGCGCGTTCGGCACCGCGCACGGTGCCAACGATGTGCTCGAAGCCGTCGCCGAATCGGCCGATGAAATGCTCCGCGGAATAGCCGAGTCCAAAGCAGATGAGCATCGCCATCGGAGCTTCATCCTTCGAAGGCGGCGTCCCACTCGGCCGCGACGTCCGGATCGGTTTCGGCGGCGCGCCGTTCGGCGAACCCGATTTCGAGCCGCGCGCGATCGAGCCGGCTGAGCGCCCATATTGCCGCGCCGCGGACGAGCGGCGAAGCATCGTCCAGCAATCGCTCGGCCTCAGGTGCAAGCGCCGCGGCACCCGAGTTGCCGATCGCGATCAGCACGTTGCGCAGGAAGCGGGCGCGTCCGATGCGCTTGATCGCGCTCTTGGCGAACAACGCCCGGAAACCGGCGTCGTCGAGCCGGACCAATTCGGCGAGCGGCGGCGCGCGCAACGCCGCCCGCGCGGCAAGCTTCGCTTCCCGTCCGGCTTGCGCGAATTTGTTCCAGGGACAGACCGCGAGGCAATCGTCGCAGCCATAGATGCGGTTGCCGATCTTTGACCGCAGCGCCCGCGGAATCGGACCCTTGTGCTCGATCGTGAGATAGGAAATGCAGCGTCGCGCATCGAGCCGATAGGGCGCGGGAAAGGCCGCGGTCGGACAAATGTCGAGGCAAGCGCGACACGAGCCGCAATGATCGCGTCCGGGCAGATCGGGCGGCAGCTCGAGCGTGGTGAAGATCGCGCCGAGAAACAGCCACGATCCATGCGCGCGTGAGACGAGGTTCGTGTGTTTGCCCTGCCAGCCCAGGCCCGCCGCCTGCGCCAGCGGTTTTTCCATGACCGGCGCCGTGTCGACAAACACTCTGACATCGCCGCCGGCCTTTTCGACCAGCCATCGCGCCAAGAACTTGAGTCGCGGTCTGATCAGATCGTGATAATCGTCGCCTTGCGCATAGACCGAGATGGCGCCGCACAGGCGCTCTTTGAGGATCGCCAGCGGATCGTCGTGCGGGCCGTAATTGACTCCCAGCATGACGATCGCGCGCGCGTCCGGCCACAGTGTGCGTGGATCGCCGCGGCGATCGGCATTGCGCGCCATCCAGTCCATGTCGCCATGGCTGCCGGCGGCGAGGAACTCGTTCAGCCGCCCGGCCGCGCCCGCAATTGCGTCCGGGCGCGCGACGCCGAAGGCGTCGAAGCCGTGGGCGCGGGCAGCTTCGGCGAGCGCGCTCCCGGCGGCAGCCGGCGTCAGAAGTCGAGATTGGCGTAGCTTGGTGCCGGTGCTAACCCCGGCAAGGTCTCGCCCAGCAGCATGCGGAACGAGGGCCGCGATTTGATTCGCGCGTACCAGGCTTTGGCGGTCTCGTCTTCTTTCCACGGCACGTCGCCTAGATAGTCGATCGCGGACAGATGCGCCGCCGCGCTCAAGTCGGCGTAGCTCAGCCGCTCCCCAGCGAGCCAATCGCGCCGGCGAATGAGCCAGCCGATATAGCTCAGATGGTACTTAATATTGTTGCGCGCCGCCCGCATCGTTTCGGTATCGGGCGGTCCGCCGCCCTTCTCGGCCGGTATGTGACGCTTGTAGACGCGTTCCATCACCAGCGGACCGCTCACCTCGGCAAAGAACTTGTCGTTGAACCAGCTCATCAGCCTGCGGACTTCCACGCGGTCGGCCGCTTCGCCTGGCAATAGCCGCACTGGGGGGACGGTCGCCGCCGCCCGCGTCTCGTCGAGATATTCCGCGATAATGCCGGCGCCGGGGATCGGCGGCGCGCCTTCCTCGACCAGGACGGGCGTCGTTCCCGCCGGATTGAGCATCAGGAACTCCTCGCGCCGCTCCCATACCCGCTCCTCGACAAGGCGAACCGGCAAGCCGAGTTCCTCGAGGACCAGCCGCACGAATCGCGAATGCGGACAGAAAGGGTGATGGAACAATGTCAGCATGCTTGCGAGCGCGCCGGAAAATGCGGCCTAAGGCAGCCGCGGAATGATGAGGAAAGCAACCGCGAATCGCCTTCTTATAGGCGAAGCAATCGCGCAGGCAACATGGCGCGCACAAGGGGCCGCGCGCGGCTGTTGAGGGCGCGGTCTTTGCCGTTGCGTTAACTTCGACGCTGCGTCACAAGTTTGCCCAATCATCCTGCCAGCCCCTCCCGGATGGGCGCTGCCGCGCCTTCCTCCGCCGCGGAGTTGATCCATGACCTTCGATTTTATCAAGGCGATTATCCTCGGCGTGGTCGAGGGTCTGACCGAGTTCATTCCGGTCTCCTCGACCGGGCATCTCCTGCTGATGCAGCGGTTTTTTGGCTTCGGCGACGACGATTTCGGCAAGAGCTTCGCGATTCTGATCCAGTTCGGCGCGATCCTGGCCTTGTTGTCGATCTATTCGGTGCGGCTGTGGCAATTGTTCCTCGGCATGTTCGACAGCCCGCAGGCGCGGCGTTTCATTATCGGCGTGCTGATCGCCTTCCTGCCTGCGGCGGTGATCGGGGCATTGGCCTACAAGCTGATCAAGGAGGTTTTGTTCAATCCTTGGATCGTGTGCATTTCGCTGATTATCGGCGGCGCGATATTGTTCTGGGTCGATCGGCTCGATCTGAAGCCGCGCTATCGCGATGTGACGACGTTTAGTCTGCCGATGTATTTGATCATCGGCATCGCCCAGTGCGCCTCGATGATTCCCGGAGTATCGCGCTCGGGCGCGACGATTGTCGCCGCCATGTTGCTCGGTGCCGACCGCCGCGCCGCCGCCGAGTTCTCTTTCTGGCTCGCCATGCCGACCATGGCCGGCGCCTTCGCCTACGATCTCTACAAGGATCACGGCCACTTGAGCCAGAGCAATCTCGCGCTCATCGCCGTCGGCTTTGTCGTCTCCTTCATCGCCGCCTGGTTCGTGGTGAAGACCTTCCTCGGCTATGTATCGCGCAACGGCTTCACGCTGTTCGTCGGGTGGCGCATCGTCGTCGGCGTGCTCGGTCTCATCGCGCTGGCACTGGGGCTTTGAGCAGGTCGTCGATCCAGGCCGCCAACGCGTCGAGCACCTCGCCAAGCACTTGCGCATCCTTGCGGCCGGTTCGCGCCGGCACGTGGAAGGAATGATCGGCGTCCGTAAATAGCTTCAAGGTCGCGCGCGGCCCGAGCGTTTGGCAGAGCGGCTCGAGCTGATCGCGCATTGCCAGCGGGTCGCGGGTACCTTGCAGGAACAGCATCGGGATTTGAATCTGGAACAGATGCTCGGCGCGCTCGCGCGACGGCTTGCCGGCCGGGTGCAGCGGAAATCCGAGGAACGCCAATCCGCGCACGTCGGGCAGCGGCGCGCGCGCTTGAGCCTGTGACGTCATCCGGCCGCCGAAGGACTTTCCGCCGGCAACAAGCGCCATGCCGGGCAGCGCCCGGCGGGCCGCCGCCACCGCGGCGCGCACCGTCGCCTGCGCAAGATGCGGCGGGTCGGGGCGTTTGCCGCCGCGTTCCATATAAGGGAACTGATAGCGCAAGGTGGCGATGCCGCGCCCTGCGAGGCCCGCAGCCACGGCAGCCAAGAAGGGGTGCTGCATTCCGGCGCCGGCGCCATGCGCGAGCAGGTAGCAGGCGCGCGCACCGGCTGGGCTTTGCAGCAAGCCGGAAACGTGAATGTCGTGGTCGCCGGCAATGGTGATAGGCTCGGCACGGGCAGACGACATCGTGCGCTCTCCGTGGGGCGTCATCATAAGGGATCGAAGCAAGAGGTTGAAATTAAGAGATCGAAATAGAGGATCGAACAAAAGATGTGCCGCAATATCCGCACGCTGTTTAATTTCGAGCCGCCGGCGACCGAGGAGGAAATCCGCGCATCCGCGCTGCAATTCGTGCGCAAGCTCAGCGGCTTTGCAAAGCCTTCGCGGGCCAATGAGGCCGCGTTCAACCGGGCGGTGGACGAAGTGACGGAGGCGGCACGGCGGCTGTTGGCATCGCTGGAAACGACCAGTCCCGCCAAAGACCGCGAAGTGGAAGCGATGAAAGCCCGCGAACGGGCGCGCGAGCGGTTTGCGTAAGCCGCACGACTTATTTCCGCCGCGGCTTCTTGCGCGTGGGAGAATGCAACTGATGAACAGTGGCGGAAACGCCGGCGCTGCGGCGCAGCGCGTCTTTCAGATCGAGCGGGCGGCCGTATTTCTTGAGGAGATCGCGGAATGCCTCGTCGGCGAGCTCCTGAAAATCCTTCATTTGGTCGTGACCGAGAAGGTCAAGCTGCCGCCACGTCTCTTCGTCGAATTGCACGCGCTTGCCCGGCATGGCTCGCCTTCTTTATTGCTGCGCAGCGTCGCGGCGCCTTGAAGCTTCCACCTTTTGACCCTGGGAGTCCACTGCAGCGTGATTTCCGAAAAGTGGAAGCCGGTTTTCGGAAAAGATCGCGCTCACACAAAAAGTCGCGGGGTCATCGACGGGATGGTGGGCCTTGATCTAAGCTTGATATGTCCGCGTGAGCACATTGATCGCGCGCGTTCGTTTCTAGCCACGAAAGGATCAATCCAATGGCGAAGAAATCGGAAAGCGTTTATCGCATCATCGATGTCGTCGGCGTCAGCGAGAAATCCTGGGAGGACGCCGGCCGCATCGCCGTCGAGACGGCCGCTGGTTCGCTGCGCGACCTGCGCGTGGCGGAGGTCACCAAGATGGACATGAAGGTGGACGACGGAAAGGTGACCGCTTTCCGAACCCGGGTGGCGCTCTCGTTCAAATACGAGGCTTGACACCGTCATTCCCGCGCAGGCGGGAATCCATAACCGCGATCGGTGCAGGATTATTTCTGTTTGTGATTATGGGTCCCCGCTTCCGCGGGGACGACCCGCTATTCTGGCGAGAGCCTAGAGCGCAATCGCTTCAGTTTGAATCGATTGGCGCTCTAACATTTTGGTAGAGCATGATCCCCCGGGTCAAGCCCGAGGGCATGCTTTTCGGAAAACCGGTTTCCACCCCGGATCAAGTCCGGGGCAGGCTTTTTCCGGATCATGCTCCAGAACTCGTGCGCCAGCAGGCTCTTACGCCATGCGGCCGTGGAACTGCCCGGTTTTGCGGAACCGCCAAAGATAGTCAGGCAGCACCGACGCCATCGAATTGGGAATGATCCCGAGGCCGTCGAGCGTCCGGCCTTGTTCGTGCGCGGCCGCGGAAACGACGTTGTCGGCTTTGAGCATTTCGACCTGGTCGGGCGTGAGCGGCGGCTTGGGCAGGAATTGCAGCAAGCTCGCTTGCAGTTTCATCAGGGGGAACGGCACCGGCACCAGCAAGCGGCGGCGCTCGATGGTGGCGAGCATGAACTCCATCAATTCCCTGAAGGTGCGGATGTCCGGTCCGCCGAGCTCGTAGATCGTGCCCGGCTTGGCGTCGCCGTCCACCGCCTTGGCGATAGCCTCGGCAATGTCGCCGGCGAAGACCGGCTGCGATCGCATCTGGCCGTGGCCGGGGAGCGGCAGCACCGGGGAGATGCACGCCAGCGCCGCAAATCGATTAAAGAACTCGTCCTCCGGGCCGAAGGCGAAGGACGGCCGCATGATCACCGCCGCAGGCTGCGCCGCCAGGACCAGCCGCTCGCCCGCCGCTTTCGAGCTGGCATAGCGCGAGGGTGAATTCTCGTCCGCGCCGATGGCCGAGATGTGCACCAGGCTCGCGCCCGCGCTATCGGCGGCGCGGGCGACCGTCTCCGCGCCTTGCGCCTGCACGGCGTCGAAGCGCTGCCGGCTTTTCTCATAGAGGATGCCGACCAGATTGATGACCGCGTCGGCGTCGCGCACCGCCGCCTCGACCGACTGCGGGAAGCGCACATTGGCCTGCACCGCATGGATCTGGCCGACCCGGCCCAGGGGCTGCAGATGGCCGGTCAGTTCCGGGCGGCGGACGGCGACGCGGATCCGATACTGGCGGTTGGCGAGCGCCCGCACCACGTGGCGGCCGAGGAAGCCCGAGCCGCCAAAGACGGTGACCAGCCTGTCGGAGTTGTTCTTCAAAGCCATCGCCGGGCCGAAATACAGGATGGATTTTGCGCTGTATAGAGGGGTAGCGCGTTCGATTGACAACGAGAAGACGGCTCCGTACCTATCGCCGCACAGCCCAGGTGGCGGAATTGGTAGACGCACTAGTTTCAGGTACTAGCGCCGCGAGGCGTGGAGGTTCGAGTCCTCTCCTGGGC
>CAWHPH010000025.1:0-32596 GCA_963831135.1 uncultured Alphaproteobacteria bacterium
AGTTAGCCTGATCGCAATTGGGTAATGAGTCGAATGGGTCGCCTTGCGTAACACAAGCCGGGTCATGCGATGGCGATCTTGCGCAGGAAGATAAAGCGTTTGATGTTGTAGACGAGATTGGCCATTCCGATCTTGGTCGTTGCTCGGGCGATCTCGATAGTTCTGATGAATAGCCCCACTCTGCTTGCGACATAGGAGGCGCGCGCGTCCACAAAGACGGCCTTGCCCTGTGCGGCATTGCCGGAGTCGCAGCGCCTCAAGGATGACCGGCGCGGGTGCAGATTTCGGAAGATAGCCCGATGCGCCGGATTCCAGGGCTCCGAACAGATCGGCGGCCTCTTCGGACGCCGACAGCACCATGATAGGCACCCGCGGCAAAAGGCGCCGCAATGCTCTCAAGCCTTCGAAACCATCCATTTCGGGCATCCGAAGATCGGCGAGGAGCAATGACAGAGCCGGCACTCCCTTTGCGATTGTCAGCGCCTCGCCGAAATCAGCCGCCTCCGGTATCTCGACGGCAGGGTCCAACTCGCCGAGGACGACGCGCAGACCCTGCCGGAATATCGCGTGATCGTCGGCTATGAGCACCTTCACGGTCACTGAGCTCAACTGAGTTCCGGCCACCCCGGCCAATATGCCAAACCGTGCAAGCGCGCGAAACACCAATGCGGCATTACCGACCGCGACTCGCTACACTAGGCCTAAGCGGGGGGCCCGCTGACCCCCGCCGAACCGGAGGTGTCTCATGGAACGCTCTCTCATCGTTGCCGGCGGTCAACTAGGGCCGATCGCCCGCAACGAGTCGCGGCAGCAGGTGGTGTCGAGGCTGCTCGAATTGATGCGTGAGGCGAAGGCGCGCGGCGGCGACATCGTGGTCTTCCCCGAGCTTGCGCTCACCACTTTCTTTCCGCGCTGGTGGATCGACGACCAGGCGCAGATCGACAGCTTTTTCGAGCGCGAAATGCCGAGCCCGGCGACCCGGCCGCTATTCGAAACCGCAAAGTCGCTCGGCATCGGCTTTTATCTCGGTTACGCCGAACTAGCGGTGAAGAACGGCGCAACGCAACGCTACAATACGGCGATCCTCGTGGACAAGAACGCCGAGATCGTCGGCAAGTACCGCAAGGTGCATCTGCCCGGCCATGCCGATGATCGGCCGCATTATCCTTTCCAGCACCTGGAAAAGCGCTATTTCGAGCCGGGCGATTTAGGCTTCCCGGTCTGGCGCGCGTTCGGCGCCAATGTGGGGATGTGCATCTGCAACGATCGGCGCTGGCCCGAGACCTATCGCGTCATGGGCATGCAAAGCGTCGAGTTGATCCTTCTCGGCTATAACACGCCGACCCATCTTCCCTGGATACCGGTCTACGATCACTTGGCGGACTTCCACAACCATCTGTGCATGCAGGCCGGCGCCTACCAGAATAGCACTTGGGTGGTCGGCGTCGCCAAAGCCGGCAACGAGGAGGGCAGTGAGTTGCTCGCCGGCAGCTGCATCATCTCTCCCTCAGGCGAAATCGTCGCGCAGGCGGCGAGCAATGGCGACGAGGTGTTTTTGGCGAAATGCAATCTGGAGATCAGCCGTTACAACAAGGAAGCGATGTTCAATTTCGCCGAGCATCGGCGGATCGAGCATTATCAGTTGATCGCCCAGCGGGCCGGTGCTGTTCCGCCCGCTTGAGAAGCGCCCTTTCCTTGCTGCCGGCCCGATCACTCGAAAACTCCGGCGTCCGGGCGCAGTGATCACAGCCGTTCGTTATCGGCGTTTACGGTGAGAGCCCAGAGAGCGCGCCCCGGAAATGATCGGGGTAACGTTGCCGCCTTCGCTGATAGCGACCATATCCGCTATGGTCGTGCGATCGAGCACATCGGAAATCGCGTCGCGGACTTTTGTCATCGTAAAGCGCACCGCGCAGGCCTTAACGCGTTTGCAATCGTGGCATGGCTGATAGGCTGTGCGACTGGCGCAAGCAATCGGCGCCAGTGGTCCGTCGATGGCACGAAGCACCTGGCCGACCTTGATGTCGCTTGCCGCGCGGGCGAGCATATAGCCCCCGCCGGGACCCTTCTTGGCGTAGACGACGCCGGCTTTCCGAAGCTCCCCCAGGATCGCGTCAAGAAATTTCTTCGGAATATTGGCGGCCTTGGCTATCTCCAAAGCTTGAGCCTTTTCTCCCGGCTTGAGCGCCGAGAGATGAGCCAACGCCTTCAGCCCGTATTTTCCTTTTGCGGTGAGCATGTCCGGCAACACCTACGTTCGGTGCGAAATGTATAAACTACAGACATGATCAAAGATAGCATATCGCGAGCGTCGTTTGATGTTTATCCGCAAGAATGCTGCTTTGTTCCGCATTTAATGTACGAGATTTATCGACTATTGCGCCGACGCATCGAGTTTGCCGGTGACTCTCTCGGGGAGTCTCTGCCGTCCCTTTGGGCAATCGGTAAAATATTTTCTCCTGCGGTCACGAGCGCGCGCGGTTCCTTCTCGTGATCGCCTCTCTCTCATAGCCTCATTCTCAGCCTTTCTGCAGAGGGCTGAGAGGGTAGGGAGTGCGCCTGGAAGTGAATGTTTCGGCGCTGCACGCGTTCGCTGTTGGATAAGTGGACGAACGAAGACCCCAAGATCGCTGGTCTGACTCCGTTTCCTCGCAAGGCCTGACTTTCTGCGTGCACAGCCTCATCTGGATGCGATCAGCAAAATCTTCGAGAGCAGCGCTGCTTCTCAGCTCAAAATCATCCTCAGACCCGAAAAATAATATATTGAATCTATAGACGAAATAAAAATATGCGGATTGAATGCGGCAACGAGATTGAGGGGTACGCGATGGCATTTCTTTCCGTGGTCGGCGTCGCAGGCAACATTACGCGGCCGTCTCGTACGGCGGCGCTCGTGTCCGCCATCCTGACGGATGTAGCTGCTCTGAGCGGCGCTCAGGTCGGCCTGATCGAGCTTGCCGATGTAGGTCCGCAGCTATTTCCCTCGTTCACGCCCGAAGGACTTAAATCGTTTGCTCGGGAAACGCTGCCGCAAGAA
The DNA here is from genome assembly GCA_963831135.1 of uncultured Alphaproteobacteria bacterium. Lineage (GTDB taxonomy): Bacteria > Pseudomonadota > Alphaproteobacteria > Rhizobiales > Xanthobacteraceae > BOG-931. The sequence goes on from CAWHPH010000025.1 coordinate 3,038, forward strand.
GGACGTTCTGCCATTGAAGCAATCGAGGGCGCCGATGCGCTTGTGGTGGGCAGCCCGATCTACAAAGGCTCCTACACCGGCGCGTTCAAACATCTCTTCGATCTTGTCCGCCCGAATGCGCTGGTCGGCAAGCCGGTTTTGTTGGCCGCGACCGGCGGGACCCCGCTTCATGGGCTCGTAACCGAGCATCAGCTTCGTCCGCTATTCGGGTTTTTCAATGCTCTGACCTTGCCGACGACGATCTTTGGGCTTGAGGGCGATTTTCAGAATTACCAGGTCGGTAAGTCGGAGCTGTCGGTGCGAATAAAACGCGCAGCCTCTGAGTTCGCCGAGTTGCTCGAAGCGAGATCGGTACGGCGAAATGCGCACGCCGCATTAGCCGTCGCTTGAATATCGTTGGGAGAACCAGATGACGATACAGACTTCCGCGCCGATCAAGTTCGCTTACTGGGTACCGAACGTATCCGGCGGGCTCGTGATCAGCGACATCGAACAGCGTACCAGCTGGGATGTCGGCTACAATATCGAGTTGGCGCGAATCGCGGAGCGGAGCGGCTTCGACTATGCGCTAAGCCAGATTCGGTTCACCGCCGGCTACGGCGCCGAGTATCAACACGAGCCGGTTTCATTTAGTCAGGCGCTGCTGGCTGCCACCGAAAAGCTGAAAGTCATCGCGGCGATTTTGCCGGGCCCGTGGACGCCGGCGGTCGTGGCCAAACAGATCGCGACGATAAATCACCTCAGCAAAGGCCGGGTCGCGGTCAACATTGTCTCGGGGTGGTTCCGCGGCGAATTCGCTGCGATCGGGGAACCGTGGCTCGATCACGATGAACGCTACCGCCGCTCTGAAGAATTCATTCGCGCGCTCCGCGGTATCTGGACCGAGGACGCTTTCACGTACAAGGGCTTCTTCTACCACTTTGACAATTATTCGCTGCGGCCCAAGCCGGTCGAGCCGCTGCCTGAAATCTTTCAAGGCGGCTCGTCCCGGGCCGCGCGCGATATGGCCGCGCGCGTTTCGGACTGGTACTTCACCAACGGAAACACGCCCGACGAAATCGCCAAGCAGGTCGACGATATCAGGACCAAGGCCGCGAAGAACGGTCATTCCGTGCGCGTCGGCGTCAACGCATTCGCGATCGCGCGAAACAGCGAAGCGGAGGCGAAGGCCGTCCTCGCGGAAATCATCCAAAAGGCCAATCCCGAGGCGGTCAATGCCTTCGCCCACGAGGTGAAGAATGCCGGCAAGGCCTCGCCGGAGGGGCAGGGGAATTGGGCAAAATCGACCTTCGAGGATCTGGTTCAGTACAACGACGGTTTTCGCTCAAATCTCATCGGCACGCCGCACCAGATTGCCGAGCGGATCCTCGCCTTCAAGGACGCGGGTGCGAGCCTGATCCTGCTCGGTTTCCTGCATTTCCAGGAAGAGGTCGAATATTTCGGCAAGCACGTGATTCCACTCGTGCGTGAACTTGAGGCGAAACGCTCCTCGGCGCTCGCCGCCGCCTGAGCGCCAGAACAATTCCGGCGCGCTGCGATTGCAGGAGTGGAGACAGCAATGGGGACTGCGTCCTTGGCGGTATCGGCTGCGCATCTGGATGCTGCATCATGGTCCGTTACCGGTGCTTCCATGCCGAGCGCGATTCGGAATGTGCCGATTGCCGGCGTCGAAGCGGCCGCGGTGCTCGAAATCCGGAATGTGTCGCTGTCTTTCGGCGGCGTGACGGCACTCTCCGACATCGAATTGGCGGTAGCTCGCGGCGAAATCCGAGCGGTGATTGGGCCAAACGGCGCCGGCAAGAGCTCTCTGATCAACATTATCAGCGGACTCTACCGGCCGGATAGTGGCCGCGTGCGTATCGCCGAAAACACGTTCACGCGCGTGCCGACGGCGCGGCTGTCGCACCTTGGCGTGACGCGAACATTTCAAAATCTGGCGCTGTTCCCGAATTTGAGCGTGCTCGACAACGTGGCGATCGGACTTGCCGGCGCGGCGCGCGCGACATTCATCGAGCAGATCATCGGCCTCGGACGCGCCGCTGCGGAGGCGGCCGACGCGCGCCAGCGCGCGCTGGACATCATTGCGCTTCTCGAACTCGATGCAGTGAAGGAGCGTCTCGTCGGTGTTCTGCCTTACGGCCTGCAGAAACGGGTCGACCTCGCTCGCGCCTTGGTCTCGCACCCCAAGATCATCCTGCTCGACGAACCGATGGCGGGAATGACCGCGACCGAAAAGCGCCAGATGGCGCAGTTCGTCCGCGCCGCGCGCGACCGCTCCGGCGCCGCCGTCGTGCTCATCGAACACGACATCGGCGTCGTGATGGATCTGTCCGATCGCATCGCCGTGCTCGACTACGGGCGGAAGATCGCCGACGGCGCGCCGGCCGACGTGCGTGCCGATCCCGCCGTCATCGATGCCTATCTGGGCGTCGCTCATGAGAATAGCCCCATCGAGGAGGCCGCATGAGCGACTTCGACTATTCGTTTTTGCTGGAGGTCTTGATCGGCGGCCTGTTGTCGGGCGTCATGTACTCGCTGGTCGCGATCGGCTTTGTCCTAATCTACAAAACCTCTGGCGCGCTGAATTTCGCGCAGGGCGCGATGGTCCTGTTCGCGGCGCTGACATTTGTCGGCATTCTCGAACACGGCGTGCCCTTCTTCGTCAGCCTTCTGGTCACGCTCCTGATCATGGCCGTGCTCGGCGTTGCGGTGGAGCGAACGGTGCTGCGGCCGCTGGTCAACAGGCCGCCGATCACCCTGTTCATGGCGACGCTCGGCCTCGCCTATATTCTCGAAGGCGCGGCGCAACTCATCTGGGGCGCGCAGGTCCACGGTCTCAATCTCGGCTTCGACGACACGCCCCTCGCGGTCGGCAATGTGCTCGTCAGCTCGTTCGACCTGTTTGCGGCCGCGGTGGCGGCGACGATGGTGGCGCTGCTCTCAGCCTTCTTCCGCTTTACGCGCACCGGCCTTTCTTTCCGCGCTGTCGCCGACGATCAGTTCGCCGCGCTTGCGGTCGGCCTTCGGCTTCCCATGGTTTGGGCGACCGTCTGGACGGCGGCGGGGTTTGTCGCGCTCGTCGCCGGCTTGTTGTGGGGCGCCCGTTTGGGCGTGCAGTTCTCACTGTCTCTCATTGTTCTGAAAGCTCTGCCGGTTCTGGTGCTGGGAGGTTTCGACTCCATTCTGGGCGCCATCGTCGGCGGATTGCTGGTCGGCGCTTCCGAGAAGCTGGCGGAAGTCTATATCGGCCCGTTCTTCGGCGGCGGCATTGAAATCTGGTTCGCCTACGTCGTTGCGCTTGGTTTTCTGCTCGTCCGGCCATCCGGGCTGTTCGGCGTGAAGCTGGTCGAGCGAGTGTGAACCCATGAGCTCAATCGCGGTCGAACCAGCCGCACAGCCGCGCCACCTGCCGCAATGGCTTGTCGTACCGGCGCTTCTGGTCATCGCCTATGGAATTATTCCAGCCATCGGCACGAGCTATCTGTTCGAAGCGATTCTGCTGCCGTTTCTGGCGCTGAGCCTCGCGGCACTCGGGCTCAACATCCTGACCGGCTATGCCGGCCAGGTGTCGCTCGGCTCGGCGGCGTTCATGGCCGTCGGCGCGTTTGCCGCCTACAATTTCAATCTGCGGGTGCCTGGTTTGCCGCTGATCGTCAGCTTGATCCTGGCCGGCGCGACCGCCGCGGCGTTCGGCATGTTGTTCGGCCTGCCGAGCCTGCGGCTACGAGGCTTCTATCTCGCCGTGTCGACGCTGGCGGCACAGTTCTTCGTCCAATGGGCGCTGACCCGCTTTGGCTGGCTGTCAAACTATAATTCTTCCGGCGTGATCGATGCGCCGCCGCTCACGCTACTCGGCCTCAAATTCGAGGGCCCGCTCGGCTGTTATTTGTTCGCGCTCACCATCGTCGTGGTGGTTACGGCAGTCGCCGCGCGCCTGGTGGCAACCCGCTCGGGCCGCGATTTCATCGCCATCCGCGACAACGAAATTGCCGCCAAGGTTTTCGGTGTCTCGATCTTCCGCACCAAGCTTCTCGCTTTCGGAGTCTCGTCCTTTATCATCGGCGTTGCCGGCTTTCTGTGGGCGTTCGCTTATCTTCGCACGGTCGAGCCGGATGGTTTCAACCTCGACCGGTCTTTTTCGATCCTCTTCATCGTCATCATCGGCGGCCTGGCCTCGATCCGTGGCGCATTCTTCGGCGCGGCTTTGATGGTGGTCTTTCCGCTTGCCCTATCGCGCCTGGGCGCGTTGCTCTTCGGCGGCGTGTTCGATACCGGCGTCCTCGACATGAGCCAGCGCATCGTTATCGGTGTGCTCATCATTCTTTTCCTCATCGCCGAGCCTAACGGGCTGGTCGCTTTGTGCGACCGGCTGACAAAGAGGCTCGTCGTCTGGCGCTGATACCGCCGCTTTCACCTCGGGACAGAAAGGGAAGCCACGATGACCATTGCCACACCAACAAGGACGTTGGGGATAGCTGCCGCGCTGTCGCTGACGGTCCTCGGCGCCGCCGTCGGCGCGAGCGGCGCAGCACGCGCCGATGAACAATATTTTCCGCTGCAAAGCTACCGGGTCGGGCCGTACGCAGCCGGCGGTACCGGCTTCTTCGGCGGCTTCATCGACTATCTCAACCTCATCAATATTCGCGATGGCGGCGTTAACGGCGTCAAATTGAGCTGGGACGAATGCGAGACCCAGTACGAGGTGGAGCGCGGCGTCGAATGTTACGAGCGCCAGAAGAGCCACGCCAATATTGCCGCCTGGAATCCGCTTTCGGTCGGCATCGCCTATGCGATGATCGATCGCATCACCGCCGACAAGACGCCGCTCATCACCGTCAATCACGGCCGCACCAACTCGACCGACGGCCGGGTATTTCCTTACGTCTTTCCGCTCTTGCTTAATCCCTACAGCGAGACGTCGGGCATCATCAATTATCTCGCCAGCCGCGAGGGCGGTCTCGACAAGCTCAAGGGCAAGAAGATCGTGGTGCTCTATCACGGCTCGCCCTATGGCCGCGAGACGATCCCGATCTATGAGCTGCTCGCGCAAAAATACGGCTTCGCCGTCAACCAGATCGAGGTGCCGCATCCCGGCAACGAGCAGCAGGCCCAATGGCTCACCATCCGGCGGGAGAAGCCGAACTACGTCGTTCTGCGCGGCTGGGGTGTGATGAATCCAGTCGCGCTGAAGACCGCGCAGAAGACCGGTTTCCCCGCCGATCACATCATCGGCAATGTCTGGTCGAATTCGGAAGAGGACGTCATTCCGGCCGGCGACGCCGCCAAGGGCTATATCGCCATCACGACGCAAGCCTCCGGGTCGCAATATCCGGTCCTGCAGCAGGTCGTGAAGACGGTCTATGGCGTCGGCAAAGGCAACCTCGACGACAAGAAGCGCATCGGTAGCGTTTATCACAACCTCGGTATCGTTAACGGCATCCTCAACGTCGAAGCGATCCGCATCGCCCAGGAGAAGTTCGGCCACCGCACGCTGAGCGGCGACGAAGTTCGCTGGGGCTTCGAGCATCTCAAGCTCGATCCGGCGCGGGTGGAAGCGCTCGGCGCCAAGGATCTCTTCCATTCGATCAACGTGACCAGGGACAATCACGAAGGAAACGGCCGCGTGACCTTCCAGCAATGGGATGGCGAGAAGTGGAAGGTGATCTCCGATTGGATCGCGCCCGACTGGCAATTGCTGCGGCCGATCATCGAGAAGTCCTCGGAGGCCTATGCCAAGGAAAAAGGCATCAAAATCCGCACCTCGGATAGCGCCGCCAATTGAACGAGGCAAAACGGCGGAATCGGCGCAGTGGCAGGTTCCGCCTTTCGGCTGGTCGCCTGAGCAGCAGGCGCGGCGCATCAGGAGAAACTCATGCCGCAATCGGAATCGCTCCTCGAAATTGCCGCCGTCGAAGCGGTCTACGATCACGCGATCGTTGCGCTGCACGATGTCGGCTTGAAGCTTCGCCGGGGAGAGATTCTCGCGCTTCTTGGCGCCAACGGCGCCGGCAAGACCACGACGCTGAAGGCGCTTTCCAATCTGCTTCCGGCCGAGCGCGGTGCGGTCACCAAAGGCGAGATTCGGTTCGCCGGCGTCGATGTGAAGCGGGCGAAGTCGTCCGACCTGGTCCGCCATGGGCTTGTGCAGGTGCTCGAAGGGCGCCACTGCTTTCGCTCGCTGACCGTCGAGGAGAATCTCATCGCCGGCGCGTTGGGCCGGGGCTCCAGCCGTCGCGAAGCGGCGGCGGATCTCGAACGAGTTTACGGTTACTTCCCGCGCCTGAAGGAAAAGCGCAAGACGCTCGCTGGACTGACGTCCGGCGGCGAACAGCAAATGACAGCGATCGGAAGGGCGCTGATGTCGCGGCCCCGTCTGCTGGTGCTGGACGAGCCGTCCATGGGATTAGCTCCGCTCGTCGTGCAGAGTATCTTCAAGACGCTAAAGCGACTCAATCGTGAAGAAGGGCTCTCGATCCTTCTCGCCGAGCAAAATTCGGCAATCGCGCTGCAATATGCCGATCGCGCAACTGTTCTCGAGCATGGAATATCCGTGCTCGAAGGCCCGGCCGCCGACCTGCGGAAGCGGGAAGACATCTGTGCATTTTACCTCGGCGCCGGCGAGCCAAAGCCGCGCGACGAATTTCCCGCAGCGGCTGCGTAGCTTCGACCATCAACAACCGCGTCTGATTGAGGACCCCATGACAATCGCCTTAAGTCCAAAGAACGCCAAACCGGCCGGAGTGCCGGGTCTTCCCCGGCCAAAATCTCCCGCTCACGTCGTTCGATCGGACAAGGAAGCCATCGAGATCGCCCAGGCTTTGGCAAAAGGATTCGCAGCCACTGCATCGGAACGCGATCGCAACCGCGCCAAACCGATCGCCGAGCTCGATGCGTTTTCACAAAGCGGTCTGTGGTCGATCAATGTGCCGAAGGCATTCGGCGGTCCCGAGGTCTCGTACGCCACCCTGGCCAAGGTGATCGAAGTCATATCAGCCGCCGATCCCAGCATCGGTCAGATTCCCCAAAACCATCTTGGCGTTGTCGCCGCCATTCGCACCGTATCGGAGCCCCAGCAGCAGCGCGAATTGTTCGACGAGGTGCTCAAGGGCGTTCGCTTCGGCAATGCCTTCTCCGAATTCAAGTCCAAGCGTGCGGCCGACTTCGAGACGACTTTTGTCGACAAGGGCGATCATGTGATCGTCACCGGCGAGAAATTTTATTCGACCGGCGCGTTGTTCGCGCATTTGGTCCCGATCGTTGCGTTGGATGATCAGGGCAGGGCCTGGTATGCGATCGCTGACCGCAATGCGCCCGGCCTGAGCGTGCTCGACGACTGGTCGAGCTTCGGCCAGCGCGCCACATTCAGCGGCACGACGCTGATCGACAACGTGCGGGTGCCGAAAACGCATTTGGTACCCGGATACAAGGGCTACGATCGTCCCACGGCCGACGGCGCCATCTTCCAGATCATCCAAGTAGCCGTCGACATTGGCATCGCCAAAAATGCGATCGAGGAGACGATCGCGCTTGTGCGCGGCAAGGCGCGCGCCTGGGTCGATAGCGCGGCCGAGCGGGCGTCGGATGATCCATATACGATCCAGGCCGTCGGCGATCTCGTCTTGCGTCTCCACGCCGCCCAGGCATTACTTGAAATCGCCGGACGCGCCGTCGACCGCGGCGTCGAGAATCCCACCCAGGGATCGGTTGCGGAGGCGCAAGTGGCGGTCGCCGAGGCGAAGGTGCTGAGCACCGAGATCGCGATAGCGGCGACCAACAAGCTGTTCGAACTGGTCGGCACGCGCGCGACGCTCAGCGAACTCAACCTGGATCGGCATTGGCGCAACGCGCGTACTCACACTCTGCACGACCCTGTGCGATGGAAATACGCTATCCTGGGCAACTATCACCTCAATGGCGTCAGCCCTCCGCTTCACGCGTGGAGCTAGTTGATCCTCCTCGCCACTGCAATGTGTGCCGACTACGTTTGGTCAGGGCCTGACTGGCGGCGCTCTGCTGGACTTCTTATGAGCGTTCGGCGGAGTGCACGCTCGCTTTGACAGCGGCCTCCGGCCCCGCTTGGCCTCTCGAAAGATCGTGCGGCGTCGTCACGCCGTGCTTTCCAGGGCAGCGCGTGACGAGCGCGTAGGGATTGAATCGAGGCCCTCTCCTGTGTTCTGAAGGGAAGGCTCTCCCGCTGGGCGACTCACGAAACGACGTGCAGCGGTATGGGAAAACGTCGCGACCTTATATCTATCGGTCCGACAGTGACGATGAGAAGCGCTATGGCAAGGCACAGCCCGATTCTCCGGCGGACGGCGCATCTTGTTGTGGCGAGCCTAGTCGCGGTGATCGCCGCGGGCGACATCACGGGCGCAGCCGGCGGTCGGCAAGAACGGTTCAGTACCTCCATCGAGGATCGCACTCCCGGCGAGCCGGTCATGGCCATCGTGTCGCTGCAACGCCAGCAGATCACAATCTACGATTCCAAGGGCTGGATCCTGCGAGCGCCCGTGTCGTCGGGCCAAAAAGGACGCGAAACGCCCGCCGGCGTCTTTAGCATCATCGAGAAAGAGGCCGAGCACTACTCCAACCTGTACGACGATGCGTTCATGCCCCACATGGAGCGCCTCACCTGGTCGGGCATTGCGCTGCACGGCGGCGTGCTGCCGGGACATCCGGCTTCCCATGGCTGCATCCGGCTGCCCTACGAATTTGCCGAACGTCTCTTCGGTGTCAGCACGCTGGGCATGCGCGTGATTGTGGCGCCCGCCGACGCCGAGCCCGTCGCGATCGCGCATCCGGCGCTGTTCCCGCAAACCTCAAGTGCAAGCGCGGAGGCCGCCGCCAAGGCCGCGGCCACAGAAGCAGACGAGGCGGCCAGTAAAGCGGATCAGGCGAGATCGGCGGCAGTAACTGCTTTACGAGAAGCTGGGCGTGCCATGGTGCCCGTGCGCGCGGAGGAGATTCTGAAGCGGAAGGCGGACGCGCAGCTTGCAGCCGCAGAGTGGGCTGTCAACTCCGCGGCCTCGGATGATGCAAGGCAAGAGGCCGAGGGCGCCAAGGAGAAGGCCGCTGCCGCGGTGGCCGAGCTTGAGACGGAGGTAGCGGCGGCCAAAGCGCAAGCGCAAGCCAAGCTTGATGCTGTGGCGTCCGCGCGCCAAGCCGCGGCGGCGGCGGGAGCTGCCGCGCTCGCCGCCGCCGAGAAGGCGCGGAAACTTGCGCGCAACCTCGAGCCGGTATCGGTCTTTATCAGCCGGAAAACACAGCACCTTTATCTCCGCCAATCTTTTCAGCCCGTCTTGGACGTCCCGGTCACAATCCGGGATCCCGATCGTCCCATCGGAACCCATGTCTTCACCGCGACGGAGCGCGCCGGCGACGCCGGCGGCATCCAATGGACTGTCGTATCTTTGAACCATGGGCGAGCGGAGCACGGCTTGCTGGAGCATGACGGAGCGAGCAGATCGCAGGCTCACGACGTCGAGCAGGCGTCGACTGACCAGGTCAGCCCCGAGGCGGCGCTCGACCGGATCACTATTCCTCCCGACACGCTCGAGCACATCGCAGAAATGATGTCGCCGCGATCGTCCCTGATCATCTCAGACGAAAGCTTGAGTTCGGAGACGGGGCGGGGCACCGAGTTTGTGGTGCTGCTGAGTGGAGAGCCGCAGGGAGGTATTGCGACGCGACGCCGCAGTCCAGCTAGCGAAGCCTATTACGGGCGCTCAGGTCTTTGGGGGTCGTCGTACCGGTCGCGGTTCCCGTTTTCCACTTGGTGAGCGCCGCGATGGTGGCATTCCGACTCGACCGCTGGCCGGCGCGGTCGGTGCAAGATAATCGATCGCCGCGAGACGCGACTGCCTAAATCCAGGGAATCAGGCGTGCTGTGTGCGCCATATAGCGTTCATAATCGGCTCCAAAGCGTTCGAGCATCATTCGCTCTTCCTGCCGAATTCTGAACGCATAAAGGATGCCGACGCCGAGCAATCCGGATGCCCCGGCGAACCAGTTTGGCACGAGCATAATTTGCGCCAGCGCCAAAAGAAAAAATGACGAATACATCGGATGCCTAATAATCCGATAGATGCCGGTGGTCACCAGACGATGTTCATTGCGAAGTTCGAGCGATATCGACCAATTTCGACCAAGATCGGCATGGCTGCGGTAAAACAACAACAATGCCGCGCATAAGGTCGCCACTCCAAGAATAGCAATCGCGGGAACCACCGGACGATCGAGCGACGCTGGAAATCCGGACAACGCGTATATGAGCGGGATGATGAACAAACCTACAAAGGCCAGAGCGAGGAGCCCGGACTCCCGCCAGCCGAAAAGCGATTTGATCACTCTGACTTTCTTCGCCCTTCGTTCGAACGGATAGCGAATGATGAACCACGCGACGAGTCCGCCGAACCAGACGATTTGGCAAACTGTTGACGTCACATCATGATCTCATATGCACACTGCCTGCCGAGTGCTTCCTTGCGCGACGAAGATGCCGTCGCTTGAATTTTTTTCAACCTTAGCCAAAATCGGATTGCGAAGACAAGGTGGCCGCGGGGCGTCGACATGAACTGTAAGGGACTACGTATCCTCGTTATCGGCGCGGTCGCGTTGGTAAGCGTTATCATGCTGACGCCCACGCCGTCGCAGGCTCGTCAGATTGTTCATCTCAGGGGATACTCAGCCGGTACGATCGTCGTCAAGACGAGGGAGCGGCGCCTCTACTATGTGGTCAGCGATGACGCGGCCATTCAGTATCCGGTGGGGGTTGGCAGGCTTGGGATGGCCTGGTCGGGGACGGCTTACATTGACGGCAAATACATAAAACCGGCTTGGTCACCACCCGACATGATAAGACGCGAAAACCCCCGGATACCGAACGTCATTCCGAGTGGCAGTTCGGCCAATCCGATGGGTGCTGCAGCTATGACGCTAAGCGGCGGCGGCCAATACGCAATTCACGGCACCAACAGTCCGGGTTCAATCGGTGGATTTGTGTCACACGGGTGCATCCGCATGTATAACAGCGACATTTTGGATCTTTACGGGCGTGTCAATCTCGGGACAAAAGTCGTCGTGTTACCTTAGTCCGGTTCGGCAACAGGGCTTTCGGCAAGAGGGCTAATGACGTGAAGCTCCTATCAATCCTACCCGTCTTCCTCGTAGGTGCGACTTTGGCGCTCTCAATTTCTCCCGCCTCGGCTTGGTGGCAGTTTGTTGCCAACGGGCCAAATGGAGAGCGGCAGGTGTCACCCCATTATGACACCGAAAAGGAATGCAAAACCGCTCTGAAGGCCACTGAGTCGGAGCTGGCAAAGAAATATCCCGACCTATATCCCCTGGTCGGAAGCTGTGAACGATACCGCTAGGCTATTCGCGCATCGCGTTTGACGGTGTGGCGACACCTGCGAGCGCCATCTTCCGGGAACTCCGGTCCGTCCGCAGCCAACTTCGAGCCGCCTGAGGAGGTTTTACTGTGAGTTGTGACTTTTTTGCACTAGTCCACCCGCCACGATTGCAGTTAATTTCCGCGTCGTCGCATCCTTAGGGAGTGGGCTTCCATGAAACAAATTCTAGCCGTCGGTTGCTTGACGGTCCTGGCTCTGATCGTGATGGATACCAGCCAGGTGGTAACAACGCCGTCGGGACTCGCCGTTGCACGAGGGGGACAAGCCCTCGCTGCCGATATGGCACCGCCGCCCCCGCCCGTCGTGGCGCCGGTAGGCAAGGGGAAAGCGCCCATTGGCAAGGGCAAAGGAAAAGGGCCACCGCCTCCAGTAGTGACGAAGGGCTAATTCTTCCGGGCTAGATTTGTTTCGGCTGGGAAGGGGGCGGGGTGACGGCCATAAGAAGGGGCGATCTAATCTATCGTCTGGCCCCTTCTTTGGCCGTTACGCGCTGACGTAATGCACTTACTAACGTAATGCACTTGACGTAATGCGCCTGTACTAGTGCGGAACTAGTGAGGAGGGACTGATGAGGTACAGTTTACCTCTGTTGTTCGGTGTGAGCCTGGCGGCCGCAGTGGGTCTGCACGGTTCACAAGCGCACGCGCAGATGATCGGCCAAGTCAATGCGACTTACAATTCTGCCGCGTCCGCACCATCCAACAAATATAGTCCCAGCAGGCGATTCTTCGTGGAATTTCGGGCGCGCAACGCAGCCAGCTACGGCCATATGTATGTGATGTATGGCGAAGTGAATGAGCGTCACGAAATCATACGGAGTGAGATTGCCGGCTTTTTCCCGGCCGGGGATAGCCGCAATTGCGAGAATTGCAGCGTCTATAATTGGACGATCGGCCACGTACTGCCCGTGCCGTCCGAGATTGGCGCCAGCGATGGTGATCTCGAAGAGCAATACGTGCTGGCTCGCTATCGCGTCTGGATAGATGCCGCCCAGTACAAGAGGCTTGTGGCTTACATAAAACAGCGGAAGGCCCACAAGGGGCTCTGGAACGCGTTTCTCAATAACTGCGTCACGTTCGGAAGAGACGTGGCGGTTTTTTTGAACATGAAGGTTCCAGTGCTGATGGCGATATCACCAAGCGTGGTGATGTATCCAAAGGACGTGGTTGAATGGCTCCGCGACGCCAATGGCGGCGAGAAAGACCAGGGTCCGCTTAAGGATGCGCCGGGGTCTCTTCCGGTGCAGGAAGCGTCCAAAGTGCATGTCAAAGGCACACAGGCGGCAGAAGCGGGAGCAGCAGAGAACGCAGCGGCCGAGGCAGGCGTGGCGGAAAAAGCGGCACCAGGTGCTTCATCTGCCAAAAAGCGCTTAGCCAACAGGCGCGAAGAGAGTAAGGTATCGTCTGCGATCCACTGAAGATCGCCGAACCTGTGCTGCGAAAGTTAGTGTGATCGACGCCAGCGCACGAGTCCACATCATCCGAATCATTCGCGTTCCGTCGCGGGGGCGAGGAGGGCTTGCACCTGACGGCGTTCGTAGACTTGGTTTACGCAAGTCGCCGACGGCATGATGCGCCACCGGACGATGGCGTTGTGGCGCACATCGTCGACCCGATGATCAAGCGTCCGCGTTGGTTGCGCTTGCTCTTTCTGGCATGCACATTGTCAGTTTCCTCCACCGCGACTGTAGCGCAGGATCAAGCCGCGCCGGCAGCTCCGGCCGAAGCCTGTCTTCAATTCGCGAGCGGGTTGTCGCTCGGCACGTCTCTGCCGCTCACCCGGGCAAAGCTGCGAGCCGGCGGACCGTTGACGATCGTGGCTTTCGGCTCCTCGTCGACGACTGGCTTTGGGGCTTTCGGAAAGGGCACCGCGTTTCCCGACGTGATGAAGAAGGAGCTGTCGCGCTTGCATCCTGGAGTCACGATCGAGCTGATCAATAGCGGCCGCATCATGGAGGACCTTCCCGACAACGTTGCTCGAATCGACAGCGACGTGCTGCGCTACAAGCCTGACTTACTTATATGGCAGATCGGAACCAACGACGTGGTGTGGCGCGGCATTGCCGACAATGCGAAAGACATGCTCGGGGACGCCGTAAAGCAAATCAAGGCCGCCAAAACCGACGTCGTGCTGCTGGATCTCCAGTACGCACCTCTGGTGCTCTTAACCAGCCGCTACGTTCGGATGGAGAAAATAATTGCGGATGTCGCCGGCGAACAGAAAGTCGGTCACTTTCCGCGTTTTCTTTTGATGAAGCGGGCGATTGAAGCGGGCGTCACGGGCCTGGTTTCTTGGGACGGCTTGCACAACTCGGCCGACGGCTACGCGTGTGTCGGTGTCGCGCTCGCCCGCATGATCGATGCCGCGGCCCGGCAATAGCGTGGGCTCGATGGCGCTGGGAGCGCGTAACCGGCTAAAGGCGTGCCAAAGCCCAGCTCGCCCCGCCAGGCCGCTAGCGCAACCCCGCTTGTTGATTTGAGGCCCTTTGGAGCATAAGGCGGCCCGGAGGCCGGCGCTGTAAAGGCTAATCGATCTATAGGCATAAATTGCGCGGTGCCCGATGGCCACCGCCAAATCAGCGAAACAAAGAGTTTACTCGAGAGGATAGGCTGTCGGCGGAAGCGGGCGCGGTGTTGAGGACAATGACCTTGGCGCCGACGGGCGTGCGGCCGTAAAGATCGACGATATCTTCATTGGTCAGGCGGATGCAGCCCGAGGACACGTTTGTGCCGATGGTCCAGGGTTCATTGGTACCGTGGATGCGGTAGAGCGTGTCTTTATTGCCGGCCCAGAGGTATAGAGCGCGAGCTCCGATTGGATTTTCCGGGCCGCCCTTCATTCCAAGGCCGCTTCGCAATTGCACCATATGCTGCCTGAGCTCTGGCTTTCTTGCCAGCATCTCCGCCGGCGGATACCAGTCAGGCCATTCCTGTTTCGTGTGAACCGTGGCACGGCCGGACCAGATAAATCCCTCAGCCCCAACGCCGACACCGTAGCGGATGGCCTTGCCGCCGCCTTGCACTAGATAGAGGAAATGACTGGATGGATCGACGACGATGGTGCCCCGCGACTCGCGCGTCGCGTAGCTTACATCTTGGCGCGCAAAAGCAAGGTCCGCCTGCCGCAACTCAGGAACACTGGCGCAGCCGGCGGAACCTAGCACGATGATGCAAACTAAGCCTAACGCGACCCAACGCGGGCTAGGCATAGTCTATGTCCCCTCCCGCTTACCACCTGCGCGCGCCGCCACGATCAGTAGTGGCGCGCGCGGGGTAAGGTGAGAACTAGCCCTTAGTGACGACGGGCGGAGGTGGACCTTTGCCTTTGCCTTTGCCAATCGGCGCTTTCCCTTTACCGACGGGTGCGACGACGGGCGGCGGCGGCGGCGCCATGTCGGCAGCGAGGGCTTGCCCCCCCGGTGCAACGGTGACTCCCGCTTGAGTGTTTACGACTTTGCCGGCGTCCATCACGAGCAAAGCCATGGCAGATGCGCAAGCAATGCCAAGAACCCTTTTCATCATTTTGTGGCTCCCCCAAATCCCGAATTGAGACCGAACCGTAACAGAGTCGTTTCACCGCCGCCTAGTGCACAAAAGCCACACTTTACAACAATGATTGCCCCTTCTGCCTCGGAGGGGGATGCGATGCGCGGGCGTGGAATCAGGCTTTCGATCCAGCGTCGGATGGTTATCGATTTTCTCTATTTCGCACGTGCCGTTCCGACCGTGCCGGTGCAAAAGTCCATTTCAATAGCGCACTTGGCTGCCGCCCGCGCTGCTTGCCGCGATCGGCCGAGATGGACCGCCATATTTACAAAGGCCCTAGCTTTGGTCGCGGAGGAGGTTCCCGAGCTGCGACGGGCGTATGTCAAAATCCCGTGGCCGCATTTGTACGAATACCCCACCAGCAAAGCCAGTATCATGATTGAGCGGGAATACCGCGGCGAGCCAGCTCTCTGTCCTGTCTCGATCAAGGACCCGGCCCATCAGCCACTCCCCGTAATCGGGGAAACGCTTCAACATGCTGCGACCGCTTCCTTGGAGGACTTGAAGGAATTTCAGCGCTGGAAGCGGCTTACGTCGTTGCCACGACCTCTGCGTCGGCTCTTGTGGTGGATCGGCCTCAATGTAGGCCGTCAGCGTGGAAATTTTTTCGGGACGTTCGGCGTATCGGTGTACTCGGCGCTCAACGCCGAATCGCTCCATCCGCTCTCCCCGCTTACGACGTTGCTCAACTATGGCGTTATAGACGGGGATGGCCGTCTGGCGGTGCGGATTATGTACGATCACCGCGTGATGGACGGCGCGACTGTCGCCCGCGCGCTCGGGCGGCTGGAGGAAATTCTTAACTCAGTCATACTCGAGGAAATGCGGTCGCTGACTACCACTGCTGCTGGAGCAAATAGCCGATCCGCCCAGATGGCCGCAACGGTCGGTGAGAGTTAGCGCTCTTCAACAATTCAAAAAATGAGCCTGCAAACGACCGTTCCATCGTCCGGGTGCCCCTGGGCGGCTGGTGGGTCCCATTGCATTAGCACTGAGCGACTTTTAGACTTTGGCTCGATTGGTAGCGCCGTGGGCAATGTAATCGGTACGATTACTGAGGCCGATCGTGTTCAACTTCTCAAGACTGCATCTTAGTGCGGTGCTGATGACACTGCTGGTGGCCGTGGCAACAGCCAGGCCGACTTTTGCCGATCCACTGGCGAGTGCAGGCGCGGCGGAAACGCGCGGCGATTTTGCGGCCGCCATCGTGATCTATCGCTCCCTTGCGGAAAAAGGAAATGTTAGTGCTCAAATCCGGCTGGGATACTTTTATGAGATTGGCGCGGGCGTAGAGCGCGATTGGCTCAAAGCGGCAGAGTGGTACAGCAAGGCTGCGGAGGCGGGCGACGAAAGGGCAGGTGCGGCGCTTGGTTTCATTGGACGCAATTGGGTTCGCGTGAACCCCGCGGGGAATCGGATCATCTACGAGCTGGTCGAAAAAGCGGCAAAGATGGGTAATGCCAGAGCGCAGTTTAGCCTCGGCCTGATGAATTACCGGATTGGCGATTTATCTTTCGATAAGACAACGGGAAATCTCAGCGAAGCACTCATTTGGTATCGCCGCGCGGCCGAGCAGGGCGACGTCGATTCTGAGATTGTTCTAGCGCTCGCTTACGCTGAGGGGATTGGCGTACCGCAGAACGACGTCGAGGCTTACAAATGGTATGACATCGCGGCGTCTCTCGCAAATTACCTCGATGTCAAAAATGACGTGATCAAACGGCGGGACGAACTAGCCCGCATCATGTCCCCTTCGCAAATTGCCGAAGCCAGAAGGCTGTCGGTCGACTGGAAAGCGCGACCCAGTCAATAGCTTGTCGGATGGATGCGGCCGATCGCGTACTAAGGTTGCACCAGCAAAATCAGCGCTTCGTAAATTAGCCTTCGCTGTGCTCGCACTGTGCTGAGCGAGCCGGATCAGTTGTCGCGCGCTGCTTCTTCCCTGCGGACCTCAATCGATCTGATTGCACCTCGCAAGGCCGTCCCGCGTTAGCGAGAGGACAGACCGCGTCTGTCCGGGCTAATTCGTGCGCCGACGCTTCAGCCAGGCGCGGCGGTGCGCCGAGTTGAAAAAGCTGCAATTACGAACATCAACGTGGCCGATCCCAGACAGGCGGGCACAGCCCAAGACAGTACGGACTCGTATCCAAGTACAAGTCCCGTAATGGTCATGCCAATTCCAATCGCGGCGCCAACGACGAGAACAGCAAAGGCCCAGGCCGGGGTCACAGTTGCGAAACGGGCAGTTCCGGCGAACAGCGGCGCAAGGACGAGCGGCGCGAACGCCATCTGGGCTGAACTGAAACCGAATATCGCGCCAAGAAGCCCGCCAATTCCGAAGCCGTGCGCAAAACGCGCGTCCGCGAGAAGGAAAGTCGTCAGGACTGAAAGTCCCATCACAAGCCCAACGATCAGGGTCCGTCGTGTCGGCCTTCCGTCGGCCACGCACCGGGCCGTCGATGTCAATTCGGGCCGCAATGTCGCCACAATATCGCAGCTGACAACGTAGAGGCCGGCCGAGAACAACGATCCCATCGTCGTGACCGCCAAAGCGAAAAGGCCGAACATCAAAAGAGCCAAAACGGCCGTGGCCACAGAATTATCTTGCGCAAGCAAGCTTGCGACAAAGACTCGTGCGGCATCCCCTTCCGGCGCTGCCGCTAACGTCAACCCGGCAACCGCGCCGAAGAGGAAAATGAGAAGTGCTATTAAAGGAACTTCGACGGCATAGGTAACGCCGAAATTCTTGAACGCCGCCGTCCACTCGCCGTCCTTGAAATAGTTCCAGTCGCGGCTTCTTGCGAAGGCCGCGACCCTTTGCCAGTTCACGACGTCGACGATCGGGTGAAAAAGCGGCAACAAGACCAGGGAAATCAGCGTCATTTCCGATAGGGATGTGCCGGTCCGGAGCATTTTGAGACCGTCGCGCGCGACCGACGGGGCTCCTTCAACAAACAACTCCAGTGCCGTGACGATTGTGGCCAGCACGACCAGAGTCACGGCCAGCACGCCTACAACCGAATTGAGAATTTTCAGGAGTCAACTCAACAGCCGCAAG
Source organism: uncultured Alphaproteobacteria bacterium (assembly GCA_963831135.1). Lineage (GTDB taxonomy): Bacteria > Pseudomonadota > Alphaproteobacteria > Rhizobiales > Xanthobacteraceae > BOG-931. The sequence goes on from CAWHPH010000025.1 coordinate 21,052, forward strand.
CTTGCGGGCTCAGGGTCGCGAAGAGCGGCGGCACTTGTGGTGTTGGGGCGGATGAAGCTTGTGTCCAGATAGCGGGCGCGCCTCCGCAAATGCACGACCGCGCATATAACGGCGATAAGCGCCAAGGCGACGATGCCCCTTGCCGGCATCGCCCCGACTGCCGAAACCTGCAGATAGAGCAGCAACGCTGTCGATCCAAACAGCCCGAAAAATATGAGACCCAGTTGGAGTTGGGTGGCGTGCAGAAACCCCAGATTTCCCGAGCAAAGGGTGCACGTTGCCACGACCGAAAAGATCGCAGCTACGAACAATTCCGCGCCCCCGCGGCTGCCCGAAAAAATCGGCTTCAGCACGGTCGCAAGCCCGATCATGTCGCAAACGATAAGGCCATAAATGGCGAAGACCGTCAGGGCGGCGGCGAGCGCTCTGACGCGCGGGTCATTGCCATGGCACCAAGAAATAAATTCATGCACCGTGATGGAGCGGTCGTGACCGAGTGCACCCTCGAGAAACTGTAACATCGGCCGGCGCAGCACGTAGACGAGGGACAAGCCTAATCCGATGGAAGCAAGGTAAGCGACGACCGACCAGAGTTCGCCACTCACGCCCCACCCGAGGAGAGGCGCTAAAGTTGCCAATCCTATTCCGTAGGCGACTGTGGAGTTCTGTATGACCCGCGGCACGACATGACCGGCGGATGATGGCGCGTCTCGCGCTCGGGAGCCGGCTAGGCGGTATGCTAGAACCATCGGTACGATGAAAGCACCGAGGACAGCGACTGCCGCCACGAGTACGATATATATCATGGGATACAATTCGGCTCCGACCCTGCTTAGCCGGCACGGTCGTTCGACCCCATCATACGCAAGAAGGCAAGGGGGAATTGCGGTGCTTGGATCATGGCGGCGATAGACCGGAGCAAAGGGAGAAAAGCGGCACTGCGACCGCGGCGGCTGTTTCTGAGTCGCGCGGCCAGTATCGGCATCCTTTTGCTCGGGGCAGTGCTATTCTGCGGCGACAATGCTCTAGCGGCAGGGCCTCGCGTGATATTGTTGCGCGGTTGGTTCGGGGTATTCTCCACCGGCCTTGACAGCGTTGCAGATCAACTCAAGGCACTTGGAATCGAGGCGGAGGTTGCCGGGCACTTGAATTGGCAGAATGAAGTCACCGAGATTTTGCGCGACCGGTCCGCCGGCCGCGTCGGCCCTCTGGTTCTTGTTGGGCACTCGCAAGGAGCCAACAACGTGATCGACATCGCGCGGGCGCTCCAGCCCTATAATGTCACCGTCGACCTCCTGATAGCGTTGTCTCCGTTTCTGCAGAATCCGGTCCCCGCCAACGTTGTGAAAGCGATCGATTTTTACCAAGGCCCCGGCTGGGGCCAGCCGCTCGAAGCGGAGCGCGGTTTCCACGGCAAAATCGTCAATATCAATTTGGTGGACGATCCTACCATCTCGCATATCGGCATGGACAAAAGCGAGAAGGTCCAGGCAGAAATCCTCAAGGAAATCACAGCCCTTAGGTCAAACCAATGAGGGGCGGGGAGGGCCGCATGGGTTCGACCGGCCTGAAGAGACAAGTTTGCCACAGTCCGGCAATTGCCGCACGCCGTGCACACATTCCACTTCCGGGAAGTAGGGCAAGTTGTTAATATGACAATTCCGTCATGGCCTCGCACGTTTCTGGAGGGGAACCTGCAATGCCCGTTGTCCGTGTCAATCGACTAGTGATCTTGGTGGCCGTCGTTCTCGCCGCTTCCGGCGGTGCGTTCGGCTGGTCAAGGTCGGGATCGGGCAAAACGGGCGAGCAGGTCGCGACGCCCGCCTCAGCCAAGTTCGTTCAAATCGCGGATTCGCGGACATCGCCAGACCGAAGCGCTTCAGTCGAAGGCGATGAGGTGCCGAACGCTGCCTTCATCCCGAATACGACTTCGGCCAGGCCGGCCGCTTCGATCGATGGCGATGAAGTGCCAAACCCAGCCGCGGTCGCTCCGCCGACGTCAGCGACGTCCTCGACCATGCCGCAACCGCCGGCTTCGTCGACGGGAGACGAAGTACCGGCGCCCGCTACCGTCCCCGATGCAGTCGGGGCTTTGTCTCCAAAGCCTGGTACCGGAGGCGGAGGAGATGAGGCGCAGACCGGCCCTATCACTGCGCCGGCTCCGGCGGCTGCTGTCTCGCCCGCCGTGGCTCCGACGCCGGCCATTACCGATGCCAATGCTGCGGTCGCAGATCGGTTACGCGGCCTGCTCGAAGGCGAGAAAGCAAAGACCGGTTTCGAGGCGTTCTATTCGGCCCGCAATTACGCGCCGCTGTGGGTCACCGACGCTAAGGTCAACGAGCGGGCGACGGCGGCGATTGACTACCTTGCTCAGGTTGACGCCGACGGTCTCGACCCGGCCGACTATCCAGTGCCGGATTTCACCTCGCTTACCGATCCGGCCGCTCTGGCCGAGGCCGAGCTCAAACTCAGCGCGGCGGTCACCACCTACGCGCATCATGCGCAGGTGGGACGGGTCCATTGGACGCGCGTCAGCGGCGATATCTTCTATGAGTTGAAGCCGTCCGCGCCGGCCGACGTGCTGGCCAATGTGGCGGGCGCCGACGACATCGCCGCGGCGCTCGCGGCTTATGAGCCGCAAACGCCCGGCTATCTGGCGCTGAAGGCAAAGCTCGCGGAATTTCGCGGCAACATGACCGGCGGCAAGGCGTCGATCCCGAACGGGCCCGTGCTCAAGGTCGGCATGCAGGACGAGCGGGTCCCGCAACTGCGCGAACGCCTCGGCGTGAAGGGCGACGGGTTGGTTTACGACACGGCGCTTGCCGAGGCGGTGAAGAAGTTTCAGCAGGACAACAACCTGAAGCCCACAGGTAACTTCGCCGCGGCAACGCTCGAAGCGCTCAACGGCCGCCAGACCCATCGGCCTACCGATACGGTCATTGCCAACATGGAACGCTGGCGGTGGATGCCGCACGATCTCGGCAAGACCTACGTGTTGGTCAATCTGCCGGATTACATGCTCTACGTCATTCAAAACGGGCGGCAAGTTTGGTCGACCAAAATCGTCGATGGTAAGCCCGAGACGCCTACGCCGATCATGACCGCGGAAATGAGGTCGATCACGATCAATCCGACCTGGAACATACCGGACACGATTGCTGCCAAAGAGTACGTTCCGCTGATGCGGCAGGATCCGACCATCTTGGGACGGATGGGTCTTAACGTCACCTACAACCGCGACAACACCATTCATATTTCGCAGCCGCCGGGTCCCAACAACGCGCTCGGTCAGCTGCGCTTCAATTTCCCCAACAAGTTTTTCGTCTATCAGCACGACTCGAACGAAAAATATCTGTTCTCCAAGCCGGTGCGGGACAGCAGTCATGGCTGCATGCGGGTGCAGGATCCCGTCAAATACGCCGAAGTGTTGCTGGCGATCGCACGCCCCCGCGAAGGCTACACCGAGGACCGCATCCGCGGCATGTTCGGCAATCAGGAAATCGAAGTTCGTTTGCCCGTTCTTATCCCCGTCCACGTGACCTATCAGACAGCCTTTGTCGACAAGGACGGCAAGCTTCAAATCCGCGAGGATATCTACGGCCGTGACAAGGCTCTGCTGGCTTTCCTGAAGGGTGACGAACGCAAGGTTGCGGATGTTCCGATCGAGCGCAAAGACAACGCCGTTCGCCGGGAGGCGTTAGCCGTGCCTGACGCCGGCCAAAATCTTTTGGCGAGGCTGTTCGGGTTTGGATCGTCCGCCGGTCAGTCGCAGCCAGCGCGCAGTTCCACAACGGGACGCGTCCATTGACGCCTGCAGCTGCAGCGGGATGAGCCGTTCTGACCCCGCGTCATCCGATTGCGCCCAAAAGTTCGCGAAACAATATAGGCGCCGTTGTTAGAATAGCTTGGACAGCCAGTATTCCACGAACCCAATCGAGAGGCCGACCGCTGCTAATTTAACAGCCAAGCCAACCAGGGGATAGCTGCGCTCCCAAGCTGAGGAGATCGCGCCGCTTCCTTTCGTGGACCTCGTCGCGTCGGTCATCACACCATACACCGTTTGTAAATCCCCGCCTGGCCGGGATTGGTCATCGGGCTGAACATTCGGTCACAGCCGAGTGGCGGCCGGTTTCGCGCAGCCGCCAACGGCGGGCTATTGACATGTGTCGCCGACGCGGCGCGAGACGGAAGGCGGTCGCCTTTGTTCACGCGATCGACGGAGACTGACGCTGTGCGTTCGCTGTCTGCGGCGTGCGGCGTACTCACAGCGCAAAAGCCAGCGGCTATGACGCCACACAGGACCGCAACCGGGATGGTTTGCTTCAAACTGACACGCATGGGCTTTCTCCGCAGCTACTAGCGCGCTCTCGACGCGCGGACCTTGGCCGGATGATCGGTAAGAATGACCCGCGCCGTGCGCGCCTCGCCGTTTGGCCGGCGACTATCGCGCAAGCATGAGCGCTCGTAGTACGGCCAGGTCTGGGTGCAGGTGGCTCCGCCGGCATCGGCAAGGGGAGCCGCGGCAATCGGCAGCCCGGCCTGTATGCCGTGCTGGTCCCCTTGCGGCGTTGTGGCCGCGGTCGCCGGCTCGGGCTCGGGTACGAACGCCACCATGGTCGCGGCACACATTGCCGCTGCGACGACAGCGAGAATGCTCTTGAACATGTTGCCCCCCAAACCGGTGCTTCAGCGCAAGTTCGACGCGAATGCGTTCGCTGCCACCGCGACGTGCGAGGCCGCTGCGATATGCCGATTGGTCATCGGCAGCACGACGACCTTGGTGCCGATGTGGGTACGGGCGTAGAGGTCGATCACATCCTCATTGAGCATTCGGATGCATCCGCTCGACACATGCTGGCCGATGCTCGACGGCTTGTTGGTGCCATGGATGCGGTACACGGTGCCGCTCAGATACATGGCGCGAGCGCCGAGCGGATTGCCCGGGCCACCAGCCATGAAACGCGGCAGATAGGGCTGGCGCTCGACCATTTCCGCAGGCGGCAGCCAGTCCGGCCATTCGGACTTGCGCTCGATCGTCTTGATGCCCGACCAGGTGAAGCCGTCGCGGCCGACGCCGATGCCGTAACGGATCGCCTTGCCGCCGCCGAGCACGAAATAAAGATACGTGTTTGGCGTATCGACGATAATGGTGCCGGGCGCCTCTGTGGTCGCGTAGTCAACCACCTGCCGGCGCAGACGGGCGGCGTTGCCGGGGCTGACCGACGTTTCTTCCGACACGCCTGGCGCCACCGCGCTTCTGCCATACGCGCCTATGTTCGGCGAAGCGATGGACGAGAAAACTTGCGCTTGCGCGCCGCCGCTACAAAGCGCCACGCCGGCCAACACGGCACCGGACATGAAAACGCCTGTGAAGATCTTGTTCATTGCCGCATCCCCGCATTTATCTTGTTGTGGGGGATTTGTAGGACGCCGACCGCAAACGGCTCCATTGCACGTTGGTTAATATTTGGTTGTCGAAGCGAATGGATGCTCTATACGTTGGTATAGGCGGGCCCTTCGCCGGGGAAGACCAACCCCTCTTGAATGGATTGGCCCTCCCCAAACCAAAGGCCGCCGCGGGCTAACCCCCTTTGTTTGCGTTGTTTTTGACGCTCGTAAATCCGGGCATTTCCTGCGAAAATGGTCTTTGTTCATGGGTGTCAGATGACGCGAATTTTTCCGCGTTAACCGGGTGAACAGGTCGCGACTTGAGCGCGTTCGGGCGACAATCGGTTGCGAGGGGGAGTCCGTGAAAGAGCAAGCCGACGCGGATTCAATCGTTTTCGTGGTCGACGATGACGCGTCAATGCGTCAGGCGCTCAAGAGCCTGTTGGAATCGATGAGCCTGGGCGTGGAAACGTTTGGCTCGGCCGCCGACTTTCTCAAGAGCCGGCGCGCCGCCAACTCTGCCGCTTGTCTCGTGCTCGATGTCAGGTTGCCGGGGCTTAGCGGACTCGACTTTCAGGCCGAGTTGGCAAAAGCCGATGTGCAAATTCCGATCATTTTCATCACCGGTTACGGCGATATTCCAATGACGGTGCGCGCCATGAAGGCGGGCGCGGTGGAATTCCTGACCAAGCCGTTCCGCGATCAGGATCTTCTCGATGCTGTTCAGATCGCGCTCGAGCGCGACCGCGAACGGCGCAAAAAGGACAAGGCCGTTTCCGAGCTGCGCGCGCATTTCGAGGCCCTGACGCCGCGCGAACAGGAAGTGATCAGCCTTGTTACGACTGGGCTGATGAACAAGCAGATCGCGGCCGAGCTTGGGGTGAGTGAAATCACCGTTAAAGTGCACCGCGGCAACATCATGAAGAAGATGGGCGCGCGCTCGCTGGCGGATCTCGTGCGCATGGCAGAGACGCTTGGGATACGGCGCAAGAAGCCCTAGCCGTACTAAACCTTCGTATAGGCTCTCTTATTTGTTTCGATCGTCGCGAATTCCGAACGTTCAGTACAAGCCCGCGTCCGGCATGGTCTACACCTACACCAAGCCGGTCGGATCGTGGCGATCCCATTTGCCGGCACCGCGAAAATAATGCCGAGATCTGGGAGCGCGTCGATGAATTACTCGATTCTCACAGCCGACCGGAACACACACCTGAAAGTGGTGACTCTGGCGCTGATCGCGTCGACTGTGATCGCTATTATCGGGTGGCACGCTCGCCCCGACAATAATTCCGGCAACGTGGCGCGCTCGGCCAGTAACGGTTCGGTCGTCAAGGCGGGCAAGGCTATCCAGATCACGACCCGCGGTAACTCTGAGGTCCGCTAAGTTCGAGCCGGCGGCTCTTCGAGTTACGGCGCAACGTATCGCGTCCGAGCTGGGATTGTTCTATCAGTGTTCCTCAACGCGGAGTTACGCGCCATAAACCTCTGTCATAAACCTCTGTATAGCAGCTCCTGTGCTTACCGATGCAGGAAAGAGGCAATCGGTACTTGGTGCGGCTCGCCGCATCGGGATATCATGAGCGCACATTGATCGGACCGGGAGCAGGACGTTGCAGCAGGTGCCATTGATCTCGATCGTTGACGACGACGAATCCGTCAGGGAAGCCACCAAGTCGCTTGTTCGTTCTCTCGGCTATCATGTTGAGACCTTTGGTTCTGCCGAGGAATTTCTCGGATCTGATCAATTGGACGACACGGCCTGTTTGATTACCGACGTGCAGATGCCCGGCCTGAGCGGCGTTGAATTGCAGGACCGTCTGATTTCCGACGGGCACGACATGCCGACAATCTTTGTTTCAGCCTATCCGGATACGAGATTGGAACGGCAGGTGATCCAGAGCGGAGCAATCGCCTATTTGCGCAAACCCTTCAAAGAAAACCATCTAGTCGAACATATCGGTACCGCATTGCGGCGGCGCCGTGGGCGGCGCGCCTAGAAGGGCGGCCGATAAAATTCCCAAAAAACTTCGTGGACAGGGCCGCCGGCACTCGACCCGGCTGTCAGCGTCCCGGCTGATTGTCCGACGCGGCCATGGCCGGCAGGCTTACATAAAACGCCGCGCCATGCGGATGACGTGCCGCGGCCCAAAGCCGGCCGCCATGGGACTCGATGATCTTGCGACAAATCGTCAATCCCATCCCCGTATGATACGCCTTGGTCGTGAAGAAAGCTTCGAACAGACGATCCTTGTGATCGGAATCGATGCCGGTACCAGTGTCTTCAAAGGTGACCAGCAGACTGTCGGAATCGCAAAGCTCAGCCGATATCGTCAACACCCGATCGCGATCCGTGACCGCCTCCATCGCTTCAAAGGCGTTCATGACGAGGCAGACGATCGCCAGCGCAAGTTGGGGTCGTTCAGCCATCAGCTGCGGCAGCCCTGCCGGGATCGTTTTTCTCACCACGACGTGACGGTTGTCCCGCTCGGCCTCGAGGAGCCCGATAACGTCGTCGACGATGGCGTAGGGGCTCACCGCGCGCGGTTCCTCCCGGTCCGGCGCGAATCTCGAACGGATGGCCGCGATCATTTCGCTCGCGCGCTGACCTTCACCAGCGACCCGCGTCAAAGTCGCGCGTACCTCTTCAAGATCTGGCTCTGGCCGACCAAGCCATCGCAAACCGGCATTGGCGTCCGTGACGATGGCCGCCAGCGGCTGATTAATATCATGCGCAATCGCACCGGTTATTGCACTCATCGTCGCTGCACGAATTAGCGCCGCCAATTGCTGGCGCGATGCGCCCGCGCCTTCGCAGGCTACGCCAGTGCGTGCGGCGGCGGAGTCGGGCGACGCTTTGGGTTTGGGCATCGTTGGCTTCCACTATTGCGGGATTGCATCGACAAAAAAGGAGTGCGAAATTATTTCGCCCAGGAGATGCATTCGCCGGGGGGCCGCTCGACAAGTTCTGATGGCATCGTCAAACGATCAAGATCCATTCGATAACGGAAGCGCGAACTTATCCGGTGTGCGTATTCTCATCGTCGAGGATTCTTGGCACATTGGGATAGCCCTGAAAAGCCTGCTGCGGTCTTTCGGCATGGACGTCGCTGGCCCGGTGGCGACTTCGGCCGAGGCCGAACGACTGATTTCCGAGCAAATCCCGGATGCAGCCATTGTCGATTACAATCTCCGGGGCGGCGAACTGGCCTATGGCCTGATCGACCGCTTGAACGAACTCGGCGTGCAGGTCATCGTCGTCACCGGTTATGCCGCCCTGCCGCTGGCGCCGGGCAAGGCCATGGTGATCTTGCAGAAGCCCATTGTGGAAGCCCAGCTGCTTGCTGCGTTGCAGAGTGTAGCCGAGAAGAAGCCGGGTCGGTAACCACAGCGCCAATCGGGCTCAGGCGCGACCGAGCGGAATCTCGATCAGGCAAGACACGCCGTCGGCTCCGAACACGAGATCGACTTTGCCGCCGATCTCGTGCGGGATGAGATCGCGTATCAGAGTGGTTCCAAAACTGGACTGCGTAGAAGCCACCACCTTCGGGCCGCCGAGCTCGCGCCAGACAAGGATCACGCTCCCGGCCCCGCCGTCGTCGGTCGTGTTGTCCCAGTGCACCGACACCGCGCCACTGGGCGTCGACAGCGCGCCATACTTGGCGGCGTTGGTGACAAGCTCGTGCAGCACCATCGCCACCGCCTGTGTGGCAGCGGCGCTCAGCATGATATTGGGGCCGCTGATCTGAGTGTTTGCCTCGATCGCGTACGGCGCTAGCTGATCGCGAACCAAATCGTTGAGACCCACGCCCTGCCAACGGCTTTGGCTGAGCAGCGAGTGGGCGGCGGCCATGGATTGAATGCGTCCTTCGAGGGCTTTGACATACTCGTCTATTGTGCTCGAGCCTTCGCGCGTTTGCATGGCGACGACGGTGACGCGCGCAAGCACGTTTTTGACACGGTGGTCAAGCTCGGCAACCAGCAGATCCTGGCGCTCTTCGGCGTGCTTGCGCTCGGTGATGTCAAGGGTGAGCCCGCGCAGGCGCGTCAGCCGTCCGGTCGAGTTCGAACTCACCTTTTGCTGTCTGCTCCAGCCATATTTGCTGTCCGTCGGCACGTATGAAGCGAAAGGTGGCATCATAGACTGGGCGGCTGGGGCGCAGATCGCGCACCAGCGTCAGCAAACGCGCGCGTTCATCCGGGTGAACCTGGGCAAGAAACTGGGCACCGCCAAAACGTTCTTTTGGGTCGAAACCGAGGATCAGCGCCGCATTCTCGCTGCGCTGCGACTGATCGCTGTTGACCTCCCAATCGAAGGCCGCCACGCCGCCGGCAGTGAGCGCCTCCTGCAGGCGCGCTTCGCTTTCCATCAGCACAGCCTCGTGCTCGCGCCGTTCGGCAAACAGTGCCGCCAGCACGAAGGAGCACAGCGACACAGCCAGAATGCCCGCCTGCGCCGACAATATGCGTTCGGCGATCGGAAAGTTTGTGTCGCCGAAAATGCCGATAGCGAATGTGGTCGTCCAGACGATGGTGAGCGCGACGATAAAGGCCGCAGCTGCGGCAAAAACCGGCCGGCAGCGTGCGGCCAGCCAGAGCAACAGCGGGAACAGCGCGGCAATCGGAACCACGGTGGCCCAGGTTTCCCGTGGCAGAAAAATGATGATCCCGCTGAGCAGGGTCAGCGTCGCCAGCGCGACGCCGCCCTCGATCACTTCGCGATGCGGTGGCGGATCGCGCGCTGAGGCGACGAGGCCGATCAGCAATGGTGCAACGGTGACGATGCCTAGCGCATCGGACGTGAACCAGTGGTACCAGATCGTCAAAACCGGTGCGGCCGCATTATGGAAGAGAATGAAGCCGAGGGTCCCGCCGATGCCCGAGATGGCGGTTCCGACGACCACCGCGCCGAGAAATCCCAGCACCTGGCTTAGCCGGTCGAGAGTAAATGCAGAGCCGAAATAGTGTTCGATCAAAACCGCTACGATCACCGCCTCGCCCGCGTTGCACACGCCGAAAACGAGGGCGCTCCAGATCGTCCGGTCGCCGAACAGATTGGCAACGACGGTCGCCGCCATCGCGCCGGCGACGATCGGCCAGCGCGCGCGAGGCCCAAGCGCAATCAGCGTACCGGCTGCAACGCCCGCGGCCGGCCAGAACACGGCCACGCCATCCGGTTTGGTGAGTAGCGCGAGGCTAAGCCGCGCGGCAAAGAAATACGCTACGCCGAACCCGAGGGCGAAAAGAGCCCAGAAAAACCAAAGTCGCGGCGATTTAGCAAATCCGGTCGATGGCTGTAAGAGCTGCTTTTGCAAATCTTGCCACATTTGGAAAGGCCCGCTCAGCGCGTGAATAGTCGCATGCCGAATTGCTGGACGCGAGTCGGAAGGGGGCTGCTAAAGACCAAGTATGCTCCCGATTTCCCTTGTCGCCGCAGCGCGCTCGGGCGGAGTTCGGTTGAGCATTTTTTTCTCGATGCTCGACGTCAAGTTACCTGGACCCGAAACGCCGTCGTACGCACGGCCAGATCTGAGCAGGTCCCGCAGCGGCTATACCAACGTACAAAGTCACCCCTCAATTCAGTTAACTTGGCATTTACCGACGTACAATGGAGCCACGCGGCGAATGTTCGTAGGCTCAAGGTGTTAGCGATCAGGTGGCTGCCCCATCCCCCGACACCCCCGCCGCCTGGCGCCAACGGCCCAATTGAGGCAATTCAGGAGCCCCAGGCATTTTGCCTGGGGTTTTCTGAGAGTTCCCAATAGGACCTCGTGGCTATCCCAACAGTTTGCACCGTCGCTTTCGAAGCGGGCCTCGCTTGCATGATCGGGGCGCATCTCGCTCTTTGGCTTAGCCGGGGAACCATGCCAATGACCAACTCGTAGCTTTCACCTCATCGCGGAACGGCGGCGACCAGCAAGCGGAGTGCAGAACTCGGTCAAACGCGAGTGCACGGCTGAAATGATGGGGCAGATGTCTTCTTCTACCCCGAAGCCGACGCACCCGCTGATCAATGTCTGCTTAAAGCGTGTAAGAGCAGAACCTCAACATTGAGGTCTGCGCGTCTCCGTCGACCGATTTCGGAAGTTTCGCGACCGGGCTGACCGCCAGCGCTGGCAATCGCACGATCTGGCGGAAGGGGTGGGATTCGAACCCACGA
>CAWHPH010000026.1:0-58936 GCA_963831135.1 uncultured Alphaproteobacteria bacterium
TAGGACGCAGACGCATTAACGCGCGGATTGGGGGCCGCTTTGCGGAAAAGCGGACCGCATGGCTGTTTCCAATATTTCGGGTCTTCGACGCTTAGTAGAACGCAATCGCTTCAGTTGTATTCGACGACTCGTTCGTCTCTATTTCACGATGATTGGTTTGTCTTTTCGCAAGGCGGCCATCGTCTGCCGGTCCAGGTTCAGATGGGCTTGCACCAGTTCGGGCGGCGTCAGCGCCATCCATTGGTTGAGCGACACGTCCATGAAGCGGGCGCTGCGGAACATTTCAAGATAGCGCAACGGCTCGTCCCCGAGATTCTGAACGTAGTGCGCCATTCCGTGCGGGACGCATCCGACGTCGCCGGCCTGATAATTGAAAGTCCGCGCCTTGCCGCCGGAGGCAAACACGGTCATGCGCCCCTGCCCGGAGATGTAGTATTGCCATTCGTCGTGTGAGTGCCAATGCAACTCACGCATCGCACCCGGCTCGATATTCACCAATGCCGCCGCGATCGTGGACGCCGCGGGAAAGTTGGTAGAGTCGGTGATGCGCACCCATCCGCCTTCGACCTCGATCGGCTCCTGCTCCATCATGCGATGACTGAAGGTCTGCGGCACGATGCCCGCGGCTGATTGAACGATGTCGTCGGCTTTCGGACCGGGGACTTGGCCGGAGAAGATGTAGCGGTCGTGCTCGTAATCGACCGGGATGTTGGCGAACGCGGCCTCATCGACGCCGAAGTTCTTGGCCAGCACGTCGCGCGGAATGTGTGCAAACAGGTCCGTGATCAGAAAGGTCTCATTCTCTGAAAAGTTGCCATCGTCGAAGACCAAGAGGAACTCGCAGCCTTCTTCGAGCCCCTGGATCGAATGCGGGATGACCGAGGGGAAATTCCAAAGATCGCCGACGCCGACATCATCGATGAAGGTACGTCCCTCTTCGTCGACGGCGGTAATGCGGGCGCGCCCGGCGAGCATGAAGGCCCACTCAGCTTCCTTGTGCCAGTGCATCTCACGGATGCCGCCCGGTTTCAGGCGCATATTCACACCCGCGAGCTCTGTGGCCGCCGGCAATTCCCGCACCGTAACCTCGCGCGCCCAGCCACCAGTGAGGAGACGATTGCGCGCGGTGGCGAAGGAAAATTTGAGGTTGGGGATGGTGCCGGAATCCGTGTAGGGCGACGCGAGCAAATCGGGATTTTCGCGTTCCAGGGATACGTTGCGGGGACCGAGGATTGTCGCGCCTCGGTCACCACGGAGCGGTTGCGGGTCGGCGTTCGCAGTCTTTGCCATGATTGTGCTCCTCGTTGGATTTGTGCCGTTATCGGTCCTCGCTTTGCGCGCGTGTCATCGGCGCGGGATCCTAGAGCGCAATCGCTTCAGATTGAATCGATTGGCGCTCTAATTTTTTGGTGGAGCATGATCTTTTCGGAAAACCGGTTTCCACTTTTCCGGATCATGCTCTAAGCAGTATAGTTGGCGCTGTCCCCGCCGGTGACGTCGTAAGTCGCACCGCTCACCATGTGGGCTTCGTCGGAGGCCAAGAATACGACGACCGGCGCAACCGCCTCAGGCTCGATCCAGGGAACGCCGAGCGGCGTCTTTGCGATGAGTTTCTTTTCGGCCTCGGCTTCGAGTGCGGCGGTCGATTGCTTGGATTGGAAATCGTCGACGGCCTGGGCGTAGCGATCGTGGTGCCGGGTCAGCGGCGTGTCGATGAGTCCGGGAATAACAGCATTGACGGTGATCTTATACTCGCCGAACTCCAGCGCTGCCGATTTCATCAGCCCGATAATGCCCCATTTGGAGGCGGAATAGGCGGCGCCATATTTGGTGCCGTGTCGACCTTGCGTCGACGAGGTGACGATGATGCGTCCGCCGCCATTCCTGACCAGATGCGGTGCAACGGCGCGAATGGCGTTGCAGGTGCCGGTCAGATTGACGTCGATAGTGTCGTGCCAGTCCGCGTCTTCCCATTGCAGGATCGGCTTGAATGCCTGGATGCCGGCATTGGCGAACAGGATGTCGAGCCGTCCGAAAGTGGCGCGCGCCTTCTCCGCCGCGGCGCGCAGGGCGGCAAGATCGCGCTGGTCAAGGCGCGCTTCGCACCAGCGCCTGCCTGCGGCTTCGACCAGACGCCCCGTCTCCGCCAGTTCGTCGCTGGTCGCGGGCGCGACTTCAAGCGTCGAACTGACCGGTCCCGCAATATCGATGCCCATGACGTCGGCGCCCTCACCGGCGAAGGCGACCGCCACGGCGCGGCCGATGCCGCGGGCGGCGCCAGTGACGATCGCGGCCTTACCGAATAGACGGCCCACATGCGTCGGCGATGTTCGAACAATATCTGCCACGATGACGATCTCCACCGCGCTAGATCGGCCCCCGTCTCTTGGAAGAGTACGGAGCTCCAAGGAAAGGTATGTGGTGCTACAATTTAACTTATCGTAATTGCGCGCCCGTCATTTGAAGCTGTGTCAACTGCGCGCGCCGGTCACTCCGCTGTCACACTGCGACCTGACCTGACTCAATTCTCAAATTAAGTCGGCGTCAATTCGAGTCCCATCAAATTGAGCGCGAAAACGTGCATCGACGTGGACATCCGCAGACCACGCATCGACGGTAATTGTAATACGCGACCGCACCACCCGGTGCAGGAACAGGCTCAATACGCCCACAGCAACAGCCCGACGCCGATGACGACGAGCAGCATGCCGAGCGCCTCGCGCGCCGAGGTTCGCTGACCGAAAGCGAAGCGGGCGATGAGCTGCGCGAACAGGACTTCGATCAGCGCGAGCGTGCGCACGCTCGCGGCGGTGGCGAGCGCAAAGGCCAGAAACCAGAATTGCGAGGCGACCGCGCCGGCAAGGCCGGCCGACAATGACGGTTTCCAGAAGCGGAAAATCGCGAACAAGACCGCGGGGCTACGCAGCGCCAGATAAAGCGACAACAAAACCGCCTGCATGGCGATGCCGACGGCGAGCGTAAACGTCGCGGCCATCACGTAATCGGGCAGGCCGAGATTGAGAATGGCGCCGCGAAAGCCGATCGCCGAGAGCGCGAACATGCCGCCGGAGGCAAGCCCGATCAGCGTCGGCCTGATGCCGCCGATCCCCCACCCCTCCCTCCCCCGCTTGCGGGGGAGGGAGGGGTGGGGGTTCTTGGTCGACATGATCACCACGCCCGCGGTGGCGACGATGACCGCCGTCATCATCGGCGCCGTCAGCGTGTCGCCGAGGAAGAGGAGGCCGAACACGGCGACCTGGATCGGCTCGGTCTTGATATAGGCGATGGTGACGACGAAGGAGCGTTCGCCCATGGCGGCAAGCATCAGAGCGGTGGCGGCGACTTGCGCGAAGGCGCCGAGGATCGTCCATGGCCAGAACAGCAGGCCCGGCCGCGGCAAGGGCGCGCCGGTCGCCAGCAGCACGCCGAGCAGGAACACGAGCACAAACGGGAAGCCGAATAAAAACCGCACATGCGTCGCGCCGACGGTGCCGAGCGTCACGGTCAATTCGCGCTGCATCGCGTTGCGCAGCGTCTGCATGAAGGCGGCGATGACGGTGAAGACGGCCCACAGCCAGGGCGTGACCAACTGCGTCAAACCGGCGTCTCCGCCACCACCATGTAATTGACGTCCATGTCGCGCGACAACTGCCAGCGGTCGGCCAAGAGGTTATAGATCACGCCGGTCTCGCCGCTGATGCGCAGCCCGCTCCGCTCGATCGCGATCTCGAGCTCGTTGGGCGTCACGAACTTGTCCCATTGGTGGGTACCGCGCGGCAGCCAGCGCAAAATGTACTCGGCGCCGACAATCGCCAGCGCGAAGCTTTTTGCCGTGCGGTTGAGCGTGGCGACAAACAAAAGCCCGCCGGGTTTCACCAGCGCCGCCGCGCGCCCGATAAACTGGCCGACATCGGTGACATGCTCGACAACTTCCATGGCGAGAACGACGTCGAAGATTTCGCCGGCCTCTGCCAGCGCCTCGGCCGTCGCGTCGCGGTAATCGATCGCCAGCCCCGACTGCGCCGCGTGCCGGCGGGCCACCGCGATGTTCTTTTCCGACGGATCGGCGCCGACAACGGACGCGCCGAGCCGGGCCAGCGGTTCGCACAGAATGCCGCCGCCGCAGCCGATATCGAGAATCCGCAACCCCTTCAGGCTGTCGAGCTTGGTCGGGTCGCGGCCGAAATGCTCGGCCGCCCGGTCGCGGATATAGGCGAGCCGGACCGGATTGAACTTGTGCAGCGCCGCCATCGGGCCGCGCGGGTCCCACCACTCGCCGGCGAGCCGCGAGAAGCGCGCAACCTCGTCCTGATCGACGGTTCCGGCGCCCATTGGTTGTCGGTCCATGCCAATGCCCTGCTCGTTGCGCCCCCCTTGTGACCGCATTTGGCGGCTCTGAAAAGGGCCACGGCCCACTCCCTGCACAGCGGCGCAAGAGCGCGTTGCGCTCAATGCAAAGCTGAAGGAGGATATGCGCGCCAACCGGCCTGAGACGACAAAAAACTGGGAGGAAACGATGAAAAAATTTCTAGGCGGCCTTGCGGGAGTAACGATGGCGCTCGCTTTCGCCTCTCCGGTCCTTGCCCAGGACACCATCAAAATCGGGATCATCAACCCGTATTCGGGCCAGTTCGCCGATACCGGCATCCAGCTGGACAATGGCATCAAGCTCTATGTGAAGCAGCACGGCGACACAATTGCCGGCAAGAAGCTCGAATTCATCCGCAAGGATGTCGGCGGCGTCGCGCCCGATCTTGCCAAGCGGCTTGCCCAGGAACTCATCGTGCGCGATCACGCCGACATTTTCGCGGGCTTCGCGCTGACGCCGAACGCGCTCGCGGTCGCCGACATCTCCGCCGAAGCCAAGAAGTTCATGGTGGTGATGAATGCGGCGACCTCGATCATCACGACCAAATCGCCCTATATCGCGCGCACCTCCACGACCACGCCGCAGCTCAACCAGACGCTCGGCACCTGGGCGGCCAAGCACGGCGTGAAGACCGCCTACACCATGGTTTCCGATTACGGCCCCGGCATCGACGCCGAAGGCGCCTTCCATGCCGGCTTCAAGGAGGCGGGCGGCCAGATCGTCGGCTCGGTGCGCTTTCCCGTCGCCAACCCGGATTTCTCCGCCTTCGTGCAGCGCGCGAAAGATTCCAATCCGGACGCGATCTATATCTGGATCCCGGGCGGCGCCCAGCCCGCCGCCGTCGGCAAGGCGCTTGCCGAGCGCGGCATCGATCCGTCCAAGATCAAAGTGATGGGACAGGATTCGCTCGCCTTCGAAAGCGCGCGCAAGAGCATGGGCGACGTCGCGCTCGGCATCATCACCGTCAGCAACTACGACGCCAATCTCAATTCGCCGCTCAATCATGAATTCGTGAAAGCCTATAACGACGAATTCCACCGCAACCCTGACATCTATTCGATCGGCGGCTATGACGGCACGCGTCTCATCTACGAGGCCTTGCAGAAGACCAACGGCAACGCCGACGGCGATGCGCTGATCGCCGCCGCCAAGGGCATGAGCTGGCAAAGCCCGCGCGGGCCGATCACCATCGATCCGGAGACCCGCGACATCATCCAGACCGTGCACATTTTCCAGGTCGAGAAGGTGGGCGATCAGCTTCTCAATGTGGAGATCGACAAAGTCGAGAACGTCAAGGATCCGGTGAAGGAGCGCATGAAGCACTGAGCGGATTCATCAGAGCCTGAGAGCTGCCGCTCATGCCTCCAGTCTTTGGCGTGCTGTTCGACGGGCTGGCCTACGGGATGCTCCTGTTCCTGCTCTCGGTCGGGCTGTCGGTGACGCTCGGCATGATGAATTTCGTCAACCTGGCGCATTGCAGCTTCGCCATGCTCGGCGGCTATGTGACCGTGACGCTGATGAATGCGCTGGGCTGGCCCTTCCTGGCGACACTGCCGGCCGCCTTCGCGGCCGGTGCCGCCGCCAGCGTCGTGCTGGAACGCGTGTTCTTCCGGCGCTTCTACCGGGCCAGCGATCTCGAACAATGCCTCCTCACCATCGGCATCGTGTTCGTATCGATCGCGACAGCCGCCTACATCTACGGAACCGATCAGCAGCCGCTGCAGCTGCCGTCTTATCTGCGCGGCTCGTTCGTCGTCGCCGGCCTGAATTTTGCGGCCTACCGGCTGTTTCTGATCGGCGTCGCGCTCTGCATCACGATCGCGCTGATCGCCGGCATCGAAGCCACCCGCTTCGGCGCGCAGGTGCGCGCGGCGGTCAACAACCAGCGCATGGCGCGCGGGCTCGGCATCAATGTCGATGTGCTGTTCGCCGTCACCTTCGCGCTTGGCAGCGGGCTTGCCGGTCTCGGCGGCGCGCTGGCGGTGGCCATGGTCGGGCTCGATCCCTCCTTCGCCCTCACCTATCTCATCTACGTGCTGATCGTGGTGTCGGTCGGCGGCCTCGGCTCGATCGCAGGCTCGTTCGCGGCCGCCATGGTGCTCGGCGTCAGCGACATTGCCGGCAAATATTATGTGCCGGCCCTCGGCTCCGTGCTCATTTATCTGGTCATGATCGTGCTGCTGATGTGGCGGCCGCTCGGCCTGTTCGGGAGGCGCTAGCGCATGAATCGCCAAGCGCTGGCCGGTCCGCGCGATTACCTGCAGGCACAAATCCGCTGGCAATGGGGCGAGATCGTCTTCTGGCTGGCGACGCTGTTGCCTTTCGTGCTCACGCCGTCTTATCTGGTGCTGGCGAGCCAGATCGCGATCACCGCGCTGTTTGCGCTCTCGCTCGATCTCATCCTCGGTTTTTGCGGAATCGTCTCGCTCGGCCATGCCGCCTATTTCGGCGTCGGCGCCTACACGGCGGGACTGTTGTCGAAGTGGGGCTTCGGCGAGCCGCTGTCGGGGCTCGTGATCGCGGGCCTCGCCGCCGGCGCGTTCGGCTATCTGACAAGCTTTGTCATCGCGCGATTCCGGCATCTGGCGCTGATCATGCTCACGCTCGGCCTTGCCTTGCTGCTGCAGGAAATCGCCAACAGCGCGAGCTGGCTGACCGGCGGCTCCGACGGGCTGCAGGGCATCCATACCTGGCCGGTCCTCGGCCGGTTCCGCTTCGATCTTTACGGTTACACGGCCTACAGCTACTCGCTGGCGATTTTGTTTGCTGTTTTCCTGGTCGCGCGACGGCTCATTCACTCACCCTTCGGGCTGGCGCTGCGCGGCATTCGCGAGAACGGCACGCGCATGCCGGCGATCGGCGCAGCGACGCGCGGGCATATCCAGACGATCTACACGATTGCCGCGGCCATCGCCGGCATCGCCGGCGCTCTCCTGGCGCAAACCACCGAAACCGTCTCGCTCGAAGTCTTGGGCTTTCAACGCTCCGCCGACGTGCTGGTGATGCTGATCCTGGGCGGCACCGGCCGGCTCTATGGTGGGCTGATTGGCGCCGCCGTTTACATGGTCGCCCGCGATCAATTCTCCGGGCTCAATCCGCAATACTGGTATTTCTGGATCGGGCTCATTCTGATCGCCGTGGTGATGCTGCTGCCGAAGGGCATCCTCGGCGGTCTTTCGCTGCTCGCGCCGCGGGCAAAGGAAAAGCCGTGAGCGACATCGCGCTTTCCGCCCGCGGACTTTACAAAAGCTTCGGCTCGCTGGTCGTCGCTTCCGACATCGAGCTCACGCTTCCGGCCGGCGCGCGTTATGCGCTGATCGGCCCGAACGGCGCCGGCAAGACGACGCTGATCAACCTCATGACCGGGATGCTGCGGCCCGATGCCGGCCGCATCCTGCTCGACGGCGCCGACATTACGACACTGCCCCCCGAGCAACGGGTGCGGCGCGGGCTCGTGCGCACCTTTCAGATCAATGCGCTGTTTCCGCATCTCACCGCGCTTGAATCCGTCACGCTCGCGGTTTGCGAGCGCACGCGTGCCGTGCGCACCTGGTGGCGGAAGATCAGCGCCTATCACCACGAGATCGACGAAGCCTATGACATTCTCGCGGCGCTTTCGCTCACCGCCGTCTGTCACCGCCCGACCCGCGAGCTCGCCTACGGCCAGCAGCGTCTGCTCGAGATCGCGCTCGCCATGGCGACGCGGCCGAAGGTCTTGTTGCTTGACGAGCCGGCCGCCGGCGTGCCGCGCGAGGAAAGCGCCGAATTGTTCGCCGCCATTGCCGGGCTGTCCGGCGCGATCACGGTGCTGTTCATCGAACACGACATGGAGCTCGTGTTCCGCTTCGCCTCGCGGGTGATCGTGATGGTCGGCGGCCGGGTGCTGGTCGAAGGCACGCCGCACGACATCGCCACCGACCCGCGGGTGCGCGCGGTCTATCTTGGCCGGGCGATGGAGAAGGTGCCGCATGGCTGAGCCGCTGATCGCATGCGAAGACCTGCGCGCCGGTTACGGCTCCGCCGTCGTGCTCGACGGCATCGGCTTTGCGTTGCCGGCGCGCGGCAGCCTCGCCGTGCTCGGCAGGAACGGGGTCGGCAAATCGACGCTGGTGCTCACCATCATGGGCTACACGCAGATCGCGCGCGGCCGCATCACCTGGCGCGGCGAAGATATCACGCGGCGGGCGCCGCACCGCCGGGCGCTTTCGGGCATCGGCTGGGTCGCCCAGGAGCGCGAGATTTTCACCACCCTGACGGTCGAGGAAAATCTGAACGTGGCGGCCCGCGCCGGACGCTGGGACCTCGTCCGCGGTCTACGATCTTTTTCCGCGGCTCGCCGAGCGGCGGCGCAATCTCGGCAACCAATTGTCCGGCGGCGAGCAACAGATGCTGGCGATCGCGCGCGCGCTGATGACCAATCCGGCGCTCTTGTTGCTCGACGAGCCGCTGGAAGGTCTGGCGCCGATCGTGGTCGAGGAGCTCGCCGCCGCGATCCGGCGCATGGCGAGCGAAGATTCCATGGCGTTCATTCTGGTCGAGCAGCATGCCGACATCGCGCTGTCGCTGACGAAAAATGCCATCGTGCTCGAGCGCGGCCGCATCGCCTATCACGGCTCTTCGGCGGCATTGCTGGCCGATCACGCGGCGCTCGACCGGCTCGTCGGGCTGCGGCTGGCGGAGGCGTGAGGCGTCATTCCGGGGCCGAGCGCAGCGAGGAGCCCGGAATCCATACCTCCAATGATGGGGTTATGGATTCCGAACTCGGACATTTGTTAGATTGAGCAACCATTTCGTGCTCCATCTCACTTCGCCGGAGCGGATAAAGTCGCCGGCATTTCGACATCATTCGCCGCGGCGATCGCCGCAAGCTCCTCCCACAGCTTTGCAAGAATCGGAATGCCGGACGTCCGCCGCGCGACCTCAGTGCGGGCCGCGCGCTCGCCGGGCAGGCGGATCTCGTCGAAGCCCGGCTGACGCGGGAGCGATTTGATGGCCGCCGCAAGCGCATCGGCATCCTGCGTGAAATCGGCAACCGGCCGGAAGGCGGCGACATCGACGGCGAGGATCGCGATGTTCTGCGACAGCGACTTCCGCCGTTCCGGCCCCAGCGCGCGCGCCTGGATCGGCGCCGCCGCCAGCACGCTCGCCAGCATCTCGAACATGAAGCCGAGGCCGGAGCCCTTGGCGCCGCCGAGCGGCAGCAGAATCTCGGCGCGGCAGGGATCCGTGGTCGGCTCGCCCTCCTTGGTCAGCGCGCTGTTCGGCGGCAGCGAAGCGCCGGTAGCGCGGGCTTGCAAGATCGTGCCGTTGGAAATGGCGCTGGTCGCCATGTCGAGAACGATCGCACCATCGCCGCTCGGCACCGCGATCGCGATCGGGCTCGTTCCGAGGCTTGCGACGCGGGCGCCATGATAGGCCACGAAGGCCGGACCGGCGCCCATGATCATCGCGGCACAGCCGCGCTGCGCCATCCACTGCACGTAGCGGCCGATCGCACCGGTATGAGTCGTCTCGCGCACCAGGCCGAAACACACGCCGGCCTTGGCCGCGCGCTCGGCGGCAAGCGCGATGGCCCCCATCATCGCCACCGGGCCGAAGCCATGACCGCCATCCATGACGAAGGTCGCGGCGCGGTCCTGCGCCAGAAGCGGCCGCGCCGTCACGTCGATCTCGCCGCGTTCGATCATCCGCAGATAGAAGGGCAGCCGCGAAACGCCGTGTCCGTCGACGCCGCGCAGATTGGCCCAGACCAATCCGTCGGCGACGATCGCCGCGTCCTCGGCGCGCGCCCCCTTTGCCGCGAGCGCCTCGCGAATGAAGCGGGAAAGCTCCTGGTGCCCAACCACGACCTTGTTTTGGCTCACGCGCTTATTCTCTCGTTCATCGCCATGAGCGCGATTTCATTGCGGCTCATGCGCGGGCCGGAAAGTAGGCGTCGAGCCAGCCGCGCAACACATTCCACACCCGCGCGGAATTCTCGTTGAACAGGAAGTGGTCGAGACCGCTGAACAGATGCAGCTCCGCCGGCTGGCCGGCGCGCTTGAACATCTCGATCGATTGCTCGGTCGGCGTCACCGAGTCGTTGGCGGAGTGGATGAGAAGGAGCGGCCGCGGCGCGATCTTGCCGACGACATCCTCGGCGCGAAAATCGAACATGCTCTGTGCGGTTTCGGCCGGAAACATTTCCACCGAATTGGCCGCGAGCATCTCGACATTCTGCTTGTCCAGACGCGCGCGCACATGCGCCGGAATGGGAACGATGTCGTCGCGCGGGACCATCAGCGATTGTCCGGTGCGGGCGCGATGGGCGCGGCCCTGCTCCAGCATACGGGTAAATTTCGCCCAGGCTTCCGGCGTCGGATGCTGGCCGCGAAATTTCCGTTCGCCATGTCCCCAGCCGCCGTTGGAAATGACCGCGGCGACGCGCGGGTTGGTGCCGGCGGCATAGACGGCGACGGCGCCGCCGAAGCTCGAACCGATCACGCCGATGCGGTCCACATCGACGGCCGGGTGTTGCCCGAGGAAGTCCAGCGCGTTGCCGAGATCCTCCACCTGTTCGAGACAGATCACCCGGCCGAACTCGCCTTCGCTCTTGCCGCAGCCGCGCATGTCGAAGCGCAGCGTGACATAGCCGAATTCGCTCAGCACCCGGGTCGGCTGCAGCACGCCCGCCGAGTCGCTGTTGGTGCCGAAGCCGTGCAGCACGAGGAACGCCGCGCGCCGCGCGCCTGCCGGCAAATCCGCCGGCGTGCCGAGGACGCCATGGAGCCGCAGGCCGGCCGACGGAATGCTGACAATTTCTTCCTTCATGGCCGACGACGGTGTCGCAGATCGCAGCCGGGAGCAAGCCGGATCGCCAGGGCCTGTTTCAACTCGACCTGTTTCAACTCGACCTGTTTCAACTCGGCCTGCTTCAACTCGCCACGAACAGGATCGCGGTCTCGCAACGCTCGAGCACGCCGGCGGCGGTGTTGCCGAAGAACAACGTTTCGCCCGGCCGCCGTGTCACGCCCAGCACGATCAGATCGTAGCCGCCGCGCTCTGCCTCCTTGAGGATCGCATCCTCGGGAGCGACATCGAGGCGCAACGCGGTCCGCAACCGCGCATCGTAGCGATCCGCCAGCTCGGCGATATCTTTGAGCACGGCCTCCTCATTGCGCCGCATGGCGGCGCCGCGGCGGATGCGGCCGCGCCGCTCGCCGTCGGAACGGCCGCTCGCCACGTACAGCGCGCTCACCCGCGAGCCGCCTGCCCGGGCCAGCGCAAAGCCGGTCTCGGCGGCGCGGCGCGAGACATCGGTTCCGCTGACCGGGATCAGGATTTTGCCGATCGGCTCGTTGCCGTTGGCGATGCCGCCGCCGGTGATGGCCACGGCGAGCGGCCCGTCGAAACCATCGGCGATGCGGGTGATCTCCGGGCTGAACCCGCCGTGCAGACCGCGCGTCTTTTCGATGCCGACGATCAGGAGGTCGTATCCCTTCTGCGCTTCGTCGGCGATCGCCTCACGACTTGCCGCCTTCCTGGTGCGGGCGGTCACATCGACCGCGCCGCGGGTTTGCTCGTCTGGATGCACCGCGAGAGTGACGGTGCGTTCGGCGGCTTCCCGCACCTTCCTCTGTGACTCCTGTTTCTCCTCGCCCGCCGGGCGGCCGGGCCACTTTCCCGGGCCGAGCTGGATAATGGTGGTCGGCTTGTCGCCCGAACCGGCGATGGCGCCCGCGATGCGCGAGGCGAAAGTGCCGTTGGCGCTGCCGTCAACGGCGAGCAGCAAGCGTTCGAGATTCGGCACGAAGCCGCGCGCATCGAGCTCTTCGCGCTCGAGCCGCTGCCGTTCCGCTTCGCTCAAGGGCAGCCGGCGCAGCGCCCAGCGCAGCATCGGCGGCATCGCCAAGGTCGTGACCACCGCCATTCCGACGATGAGCGTATACAGGTCGCGGCTGAACACGCCGGCCGAAAGGCCGATCGAGGCGACGATCACCTCGGTCGAGCCGCGCGCGTTCATGGCGCAAGCCAGCGCCAGCGATTCGTGCCGGTTCAATCCGCCGATCTTGCCGCCGACGAACGCGCCGGCAAACTTGCCGACGCTGGCGATGACGATGAGGCCGAGGGCCAACACGATCAGATCGGGATTCTTCAGGATGGTGAGATCGGCGCTCAGTCCAGACAAACCGAAGAAGACCGGCATGAACAGCGCCGCGATCAGCCCGCGCAATTGCTGGTCGATGTGGCGGGTCAGGATCGGCGATTCACCGACCAGAACGCCGGCGACAAACGCGCCGAGAACCGTCTGCACGCCGATCAGATAGGTGATCAGCGCCATCGCGATCATGATCAGCAGGATGACGGTGATGACCGCGTATTCGCTGCTGAAATTGTCGTTGGTCCAGCGGATCAGTCGCGAAACGATGCGGCGGCCGATGGTGAGGCTGACCACCAGGAACAACAGCGTCCCGAGGATGGCGAAGCTCACGGAACGCAGATCGACCGTGCCCGACGATACCAGCCCGAACGAAATGGCGATGATGATCCAGCCGCTCGAATCCTCCAGGATCGCCGAAGCGACGATGATCTGGCCGACGTCGCGGCGCATGAAGTTCATCTCGCGCACCACCATGGCGACAATCTTGATCGAGGAGATCGAGAGCGCGGTGGCGAGGAAAAGCGCGGAGACGAAGCGGGCCTGCGGATTGGGCAGAATCCAATCCGGCAATATTTCGCCGAGCGCAAAGCCGCAGATGAAGGGCAATGTCACGCCGGCAGCGGCAACCGCAACCGCCGCGCGACCGACCCGGCGCACCAACCGCAGATCGGTTTCCATCCCGGTCAAAAGCAGCAGCATCAGAATGCCGAGCTGGGACACGGCATTGATCATGCTTTTCTGCTCGGCCGTTTCCGGGAACAGCATGTGCTGAGCGTCCGGCCAAAGCAGCCCGAAAACCGAGGGACCGAGCAGGACGCCGCCAAGCAGCTGGCCCATGACGGCGGGCTGGCCGAGCCTCTGCATGATCTCGCCGAGCCCGCGGCCGACCAGCAGGAGGATGCCCAATTCGGCGAAAAACAGCGCCTCGGACCGGCCGGAGCCATTCGGCTCCATGGCATAGGCGGCTGAGCCTATCGCCAACAACACGATCAAGGCAGGCAGGCCATGCCGCACAAGGCCAACGGGCGCCACCGCCCGCCTCACCGGAATGCGGTTACGAGGAGGATGCGGCGCTTCGCTCCGCGTTGATCGATCGTCGACCAAGGTTCGTGCGGCCCCCGCTGATACGACTCAACGGCGCGCGGCTTGCGGCGTTCCGTTACGTGCTATGCGCTTTCCGATTGGGTCGCGGCGTCCACCGCCCGGGTCGGCCAGCGTTCGTGCGTCAGCGGAACGACCATCCGGATGGAAAAGCCGTCCCGCCTAAAGGTAGAATGCACCTCGCCATTCATCTGCCGTTCGATGACCAGCCCGATCAGGCGCGAGCCGAATCCGGTGCGCCGCGGCCGCCGCACCGGCGGACCGTCCCGCTCGGTCCAATCAAAGGTCAGCGTCATTCCCCGGTGCGTCGGCGCGACCGACCAGTTCAGTTCGAGGCGGCCGTGCGGCGTCGACAGGCTGCCGTGCTTGACTGCGTTGGAGGCAAGCTCGTGCAGGGCGGCGCTCAAGCTGAAGGTCGGATCCGGCTCCAGATCGACATGAGGGCCGGCAAACGAGGTGCGATCGAGAAACGGCCCGAGCACCAGACGCAACAGCTCGTTGAGCGAGGTCGATTTCCAGCCGGCTTCGGTAATCAGGCGGTGCGCATTGGCCAGCGCCATGACGCGCGCCTGATAATTGCTCGTGAGCTCCGCCATGTTGCGGGAATTTCTGGCGGTCTGCGAAAACAGCGCGAGCAGCTGAGAAAAGAGGTTGCCGGAACGGTGCCGAAGCTCGCGGATCATCAGTTCGTGGCGCTGCTCCAATTGCCGTCTTTGAATGACGCCGGCAACAAGGTTGGCGACGGCGGCGAGAAACGACGAGTCCTGGGCGGTAAACTCGCGGCGATGAGCGGTGCAAACGCCGAGCACGCCATAGGCGCGGCCGTCCTGTCCGGCGATGATGGTGCTCATGCCGCTGACGCAACCATGCGCGTGCAGATAACGCGGAACGGTAAAGCGGGTT
This sequence comes from uncultured Alphaproteobacteria bacterium, assembly GCA_963831135.1. Lineage (GTDB taxonomy): Bacteria > Pseudomonadota > Alphaproteobacteria > Rhizobiales > Xanthobacteraceae > BOG-931. The sequence goes on from CAWHPH010000026.1 coordinate 14,514, forward strand.
TCCGCGGCAAAATCCGCGCTCACCACCGGAACCGAAGCGCTCAGGATGCAACGGGCATAATCGTCGCGTTCTTTCGACATGACGATTGAGCCGATGCAGCCTTCTTTCCAGCCGAAGCCGGCGCGCAGCAGCAGGTCGGTATCGCCGGGCATCAATTCCAGCACTTTGACGAAATCGACCGGCAAGGTGAGCGCCACGGTGCTCACGACGTCGTTCAGAAGCCGTTCGATATCGGTCTCGGTCAGCGCCCGCTCGCCAAGCTGCGCGAGCGCTTCCTGCTGCTTGGCGCGGCTGCGCAATTCCTCCTGCAGCCTGATCCGCTCGGTGACCTCGTGGCAGATGCCGAGCATGCGAACCGGCACGCCGTGCTCGAAGACCACCCGGCCGGACGCCTCGATCCAACAAGCCTCACGCTTGTCGCGCGGGACGATCCGATACCTGACCCAGTAGGGGGCGCCGCTGTGCAGCGCCTGTTCGATGGCTTGCACCACCCGCCCGCGATCGTCTTCGTGAACATCGCGCTCGAAGAATGCATAGGTGCCGTCGAAACTGCCGGGAGGCACGCCGTGGATCGCTTCCATATTGCTCGACCAGGTCACGGCGCCGGTGGCGATTTCCCACGACCAGACTCCGATCCGCCCGGCTTCGAGCGCAGCGCGAACGGTGGCAAAATTCGGAAAGAATGCCGCCACAACTTCGTTCGTCACCTCATCCGGTTGCGCGATGGTCACGCTTTGGAGGTCAGGCGGTTCCATGCTCTTACAGTTCGACCTCATCCCCGGACGGGTCAAGGGCCGCCCGCCTAAATCACCAGGGCGAAAACCGCGCACCGGCGCATTCGTTCGCCCCGCGGCGAAAAACAGGCGACCGGGAACAAAGACAATTGCGAAAACCTGACGGTCGAATAGTACCCATGGCCGGCCGGCGGGCCGCCGCTATCGATCCGGCGCGGCTTTACCCTTCAATTCCGACGCACCGCCGGCGTCAATAAAGGCCGCGCGAGCTCGGACTGCCGGTCCATTCCCCGCGCGCCGGATAGGCGCCGGTTTCGCCCGCCAGCGTCGAAATCCGCGCTGTCATCACACCGGCGGCGCGGCGCTCGATCGACACTCCCGGCTGCTGGTCGATCGGCTCCGCGCTCGCGACATTGCGCTGATCGCCGGCCAGAACGACCACCTTGGTTCCGACGGAGACGCGGCTATAGAGATCGATGACGTCGGCGTTGCGCATGCGGATGCAGCCGCTGGAAACTTGCGTGCCGATCGAGGCCGGATTGTTGGTGCCGTGAATGCGATAGTCGGTATTGCCGAGATAAAGCGCCCGCGCGCCGAGCGGATTGCCCGGGCCGCCGCCGACCCATCGCGGTAGATAAGGTTGACGCGCGATCATCTCCGCGGGCGGAATCCAATCGGGCCATTGGGATTTGCGCGATATCCTTTCGACGCCCGACCAGGTGAAGCCCCTGCGTCCGACGCCGATCCCGTAGCGAAGCGCCTTGCCGCCGCCGAGCGTCAAATAAAGAAACGTATGCGCGGTATCGATGATGATGGTGCCGGCCGGCTCCTTGGTGGGATAGAGCACGATCTGCCGCCGCAGCGCCGGAGCAACCTCGTCGTCGCCCGTCGCCGTGTTCGGCTGTTGCGCTTGCGGAAACGCCTGACCGAATGCTGCAGGCTGTCCGAACAACGACCCGTCGCGATCGATCCAATTGCTCAACAGCGATTGCGACCAGGCGGGCGTGGCGAAGAGCGCGACGAATGCCGCCGCACCGACAAACGCGGCGCATGCGCGCTGTGGCAGCTTGACCCCCGACATGAGAGAAACTCCGGCTAACGAGTTCCGCCCACCCATGCACCATTGGAAGTAAAAGTTCCGGCCGCCCGGTCGCGGTGTTTTTAGATCAAATTGCGCGGATTTCGGTTACGCAGCGCAGCGACGGAAAATATTCGCCAGAAGCGGCGAGGAAATCGCGCTGAAGGCCGGATCGCAACCGAGCGGAATCTTTTCACGCGCTTGAGCCGACGACGCCGGCGCGCGGATTTTGTCGGCGGCAAGCGGCAGGCGATCGCCCTTGAAAGCGCGGTCTACCGAGAGCGGTGCAGATGCCGCCAACAATCCCGCATTTGGAAAAGACGGGAACAAAATAAAGCTCGCAACGAAGAGGGCCGACACTATCGCTGCGACACGAACAAATGAAATCCTGCCCATGGCCTTTCGCCCGATCTTGGCCTTTCGCCCAATCTCGGCCTTTCGCCGATCTTGCACACTCCCCGCTGGCCCCGACGCGCCGTCATTGGTCGCGCGGGATCATAACGAAGCTTGCTGTCGGCGGTTCCGGCTGCACTTTCACCGGCTGGTGAGGTCGCGATTCACACTTGCGTGAGTCCCGGACGGCAATCGATTTCGGCGGAACAAACAAGGCGGCCGCGGCTTGTACCGGCGACCGGCCATCCTTTCCCCCTCCCCCCGTGCTTGGCCGGTCATTCCGGGCGCAGCCGATGGACCGGTCGGCTGCGCCCTAATGCTTTGGGCCATCATCGCGCAGGCCCACAACCCGGCATGACCAGCAACGACCAACGGCTCCACGATTGGGAATGTTTGGAATCCGCCGCCGCAGCCGGCGGGACATAGATTCCCGGCGCGCGCAAAGGCCCGCGTCCCGGAATGACGCGGCTTTGACCTATGCGATCGGCTGCCGCTGGCGCGGCCGCGCCTTGCGGCCGAAGAACAGCGCCTGACTGGCAACGGCGGAGACGACCGCCAGCTGGAAAGGCTTGGCGATCAGGAAGGCCGGCTCCGGCCGCTGCCCGGTGAGGAAGCGCTCGGGATAAGCGGTAATAAAGATTACCGGCACTTCGAATGAAGCCAACAGCTCATTGACGGCATCGAGGCCCGAACTGCCATCGGCGAGCTGGATATCCGCCAGGATCAGGCCCGGCCGCTTTTGGCGGGCCAGCGCAACCGCCTCGCTGTGGGTACGGGCAACGCCGATGACCCGGTGGCCGAGGCTCTCGACCAAAGCCTCGATGTCCATGGCGATAAAGGTCTCGTCCTCGATAATAAGCACGTCGGTGGCGATCTCGGCGGCAAGCTCGCGGCCGGATTCCTCGACCAGGCCCCGCAAGGTGGGAAGGTCGCAGTCCAGGATCTGGGCGGCCTCGTCCTCGGAGAAGCCCTCCAGCGCCACCAGGAGGAAAGCCTGGCGCGGGCGCGGCGCGATCTGGGTAATGTGCTGTTCTGGCGCCAAATTGGGCATTGCGGTGGCCTCCGCCTTGCCGTTAAGCGCGACCGAATTCCAGATTTTAGTAAACAGACGATAAAGGGTAACCCGTTGATTGGGCGAGGATTCCAGCGCTTTCGGATCGGCGATCAGCGATTCCAGCGTGGCCGCTACATAGGCATCGCCGGACGTCTGGCTGCCGCTCAGGGCACGGGCATAGCGGCGCAGAAACGGCAAATGCTGAACTACGGCTTGTGACGTCGACAAAGGTACCCTCCCCTTCCAGCGACACAAAGGTATTGGCTAAAACATCCCCCGGCAAAAAAAGTTCCAAAAACAGTTCCGGCGCCCGGAACCAATGTCAAAGCCGCGCGTTGGTGGTGCGGAAGCGGGGACGAAGCCATTGCACCATTGGGAAAAGCGGCGATGGGGGCATGACAAAAATGAGCGGCAAGACAGTTAACATTCAACCGCCGGCGCCGGATTCGGACAAGCCGGCAGCCCGGGACGACATGGGCAAGCCAGCAACCCAACGCAAGAGCGAGGTACGCCTCGGCCGCGAGGTACAGGCGCGCATCGGACAGCAGCTGCGAGCGATGTACGACGACGTCGTGAGCCAGGGAGTACCCCCGCATATCGCCGACCTCCTCCGTCGGCTCAGCGATCAAGATGATGGGGCGGCATGAAACTAGATCCCGCCATACGCGACCAAGTATTGGCGACGGTGCCGAGTCTGCGCGCGTTCGCCATCTCGTTGTGCGGCAATATCGATCGCGCCGACGATCTGGTGCAGGAGACGTTGCTGCGCGCGCTTGCGCATATCGATTCCTTCCAGCCCGGCACCAACATGCCGGCCTGGCTGTTCACGATCCTGCGGAATCTGTTCCGCTCCGAATACCGCAAACGGCGGCGCGAAGTGGAAGACGCCGACGGCCGCTATGCCGAATCCCTCAAGTCGCATCCGGAGCAGACCGGGCGGGTTGAGTTCAGCGAATTCCGCGCCGCCTTGGCGAAACTGCCGTCGGACCAGCGCGAGGCGCTGATCCTGGTCGGCGCCTCCGGCTTCTCCTACGAGGACGCGGCGACGATTTGCGGCTGCGCGGTCGGCACCATCAAGAGCCGGGTGAACCGGGCGCGTACGCGGCTCGCTGATCTTCTGGCGATCGACAGTGTCGACGATTTCGGTCCGGACCGGGCGACGCGGGCCGTGCTGGCCGGCGGCACCCGCAGCTAAAAGGCAGCCTCATCCCGATCTAGAACATCGTATTGGCGTTGGCGGCCTGCTCGGGAATTTCCTGACGCACGTCCCAGTGCTCGACGACCTTGCCGTTTTCCAGCCGGAAAATGTCGATGATGGCGTTGCCGCGGCTGCCCGGCGTCGGCACGTTATGGACATGCAGGATGACATAGTCGCCGTCGGCGAAGACGCGCTTGATCTCGCTGTGATAATCCGGGAATTTCTCGCGTAGAAAAGCCAGGAACGCCTTGAGCCCCTCCGGCCCGTCGGCAGCTTTCGGATTGTGCTGAATGTAGCGCGGGCCGAGGAATTTCGAAGCTGCATCGAAGTCTTTCTGATTGATCGCGGCCTCGTATAGCTGCAGCACAACGCGTTTGTTCTCTTCCATTTGCTTGGCATCGGCGGCGTGAGCGGCCGGCGCCAGTGCGATCATGGCGGCGAGGAGAAACAGACGAAGCATGGCGGGCTCCCATTGTTGCAAGCCGCGGCTTGGATTCCAACCTACATATGCGACGGCAGCCAGAGCGCCAAAATCGGAAAAGCGATCAGGATCACCAGCCGAATGAGGTCGGTGACGATGAACGGCAGCACGCCGCGGAAGATCGTCGAGAACGTCACCTCTTGCACGACACTTTTGATCACGAACACGTTCATGCCGACCGGCGGGTGGATCAATCCAAGCTCGACGGTCATGACGATGATGACGCCGAACCAGATCGGATCGAAGCCGAGCTGCAGGATCACCGGAAAGATGATGGGGATGGTCAGAATGATCATCGCCAGTGAATCCATGAGGCAGCCGAGCACGATGTACATCAGCATGATCAGCGCCAGCACGCCGTAGCGCCCGAGCCCGAGCGCGGTCAGGAAGGCGGTCACTTTCTGCGGGGTCTGCGTGACGGTGAGGAAATAACCGAAGAGCAACGCGCCGATCAGGACCGTGAGAACGGCGGCGGCGGTGCGCACCGCCTGCAGCAACGAGCGGCGGATTTGCACGCCGTCGAGCTTGCCGCGCACCACGCCGATCAACAGCGCACCAATGGCGCCGACCCCGCCCGCCTCGGTCGGCGTGAACAACCCGCCATAAAGCCCGCCGATCACGAAGACGAACAAAAGCAGCATGGCCCAGATGTCGCGCAAGCCGAAGAGCCGCTCCTTCCAGGAGTGCCGCGGCGCCACCGGCAGGAAATCCGGCCGCAGGCGCCCGATCACGACGACGGTCAGCATGTCCATCGAGGCGGCGAGCAATCCCGGAATGATTCCGGCGATGAACAGCTTGCCGATATCCTGCTCGGTGATGATGCCGTAGACCGCGAGCACGGTGGACGGCGGCAACATGGCGCCGAGCGTGCCGCCGGCAGCGATGACGCCGGTGGCGAAGGATTGCGGATAATTGTAGCGCCGCATTTCCGGATAGGCGACGGTGGCGAAGGTCGCTGCCGTCGCCACCGACGAGCCCGAGATCGCGGCAAAGCCGGCGCAGGCCGCGATGGTGGCGATGCCGAGCCCGCCGCGCAAATGGCCGACGAAGGAATTGGCGGCGCGGAACAATTCGCGGCTCATGCCGGAATTGGACACGAAGGCGCCCATCAAGAGGAACATCGGGATGACGCCGAAAGTGTAGTCGGTCACCGTGCGCATCGAGGTGTGGCCGATGATCTTCAGCGCGGCGGCGCCGTTGACCAAATAGGCAAAGCCGGTCACGCCGACGAGGCCCATCGCCATACCGACCGGCACGCGCAGCAGCATCAGCACGAAGAGAGCGACAAATCCAACAACGGCGGCCGCATCGCTGCTCATCGCGCTTACTCGACCGGCTTGATCTGGTACTGCGTGCCGAACTCGACCGGCTGGAAGATCAGCCGATAGGTGCGGATGGCGATCAGCAGCACCGCCGAGACGTCGCCCAGCCACGCGACCAGGAAAAACGGCCAGACCGGCAGGCGCAGATCGAAGGTCAGCACATGATCGGCGCGGGTGGTCCAGACCTTGTCGTACAGCGTGTAGGTCTGCACCGTGACGACGAACAAAAGCACAAGCGTGGCGAAGACGTCGATGAAGCGCTGAAAGCGCCGACTGACATTGGCGTAGAGAAGGTCGACGGTGATGTGGGTGCCGCGATAGCTCGTCGCCGCGATGCCCCAGAAGATCAGAATACCGAGCAGCAGACGGCCGAAATCATACGCGTCAGGTATCTGCACGCTGAAGAAGTAACGCAGCATGACGGAGATGAAAATGTCGGCCGCGACGACGCCGATAAACGCCGCCGCGATAAGCTCGATGAGGTCGATGAACCAGCTCATCGGGCCGCGCGCGCCCGAGCGCCGAACGCTGTCCTGCTCCGCTCCGCCGCCGGCGGCCGACTCAACCATGATGTGCATCCCCGAGGTCTGCGGCAAACATGCGCGACGATCGGGGTCGCATCAATAGGCTGCGTTGTACTGCGCCAGCGATGCCTTCAGATCCTTCATGATCGCATCCGGATCGCCGCCGGCCCCGCGCACCGCGTCGGCCCATTTCTTGTGCAGCGGTTCGGCCGATTTGCGCCACTCGCCGAGCTGCTCGTCGCTGATCTTGTACACCTCGTGGCCCGGCATCGCCTTGATCTTCTCAAGCCCGGCATGCTCCCAATCCGCCCACGGATCGGCGAACCGGGCCGCCCATTCGGTCGTGCAGTGATCGTCGATCACTTTCTGCTGCGCCGGCGACATCGCGGCGTAAACCTTCGGGTTCATCAGCCACTGAAACATGACGGTGTTGAGCGGCGCATCCATGTGATACTTCGTGACCTTGTCGACTCCGAGCAGCAGAACCGAGGCCCACGGGAAGTTCACCGCTTCGGCGACGCCCTTTTCCATGACATCGCGGACCTCGGTGGCGCTGGCCTGCACGTTGGTGCCGCCGAGCGACGTCACCCAGGCGGCCACGGTGGACTGCGACGGCCGGATCTTCATGCCTCTGATGTCGCCGGGCACGACGATCTTTTTGTTCTTCGAGTGCCAGGTCAGCGGGTCGAGGATGAACGAGAAGCAATACTTCACGCCGCTCATTTCGCTGGCGGCGTATTTGCGATACCAGCTGTCGATGGCGCGAATGCCGCCATGGACGTCGCCGACGAGAAACGGCAATTCGCCCGCGGCGATGATCGGGAAGCGGCCGGGCTGGTAGCCGGGATTGACGTAGGTGAAATCGGCAATGCCGTCGCGCGCCATGTCGTAATGATCAAAGGCCTTGCCGAGCTGCTGCGATGGAAAGACCTTGTATTTGATGGTCCCGCCGGACGCCTTCTCCACGTCGGCGCCCCAGTCCTCGATCGCCTTCTGCAAGGGATGCGTCGGCGGCACCCAATGCGACAGCTTGAGCTCGAAGGTCTTGTCCTCGGCGAGAGCCGCACCGATCCCGAGCGTAAGGCCGAGAAACGCCGCTCCGCAGCGCATCAGCATCCGGCGCATGCTTTCCTCCAGATGGGGTGATTGGTTACGTTTTGAACTGTTGCATTTAAACGCAAAAGCCTGACCCTGTACAGGACCGCCCCGCCACCGACTTTCGGGCTCTGCGCGCGCTTTATCGCTCCGCGCCGGAATGCCGCAAGCTCTGCTGGCGCGTTCATCGAACATTAAATTTGTCGGTCCGGGCGTAAGACTTTTTGCACGCTGTTCTCGACAGTTGCGGTGCCGGAGTATGCGCCTTAACGCGATAGCAGGCACGGTGGCGGTAATCGGGTCCTCTGCAATCAAGAGCCGGGCGAGCGCTCATCGGCGCAACGTCCGTGCCGTCAGGGGCGTCAAGATGTTCAGTCGTATTGTACACGGCATCGCCGTGCTGCTGGCCTTGTTGGCCATCGTCTTGCTTGATCGCGCATTTGCCCAGTCGCAGCCGAACGCGGGGACGGATGAAGTCGCGACCTTTGCCAGCCGTTTCTCGGCGCTGACCGATGCACCGCAGCCGCCGCCGGCGCAGCCACAACCGGCAACGACGGTCGAGCCGCAGGAGCACTCGATGCAGACGCCGCAGGCGGCGCAGCCGTTCGCCCTCAACGCAATGCCCGTGACGGCCGGCGAAGTGCTCGACAAATGGAGCGCTCTCGTCGCCGAGATCCGGAGCGAAGGCGAAATTCTCGCGCGTTGCCGCAGCAACGCGGAGCATTGCCCGGCGGCGGCGAAGAAGTTCCTCGATGTGATCGCCGACGGCCGCGCGCATGACGGACGCGCGCGCATCGGCGTGATCAACCGGGACATCAATCTCGCGATCCGGCCAACGAGCGATCTTCGCCAGTGGGGCGTAACCGATCGCTGGAGCGCGCCGCTCGCGACGCTCGGCAGCGGTCGCGGCGATTGCGAAGACTATGCGATCGCCAAATATGTCGCGCTGCGCGAAGCCGGCCTAGCCAAAAACGACGTGCGGCTGATCATCGTGCGCGATCTGGCGAGCGGCGCCGATCACGCCGTCGCCGCCGCACGGGTCGACGAAAAGTGGGTCATGCTCGACAACCGGCGCTTTACGCTGGTCGAGGATACCGCCATGGCGCGCGTAGCGCCGCTTTTTGTTTTCGATGACGCCGGCGTGAAGCGCTTCACGACCTCCTTTGCCGAGACGCGGCGCATGCCGGCGCCGGCTGAAATCACCTCGGCTGCTCCGTCCGCGCTCCGCTTTTAGATTCAATTCCGCTCATTCCCGCGAAAGCGGAAATCCAGTTTTGCCGAGATACTCGCTGGTCCCCGCCTTCGCGGGAACGAGCGGACGGTGGTATCGCGCTCGGCCTGCTAAAGCTCGGCGCCGTTAGCGACCTGCGGATCGACCAGGGCCTGCAGCCGTAACGCGGCGGCGTGCGCAAAGCGCAGCATGACGGTTCTGCGCCGCGCCGGCGCCAGCCGGTGCTCCGGCGCTTCGCACACGATCGACGCGCCGAAGGCATCCGCCACGATCAAGCCGACGTCGGGCGGAAAGATCTCGCCGGGCACGCCGACGACGGTGGCGAAGAACAGCCGGTCGCAATGCAGCCGGTATTCCATCCATTTCTGATCGGCGCGGAAATCGGCGACCGACGATTTGATCTCGACAATGAGAATCTCGCCGTCGCCGCCAAGCGCGACCAGATCGGCGCGGCGGCCGGACGGCAGCGGCAGCTCGCTCACCAGGCAATAGCCGAGCGCATGCAGAAATCGCGCGGTGCCGCGCGCGATGGCGAGCGCGGTCTCCGATTGCCGTCCATCGACCGGCGGCGCCGCCGGCAGCAGATTGACGCTCATCGTCAGAATTCCCGGAAGCGGCAGACCCGAAGTGAGCCGCGTTTCGATCTTACGCATGTCACGCGACCCGACGGCGCAACCGACACCTTGTTGTCGTCCCCGCCCCCGATCATGTCGGGGGTAAACTCCAGCGGGGACCCATATCCACAGGTCGAGCAGGATTTGCCCGAATGGTGGTTATGGATTCCCGCTTGCGCGGGAATGACGCAAGCGACCCGATCATTCTGCCGCGTCGGCGCGTTCGGGAAAAGCCTCCGCGAGCGCCGCCCGTGAAGCGGCGATCACGCCGCGCTCGGTGATCAGTCCCGTCACCAGCCGCGCCGGCGTCACGTCGAATCCGTAATTCACAACCGGCGTGCCGGGCGGGGCGATGCGCACCGTCTCGATGCGACCGTCGGCGGTGCGCCCGGTCACGGTCGCCACCTCGTCGGGGCTGCGCTCCTCGATGGGAATTTCCGCAACGCCGTCAGCAACCGTGAAATCGATGGTCGGCGAGGGCAGCGCCACATAGAACGGCACATTGTTGTCGCGCGCGGCGAGCGCCTTCAGATACGTGCCGATCTTGTTGCAGACATCGCCATTGGCGGTGACGCGGTCGGTGCCGACGATGACGAGATCGACGAGACCGTGCTGCATGAGATGCCCGCCGGTATTGTCGGCGATCAGCGTGTGCGGCACGCCGTGCTGGCCGAGCTCCCAAGCGGTCAGCGAGGCGCCCTGATTGCGCGGACGGGTCTCATCGGCGAAGACGTGGAGCGCAATGCCGTTGTCGTGCGCCATGTAGATCGGGGCGGTGGCGGTGCCGACATCGACGGTTGCGAGCCAGCCGGCGTTGCAGTGCGTGAGCACATTCACCCGCTCGCCCGGGCGCTTTTTCGCGGCAATGGCTTCGATCAGCGGCAGGCCGCTGTTGGCAATGCCGGTGTTGATGGCGACATCATCCTCGCAGATTTCGGCGGCGCGCCGGTAGGCGGCCGCGGTCCGTTGCGTGCGCGGCCGGTTGCGGACGACGGCCATGATCTCGTCGAGCGCCCATTTGAGATTGATCGCGGTCGGCCGGGTGGCAAGCAGCGTCGCATAAGCGCGCTCCAGCGCTTCGTCGGAGGCATCTTCGCGCAGCGCCAGGCTCATGCCGTAGGCCGCCGTGGCGCCGATCAGCGGCGCGCCGCGGATCACCATGGCGCGGATGGCGTGTGCGGCCTCGGCAAGCGTGGTCAGCCGCGCGGTGACCAGGCAATGCGGCAGCGCAGTCTGATCGATCACGCCGACCGACCAGCCGTCCGGCTCCAGCCAGATGGTGCGCATGGATTTGCCGCCGACTTTCATGGATTTGCTCTAGCAAGATTGCCGCGGGCTGAGGAGCCTGCTTATGTCGCATGCCAATATCTGGAGACGCCGATGGCCGACCTCGATCTCGAGACCGAGTATAGTCCCCGCCTCACGGTGCCGGATCATGCGGAGATTTTCGCCCGCTGGGCGCGCGAAGCCGAGGATTATCGCGCGGAGATGCTCAAAATCGGCAAAGCCGAGCTCGGTCTCTGCTATGGCGATACGGCGCGGCAATTCGTCGATCTGTTTCTGCCGGCGGCGGGCGAAACGGCGCCGCTCGCGATCTTCATCCATGGCGGCTATTGGCGCGCCATGGACCCTTCCTTCCACAGCCACATGGCGCGCGGCTTGAACGCGCGCGGCTTTGCGGTGGGCGTGGTCGGCTACGATCTCTGCCCGATCGTCACCATCGCCGACATCATCGAGCAGATCCGGCGGGCCTGCGTGTTTCTGTGGCAACGGTTCAATCGCCGGATGCTGGTCTGCGGCCATTCCGCCGGCGGCCACCTGAGCGCCGCGATGGTCGCGACCGATTGGCAGAAGCTTTGGCCGAAAGCGCCGGCTGATCTCGTGCCCGCGGGCTTTGCCATCTCCGGCGTGTTCGATCTCGCGCCCTTGGTGAAGACGAGCATGAACCAGGACTTCCGTCTCGACGCCGAGGAGGCCCGCCGCATCTCGCCGATGTTCTGGCCGCTGCCGCCGGGACGCGCGCTCGACGCCGCCGTCGGCGATCTGGAATCCAGCGAGTTCAAGCGCCAGAGCCGAACCATGGCCGACACCTGGCGGAAGGCGAGCGCGGAAACGCGCTACGCCGAGTTTCCCGGCAACCACTTCACCATCCTCGACGCGCTCGCCGATCCGAAGGATGCGATGGTGGCGCGCATGGCGGAGTTGGCGCGGCGGATCAGCGCGTAAGAAATCTGCGACGTTTCTCGGGCGTCGCGCCGTGCCGAATGGGTCTCGCGTTACGCAGAGTACGATCCCGCCGTAGTCGGCCAGGACACACGTCTCATCTACGGCGTCCTCGGTCTTTTGTCGCCGTGGCTGGTCGGCAGGGCATTGCCGAAGCTGCCAAAGGTTCCGCCCGAACTAGAGATCGAGACGGCGGAAGTCGAACTATCGGCGGAACAGCGTGCAGACATATGGAAACTTCGTTGGGACCGGCGAGGAAAAGTTCTTGATAGAATCTTCCGCCGCGGCTCGTTGCATGAATTGTCTCGCACCATCGATGACTTCACTGAGGAAGGCGTCGCAATCAGCAACAAATCCATAGACTTGAATGCCGCCACCTATCAAAAATTCCGCATCTTATTGTCCAGAGTGAACAAGTACCTCAACGAGCTGGAAGGCTATCAAGGCACGGATTGGGGAGGTGATAAGATCAAACTGTCTCAAATCACCGGTCGCACACTACGTTTGATCATTCCCAAAGGCAGTATGACGCCGGTACAACGTGAGGCTCTAATGGCGGCGAACAAAATTGCGAGGAACAAAAGCCTTCGTCTCATCATCACAGAGCTTTAGGATACATTATGCGACAATATCATGTGTATTTGAGGAAGGGGAAGGTGTTCATTCCTACCTTTGGCCTTGTGCACAAAGGTTTGTATCGCGATGTCGAGCCCGTCGCCGTCGTGGATGTTTCAGACACGGAAGGTCTGCGTCGAGCCTTCCGCGAGACGTTTGCTCGTGGCAATCCGCCAACGCCCTACTACCGGCGCGATTCTTATCCGCAGCCGGTCGTGGTCAAGTATGCCGGCGTGAAAAGCTGGGGGGCCTTTGCACGCGGTGCATCGCCCTGGAGCATCGAAGAAAATGACGGGTTCTATCAAATCGTCGGCAGTCTGAGGGGACCGAGTGGATGGGTGGAAGACCCGGAACAGAAGGTTGAACTCCCGTCGGGAACGACCATAGACCAAGTCATCGACCGCATGATCGCGATCCTGCAGCAAGCGGCGCAACACAAATGACATCAAAGGCGCGTCGACCGCGCGCGTCTGAGTCAAGTCTGATGGACTATCGCCTCGGCTTCATTTCATCCGACTCTTGCTGGCGCGGACGGCGCCCAGAGCGCGCAGGCGGACGCTGCGAAAATCAGGGCAAAACCGATGAGGTCGGTTACAGTCGGTCGTTCGCCGAGGACCAGCGCGGTCGAGAGCACACCGACCACCGGATTGCCCAGCGTGCCGAGCGACGCCGTCGCCGCGGGCAAAGCCCGCACGATCGCAAACCACATGGCGTAGGCAATGCCGCTGCCCACGATGCCGGCGAATGCGGTGGCGAGGAGCGAGCCGGCATGGGCATGATCGAGATCGAGCCGGCCGTCGAATAGCATGAGGCAGGCGGCGATCATCACGAACGCGATCATGACCTGCCAGAACGCAAGCGCCAAGGGGTCGATATCCAACCGGATCCATTTCACATAGACGGTGCCGGCCGCCCAGCTCACGCCGGCGGCAAGCGCCAGCAAGAGACCCAGCGGCACGCCCTTGGCTGCCAAGGGATAGATCAACACCGTGAGCCCGACGACGCATAGGACGACCGCAAGACCCTGACGCGCATTCGGCCGCTCGTGCAGCAGCAGCCACGCCAGCAGAACGGCCCAGATCGGCATCGTGTAAATGACGATCGTGACGCGCGACGTCGCGGCGGCGATTTGCGCATAGGCGGTCAGCACACTGAACGCCCCGATATTGAGGAGCGAGATGATGAATACCTGTCCCCACATTTTGGTCGCAACGCGCAGGCGGCAGCGCGTCGCCAGACAGATGAGCAGCAATGTCAGCGCGCCCAACCCGGCCGTCATGGTGCGCATGCTCAAGGGCGGGATGTCCTCGAGCGCGATCTTCATCACCGGCCAGGTGAGGCCCCAGAGCAGGCACAGCGCGACGAGCATCAGCTTGGCCCGGACGTCACCGGCGCCCGCCACGGCAGCCTTGCCGGCACCGTGCTCCTGAACGGTCACGGCGCTTTGGGCCCGGCGGCGCGATACCAGTCGGCGATCTGCGCGCCGGTCCAGAATTTCACGTCGCTGTTCTTGCTGATGACTTCGAGCACGCGGCGGAAATATTTCAGCCGATGCGGCGCGCCCATGATGTAGGGATGCACCACCAGCGCCATGACGCGCGCCGACTTGGCGGCATCGGCGTAAATCTGCTCGAACTGATCCAGCGCCCGCTCGCTATATTCCGACGCCTTGTGATGCTGGATGAGCATCATGGCGACGTCGTTGCATTCCTGCGTGTAGGGCACATTGAGGATCGGCGTGGTCCGGGTCTTGAGCCAGACCGGCTGATCGTCGAGCACCCAATCGGCGACATAGTCGTAGCCTTCTTCGACCAGAAGGTCGGGCGTCTCCCAGGTTTCCGTCAGCCCCGGCCCGAGCCAGCCGCGCGGCGGCTGGCCGGTGGCCTTGGCGATGACGTCCCGCGTTTTGCGGATATCGGTACGCTCGTTCGCCACCTTCTGCATGTTGCGCTGGGTGAAGCCGTGGCCGATGAACTCCCACTCGCGTTCGACCGCGGCGCGCACGATCGCCGGATAAGCGGCGAGCGCCGCGCCGTTGATCGCCAGCACCGCCGGGATCGACAGCGCATCGAACACCTCGACGAAACGCCAAAAGCCGACCCGGTTGCCGTATTCGTGCCAAGCCCAATTGGGCACGTCGGGCATGGGCGAGCCGCCCGCAGGCGGCGTCAGCACCGTGCGCGGCATCGGCTGCTGCGGATCCCATTCCTCGACATTGACGATGACCCACACCGCCATGCGCGCGCCGTCGGGCAGCTTGAGCGGGGGACGTTCGGGAATGGCGGAATAGGCGATACGGTCGGTCGGCAGCATCCGCCGCGGCGACCTCCCCTTTGTGCGCGCGGATTTGCCCGGCCGCGTGGTCATGCGGGACTATTCCTGCCGGGTGGCCCGGGCACCGTCAACATTCCGGCGAGAGCCCATCCCGATTTGGTTGAATCAGGACGCGCTTTCGATTCTCGCGCGGTCGCATGTCCTTTTCGGAAAACCGGCTTCCACTTTTCCGGGACATGCTCTAAGCCCGCGCCGCATCGGCGTGCGACCTCCGCCGGCTCACAACCGCCCCGAGCACCGTCAGCGCCATGGCGCAGAGGCAAAGCGGCACAAAGACGATCCAGGGTTTGCCGGTCATGTCCCACAGCGCGCCGCAGATTGTCGGAATAATGATCGCGCAGGTATAGCTGATGGTGAGCATGCCGGCCGCGGTCCGCGCCACGTCCGCCGGCGCGGCAAGAAGCGGCGGCAACGCCAGGATCGGCGTCATCGTCATCACCGTGCTGATCCCGATCAATCCGGTACAGACGACGACGCCGAGTGGAGACTGGATCAAGATCAGCCCGAGGAAGCCCGCCAGCATAACCGGGCCGAACAGCAGAAACGGCCACGCACGCCGCTGCAGGCGGCCAGCCACCGAGACCAAGACGACCAGCGCGACAATCTGCGCGCCGTTCAGGGACGCCAGCGCGGGCCCCAGCGAATCCGCCTGGCCCCGGCTGGCCAGGTAGTCGCCAAGAAAAGCATTCGCCGCGAAAAAGGGACTGTTGTTGCAGCCGAAAGTCAGCCCGAGCAGCCAGATCAGGGGACTTGTCCAGTCCGGCCACCACAATCGGCCGACCGCGGTCGCCGCCGTCGCGGAACGGTCCGCTTCCTTCGGGCTCAGCAGAAAAAACACCAGCGCGATGAGAATCGCCGGCACGGCCCAGACGAAAAAATCGAGCCGCCAGCTGCCGCCGGCCAGCGGCAAGATGAGCGGAATGGTCAGGACCGGCGGCAATATCGCGCCGACGACCATGCCGTTCGAATAGACCACGGTGCCAAGGCCGATGCGGTGGGGTAGCCATTCGCGCACCAGCGTCGGCATTCCCGGCTGCATGATGGCGATACCGAAACCGGTCGCGATCGAGGCGGCGTAAAGGGTCCACACGTCCACGGCGGCGCCGCGTGCGCCGCCGGCCAAGCCGGCGATCACCATGCCGAGCGCCACCGCTAGCCTGGCGCCACCGCGGGCAACGAGCAACGATCCGGGTACGGCGGCGATGGCGAATACCGCCAAGGGAAGTCCGATCAAGAGGCCGATCTGCGTCTCCGACATCCCCAATTCGACGTGCACAAGCGGAATCACCGGCGGCACCACCAACAGCGTCATGCGCATGGCGAGGCCGGCGAGCCACAACAGGCACATGAGTTTGGTGATGGGGCCGACCGAATTTTCGACGGCGAGATTCCGGGCGGGAGGCATGCTGTGGGCAAATTTTCGGCGACCACCCTGCATCAGCGGCCCCCTTGCTGCAAGAAACCCCGGCGCAGCTTGTGGCGACGCATAACAGGCTTGCAGCGCAAGCAGAACAAAGATAGAACAACGGCGGCCGGGACCGATAGCCACAGCCATGTCCGATCTCACAGCCGCGCAGGACTGCCTTCACACGGTATTCGGGTTCGAGGCGTTCCGGACCGGTCAAGCCGAGATCGTTTCGGCGATCCTCGAAGGCCGCGATGTGCTCGCGGTCATGCCGACCGGCAGCGGCAAGTCGCTGTGCTACCAGCTTCCGGCGCTCGTTCGCGACGGCCTCACGGTCGTCGTGTCACCGCTGATCGCGCTGATGCGCAATCAGGTGGCGCAACTGTGCGGCAACGGCGTCGCGGCGGCGAGCTTGAACTCGACGAACGATCCGGCGGAAAACCGCGCGATCCTCGATCGCGTCGGCCACGGCGAGTTGCGTCTCGTCTATGTCGCGCCCGAGCGTTTGCTCAAGAGCGAAATGCTCGATGTTCTCAAGCGCGCCAGGGTCGCCATGTTGGCCGTTGACGAGGCGCATTGCATCTCGCAATGGGGCCACGACTTCCGGCCGGAATACGCGGCGCTTGGCGCAGTGCAAGCCGAGCTTGGCGGCGTGCAGACGGTGGCGTTCACGGCGACAGCGGACGCCGCGACCCGTACCGATATTCTGGAAAAGCTTTTCAGCCGGCCGCCGGCTCTGTTTGTCCACGGGTTTGACCGGCCCAACCTTCGGCTTGCCATGCGGGCGAAGGCCGGCGGGCGCGCACAGATCGCGGACTTCATCAAGAGCCGCCGCGGCCAGAGCGGCATCGTCTATTGCGCCTCGCGCCGCAAGACCGAGGAGCTCGCCGAATTCCTGCGCCAGAACGGCGTCAACGCGCTGCCCTATCACGCGGGCATGGAGAGCGCGACGCGTTCGCGCAACCAGGACGCTTTCCTGCAGGAGGATGGTGTGGTTATGGTCGCGACCGTGGCATTCGGCATGGGCATCGACAAACCGGATGTCCGCTTCGTCCTGCACGCCGATATGCCGGCCAATATCGAGAGCTATTATCAAGAGATCGGCCGTGCCGGCCGCGACGGCATGCCGGCAGATACCTTGACGCTCTATGGCATGGGTGACATCCGGCTCCGCCGCTTGCAAATCGACGAGAGCGAAGCCACGGCCGAACAAAAGCGCGTCGACCGGCAACGCCTCAACGCGCTTGTCTCTTTATGCGAGTCGCCGCGCTGCCGGCGGCAGACGCTGCTCGCTTATTTCGGCGAAGCGGCCGAGCCGTGCGGCCATTGCGACTTCTGTTGCGAGGGCGCCGAAGTGATCGACGGCACCATCGCGGCGCAAAAGGCGCTCTCCGCCATCATGCGTACCGGCGCGCGCTTCGGTACCGAGCATCTGACCAACGTTCTCCTTGGCGCGAATACCGAGGCGGTGGAGAAATTCGGCCATGATTGCCTGCCGACCTTCGGCGTCGGCAAGGAATACGGCAAGCAGGAGTGGCGCTCGATTTTCCGCCAGCTGCACGGCGCCGGCATTATCGCGCTCGACATCACCGGCCACGGCACCTGGTCGGTCACCGAAACCGGCCGCGCCGTTCTTAAAGGCACTGCCGGCGTCACATTGCGCCGGGACACTTTGAAACCGGTCAAGCGCAAGGCCGCCCGCGCCGCCGCCAACGCCGCAGCTTTTGCCGATGGCGGGCAAGGCGATGCGGAACTGTTCGAAGCATTGCGGCGGCGGCGGTCCGAGCTTGCCAAGGAGCAGCGGGTCGCGGCCTATGTCGTGTTCGCCGATAGGACCCTGATCGACATGGCCCGGCGCAAGCCGACGACGGCGGCCGAGATGAGCGCCGTGCACGGCGTCGGCGAGGCCAAGCTTCGCCAATACGGTGACGTTTTCCTCGATGTGATCCGCAAGCTTGGGGCGGGGCGCACTTGAAGCCAAGCCGGCAACGTTTCGGCTTGTTGCACCGCATTCCGCGCTATGTTAGCAAAATCGCGATTTTTGCGGGGCGCACGTGGGCACTCCCCCGGAGCCCCGAACTCCCAAGTCCCGCTTTAATCCCAAGGGCTTGCTCCGACCGTTTGCGCCGGATGCCGGTTTGCGGAAAGCTGCAAAAGAATCCGAGACGATGACGCAAGCATAGAGGGCCCACTTGGCAGGCGAAGAACACTTTGTGTCCGGCATGGCCGGCCGTTACGCGACGGCGCTGTTCGAACTGGCGCGCGACGCCAACGCCATCGACGCCGCGAAGGCGGATCTGGAACGTTTCGACGCGCTCGTTGCCGAGAGCCCGGATCTGGCGCGGCTGGTGCGCAGCCCGGTCTTTTCCGCCGACGAGCAATTGCATGCGCTCTCGGCCGTGCTCGAACGCGCCGGCATCGGCGGCCTGGCGGCGCAATTCCTCAAGCTCGTGACCAAGAACCGCCGGCTGTTCGCCGCCCACGACATGGTGCGCGGCTTTCGCGAACTGGTCGCCCAGTACAAGGGCGAGACCACGGCCGAAATCACGGTGGCCGAGCAGCTCAAGGACGACCACGTCGCCGCGCTGCGTAATGCGCTTAAAGCTGTGAGCGGCAAGGATGTCGATCTCAAGATCAAAATCGATCCCGCGATCATTGGCGGGCTCGTGGTCAAGCTCGGCAGCCGCATGGTCGACAGTTCGCTCCGCACCAAACTCAATTCCATCAAGCACGCGATGAAAGAGGCTCGATAATGGATATCCGCGCCGCGGAAATCTCCGCCATCCTCAAGGAGCAGATCAAGAATTTCGGCCAGGAGGCCGAGGTTTCGGAAGTCGGCCAGGTGCTGTCGGTCGGCGACGGCATTGCCCGCGTCTACGGCCTCGACAACGTACAGGCCGGCGAAATGGTCGAGTTCGAGAGCGGCGTCAAAGGCATGGCGCTGAACCTGGAAATCGACAATGTCGGCATCGTGATCTTCGGCTCCGACCGCGAGATCAGCGAAGGCCAGACCGTCAAGCGCACCCGTGCCATCGTCGAGGTGCCGGTCGGCAAGGGGCTCCTTGGCCGCGTGGTCGACGCGCTCGGCGAGCCGATCGACGGCAAGGGGCCGATCAAGGCCGACCATCGAGCGCGGGTGGACGTCAAAGCGCCCGGCATCATTCCGCGCAAATCGGTGCATGAACCGATGGCGACCGGACTGAAAGCGATCGACGCTTTGATCCCGATCGGCCGCGGCCAGCGCGAGCTGATCATCGGCGACCGCCAGACCGGCAAGACCGCGATCGCCCTCGACACCATCCTCAACCAGAAGCCGCTCAACGCCTCCGGCGACGAGAAGATCAAGCTCTATTGCGTCTATGTCGCAGTCGGGCAAAAGCGCTCGACGGTGGCGCAATTCGTCAAGGTCTTGGAGGAGCAAGGCGCGCTCGATTATTCGATCGTGGTCGCCGCCACCGCCTCCGACCCGGCGCCGATGCAGTTTTTGGCGCCGTTTTCCGGCTGCGCCATGGGCGAATATTTCCGCGACAACGGCATGCATGCCGTGATCATCTATGATGACCTCTCCAAGCAGGCCGTCGCCTACCGCCAGATGTCGCTCCTGCTGCGCCGGCCGCCGGGCCGCGAGGCTTATCCGGGCGACGTGTTCTATCTGCACTCGCGGCTTCTCGAGCGCGCCGCCAAGATGAACGACGAGCACGGGGGCGGCTCGCTCACTGCGCTGCCGATCATCGAAACGCAGGCCAACGACGTGTCGGCCTACATCCCGACCAACGTCATTTCCATCACCGACGGCCAGATCTTTCTGGAGACCGACCTGTTCTATCAGGGCATCCGCCCGGCAGTGAATGTCGGTCTCTCGGTGTCGCGCGTCGGTTCGTCGGCGCAGACCAAGGCGATGAAGAAGGTCGCCGGCCGCATCAAGGGCGAGCTCGCGCAATACCGCGAGATGGCGGCGTTCGCGCAATTCGGCTCCGATCTCGACGCCACCACGCAGCGCCTGCTCAGTCGCGGCTCGCGGCTGACCGAACTGCTCAAGCAGCCGCAATTCTCGCCGCTGAAGATGGAGGAGCAGGTCTGCGTCATTTATGCCGGCGTCAACGGCTATCTCGACCCGCTGCCGCTCGCGCGCATCCGCGCCTTCGAGGACGGCCTCCTCGGCGCGCTGCGCCAGCAGCATCCCGAGATCCTCAACACCATCCGCGACACGCGCGACCTCGACGATGCCACGGCGGCAAAGCTCAAGGCGGCGGTCGAGAGCTACGCCAAGACGTTCGCCTAGCCGTCATGGCCGGGCCAAAGGCGCGAAGGCCGTCTTCGTGCCTGAGGTCCGGCCGGGCCTGACGATAAAGAGAAACGACTGAGACGACATGGCCTCCCTCAAAGACCTGCGCAACCGCATCGCCGCCACCAAGGCGACGCAGAAGATCACCAAGGCCATGCAGATGGTCGCCGCGTCGAAGCTGCGCCGCGCGCAGGCGACGGCCGAGGCGGCGCGGCCCTACGCCACGCAGATGGACAAGGTGCTCGGCAACATCGCCGCCTCCGTGGCCGGCTCTGATACCGCTCCGCGCCTCTTGCGCGGCACCGGCAGCGATAACGTGCATCTCCTTCTGGTCTGCACCGCCGAACGCGGGCTGTGCGGGCCGTTCAACACCACCATCGTGCGGCTTGCCCGCGAGCGCGCCAATGCGCTCATGCGCGAAGGCAAGGAAGTCAAGTTCTTCTGCGTCGGCCGCAAGGGCTACGATCAGCTGCGCCGGCAATATGCCAGCCAGATCGTCGAGATGGTCGATTTGCGCGGCGCGCGCACGCTGCGCTTCGAGCACGCCGAAGGCATCGCCGAAAAAATAATCGCGCGCTTCAACAACTTTGAGTTCGACGTCTGCACGCTGTTCTTCTCGCGCTTCCGCTCGGTGATCGCGCAAATCCCGACCGCGCAGCAGATCATTCCGCCGGTGTTCGACGACAAGTCGACCGATGCGCTCGGCGGCGCGGTTTATGAATTCGAGCCCGAGGCCGAGGACATCCTGCACGATCTCCTGCCGCGCAACATCGCCGTGCAGATCTTCCGCGCGCTCTTGGAGAACGCCGCTTCGTTCTACGGCGCGCAGATGTCGGCGATGGATAATGCCACCCGCAATGCGGGTGAAATGATCCGCAAGCAAACGCTCACCTACAACCGTACGCGGCAGGCGATGATCACCAAGGAACTGATCGAGATCATTTCCGGCGCCGAGGCGCTGTAAGTCTTTTTGCAAAGAGGGCCATGATGGCGAACAAAGTCGGACACATCACCCAGGTCATTGGCGCCGTCGTCGACGTGCACTTCGACGGCGAGCTGCCGGCGATCCTCAACGCCCTGGAAACCACCAATCAGGGCCACCGCCTGGTGCTGGAAGTCGCGCAGCAGCTCGGCGAAAACACCGTGCGCACCGTCGCCATGGACACCAGCGAAGGGCTGGTGCGCGGCCAGGAAGTGACCGACACCGGCGCGCCAATCTCGGTGCCGGTCGGCGCCGGACTGCTGGGGCGTATCATCAACGTGATCGGCGATCCGGTCGACGAAGCCGGTCCGGTCAAAAGCGAGGCGCTGCGGGCGATCCACCAGGACGCGCCGGCCTATACCGATCAATCGACCGAGGCCGCGATTCTGGTCACCGGCATCAAGGTCGTCGACCTGCTGGCGCCCTATGCCAAGGGCGGCAAGATCGGCCTGTTCGGCGGCGCCGGCGTCGGCAAGACCGTGCTGATCATGGAACTGATCAACAACATCGCCAAGGCGCACGGCGGCTATTCGGTGTTCGCCGGCGTCGGCGAGCGCACCCGCGAGGGCAACGACCTCTATCACGAGATGATCGAGTCGAAGGTGAACAAGGATCCCAAGGAAGGCTCGGTTGAAGGTTCCAAATGCGCGCTGGTTTACGGCCAGATGAACGAGCCGCCCGGCGCGCGCGCCCGCGTCGGCCTGACCGGGCTGACGGTCGCCGAGTATTTCCGCGATCAGGGCCAGGACGTGCTGTTCTTCGTCGACAACATCTTCCGCTTCACGCAAGCGGGCTCGGAAGTCTCCGCGCTCCTTGGCCGCATTCCCTCGGCGGTCGGCTATCAGCCGACGCTCGCGACCGACATGGGCGCGCTGCAGGAGCGCATCACCACGACGACCAAGGGCTCGGTGACCTCGGTGCAGGCGATCTACGTTCCGGCCGACGACCTGACCGATCCGGCGCCGGCGACATCGTTTGCGCATCTTGACGCCACCACCGTGCTGTCGCGCGATATCGCCGCCAAGGGCATCTATCCGGCGGTGGACCCGCTCGATTCGACCTCGCGCATGCTCTCGCCGCTGATCGTCGGCGAGGAGCATTATGCGGTGGCGCGCTCGGTGCAGCAGGTGCTGCAGCGCTACAAGTCTTTGCAGGACATCATCGCCATCCTGGGCATGGACGAGCTGTCGGAAGAGGACAAGCTGACGGTGGCGCGCGCCCGCAAGATCGAGCGCTTCCTGTCGCAGCCCTTCCACGTCGCCGAAGTCTTCACCGGCTCGCCCGGCAAGCTCGTCGACCTGCAGGACACGATCAAAGGATTCAAGGGCCTGGTGGAAGGCAAATACGACCACCTGCCGGAAGCCGCTTTCTATATGGTCGGAACGATCGAGGAAGCGGTGGAGAAGGGCAAGAAGCTCGCCGAAGAGGCGTAGAGGAGCGGATAGCGAAAGCGACATAGCGAATAGACCGTTGCCTCTATTCGCCATTCGCCACTCGCCATTCGCCGTGTGGAGATCACATGGCCGAATTGCATTTTGAATTTGTTTCTCCCGAGAACGTGCTGTTCTCCGGCGAGGTCGATCAGGTGGACCTGCCCGGCGCCGAGGGCGACCTGGGCATTCTCGCCGGCCATGCGCCGATGGTCACCACGCTGCGGCCCGGCATCGTGACCATCTTTCGCGGCGCCGCGCGCGAGCCGGTGGTGATCACGGGCGGCTTTGCCGAGGTCGGCCCGGGCGGCCTCACCATCCTTGCCGACCGCGCAGTGGCGCGCGCGGATTTCGACACGGCCACGCTGGCGGCGGACATCAAGGACGCCGAAGAAGACATCGCCGACGCTACCGACCAGGCGCTGCGCGACAAGCTTGCGCGCCGTCTCGATCAGCTGAAGGTCTTGCAGGCCGCGCTCGCGCAATAACCTGCCGCTTACTCTGCCAGAGCAAGCCGGTCGCGCGCCGCGGCCGGGGCTCGCATTGTGTGCGCGTTTGATTCGGCAAGCGCGCCATGAAACGGAAAATCGCGGCCATTCTTGCCGCCGATATCGCAGGCTGGTTGCCGAAGACGAGGAAGAGACGCTGCGGCGGCTTGCTTCGTATCGATCGGTGATGGACGCTTTTCGGAAAATCGGCTTCCACTTTTCCGGATCATGCTCCAGCCGCGGCGGTCTTCAGAGCCTTTTCAGAATTTTGCCAGATGCTGGAATTCGGCGATCACCCGCTGGTAGACGCCGCGCTTGAACGGCACGACGAGGTCCGGGAGCTTGTGCAACTCCTCCCAGCGCCATTCCCCGAATTCCGGCTTGTGGCCGCCGGCCGGATGCTCGATGTCGATTTCGCTTTCATCGCCGGTAAAGCGCAGCGCGAACCATTTCTGTGTCTGGCCGCGGTATTTGCCGCTCCAGGCATGGCCGGCGATCTCCGGCGGAATATCGTATTTGAGCCACTCTGCGATCTCGCCGAGCCGCTCAATGGACGTGATGTTGGTCTCCTCGCGCAACTCGCGCAAAGCCGCCGGCCATGGATCCTCGCCGGGATCGATGCCGCCTTGCGGCAACTGCCAGACATGCGTCGCATCGACGTGTTCGGGCCCGTTGATGCGGCGGCCGATGAAGGCACGGCCGGCGCGATTGAGCACCATGAGACCGGCGCAGGGACGATAGGGGCGTTGGTCGAAAGACGTCATGAGCAATGCGAACAAGGACATGGTGAGGAGGAGTAGCGAGTAGCGAATAGACGCGACAAAGGCAATCTATTCGCCACTTGCTCTTCACCACTTGGCCGCTGGCTCGGATCTATTCGCGATTTCGACTATTCGCCAGGCGCCGTTTTTCAGCTCTGCTTCGCCTTCAGCGCGACCACCGTGATCGGGACAAGCTGCAAGCCGCGGCTCTCGGCCGCTTTCGCCCATTTGGCGATACGCTCGATCGAAACCGGCAGGGCCGATGCCATGCCGACCGCCACGCCGCGCTCGCGCGCGGCCATTTCAAGGCGCCCGAGGGCGTGATCGATTTCCGCCGCGGTGGGAACCGTATCAAGGATCATATCCGCTTTGGCGAATGGCAGATTGCTGGCGCCGGCGACGCGCGCGGCGACGCTGCGGGGATTGGCGCCGTCGTCGACAAAAATCAGCCCGCGTTTGGCGGTCTCGCGCAGGATCGGAGCAAATGATTGTTCCGACGCTGTAAAGCGCGCACCCATGGCGCCGGCGATGCCGACATAACCTTGGAACCGGCTCATCAGCCAATAAAGCCGTTCGAGATTCTGCTCCGGCGAAAGCGATGTCAGAAGCGTCTGCGGGCCCGAATCGTTGTCCGGATAGTTGAATGGCTCCATCGGCGCCTGCAGCAGGATCTCATGACCTGCGCGGCGCGCGCGCCCGGCGAGATGATCGACGTCGTAGCTGTAGGGCATGAAGGCGAGCGTCACCGCACCGGGCAGCTTGCTGATGGCGTCGTTCGTAATGTTGGCGCTGACGCCGAGCCCGCCTACGATGAGGGCCACGCGCGGCGCATCAGGCTTGCCGGGAACAGGCTTCACCGGCTGCGCATAGGCTTCCGCCGGCCGCATGCCGTTGGCCGCAATTTTCGGAATGGGACCCTGAGAGGTGGTTTCGACCAATTTCTGGTCGGTCGGTTGGGCCTCGGGAGCGCTCGGCGCATCGGACGCGCTCGGCGCATCCGGCCCGCCCGGGATCACCACATCCTGGCGCGCGCCGGTCTTGCCATCGATGATGGTAACCGTCCTGGTATTTCCCGCATTGGCCGGAGCCGCCGGTACGGGGATCATGACCGGACCGTCCGCCAAGCCTTCGGCTGGGCCATCGTACCGGGTTGGTCCCGGCGGCGCGCCGGCCTCCCGCGTGCCGGCCTCCCGCGCGAGCGGTCCGCTGATGATCTTTGGAGCCATGGCCACATGCGGATCGATCGGAACGGCGACCATCGGTTCACCGCCGAACGGATTGTCGGCGACAACCGCCCACAGCACGAATCCGCCAAGGAAAATCCCCAGCGCGACGGCGATGGCTTGCGGCATCGATTTGATGATCGCAGCGGAAAATCTGCGTCGTCGCTTGATCTCCTGGCCCAGCGGCGCGCTTAGTTCATCGGCGGCCATGCGCCAATCCTCGCGCCGTCGATCCTTGCGCCGTCGATCCTTGCGCCGTCCTTGGGCAAATTCCGTCAGCCGATAGCCAAGCCGGCCCGTGGGACATCGTGATCATCCGGCGAATCATGCGACCGGAGTTTATCACGGGAGGTAAATAGGGAGGCTCGCCGCGTGTTCGTCTGCCCGGAGCCGGACGAACCGTCGGTTGCACACCCTTCTCTGAAGCAAGCGGGGCGGCTGTCGCCGCCCCGCCAATTCCTGGGATCGAAACTCGGCCGTCTTAGTTAGGAACGGCCGCCTTCGCGTTCGGCGGGAATGCCGCATCCGTAATCGTGCCGCGCAGAAGATCGAGCGCCTCCTTGAGCGCGCGGTCGTCCTTTTCGTCAGGCGGCACATAGGATTGCGAGCCCGATTCCTCGTTGCCCTCGGCCTTGAGGTGGCCGCGCAGCGACGCCTCGCCCTTGGTGTCGGTGCGCGCCTTGAGCTCATCGGGCACTTCCTGCAGCACCTCGATATCGGGTGTAATGCCCTTCGCCTGGATGGAGCGGCCGGACGGCGTGAAATAGCGCGCGGTGGTCAGCCGCAGCGCGCCATTTCCCGCGCCCAGCGGGATGATGGTCTGCACCGAGCCCTTGCCGAACGAGCGGGTGCCGACAAGCGTCGCGCGCTTGTGATCCTGCAGCGCGCCGGCAACGATCTCCGAGGCCGAAGCCGAACCGCCGTTGATGAGGACTATCACCGGCTTGCCTTTGGTCAGGTCGCCCGGCCGCGCGTTGAAGCGCTGGGTTTCCTCGGCATTGCGGCCGCGGGTTGAGACGATCTCGCCCTTGTCCAGGAAGGCATCCGAGACCGAGATCGCCTGATCCAGCAGGCCACCCGGATTGTTGCGCAGATCAACAACGAAGCCTTTGATCTTATCGGCGCCGAGCTGGCTGGTCAGATCGCTGATCGCCTTTTTCAGACCCTCGGTGGTCTGCTCGTTGAATTGCGTGACGCGGATATAACCGACGTCATCGCCCTCGGTATGGGAGCGCACCGACTTCACGCGGATCACGTCACGCACGATACTCACGTCGATCGGCTTGTCCTGGCCCTTGCGCATGATGGTGAGCTTGATCTTGGTATTCACCGGGCCGCGCATCTTCTCGACCGCCTGATTGAGCGTCAGGCCCTGCACCTGCTCGTCGTCGAGCTTGGTGATGATGTCGTTGGCCATCACGCCGGCTTTGGCGGCAGGCGTATCGTCGATCGGGGCGACCACCTTCACCAGGCCGTCCTCCATGGTGACCTCGATGCCCAGCCCGCCGAACTCGCCGCGAGTCTGCACCTGCATGTCGCGGAAGCTCTTCGGGTCCATGTAGCTCGAATGCGGATCAAGGCCGGCCAGCATGCCGTTGATCGCCGATTCGACGAGCTTGCTGTCGTCGGGCTTCTCGACGTAATCGGCGCGCACCCGCTCGAAGACATCGCCGAACAGATTGAGCTGCCGGTAGGTGTCCGACGAGGCGGCCTTGGCGCTCGAGCCGACGAATACGGTGTGTGGCTGCGTCGCCAGAAGCGTAAGCCCGGCGCCTGCGATCGCACCCAGGAAAATGAGGGAAGTTTTGCGCATCATCCGCGAACCTTTTCGCCTTCGTTTGTAGCCCACCACGGGCTGGGATCGATGGGAGTGCCGTCCTTCCGGAACTCCACGTAGAGTACAGGTTGCTTGGACCTGGTCGCCGCGGCCGCGGATACCTGCGATCCGCCGCCCATCACCGCTACGGGTTCACCAGTCAATACGAACTGGCCTAGATCGACGGAAATCCGCTCCATCCCCGCTAACAGCACATGATAGCCGCCACCGGCATTCAGGATCAAGAGTTGGCCATAGCTGCGAAACGGGCCGGCGTAAACAACCCAACCGTCGCAGGGAGAGGTAATCTGAGCGCCGGCATGGGCAGCGATGGACTGCCCTTTCTGAGTTCCGCCAGTGCCATCCGAGCCGCCAAATTCGCGGATTTTCATGCCGTTAACCGGCAAGCGCAGGTGCCCGCGTGTGGCGGCAAAGGTGACGGCTGGCGCAAGCCGACCCGGATCCTTGAGCGCGGCGAGAGCCGGCCGCGTCGCATCCTCTTCGATCGATCGCGCCTGGGCATGCGCGCTGCGCGTCGCCGGATCGAGTGCTGATTCGAGCTTGGTAATGAGATCCTTGAGGCCGTCGGCCTGGCGGGCGAGATCGCCAGCGCGGGTGCGTTCGGCTTCAAGCGCCTCCTCGGTGAGAGATTGCTTCTTCTGGCGTTCGTCGATCAACAGGTTCATGCGCAGCTGTTCGCGCCCGAGCACGTCGAGATCGCGAGCGAGTTGCTCGTTTTCACCGACAATCGTCTTGCGCACCGCCAGCATATCGGCGAGGTCGCCTGCCAGCGCGTCGGCTTGGCTGCGCATATCCGGAAGCACAGCGCCGAGCGTGATGGCGGTGCGCACGGCCGTGAGCGCGTCTTCGGGCTGCACCAGAAGCGCCGGCGGCGGCTGGTGGCCGACGCGCTGGAGTGCGGCAAGGATCTCGACGATGGCGCTGCGGCGCTCGTCGAGCGATTTTCGCAGGGCGGTTTCCTGGACATCGAGCGGTTTGAGGCGCGCGCGCGTCGCCTCAATGCGCGCCTCGACCTCGCGCACGCGGGCGGCGGTGTCGATCAGTTGCTGATTGAGCGTGCGCCGATCCTCGCCGATCACTTCGATTTCGCGCCGGAGCTTCGCCTGATTTTCGGCCGAAGCCCGTTCGTCCGCGCGGATCGCATCGAGTTCCTGGTCGCGCTGCTTGATGGTTTCGGCATCAGCCTGCGGCACGGCCGCGGGAGCGGCGGAAGATGGCGATGGGGCTTGGACTTGAGGCGACGGGACTTGAGGCGACGGGACTTGAGCCACGGGACCCTGCGATGGAACCTGGGTTGCCGCCGCCGGGCCTGCTGGCCCCTGGCCGACAGGAAGTTGGCGCGCGCCGGCGGAAATTTGCGCCGGCGCGTTTTGCGCAAAGGCATCCCGCTTGCCGCCGAATGCCAGTGCGAGAGCCAATGCGAGAGCTATGACCGAGCCCAATACGAGGCGCGGATCGCTATGGCGCAAGCGGCGGGGAATCATGCGGTCCAAGGGTAGGCGCCAACATCGAGAAGACAAGACCAAGCAGCGACGATGCGTCCGGATTAAGACGCCGATGCACCCTCATCCGTCACAAAAGGGTGAACGCGAAAGATGAAACAGAATTTGAGAACAATTAAGGCCAAGCCGGCCGATCATGCCCGATGATACGGATGACCGGCGAGAATGGTGCCGGCGCGGTAAAGCTGTTCGAGCAACATGATCCGTACCAGCTGATGCGGCCACGTCGCCTTGCCGAAGGCGAGCCGCAATTGGGCGCGCTCGATCAGGCTCGGCGCCAGGCCGTCAGCGCCGCCGACAATGAAACATGCCGCCGCGCGGTCCTCCGCCCGCCACTCGCGCAGGAGGCCGGCAAGGGCCGGACTATCGAGGTTTTCGCCGTGTTCGTCGAGGGCAATCACGACGGCGGCCTCAGGGATGACGTTGGCGATTGCGATCAATTCCTCGACCCGCCGCCGCTCGACGTCGTGCGCGCGGCTTTCGCGAATTTCAATGACTTCGATGTCGCGAAAGCCCAACGGGCGGCCGGTCGTCTCCGCGCGTTTGCGGTAGGACGCGGCGAGTTCCCGCTCGGGGCCTTGTTTGAGGCGGCCGACCGCCGCGATGACAACACGCATGCACAGCCAAGCCAAAGAGCTACGAAACGGCGATTGTCATCGCCGCCCGTCCCCGCGAAGGCGGGGATCCCGGCTGTTCCACCTTGCACCGCCCGTGTTCGACCTGGATTCCCGCTTGCGCGGGAATGGGCGGAACAGGACTAGCTCGCGCGCTGCGCCGGCCGGTTTGCCATCCACATCTTCTCGAGATTGTAGAAGGCCCGGACTTCCGGACGGAAGACGTGAACGATCACGTCGCCCGCGTCGATCAGCACCCAGTCGCAATGCGGAACGCCCTCGACCCGCGCGGCAGCACCGGCTTTGTGCAAATCCTCGACGATCCTATCGGCGACCGAGCCGACATGACGCTGCGACCGGCCGGAAGATACGACCATGTAGTCGCCGACTGAAGATTTGTCCCGCAGATCGATGGTGAGAGTGTCCTCCGCCTTCATATCGTCGAGGCGGGCGAGGACCAAACGAAGGATCTCCTCGGCGTCAGGACGCATTCTGGAGACCGGCTCGGGCGCGCGACGTTCGGCCCGAAGAGTGACAGGTGTGGACAGGGGTCCTTATCCTTTCGCTCCATTTTCGGCCCCGCTCGAATCCGGGACCGTCCCTAAGATAGGCATGTGCAGTTAACAGTTTCAACTGCCTCGCCGTCATCTTGTTGCAATCAACTACCGTCCGTCAGTTGTCGTGGAGGGTCCGGGCGGCCCGCAGCGCCGTCGACGACAGCGGCGATTTCAGGCCGTGCAGATAAATCCAGGCCGGCGGCTTTCGTTCCGGCAATGCCCGCGCCGCCGTCTCGGGCAAACGGGCATAAGCCAAAGCCTGACCAGCGATACCGGCCGAGGCGTAGAGGCTCGGCCCAAGCCGGTCGACAACCGCGATCGGCACGAGCTCGGCGATATCGCGCCAGCGCTGCCAGCGATGAAAGCTACGCAGATTGTCGGCACCCATGATCCAGACAAAACGCACCTGCGGGCAGCGCCTGACCAGATAGCTCACGGTCTCATACGTGTAACGGGTCCCGAGCTGGGACTCGAGATCGGTGACATCGATGCGCGGATTGTCGGCCAGCGCGCGGGCGGCCACGACGCGCGCCGCCAGCGGCGCAAGCCCATGCGTGTCCTTGAGCGGATTGCCCGGCGTGACGAGCCACCACACGCGATCGAGGCCGATCCGTTTCATCGCCAACAGGCATGCACCGCGATGCGCCGCGTGCGGCGGATCGAATGTGCCGCCAAAGAGCCCGATGCGCATGCCGGGCGCGTGCGGCGGCAGGACAAGCCGGCGGTGTTGATGCGTGGTCGCTATGGCAGCCGCACGCGGGGGCGGGAACTCACAGTTCATGGCCTTCTGAAACAACCCCTCCCCCGCTCCTCCGCCCGCCGCCGTTTTCCCGGGACGTGCCGGTGGAGCAACAAACATTATGGCCGCGTTTGTCCGTTGCCGCGAATCCGGTATTTGAAACTCGTCAGCTGTTCGACGCCGACCGGGCCGCGGGCATGTAGCCTTCCGGTCGCAATGCCGATTTCGCCGCCGAAGCCGAATTCGCCGCCGTCGGCAAATTGCGTCGACGCGTTATGCAGCACGATCGCCGAATCGACTTCGCGCAAGAACTTCTCCGCCGCCGCGCGATCCTCGGTGACGATCGCGTCGGTATGATGCGAACCGTAGCGCTCGATATGCGCGATCGCCGCGTCCACGCCGTCGACCACGCCGACGGTGATGATCGCGTCGAGATATTCGGTGCTCCAATCCGCCTCGCTCGCCGGCTTCACACGGCTGTCGGCGGCGCGGACCGCGTCATCGCCACGCACTTCGCAACCGGCACCGATCAGCATGGCGATCAACGGCTTAAGAAATCTGTTGGCGCCGGCGCGGTCGATGAGCAGAGTTTCCGCGGCCCCGCAGACGCCGGTGCGGCGCATCTTCGCATTAAGCACAATGGCTTTCGCCATCGGCAGCTTGGCCGTGGCGTCCACATAGACGTGACAGACGCCTTCAAGATGGGCGAAGACCGGCACGCGCGCTTCGGTCTGGACGCGCTCGACCAGGCTCTTGCCGCCGCGCGGCACGATCACATCGATCGCGCCGCCGAGCCCGGCGAGCATCATACCCACGGCGGCGCGCTCGCGTGTCGGCACCAGCGAAATGGCGGCGGCCGGCAGGTCGGCTTCGGCGAGACCTTCAACCAGAGCGGCGTGAACTGCCCGCGTCGAGCGAAAGCTATCGGACCCGCCGCGCAGGATCACCGCATTGCCGGCTTTCAGGCAGAGAGAACCGGCATCGGCGGTCACGTTTGGCCGGCTCTCATAAATCACGCCGACGACGCCGAGGGGGACGCGCACCCGCTCGATGCGCATGCCATTGGGACGCCGCCAGGAGGCCATCACCGTCCCGACGGGATCCTTGAGCTTACGGACCACATCGATGCCGGCCGCCATGGCCTCGACGCGCTTGGCGTCAAGCGTGAGGCGATCGAGAAAGGCCGGAGCGGCATCGGCGGATTTCGCCTCGGCGACATCTTCGGCATTGGCGGCGAGGATCGCCGCGCGCGAGCCGCGGATCGCGGCCGCCATGGCCGCCAGGGCGCGATTTTTTCGGGCGGGCGCGGCAAGCGCAAGCGTACGTGCGGCCGCGCGGGCGCTCCGGCCGATCTCAAGCATGGCTGCTTCGAGGGTGCCCGCACTCCCCACCGCTTTGAGCGGAGCGTTCATGACCTTGATCCGTCTTGCGTTACGGCTTCCTACCATGTTCAGACGAGCGCGGCGAGGCAGCTTCGCGCGGCCTGATTGTCCACACCCTTCCACAGCTATTCGCGCTCCGGTCACAGAAAACCCGGAACCTGCCAATCGCGAAGGGAGTTTTCGACCGTGGTTTTTGCGCGCAGGAGGGTTCTCAATGAGTTTACCGACAAGTCATACGGCTAGTCGATTGCCGCGGCGGTTCCCGGTCGGAGCCACCTATGTGGTCGAGGGATACGGCGGCGACGAAGGTAATTTCCGCGTCATTGCACGGTACGTTGTGCTGCCCGGCGGGCGGCGGATCAACGTCCCCGCCGATCTGTCCGGCCCACCGGCGCCGCGCGCGCTCGCCTTCCGGCGACGGGCGAACACCAAGCAATCGCAACCGGAAACCCGCTCCGCGCGCCGCGGGAAAAAAATCGCGGCACGGCGAGGAACCGGTTAACGGACCAATCGTTGAATGAGTGGCGCCGGGCGAAGCCCCCCAGCCCCTCACCCTCAATCACCCGGCGTTGAGCCCCGACCGCGTCAAGCGGCCGGGGTTCTTTCCTTTGGGCTGTGGCGCGATGCCCCCAGGGACGGCGGCGGCGTCATTCCGGGATGACGGCGAGATCATCCCGGTGAACCATCTCCGCGCGGCCGCTAAATCCGAGAATCGACGAGATGGCAGCGGACGAACGTCCCTGGATCTTGAGCGCGTCTTCGACGTCATAGGCAACAAGGCCACGGCCGATTTCAACGCCGCCGGGCCCGCGGATAATCACGGCGTCGCCGCGCGCAAAGCTGCCGTCAATGCCGACCACCCCGGCGGGCAGAAGACTCTTGCCCCTGCGAAGCGCCGCCACTGCTCCGGCATCGATCGCCAGCGTCCCTTTCGGCTCGAGCGCCCCCGCAATCCATTTTTTCCGCGCCGTAACCGGATTGGCCGCGGTGAGAAACCATGTGCAGCGCGCGCCCTGCGCGATCGCTCGCAACGGATGCTCGACCGTGCCCGAGGCAATGACCATATGCGTGCCGGCATTGGTCGCAATCCGCCCCGCTTCGATCTTGGTCTGCATACCGCCGCGCGAGAGCTCGGAGCCGGCCGCGCCCGCCATCGCCTCGATCTCGGGCGTGATGCGTGAAACGCAGGGTATGTGCTGCGCGCCGGCATTGGTGTCGGGAGGCGCGTCATAAAGGCCGTCGACATCCGACAACAGCACCAGGAGATCGGCGCTGACCATGGTGGCGACCCGCGCGGCCAGCCGGTCGTTGTCGCCATAGCGGATTTCGTTGGTCGCGACCGTGTCGTTCTCGTTGATGACGGGAAGCGCGCGCCACCGCAGCAGCGTGTCGATGGTCGAACGCGCGTTGAGATAGCGCCGCCGCTCTTCGGTATCGCCGAGCGTCACCAGAACCTGGCCGGCGATGATCCCGTGCTGCGACAGCGCCTCGCTCCAGGTCCGCGCCAGCGCGATCTGACCGACAGCTGCAGCCGCCTGGCTGTCCTCGAGCTTGAGCGGACCAGAGGCGAGCTTGAGCACGGCACGGCCGAGCGCGATCGCGCCCGAGGAGACGACCAGGACGTCGCGCTTGTCGCCATGGAAATCGGCCAAGTCGGCGGTCAGTGACGCGAGCCACGATTCCCGCAGCCGTCCGGCGCGCGCATCGACCAGCAGCGAGGAGCCGACCTTCACGACGACGCGGCGGAAATCGGCAAGCGTGGGAATTTTCATGGCCTAATTTTCATGGCCCAATTTTCATGGCCCAATTTTCATGGCCCAATTTTCATGGCCTCGTGCGCGGCAACCGGTGCGGGAACTTCGAATCGGCGGCACCAGCGAAGCGAATGGTCAAACGCCGATCAGAGCTCCGCTTCGTGCTCCAACTGCGCCTTGTTCTCAAGGCAATAATAGCCTGACAATCGGCTGACCAGCTTGCGCCGCTTCCAATCGTTAAGGATGCGGCTGACATTCTCGCGCGCGATGCCCGCCATGGCGGCGATATCGCTCTGTCCGATTTTCTGACGGATGACGACGCGGCCGGAGCCGACATCTTGGCCGAAATGGCCCGCCAGTTCGAGCAAGGTCGAGGCCACCCGGCCCTTGAGCGGCAGGAAGCTTCCGGCGGCGATCACCATATCCGTTTCGCGCAAACGCGTGGCCAGAAGCCTAACCAGGGTCTTGTAAATCTCGGGCCGTTTCTGCGCGAAGGCCTCGAACGCGGCACGGCTGAGAAAGCTCAAAGCGGAGTCGCGCACCGCCACCACCGCCGCTGAGCGCGGCAAACCGTCGATCATCGACAATTCACCGACGATCGCACCGGCACCGACGAAGGACAAGATCCGCTCGGTGCCCGAGCGTGACATCATGGTGACCTTCAGCAAGCCCTCGTCGATCCGGTAGCATCCGTCGCCCGGATCGCTGGCAAGAAAAAGCACTTCGTCGGCCTTAAGCCGTACCGGCTTGGCACCAACAAAAAGATCGGTCGCTAGATGTCCGGGCAAGCCCGATAGCAGGCTCGGCCCCGGTCGGGCTGGCTTCAGCATACGCCCTGACCCCCTTCGGCTCAGCCGACGGCACAAAAGCATGCGCAGCCACGCCCCGCAATAAAAAGCCCGCCCGGACGCTTGCGCCCGGGCGGGCTCAGTCGACCCTCTCGAGGGGTCATGGGTGGGGGTTGGGGACCGAGATCCACCCCTTGAATTCGCCGCCGGCCGTCGGGGGGGTCGGGGGGGATGCGCGGCTCAGCGCGGCGAACCAAGTCAGTTGTTAATTGCACCTTACTGGGGTGGAGGGGGTGGCGAAGTGACCGGCATCACACAAGTGCAGTTTTATGTAAGCTATTGATTTCTAATAAATTTTATGCAAACGCCTGTTTAAATTATTGAGATTGCTGCGGGTATCACTGCGCCCGCACCTTCACACCGGCACGCTTCTCGATCGGCTGCACGACCGCCGAGAGATCGGCATCTGTTCCGCATTCGTCGCAAGCGGTCTGGAAGAGCCGGGCAACGGCCTCGATGACGTCTGTCGGCACGCCGAGCAGCTCGCGCTCGGCCAGAAAAAGCTTCACGTCCTTGAGCATCAGCGCCGCGGCAAAGCCGAGATCGAACGTCCCCGGCAAAATGGCTTTGGTGAATTTGTCTTCGGTGGCGGTATTGCGCCCGGTGCCGGCGTTGATGACCTCGAGCATCAGCCGCGGATCGAGCCCGGCCTTGACCCCCGTAACCATCGCTTCGGACGTTGCCGCCATTGCGGTTGCCGACAGAACGTTGTTGACGAGCTTCATGGTCTGGCCGAGCCCCGGACGCTCGCCGAGAACAAAAATCTTCCCGATCACTCTCAGCGCCGGCTCGACCGCCGCAATGTCGGCGCGCGGACCGGACACCATCACCGCAAGCGTACCCTTCTCCGCGCCGCGCACGCCGCCGCTCACCGGACTATCGATCTGCACGATGTTGCGTGCCCCCAGACGCTCAAAAATGCGTTGGGCCATGACGGCGCCGGTCGTGGACAGATCGACGAAACGGCGCACGCGTTTGCCTTCGATCACGCCGCTCGGACCGGTCGCAACGTTGAGCACGACATCGGGCGTCGGCAAGCTTGCCATGACGGTTTCGGCAGCGTCGGCAACTTCGGCCGGCGAGCGCGCGGCGACCGCGCCGAGTGCGGCGAGATTTCCGATCGCCTCCTGACGCGTGTCGTAGACGACGACCCGGTGCCCGGCCTCGAGAAGCCGGCGCGCCATATGCGCTCCCATATTGCCAAGACCGATAAAACCGATGTCCATGGTGTGCTCCTTCCTTCACGCCTTTCGCTCGTCATGCCCGGCCCATGGCCGTTTGAAGAACGGCGTCGCTTCACTCGCCTATGTGCCGGGCATCCCGATCATTTGAAACGCCATACCCTCGGTTCGTCATCGCCGGGACAAGCCTGGACAAGCCCGGCCATGACGAACTGCTAGGCTGTGAATTCCGCGCGCACTTTCTCGGTGTGCTCGCCGAGTGCGGGCACCGGACCGTAACGACGCGACGTCGAAGCATGCAATTCCGCCGGCGCCGGATACGAGACCGGGCCGCTCGGCGTGGCGATTGTTATGCGGCGCAGATGCGGATGATGCGCGAGGTCGGCCGGCGTGTTGACCTGGGCGAAGGCGATGTCGGCGTCGGCGAGTTTTTGTCTCAGCCGCTCAGAGTCGAGCGTGGCGAATTTGGCGGCGACCTTTCCATCGGTTTCGGCGCGGCGTTTCATGCGCTCGATGTTGGTGGCAAAGGCCGGGTCGGCGGCAAGCGCAGGATCGTCGAGAACCTCCTTCGCCAGCGCGCGCCATTCGCGATCGTTCTGGACACAGATGAGAATATCGATGCCGTCGCGGCTCTTAAACGCGCCGTAAGGCGCGATCGAGGTGTGCGCGAGACCGAGGCGCTGCGGCGGCTTGCCGCCTTCGTACTGCATCAAAGGCACCGCCATCCAATCGGCCATGGCGTCAAACATCGAGACCGAGAGCTCGGCGCCTTCGCCGCTGCGCCCGCGCGCGATCAATGCTTCAAGGATCGACTGATAGGCATTCATGCCGGTGGTGATATCGACGATCGAGACGCCGACCCGCGCCGGCTCGCTCGTGCCGGTGATCGAGGCGAGGCCGGATTCCGCCTGGATCAACAGATCGTAAGCCTTGCGCGCGGCATAGGGCCCGGTCTCGCCGAAGCCGGAAATGCTGCAGCAGATCAGCTGCGGAAATTCGCGCCGCAACAGCGCGATTGGAAAGCCGAGCTTGCCGATCGCCCCGGGCTTCAAATTCTGCACGAAAATATCGGCGCGTTTGAGCATGGCCGCGAGCAGCGCGCGGTCGTCGCCCGTGGTGAGGTCGAGCACCACCAATTCCTTGCCGCGATTGAGCCAAACGAAATAGCTGCATTCGCCATGCACGAGCGTATCGTAGGTGCGCGCGAAATCGCCCTCTGGGCGTTCGATCTTGATGACGCGTGCGCCGGCGTCTGCCAGACGGCAGGTGCACATCGGCGCCGCGACCGCTTGTTCGAGCGAGACGACGAGCAGTCCGGAAAGGGGGAGAGTCATTGCGCCCTCAATACGACCTCGGCAACCCCAAGACATGCTCGGCGATGTAGGAGAGGATGAGATTGGTCGAGATCGGCGCCACCGTATAGAGCCTGGTCTCGCGAAACTTGCGCTCGATGTCGAATTCCTCGGCAAAGCCGAAGCCGCCGTGGGTCTGCACGCACATGTCGGCCGCCGCCCATGACGCTTCGGCGGCAAGGTGCTTCGCCATATTCGCTTCGGCGCCGCAATCCTTGCCGGCCTCGTAGAGAGTCGCCGCTTCGCGCACCATCAGTTCGGCGGCGCGCATGCCGATATAAGCGCGCGCGATGGGAAACTGGACGCCCTGGTTCTGCCCGATCGGCCGGCCGAACACGACGCGGTCGCGCGCATAGGAGGCGGCCTTGTCGATGAACCATTTGCCGTCGCCGATGCATTCGGCGGCGATGAGGATGCGCTCGGCATTCATGCCGGAGAGGATGTAGCGAAAACCTTCGCCCTCCGTTCCGATCAGATTCTCCGCCGGCACCCGCATATTCTCGAAGAACACTTCGGTGGTGGCGTGATTCATCATGGTGCGGATCGGGCGGATGGTCAGCCCGTTATCTTTGGCTGCGCGCATGTCGACGATGAAAACCGAAAGCCCGGCGGTGCGCGACTTCGCCGCCTCGCGCGGCGTGGTGCGCGCCAGCAGCAGCATGAGATCGGAATGCTCGGCACGCGAGGTCCAGATCTTCTGCCCGTTGACGATATAATGATCCCCGTCGCGGACGGCCGTGGTGCGCAGGCTGAGCGTATCGGTGCCCGAGGTCGGCTCGGTCACGCCGAAGGCCTGCAGGCGCAACTCGCCGCGCGCGATCGCCGGCAGGTAGCGCTCCTTCTGCGCGGCGCTGCCGTGGCGGAGCAGCGTCCCCATCGTGTACATCTGCGCATGACAGGCGGCGCCGTTGCAGCCAGAGGCCTGGATTTCCTCCATGATGGCGGCGGCCGCCGTCATGGTAAGCCCGCTGCCGCCATACTCTTCCGGAATGAGCGCGGCGAGAAAACCCGCCTTGGTCAGCGCGGCGACGAATTCGCCCGGATAGGCACGCTCGCGATCGAGCCGCCGCCAATACTCGCCGGGGAAATCGGCGCACAGCGCCCGCACCGCTTCGCGGATCGGTGCAAGATCGGCGGCTTCGGTCATGACCGCACCTCGGCGCGGCCATTGTTGATCGCGATCACGTCGCGTTCGACCACGCGGGCGCGAAAGCTGACGATATCGCCGTCGCGCCACATCTCGGTGCGGATGGTTTCGCCGGGGAACACGGGAGCGGAGAAGCGGCAGGTAAATGATACCAATCGCGCGGGATCGTAGCCGCACATGGTCTTGAGCAGCGCGTGGCCGGAAACGCCGAAGGTGCCGAGACCATGCAGGATCGGCCGCGCAAAGCCCGCGGCGTTCGCAAAAGCCGGATCGGCGTGCAGCGGATTGTAATCGCCGCTCAGCCGGTAGATCAGCGCCATCTCCGGGCGCGTGCCCAGATCGCAGATCGCATCCGGCGCGCGGGCCGGGATGGCATGCGGCGGCGGCGTCTCGCGCGGCGGCCCACCGAAGCCGCCGTCGCCGCGGCAGAAAATGGTCTGCGTCACAGTGCCGATCAGCTCCCCGCTCGCCTTGTCGGTTATCGTTCGTTCCGTCAGGAGTAGCGCGCCCTTGCCGGCACCCTTGTCGATCACCTCGACGATCCGGGTGCGTCCGATGATGGCGTCTTCCCCCTTGAGCGGCCGCTGCAGGGTAAAGCCCTGTTCGCCGTTGACCACCATCAGCCAGTCGATGCCGCTATTCGGATTCAGCGCCAGCGCGGCGCTGTGGCCGATGATGGTGGCCATGGTCGGCAGCACTTTGAGATTCTTCTCATAAACGAAGGCGAGCTCGTCCTCGTTCGTCGGATCATGTCCGAGCCCGACACCGAGCGCGTAGAGCATGCAGTCCTTGGCGTCGTAAAACTGGTCGACCGGCGCGATGTCGAGCGCCATCAGCATGTCGTAGACGATGGTCATTTCACGCAGGCCCCCCGGGCAAGCCGATAACTAGAGCGCAATCGCTTCAGGTTGAATCGCTTGGCGCTCTAACTTCTTAGTGGAGCATGATCTTTTCGGAAAACCGGTTTCCACTTTTCCGGATCATGCTCTAGCCCCAGACTTCCGCGGCGACCTCTACGATCATGCGCAGCTTCGCCCATTGTTCGTCCTCGGCGAGGATATTGCCTTCCTCGGTCGAGGCGAAGCCGCATTGCGGCGACAGGCAAAGCCGGTCGAGATCGGTGAACTTGGCCGCCTCCTCGATGCGGCGCTTGACGGCATCCTTCGATTCGAGGGCGCCGGTTTTGGTTGTCACAAGGCCAAGCACCGCGATGCGATCCGCATGCAAATATTTCAGCGGCTCGAACCCGCCGGCGCGGGCGGTGTCGTATTCCATGAAATAGCCGTGCACCTTGATGCGGTCGAACAGGATCTCCTGCATGGCATCGTATCCGCCGGCGCCCATGAAGGTCGATTTATAGTTGCCGCGGCAAAGATGCATGGTGACCGTCATGTCGGGCGGAACGTCGGATACCGCGGCATTGATCAGATCGGCGTAAGCGGTCGCGAGATAATCCGGATCGTCGCCGCGATCCTTCATCTGCTGGCGATATTTCGGATCGCACAGCATGGCGATGAACACTTCATCGAGTTGCAGATAACGGCAGCCGGCATCGGCGAAGGCGCGCACCGCTTTTCTATAGGCTTGGCCGAGATCGTGGAAGAATTCGTCGAGCGTCGGATAGATCGCTTTGTCGATCGGCGTGCAGCATGGGGCGACCGTAGATCGCCGACGGCGCCGGAATGGTCATTTTCGGCGTCCGCTGGGTGTGCGCTTTCAGAAATTTGAAATGCTCCAGCATCGGGTGACCGGAAAAGCCGAGCTTGCCGGTGACGCGCGTTCCCTCATTGCGGGTGGTGACGGCGGCGAAAGCGATACCCGAATCCATGACGTGGCGTTCGACGCCGTCGAGTCCCCAAAGAAAATCGAGATGCCACCAGGAACGGCGGAATTCGCCGTCAGTGATGGATTGCAGGCCGACCGCCTCCTGCTTTTTGATGACGGCCTCGATCTCGCGATCTTCCACCCCGCGCAGGGCGGCGGCCGTGATCTCGCCTTTGGCGTGGCGTTCGCGCGCCGCCTTCAGCGCCGCCGGCCGCAACAGGCTGCCGACATGATCGGCGCGATAGGGAGGTTTGGTGCGCTTCATGCTTTTCCCCATACATCTTCCGCGATCTCAACGATCGCGCGCAGCTTCGCCCATTGCTCATTCTCGGACAGGACGTTGCCTTCCTCGGTCGAAGCGAAGCCGCATTGCGGCGAGAGGCAAAGCTGGTCGAGCGGCACATATTTCGCCGCTTCTTCGATCCGCCGCATGATCTCGCCGCGGCTTTCGAGCACGCCCGATTTGCTGGTGACGAGCCCGAGCACGACCGTCTTGCCCTTCGGTACAAAACGCAACGGCTCGAAACCGCCGGCGCGGTCGCTGTCGTATTCCATGAAATAGCCATGCACCTTGATCCTGTCGAACAGGGTTTCGGCGACCGGCTCATAGCCGCCACTGGCGACAAAGCTCGAACGGAAATTGCCGCGGCACAGATGCATGGTGATGGTCATGTCATCCGGAATATCGGAAATCGCCGCGTTGATCATGCCGGCGTAGATTTCCGGAAGCGCCGCCGGATCTTCGCCGCGCGCGCTGATGTGCTCGCGCAGCGCGGGATCGCACAGATAGGCGAGATTGACCTCGTCGAGCTGCAGGTAACGGCAGCCGGCGTCGGCGAAGGCGCGCACCACCTTGGAATAGGACTGGCCGAGGTCGCGATAAAAATCATCGATTACCGGATAGATGCTCGCCGGCACGGCATCGCGGCCGTAACGGAAATGCAGCGATGACGGCGACGGGATCGTCACCTTCGGCGTTTGTTTGGTGTGCGCCTTGAGAAACGTGAAATGCTCGATCATCGGATGCGGCTTGTAGCCGCCGAGCTTGCCGATGACGCGCAGC
The DNA here is from genome assembly GCA_963831135.1 of uncultured Alphaproteobacteria bacterium. Classification (GTDB taxonomy): domain Bacteria; phylum Pseudomonadota; class Alphaproteobacteria; order Rhizobiales; family Xanthobacteraceae; genus BOG-931. The sequence goes on from CAWHPH010000026.1 coordinate 55,784, forward strand.
AGGATCGATCGCGGCTGCGGCCCCTGCGCATTGAACTTGATCTTGCGCTCCCCAAGATAGGATTCCACGCCCGCGAGCCGCTCGAGGAAATCGTAGTTCCAGGACACACGGCGAAATTCGCCGTCAGTGATCGATTTGAGCCCGACATCCTCCTGGCGCCGGATCACGTCCTCGATCGCGCGATCCTCGACCTGCATGAGCGCTTCGGCGGACATTTCGCCCTTTGCATGCCGCGCACGCGCCTCCTTGAGGGGCGCCGGCCGCAGCAGGCTGCCGACATGATCGGCGCGAAAGGGAGGCTTGGTACGTTGAGACATTCTTTTATTGTCCTTGCCGTCATGGCCGATCAGTCCGCTCTGTGCCCGCCTCAGCGCGATCACCGGGTCACGGCGCTAGCCGGCCCGGTGATGACGAAATACTACTTTCCCCATACTTCCTCGGCGATCTCGACCACCATGCGAAGCTTTGCCCATTGCTGCTCCTCGGACAGGACATTGCCTTCTTCGGTCGAGGCAAAGCCGCATTGCGGCGAGAGGCAGAGCTGATCGAGATCGACATATTTGGCGGCCTCGCCGATGCGGCGCTTGATGTCGTCTTTCTTTTCCAGCGCACCGCTTTTGGAAGTGACGAGCCCGAGCACGAGTTGCTTCTTCCCCTTCGGGAAAAATCGCAAGGGCTCGAAGCCGCCGGAGCGCTCGGTGTCGTATTCGAGGAAATAGCCGTCGATATCGATCTCGTTGAACAGCCGCTCCGCCAAAGGTTCGTAGCCGCCCTCCGCGATCCAGGCGGAGCGGAAATTGCCCCGGCAGGAATGCAGGGTGACGGCCATATCGGCCGGCTTGCCTTCGAGCGCGCGGTTGATGAGGCGAGCGTAGATGGCGGGAAGCTTTTCCGGCTCGTCGCCGCGTTGGCGCGAATGGGCAAGCTCGCGCTCGTCGCACATCATCGCCCAGGTCGTGTCGTCGAACTGCAGATAGCGGCAGCCGGCGTCATAAAAGGCCCGCAGCGCCTTGCGCGAGGCATTGGCGACGTCGTCGAAAAATTGCTCCAGATCGGGATAGACCTGCTTGCTGATCGATTGGCGGCCAGGACGAAAGTGCAGCATGCCCGGCGCCGGAATCGTCATTTTCGGGGTAACGCGGGTATGCTCGCGCAGGAAGCGAAAATCGTCGATATGCGGATGCGACGAGAAATCCACCCGGCCGACCACGCGGACGCTCTCGGCCTTGGTCTTCACGCCGTGAAAAATGATTCCTTCGCCGACCTGATAAAGCTCGACGCCGTCCAGACCTTTCATGAAGTCGAATTGATACCAGGAGCGGCGGAACTCGCCGTCGGTGGCAAGCTTCAGTCCGACCTCTTCCTGTTTTTTGATCGCTGTTTCGATCTCGCGGTCTTCGACCGCCCGCAGCGCCTCGGCGGTGATTTCGTTGCGCTCGCGCCTGGCGCGCGCCTCCTTCAGCGCCGGCGGCCGCAGCAGGCTTCCGACATGGTCGGCGCGGAACGGCGGCGCGGTTCGCAGCATAGGCTTTCCTCCGGATGGGTTCGCTTCCCCTTTGTTCTTAGTCTTGGGCAAAGCTTATCGGCGAGCGGAACGTGATTTAGCAAGGCGCGCAAGCAGGTGTAAATCCCGTAGCGCTGGCGCAAAATGCACACACACTCTGCGCGCGGCGCAGAGCGTGCCCATTTTCAGGAGAGGTTCATGGCCCCCGAGTCGGCCCCCAAGTCGGCCCCCAAGTCGGCCCCCATGCTGCGGCTCTACGAGGACGTGCTGGCGAACGACGCCGAGGTGTCCCTGCCCGCGCGCCCGCGCATGATCTTCGTCGTGCATGGCGCGATCGCGATGGCCGACCTGGCGCTGCGCGATGCCGAAGCGTTCGGCAGCGAAAGCGCCGTAACCTTCAAGGCGGAGCGCGAGGGGGCGACGGTCTGGCGGTGGGAGCTGACCACGGACGCCGAGGGCAGCGCCGCGAGCGGGACCGGCGTCGCCTCACGCGAAAAATTGTCGGCGCGGCTCGACACCATGCCCGAAGGCGCGGTGCTGTTGCGCGGCGACAGCGTCGCCTTTCCGCCGGGCGGCTGCGCCTATCTGCACCGCCATCAGGGGCCGGGCATCCGCTGCCTGCGCGACGGCGGCATGCGCATCGACACCAAAGGCCATTCGACGTCGTATGGACCGGGCGGCGCCTGGTTCGAAGGCGGGCCTGATCCCGTGTTCGCGCAGGCTGCGGACGCGCCGACGCGTTTTATTCGCGTCATGATTTTGCCGATGGCCTATCTGGCGCGCAGCTCGGTCGAGTATCTCAACGACGAAGACAAGGCGAAACCGAAATCGCAGAGCTACAAAATCTACGTCGATATGCCGATCGCGATCATGGCCTCGCCGGCGTGAGCAGGTCGCCCGATCCGCCGGCTGAAAAGTTCCAAAGTTCCCGAAAGTTCCATGGTAATCAAGTAGTTGTGCCGACCCGATAACCAATCTTTAACCATGCCGGTTCACCTTGGCCGCAGGGGACGGGGGCATCACTCCGCAGTAATGGAGGTGTTGATGCCAGGCTACAGAACTGATCGCCCGCTCGAGCGTCGGTCCGCCAATTCGGCGACGCTGTTCGGGCTCTCTACCATCGACCGGGCATGTGTCACGCAGCTGATCGGGCACAAGCTCGCGCTCGTTGAGCGCGAGCTCATCCTGCAGACGCTGCGGCTCCATCGGGGGAACAGGACTCACGCGGCAGACCTGCTCGGCATATCCATCCGATCGCTGCGCAATAAAATCCGCGACTACAAAAGTCAGGGCGAAGACGTGCCGCCGCCCGAAGCGGGATGCTCGCAGACTGCGGCGGAGCCGAGCTATGGCGGGCTTCGTCACTAGAGAACATCCCGATCTGGTTGAATCGGGATGTGCTCTCGATTCCTGCATCGTCGCATGTCCTTTTCGGAAAACCGGTTTCCACTTTTCCGGGACATGCTCGATTGTCCCCAGGACCTCGTCGGCCGTCGGAGGACGGATGGCGAGGAAGCTTCGGCCCACGCTGGATGCGTGGGTCGATGGGACGCTGCGAGATTGACGAAAAAACTGGTGCCGCGGAGAGGATTCGAACCTCCGACCCACGCATTACGAATGCGTTGCTCTACCGGCTGAGCTACCGCGGC
>CAWHPH010000027.1:0-159489 GCA_963831135.1 uncultured Alphaproteobacteria bacterium
CGTTGCCCACGCACTCGAAAGTGTAGTCGGCGCCGCCGATCTGATCGGCGCCCTTCTTGGTCATGTTGACGAGATGCGCGACGAGGTCGCCCCCTACCTCCTTCGGATTGACGAAATGCGTCATGCCGAAGCGTTCGCCCCAGGCTTTCTTCTCCGGATTGAGATCGACGCCGATGATCATATCGGCGCCGACAAGGCGCAGGCCTTGGATGACGTTAAGCCCGATGCCGCCGAGCCCGAACACGACGCATTTCGCGCCGGGCTCGACTTTGGCGGTGTTGATCACCGCGCCGATGCCCGTGGTGACGCCGCAACCGATGTAGCAGACCTTGTCGAAAGGGGCGTCCTCGCGGATTTTCGCCACCGCAATTTCCGGCAGTACGGTGAAATTGCTGAAGGTCGAGCAGCCCATATAGTGATGGATTTTCTCATTGCCGATCGAGAAGCGCGAGGTGCCGTCGGGCATCACGCCCTGGCCCTGCGTCGCGCGAATGGCGGTGCAAAGATTGGTCTTGCGGGACAAGCAGGACGGGCATTGCCGGCATTCCGGCGTGTAAAGCGGAATGACATGATCGCCTTTTTTCACCGAGGTAACGCCCGCGCCGATGTCGACGACGATGCCGGCGCCCTCATGGCCGAGGATTGCTGGAAAAAGTCCTTCCGGATCGGCGCCCGACCGCGTGAACTCATCGGTGTGACAAATGCCGGTCGCCTTGATTTCGACCAGCACCTCGCCCGCGCGCGGACCATCGAGCTTTACGGTCGTCACTTCCAGCGGCTTGCCGGGGGCGAAAGCAACGGCGGCGCGCACATCCATCATGTTCCTCGTTCGTCGCAATGTCTTCTCGGTGAAGGACCAACGTCTGCATGCGCACGGCCTAAAAGCAAGAGCGCGGAAGTAAGCCCACTCCTATATGATGCCCGCATTTAAACTGCGACGGCGCCTCTTGCGCAAAATTGGAGCTAAGGCATGCGGCAGATTTGGATCACAAAAGCCGGCACGCCCGAGGTTCTCCAAGTCAGAGAGGCACTCGATCCAGAGCCAAAATCGGGAGAAGTCCGCATCCGGGTCGAGGCGAGCGGCGTCAATTTTGCCGACATCCTGGGCCGGCTTGGGATCTATCCGGACCTGCCGCCGATCCCGGTCGTTCCAGGCTACGAGATCAGCGGCCGCGTCGACTCAGTCGGCGCAGACGTTGATGCAAGTTGGGTTGGGCGCGATGTTTTCGCGTTGACGCGCTTCGGCGGTTATGCGGACGTGGTTTGTGTCCCAGTGGGTCAGGTATTCGACCGTCCGGCTGGCTTGTCCGCCCTGGAAGCGGCTGCGATCCCGGTCAACTATTTCACGGCTTGGCAGCTTTGTGTCGTCATGGGCAGTTTGAAACGCGGCGAGACCGTTCTCGTGCATTCAGTCGGCGGGGGTGTGGGGATAGCAGCAACCCAGATCGCGAAGCATATCGGCGCAACCGTCATCGGCACGGCGTCCGCCGCAAAGCACGCCGAAATGCGCGCGCTCGGGGTCGATCATCTGATCGATTATCGGACCGAGGATTTCGAAGCGCGCGCGCGCGAAATGACCAACGGCCGCGGGGTGGAGTCATTCTCGACGCCATCGGCGGCGATTCGTGGAAGAAGGGCTATCGCATTCTCGCCCCGACCGGGCGGCTTGGCGCGTTCGGCATTTCAGCGGCAGCGAGCGGCAAGGAGCGCAGCATGTTTGGCATGCTGGTCCTGCTCGCGGGTACACCGTGGCTTCAGTTCAATCCGCTGTCGCTCATGAATGCCAACAAGGGCGTGTTCGGGGTCAATCTCGGGCACATGTGGGGTGAAGCCGAGCGGCTGCGCGGCTGGGCGGATCAACTATTGGATTTGTGGCGGCAAGGCGCCATCAAGCCGAAAATTGCGCGCACTTTCCCGTTCGACGAAGCGGCCCAGGCCCATCACTTTATCCAGGACCGCAAAAACATCGGGAAGGTGCTCCTCGTGCCGTAAATCGCGCCAACGCCGGTGGGTAGGGTCAAAAAAAGCGCGGCTGAAGCCGCGCTGTACACTCTCCACTGCAACCGTGCGTCAGCGCGGCTGAGGTATGATGCGGATGTAAGGTTTCGGCGTCTTCCAGCCCTCCGGGTAGAGCTTTTTCGCTTCTTCGTCGCTGACGCCACCGGTAATGATGACCTCCTCGCCCTGTTTCCAGTTCGCCGGCGTCGCGACCCGATGCTTGGCCGTCAACTGCAGCGAGTCGACCACTCGCAGCACCTCGTCGAAGTTGCGGCCGGTCGTCATCGGGTAGACGAGCACCAGTTTGACCTTCTTGTCCGGGCCAATGACGAAAACGTTGCGCACCGTCTGATTGTCGGCCGGCGTACGGCCCTCGGAGGTGCCGGACGTACTCGCCGGCAGCATGCCGTAGAGCTTAGAGACCTTGAGATCGGTGTCGCCGATCATCGGATAATTCGGCGCAAAGCCGGAAACGTCCTTGATGTCTTGCGACCACTTGGTGTGGTTGTCGACGGGATCGACGGACAGCCCGATGATTTTCACGCCACGCTTGTCGAACTCAGGCTTCAGCCGCGCCATGGTGCCGAGTTCGGTTGTGCAGACCGGCGTAAAGTCCTTGGGATGGGAGAACAGCACAACCCAATTGTTGCCGATCCAATCGTGGAAGCGGATTTTGCCTTCAGTCGTTTCAGCTTCGAAATCCGGGGCGGTGTCGCCGATTTGGAGCGCCATGACAAACCTCCGTCGTGTGTGCCCTGATTTGGGAATGTCCGGAAATAATGCGCCGATTACATAACGTTCGGCCGGCTTGAATACTAGGCTTTATGCTTAGGATTGAATGGTCGAATTCACCCGAAATCTAAGAAGAATGAAGCGCCGCGCGGCGCGCGCTTGGAATAAACTTCCGTTGCGTCTTCAAAGCGCTATTGGATTGAGCACAACTGACCCGCTGCCGCAAATCGGCGGTCCAAGCCAGCGCAACACGTGATTTGGGTCACAGTAGATGCCCAAAGTTTGCCGCATCCTCGCCCTTGGACGGCCTGCCTCGCGTTCCAGATTGCGTGCGGTTCGATTCGTGGTCGATTCGCAGATCGGCCGAAGGCGGTAACACTTCTGGCGCTGAAGTTGGCAGGGCGAGCCGGAGGCGGCAATGAAGTTTTCGATGGATCAAGATCCCGTTGGCGTGGAAGCGCTCGTCGCCGCGATTGCGCGTTCGCCGATCATCGTGTTGCCGCCCGTAACGCTCCTTCCGGCGGGTTTTGAGGAGGTCGATGTGGCTATCCTCAATTGGCTCGCGGCCGAGGCGCGACGCATGCGCCGCAGCCTCAGCCTGATGTAGTTGGCGCTGGGCGCCGGCTAGCGGTTGCTCAATCCTCGCGATTTAGCGCGGCGGGCCTGGCAGTTCGGTAGCGGACAAGCCGACGGTCCTTCCCGGAAAACCTCCCGCGTCGAAGTAACGAGTCGTTCCGACCGTCTGCGTGTTGATGACGGTGGCGAGCCCGTTTGGCGCCGGGTCGGAGATCAACACCCGGCTCGCCACGTCGGGCAGGGCGCCGTTCGGCAACGCTTCGGACAGCACCCGGCCGACAAGATGGCCATTGTCGCTGGCGGCGAGCTGCAGCAATTGTGCAATGGTCCGGCCGATATCGGCGTTGCTGGCGGGCGCCGGATCGACAAAATGCGATTTGAAATCCGGTCCTTGCATGGCCATGAAATTCCAGGTGTCGGCACGGCTGAACGAGCCGTGCATGCCTTGACCTTCCTGCAGGATGGTATCGGCGACTTCGACCGTGCAGCGCACTGGCTCGCCGCATACAGTGTCGAAGGAGCGGAAGCTGATCGCGATCGCCGGATGCGGCGTGATCGCCGCACCTTCGAGCGCGATGTCGTTGAGCGACAGCGTGCCGGCGAATGTCCCGAGCTTTCTATCGACAAAAATGCCGCTCACGTAATCTTCGGACAGCAGTGTGTCGATGACCCGCTTGGCCGCGGCCTGGTCGCCATCCGGCAGATAGATCAAATCCGACCCGCCATTCGCGGCCACGACGACTTTGGGGCTGGCTTTGTCGCCGCCGATCAGACCATTGCCGTGCCTGGTGTGTTGGCCCGGCGCAACGGGCGCGTCGTTATCGTCGGGATCGAGCAGCGGCAGGTCCAGGGCGTGAGCAAGATCAAGCGCGACAAAGCCGAGCGGCAAATGACCTTCGGGCGTGTCGGCGAATTTGATCTTCACGGTCGAGCTTGTCTGGCTCTCCTTGGAGATGGTGGAGAAGCCGTGATCGGCGATGACGATGATGTCGGTTGTATCCAGCAGCCCGAGTTGCGCCAGCGCCGCGCGGACGCGGGCGAGATTGTCGTCGGCGTTGCGAATTGCCGCGAGCGAAGTGGGGCCGTTGATGCCGGGAATGAGGGAGTTGAGGCTGTCGCCCTGATAATGCTGCGTTCCGTCGGGATCCCGCGACCAGAATACCAGGACGAAAGGTTTGTCGCGTTCCTTGAACAGCGGCAGGATCACCCTCGTGCTCGCGTCCACAAAATAGTCCTGTTGCGCGGTGTTGGGCGTCAGCGTGCCGGGCGTGTTCATGGTGCCGAAATTTCGGTTGGCGCTCCGCGAGGGACAAATGAGCGGCAGGTTCGCCGCCTTGAGACGCTCGCTCATCTCATCGGACAGCGGGATGCCTTTGCCGCTGCCGGTCGCATCGTCGACAAGGATTGTCTGCGTGCCGGTACGTTCGGTGTGATCGAAGATCAAGGCCGGCCCGATCTTGCCCACCGATGCGGTGCTGTAGCCCTTGTCGCGCGCAAGCTTCAGGATGGTCGCTTCATCGAGATAGTTGCCGGAGAAATGCTCGTCGACGTCGGCAAGGACGGGGTCGCTTTCCAAAAACGGCGTGGGGCTATTGCGGGCGCTCGGCACCTCGTACCCGGCATAGATGGTATTGGAGAAATCTCCGGTGTCGCCGAGCATGTGGCCGGTGGCCATTGCCGAAGCGTTGGCGGTGGTGAAGGTCGGAAACAGCGCGTGACTGTTGCGCAGGCTTACGCCTTCGCGCGCGATCGCGGCCATGGTCGGTGCGGTCGTGTCGTCGACCATACGCGAACGCAAGCCGTCCGCCACGAAGAGAACCACGTTATGCGGCCGGTTCGCAGCCGTTTGCGCAATCGCCTGCGAGGATGCTGCGATGGCCGCAAGCAATACCAGAGCCGTGGCAAGAAGGGATCGGCGCATTCGCAACACTCCAAGTTGATCCATGATCCGGCAGCGCAAGCGCGGTTTTGGCTGGGCCGGGTAACCCGAATGTGACGCCTGCCGTGGCCCGGTTCGGCCTCCGCGCTATAGGGCTGCCGCGATTGACATTTTCGCGCTGACACCGCAAAGGCAGTCAAGTCGGTTTGCGAGTTTTAATTCCGCAAATGTTCAAGCAAATCCTGATTGCCAATCGCGGCGAGATCGCCTGCCGGATCATCAAATCCGCGCGCCGCATGGGGATCGAAACCGTCGCGGTCTATTCCGACGCGGATCGCGACGCCTTGCACGTCGAAATGGCCGATACGGCGATCGCCATCGGCCCGCCGCCGGCTGCGCAAAGCTACCTGGTCATCGAGAAGATTATCGCAGCTTGCAAGGAAAGCGGCGCGGAAGCGGTGCATCCGGGCTATGGCTTCCTCTCCGAACGGGCGGCCTTCGCCGAGGCGCTCGCCAAGGCGGGCGTCGTTTTCATCGGGCCAAACCCGGCCGCCATCGCCGCCATGGGCGACAAGATCGAATCGAAAAAGGCCGCCGCCCGCGCCAAGGTCTCGACGGTTCCCGGCCACCTCGGCGTGATCGCCGATCATGATGAGGCGATCGTTATCGCCGAGCAAATCGGCTACCCGGTCATGATCAAGGCCTCCGCGGGCGGTGGCGGCAAGGGCATGCGCATCGCCCGCAGCAAGGCCGAAGTGGCCGAGAATTTCGTGCGCGCTCGCTCGGAAGCGAAATCGAGCTTCGGCGACGATCGCGTTTTCATCGAGAAGTTCATCACCGATCCGCGCCACGTCGAAATCCAGGTCTTGGGCGACAAGCATGGCAACGTCATCTATCTCGGCGAGCGGGAATGCTCAATTCAGCGGCGCAATCAAAAGGTCATCGAGGAGGCGCCGAGCCCGCTGCTCGATGCCGCGACGCGCGCGAAGATGGGCGAGCAGGCGGTCGCGCTCGCCAAAGCCGTCGGCTACGACAGCGCCGGCACGGTCGAATTCGTCGCCGCACAAGACCGCAGCTTCTTTTTTCTCGAGATGAACACGCGGCTTCAGGTCGAGCATCCGGTGACGGAGCTTGTCACCGGTATCGATCTGGTCGAACAGATGATCCGCGTCGCCGCCGGCGAGAAGCTCGCGTTCAAGCAAAGCGATATCAAGCTCAACGGCTGGGCGGTCGAAAGCCGCATCTATGCCGAAGATCCCTACCGCAATTTCGCGCCCTCGATCGGCCGGCTTGTGCGCTACCGCCCGCCCCCGGAGGGCGAGTACGGCGGCGTAACGGTGCGCAACGATACCGGCGTCGCCGAGGGCGGTGAGATCTCGCTTTACTATGATCCGATGATCGCCAAGCTCGTCACCCACGCGAGCACCCGCGCCGCTGCGATCGATGCGCAGGCCGATGCGCTCGACGCCTTCACCATCGAAGGCATCCGCCACAACATCCCGTTTCTTGCCGCGATCATGCAGCATCCGCGCTGGCGCTCCGGCAAGCTGTCGACCGCCTTTATCGCCGAGGAGTTTCCCAAGGGGTTCGAGCGGACCACGCCGACCGGGGCGGTGGCGCGCACCATCGCCGGGGTCGCTGCCGCTATCGATCACGTCATGGGGGAACGCAAACGCCGCATTTCCGGACAGCTCAACAGCGCCGTCACCCGCGAACGACGGCGGGCGATCTGGCTGAGCGGAGAGGAGCTCCAGGCCGACGTCGCCCATGAGGGCGATGCGATCACGGTGCTGTTCGAAGACGGTAACAGCCATAGTCTCTCCTCGAAATGGATTCCGGGTATGCCGGTATGGTTCGGCACGCTTGATCGAGCCCCCATTGCCGTGCACGTCCGGATGATCCCGAACGGATTTGAACTCGCCTATCGCGGCATCGAGGTGAAGGCCTTTGTCTATACCGAGCGTGAAGCGCGCTATGCGCGGCTGATGCCGGCGAAGAAGCTCTCCGACAGCGAAAAATCCGTGCGCTGCCCGATGCCGGGGCTCGTCGTTTCGGTGGCGGTGGCAGAAGGGCAGGAGGTGAAGGCGGGCGAGACGCTGGTGGTGGTCGAGGCGATGAAGATGGAGAACATCTTGCGCGCGGAGCGCGACGGCACGATCAAGAAGATCCGCGTCAAGCAGGGCGACAGCGTTGCCGTGGATGCGGTGATCATGGAGTTTGCCTGACGGACGGCGGCAATCGGAGCGCCGAATCGGGCATGATGTCGGCGCATGCAAGGCCTTCGCCTACTCTTTTCCCCCTCGGGGCGTCTGCCGCCGCAGACCTTTGTCGTCGCCGTCGGTCTGGTTTATTTGGCCGGCCTCGCGTCCCATCTGCTGACCTTCCCGGACGTCATCGCGCGCGCCGGGCTTTGGCCCTTCCTTGCCGCTCAGATCGTGCTCATTTGGGTCTGGTACACGTTGCACGCTAAGCGGCTTCGCGATGGCGGAAAGCCGGCTGGGCTCGCCGCCGCCGCGAGCGTCCTCTACGCGCTCTCCGTCGCGCTTCTGATCATTCTGGCAGTTGCATTTTATGCTCCTCTAGCCGGGCAGGGCACGGACGCGAACACCGCAAGCGCGTTGGGCTTGATCCTTTTTGTGTCGATCATCGCGATGCTGGCCGGCACGCCGCACGACGATTTGGCTTCGCTGATCGTCGCGATCTTGTTGCTGCTCGCTTATCTGCCGATCGTGCTGGCGATCGTGACCACCGTGTGGGCGGCAACCAGGCCAAGCGCGGAAGGGCCTGCCGCGTGATCTTTCACTTCGCCTACGGCTCCAACATGAGCCGTGCGGTCATGCGCAGGCATGCCCCGGGGGCCGAAGCCGTGGGCGTCGCCACACTGGCCAACTATCGCTTCCTGATCACGACGCACGGTCATGCCTCGGTCGCGCCGCTTCGAGCCAAGACGGTCTACGGCGTGCTGTGGCGGCTGACGCCGCGCGACTGCGTGACACTTGCTGTGTGGGAGAATATTGCAGGCGCGCTTTATCGCGCGGAAAGCTTGCCGGTGCGCCAGGACGGCCGGCGGCGCTTCGCACTGGTCTACCTCGCGCGCTCGCAAAAGGAAGCACCACCGCAGGCGGGCTATATGGACGTTGTGATCGCAGCTGCGCTGGAGTGGCAATTGCCGGTGCCCTACATTGAGGAATTGCGAAGCTGGGCGCGGCGGCGTCCCCACATGCGCAGGGCGTTCAGATGGACGTGATCTTTGGGGTCGTGATCCGCGGCCGGGTCCAGGGCGTCGGCTATCGCGTCTGGGCCGAGGTCACCGCGCTTGAGCTCGGCGTGCAAGGTTGGATACGCAACTGCCGCGACGGCGCCGTCGAGGCGGTGTTTGCCGGCTCGGAGGAAGCGGTTCTCACCATGATCGAGCTGTGCCGCGACGGGCCGCCCGGCGCGCAGGTGACAGCGATCGATCAGCGCGAGGCCGATTCCGCCGATTTGGCGCTCCGGCGTCCCGGCGATTTGTTTTCCGTGCTGGCCACGTTTTGAGCGTCGACGGTTGCGCCGAACAGCGGCTCGAAGGTGGCCCGGAGCGCTCGGTCAACATCCTGCATTGAAGCCGCCCGGCCCAGGTCGCTCAGCGACGTGACGCCGAATTTCCGTTCCGAGACGCCGCACGGAACGATGCCGGTGAAATGCGACAGGTCCGGCGCGACATTGAGCGAAAGGCCGTGCAGCGTGACCCATCGCTGAATGCGGATGCCGATGGCGGCGATCTTGTCCTCAGCCCCTTCGCCTTTCTCGGGACGCGCGACCCACACCCCGACGCGATCCTCGCGCCGCACGCCATGCACGCCAAACTCGGCGAGCGTGCGGATGATCCATTCCTCGATCGTAGCAACGAAGCGGCGCACGTCGGGCGCGCGGCGCTTGAGATCGAGCATGACATAGCCGACGCGCTGGCCGGGACCGTGATAGGTGAACTGCCCGCCGCGGCCGGCCGCATACACGGGAAAGCGCGCGTCGAGGAGCTCGTGCGGCCGGGCGGAGGTGCCGGATGTGTAGAGGGGAGGGTGCTCGAGCAGCCAAACCAGTTCCCGCGCCTCGCCGTGCGCAATCCGGGATGCGCGTGCCGTCATGGCGGCGAGCGCATCGTCATAGTCGACCGGATGATCGCTCACGTGCCACTCGACCGGCGGCGAGCCAGGAAGCGGGAGAAGGCCAATTTGCAGATCGTTGCGCGTGTTAACGACCCCGTAACCATGCCGTGGTGAAACAAGATCGCACGGAATTCACACCAAGAACGCTGCGTGAGGCCCATTTGGCGACCCTGGACAATGTCTCGATCGACATCTCCGTCGTGCTTGGCAGGACCTCGATGCCGATCCACCAAGTTCTGCGGCTCGGCCGCGGCGCCATCATCGAACTCGATTCGTCCGAGGAGGATGAGGTCCGCATTCTCGCCAACAACATGCCGGTCGCGCGCGGCACGGTGATCGTCAGCGGCAATCGCATCGCCGTGGAAGTCAAGGAATTGCTGCCCCGCTCACCTGAGGTGGTCTGAGCCGCTGCCGGGCACGGCGGCTCCGCTCGCGGACTGCATTTCATCGTAACTCCCGATTTTCATCGTATTTAAAGACGTGGGCGCCGGGGACAATACCCGGCCACGGCAAAACAGGCACCGCCGCCGGGCTTGTCCGGGGAGAGGCTAACTGTTACATCCGCGCGGTCGCGCGCCGTTTCCGGCACGCGTCCACCCCACCTGCGGTCGTGGCGGAATTGGTAGACGCACTAGCTTGAGGTGCTAGCGGGGCAACCCGTGGAGGTTCGAGTCCTCTCGACCGCACCACCCTGAACGATCTTTTTCTCGGAGCCTGCGTCGGCAGTCCGCCGGTGCACGGGGCAAACGGTGCTGCCCCTCTTACAGCAGGGTTTTTGTGGGGCGACGCCCGTCAAACGAGCCGTCGAGCCAGCTTGACAGTTTCTGGTAGTAACGTACGCTCATCGGAAATTTGCGAGAATTGACGTCCTAATCGGCGCAAAAGTCGGAATAGGACGCCTGAAGGGAGGGTATCGTCGCCATTCCGGCGGGTCGACAAGCGATTCATCATTGAGCTTTGGGCATTGACGTGAGGCGCGCTGCGCCGATGGCGGGATGCGCCGGGGCGTGAGTTCATGGCCTGGCCGATGAAACTCGCATCACTGAGCTGCGGGCGAGGCTGCTTTCCGGAACAGGACTTGCCCGAACAGCACTTGCCCGAACAGCACTTGCTAAAGGACTTGGCAACAGGACTTGGCAGAAAAAATCAAGCAAGGGAGGAAAATTCGATGGGTCTGCTAGCAACATACAAGGCGAATGCGGTGACGCTCGTGGCGGCCACGGCGGCGGTTGCGGTCGCCGGATTGCTCTTCGCATCCGGCGCAAGCACTGAAGAACTCAAGCACTACGATTCCAGCAAGAAAGACTTCTGGTTGCATCCGCCAGACGATTGGTTCATGGGCGACGAGACGCAGGAGCAGAAAGGCACCGCTGTCGCCAACACGCTGCCGCCGCCGACCGGCTTCACTGACCAAGAGATCGAAGCCACCTTGAAGCAAATCAAGCTGCCGTCCGGTTTCAAGATCGAGCTGTGGGCGAGTGGCTTACCAGGCGCGCGACAGATGGCGTGGGGCGACAAGGGCACGCTCTTCGCTGGTTCGTGGTTTGGGACCGGCGGCGTCGTCTACGCGGTGAAAGATCAGGGCGGCAAGAAGACGGTCAAGACCGTCATCAAAGGCATGAGAGTGCCGACCGGCATCGCGTTCCGGGACGGCGCGCTTTACGTTGCTGATGTCGACAAGATTTATAAATATGAGAATGCCGAGGCGGCTCTCGACAGCATGCCGCAGCCGCAGGTCGTCTATGACGACATGCCGCCCTATATTCCGCACGGTTGGAAATATCTCGCATTCGACAAGAACGGTTGGCTGTATGTCGCCTTCGGGCCGCCCTGCAACATCTGCCTGCCGCCGACCTCGACGTCGCAGATCAGGCGTATAAACCCGGCGAACGGGCTGGCGGAGATCGTTGCACTCGGCGTCCGCAACAGCGTCGGCGGCGACGTCGATCCGCGCACAGGTGATTACTGGTTCACAGAAAACGCGCGCGATTGGCTCGGCGACGATGTTCCGAGTGACAAGCTCAACCACATCACCAGGATCGGCCAAGACTTCGGCTATCCGTATTGCCATCAGGGCGACATTCCGGATCCGAAACTCGCCATGGGGCACAAGTGCTCGGAGTTCTCGCCTCCGGCGCTCAAGCTCGGTGCGCACGTCGCTCCGCTCGGCATGAAGTTCTACACCGGGGATCAATTCCCCGCTGACTACAAGAACAACATGATCGTTGCCGAGCACGGCTCCTGGAATCGTCACCAGTTCCAGGGCGGGCGACTGATGCGTATCACCGCTGATCCAGATGGCAAGAACGTCAAGCAAGTCGAGTTCGCTACCGGCTGGATCGGGTCCGACGGCAAGTATCGCGGTCGGCCCAATGACGTGCTGCAGGCGAAGGATGGCTCGCTGATGGTGGCCGATGATTTCACCGGCGCCATCTATCGGATCAGCTACGCCAAATGATCTATCAATCCGATCGCTCCCGGCTCTAGCGGGAGCGATCGGCAACGAACCGCTTGGTCCAAGCCGGAACCTCCGGCTTGGACCTGTTATTTTGTCTCTCGCATGACGACAGCTCGGCTTGCTCTGGTTGCTCTCGGCGCCGCGGTTTTCATCGCGGCCGGTGGACATGCAGCGGCTGCGGATGCAGCCGCCGGCCGGGCGTTGGCTGAAGGCTGCGCGGCTTGCCACGGCGCGGATGGCGTATCGCAAATCGAGCTTACGCCGTCGCTTGCCGGGCAGCCGGACGAATTCGTGCAATGGCAGCTCGTCTATTTTCGCTCGGGCGCACGCAAAAGCGACGTCATGGGTCCGATCGCGGAAGGCCTGAGCAACCAGGATATCCGCAACCTCGGCGCCTATTATGCTTCGCTGCCGCCGCCGCAGCCTTTGGCGGCTCCGGATGCGTTGGCACAGGAAGGCGAACAACTTGCGCTCCAGCACCGCTGCCAATCCTGCCACGCCGACGATTACAACGGCTTCCGTGCGGCTGCGCGCCTGTCCGGTCAGCGCGAAGAAGTGCTGGTCAAGGCGCTGCACGACTTCAAATCCGGCAAACGGGTGGGCTCCGGTGTCGCCTCAATGGCAGACGTTACCTTCGAGCTGAGCGACGGCGACATGCAGGCCCTGTCCCATTACATGGCGACGCGCCGGTAACGGCGTCCGTCGCCCAAAATGCCGCGGGTCGTTGGGCGCGCTGATCGGCCTGCACCCGTTCACACAAGGGTCATCCGCAGGAGTTCCCGTCGCGGGGCATCGGCTTGCTCGGCTTTTTGTCGATGTGCCAAGATTGAAATATTCTTGGACTATAAAGACCATAAATGCAGGGAGGGTCGTTTCATGCATAAACGTATGATGCTGGCCGCGTCGGCGGCAGTGCTGTTCGCATCCGCGGCGGCGTTCGCGCAGAACAATCCGAGCAATCTGGAAAAGCTTGGCGAGTTCAAAACCACGGGGGCGTCTCCAAACATTCCGACGATTCCGCAGGGCGGCGCCAAGGCTGCAGCGCTGAAAAAGAATCTCGAGAAGATCAAGCTGCCGCACGGCTTCCATATCGGGCTCTACGCGATCGTCCCCGACGCGCGCCACATGGCGGTTGGGCCGCAAGGAATCGTCACATTCGTCGGCACCCGCAAGGCTCAGATTTACGCCGTTACCGACCGCTCGAAGTCCGGCGTCGCGGAGGAGGTGAAGCCGTTCGCCTCGACGATCGATCTCGTCATTCCCAACGGTCCGTGCTTCTCCAAGGACGGCTTCCTGTTCGTCGTCGAGCAGAACCGGGTGCTGATGTATCCGGCGGCCGAGTTCTTCTATGAAAGCCCGGACGTGGTGGCCGTGCCGATCGTACCGCAAGGCGAGCTCATCCCCAAGGAAGACGAAAGCTACAATCACACGGCGCGGACCTGCCGCGTCGGCCCGGACAACAAGCTCTACATCACGCTGGGTCAGCCGTTTAACGTGCCCGCTCCCGAAAAGCTCGACGGTTTCAAGAAATGGGGACTTGGCGGCATCATCCGCATGGACCGCGACGGCAAGAATCGCGAAGTCTATGCCTGGGGGATCCGTAACTCGGTCGGCATGGACTTCAATCCAAAGGACAAGACGCTCTGGTTCACCGACAATCAGGTGGACGGCATGGGCGACGATATTCCACCCGGTGAGCTCAACCGTGCGACCAAGGCTGGCCAGAATTTCGGCTTTCCCTATTACGGCGGCGGCCACGTCCGCACCGAGGAATACAAGAACGAAACCCCGCCGGCCGACGTGGTCTTTCCGCAAGTGGAGATGGCGGCACACGCCGCCGATCTCGGCATGATGTTCTACACCGGCAAGATGTTTCCGAAGAAGTATCAGGGCGCCATTTTCTCGGCCCAGCACGGCTCGTGGAACCGCACCGTTCCGGTGGGTGCGCGCGTGATGGTGACCTACCTCAAGGAGGATGGCACGGCGGACAAATCGGAGCCGTTCGCGGAAGGCTGGCTCGATGAGAATGCCGAATATTTGGGCCGGCCAGTGGACGTTGCCCAGCTGCGAGACGGCTCGCTGCTTGTCTCGGATGATTTTGCCGGCGCTCTATATCGCATCTGGTACGACGGTAAATAGCACGACCATCACCGCGTTATCGGCGCCGCGCTCCATTGGCGCGGCGCCGACTTTGTGTCGGGCTGCCCTATGACGCTGCGTAGTGTATGCACGATCTTTGTCGCCGTTGCGTGTGCAGTCACCGCCTGCACGGCGCGCGATGGCTTTGCGGCTGGTGACGTGACTGCGGGGCGGCAAAAGGCGCTGATGTGCCAGACCTGCCACGGCCTTGACGGCAAGGCGAAGATTCCCGAAGCGCCGAACCTCGCAGGTCAGAGCCCGACTTACCTGATCAAGGCGCTCAACGACTACCGCTCCGGCGCGCGCAAGAACGACATGATGTCGCTAGTCGCGCCCACGCTCAAAGACAAGGATGTCGAGGATCTTGCCGCCTATTACTCGGCGATCGAGGTCACGGTCTCGTCGCCGCCGAAATAGTCTGGCATAGCCGGCACCGGTAGTTGCGGCTCATCGGAGGTGACCGCCACGGCGGGCGGTGGGTCGGTCCATTGCGGCACGGCATCGAGCGCGAAGTGTGCAGCTGTTTCCGAACCGTCGGCCAATATGACCGTGCGCCATGGATGATAGTGGGTGCCGAAGGCCTCCTCGTCTGGCGCCGGCAGTTCAACCCGCTCTTCGCTCGCCAACCGGACCTCTGCCTTCGGCCAATTGGGGTCATCTGGATCGCGCGATGGCTCGCTTGCAGCTTGGGTCGGATCGGCGCTCGGCGCGGTGCCGGGCATCTGCCGATCCGCATCGTTTCGCTCAGACGGTGCTGGATCGGTCACGCTTGCAGCCTGATCGGCGCTTGGCGCGGTGTTCGGTGTTGGCCGATCCGAATCGTTTCGCTCTGGCAGCGGCGGATCGCTGGCGACTGCGAACTGTTGGGCGCCCGGCGGCGGCACGGATACTGGCCGACCCGGATCGCTCTGCTCAGACGATTGCGGGGCGCTCGCCACGTTGGCTTGGTCGGCATTTGGCGGCGTCACCGACGACGGGTGATTCGTATCGTTCGCTTCGCGCGACGGTGCAGTGCTGGCGATCTCCGCCTGTTCGCCCGTCCCGGGCACCACATGCACGACGTGAAAGCCATCCTCCTTCAACTTCTTCAGGAGTTCCGGGAGCGCCGCGACGGTAACATGATGAATGTCGTGAAGCAGCAAAATGCCCTTGCCGCGCGCCTCGAGCCTGCTGAGGGCCAGGCGAACGATGTCCGCCGATCGGATTCGCCGGTGCCAATCGTCGGCGACCGTGTCGGAGCTGAACACCACCAGCGAACGCGCGGCCAGCTCCTGCTCGATCGCATCGCTGCGCGCCAAACCGGGAATGCGGAAGAAGGGGGCAAGATCTTTTTGATCCCACAGCGCCCCGCCTACGTCGGCGATGCCGCGATCGATCTCGTCGCGAACTTTTTCGATCGGCAGTTTCTGCATGCGCGCGGGATGATGCTCGGTGTGCGTCCCGATCGTGTGTCCTTCCTCGTGGATGCGCCGTACGATGGCGGGGAATTCGCGGGCCATCTCGCCGACAAGGAAAAAGGTCGCCTTGACGCATTGCGCGGCAAGGATGTCGAGCACCGCGATGGAGTGAGGCGGCAGCGGCCCGTCGTCGAATGTGAGCACGACCTCTTTGTCTGCAAGCGGCAGGCTTTGAGCATACTGCATCACGCCGACACGGCTGAACTTTCCCGGTTCAACAACAAGAACGCGGCTTGTTCCCAGCGCGTCCGGATGGCCGGGGCACTCTTCCGCCATTGCTGGCACCGGCATGAATGCCGGCGCAGCCAAACCTAAGGGCGCGCTCAGAACGGCGGTAAGAACGAGACCGGCTGACTTTCGAAAGCTTGGCATGTCCTATTCCTGACGCCGTGCCGTTACTCGCGGCACACTAGGGATTGCGGGATTTAATGCAATGTTAAGGATAGTGGGCGCGTCCCGAGGATTGTTGAAAACTGCCTATTCAGCGCATCGAGGTTTTTCCTTGGCGTTAATCAGAACCGCATAAGTCTAGGCGTTGGTAATCTAAGTCTACGCGTTGGCAATTTAGTGAAGGGCGTTGGAAGTATGGTGGTCGCGGCAGCCCGAAGATGGTGGGCGGCACCCCGGCTACGCCAGGCCAAGCCGACGCCCAGGCCGGACGACACCCGCAAGACAACTGTCGCGCGAATCGCTCTTTTGCTGCCACTGATCGTCGCTAGTGCGATGGTGCTGTGTGCAGCGACCGGATTCACCGCCACCCGGCTCAGTGAAGGCCGGGTCGAGGCGGAGGAGCGGGCGGCCTTGCAACAGGCGATCGAGGAATTTCACGCGCAGTTCGGCGATATCGATGCGCCGGATGACGTGCAGCTGCGCGCCATCGCCCGGCGCAGCCGCCTCGCAGATCTCCGCTTCGACGCTAATCCGATTGGCGAGGGCGGACGCGCGTCGCAATCTCTGCACGACGCCCGCGGCCGGATCGTTGGCTGGTTTAGTTGGGTGGCTGACCGCGGACTCGTCGGAGCCATGGACCGGCTGTGGGGCGTACTGGCATTGGTCGGCGCGACCCTGGGATTAGGCATGCTTGTCGCCATGCGCGCGGCCCGGCCGCTTTTGCGCTCGCTCAAGCGCGGCGGCGAGGCCGTGCGCAAACACACAAGCCAAGACCCGTTGACTGGACTGCCCAACCACCACGTGATGCTCGAACAGCTTGATGACGCGCTGGCAAGGCGCCACTCCGGCGTGGTTGTGCTGGCGCTTGTCGATCTCGACGGATTTGGCGAGGTCAACGACACGCTCGGACGCACCGGCGGCGATGCGGTGCTCACGAGTATCGCCGAGCACCTTAAGGCTGGTTTGCCGCCCGGCGCGACTTTGGGCCGCTTTGAGGAGGACGTATTCGCGGTCATCGCCGGCGGGGACGATCGTCGCGCGGCGGACTTACTCGTCGAGTCGCTGCGAGCCTCACTCTTGCGCCCGATTTTCCTCGACCGGATGTGGCAGATCACGGCCAGCATGGGGATCGCCGAAGCACCCGAGGACGGCACCAGCGGCGAGGAGATCGCGCGCCGCGCCGGCCTTGCATTGCGCGCCGCCAAACGGGCCGGCCGTGGCACCGCCCGCCGCTTCGAGCAGCAGATCGAAACCGAATATGCCGAGCGGCGCTTCTTGTTGCATGAACTGCAATCCGCCATCGCGTTGCAGGCTTTCGAACTTGAATACCAGCCGATTGTGGCCGCCGAGGGCGGTGCCATGATTGGCGTAGAGGCCTTGTTGCGGTGGACGCATCCGACCCGCGGTCCGATCGCGCCGTCGGTCTTCATTCCGCTCGCCGAGCAGAGCGGATTGATGTCCAAGCTCGGCGAGATCGTGCTGCGGCGGGCGCTGACGGACGGTGCGCGCTGGCCGACTCTATCCATGGCGGTCAACCTCTCGCCGTTGCAGATCCGCGATCGCTGGCTGGTCGATTTAGTCGCCGCCATCATAGCGGAGACTGGGATTGCGGCGTCGCAGGTCGTGCTCGAAGTGACCGAGGGAGTCCTCATCGACAATCTGCAAGAAGCGCAGGCGCGCCTCGAGGCATTGCGGGCGCTCGGCGTCAGGCTCGCGCTTGACGATTTCGGTACCGGCTATTCGAGCCTGAACTACCTGCAGAAATTTCCTTTCGACCGGCTCAAGATCGACCGCACCTTCGTGGCTTCGCTGGGCTCGTCGGGCAATACCGGCGCCATCATTCAATCGATTGTCACGCTCGGCCATACGCTTGGCATGAAGGTTTTGGCGGAAGGCGTGGAGAATGATGAACAGCGCGTTCTTCTGCGTCTTGCCGGCTGCGACGAGATGCAGGGCTTTCTGTTCGCCAAGCCAAGACCTGCGGCCGAGATCGACAAAGCCTTGGCGCGTGCCACGCGCTTCGCGACCGCCTGAGCGGATCCTCGACGCTGACAGAGCGCGGGTCAATCGATATCGTCTGGTGCCTTGACGCCCCGAGGCCGCGACAGGGATGGAGCGTCCGATGATCCGCAATACTCTGCCCGGATTGGATTTCGGGCTCGGCAGCGACGTCGATATGCTGCGTCAGACCGTCGGTTCCTTTGCGCAGGCAAAGATTGCTCCGCGCGCCGCGGATATCGACCGGTCCAACACATTTCCCCGCGAGTTGTGGCCGCAGCTCGGCGCGCTCGGCCTTCTCGGCATCACAGTGGAAGAGGAGTGGGGCGGTTCGGGTCTTGGCTATCTCGCCCATTGCGTGGCCATGGAAGAGATTTCCCGCGCCTCGGCTGCCGTCGGGCTGTCCTACGGCGCCCATTCCAACCTTTGCGTCAATCAGATCAGGCGCAATGGCAGTGCGGAGCAGAAGAAACGGTACCTGCCCAAGCTGATCTCCGGCGAGCATGTTGGGGCGCTTGCAATGTCGGAGCCGAATGCCGGCTCGGACGTGGTGTCGATGCGGACGCGGGCCGACCGGCGCGGCGATCGTTATGTGCTCAACGGTTCAAAAATGTGGATCACCAATGGGCCGCTGGCGGAGACGATCGTCATTTACGCCAAGACCGACCCCACCGCAGGCTCGCGCGGCATTACAGCATTCATTGTCGAGAACGCTTTCAAGGGCTTTTCGGCTGCACCGAAGTTGGACAAGCTCGGCATGCGCGGCTCCGACACGGGCGAGATCGTATTCGCGGATTGCGAGGTACCGACCGAAAACGTGCTCGGCGTCGAAGGCAATGGCGTCAACGTCCTGATGTCGGGCCTCGATTACGAGCGGGCGGTCTTGGCGGCGGGTCCTATCGGCGTCATGCAGGCCTGCCTCGATCTGGTCATTCCTTACGTTCATCAGCGCACGCAGTTCGGCCAGCCGATCGGCCGCTTTCAGCTCATTCAGGCCAAGCTTGCGGACATGTATGTCGCGCTCAACGCCACCAAGGCCTATGTCTATGCCGTGGCCAAGGCCTGTGACCGCGGCGAGACAACGCGCGAGGACGCCGCCGGCGCCATTCTCTATGCGGCGGAGCGCGCCACCTGGATGGCGCTGGAAACGATCCAGTGCCTCGGCGGCAACGGGTACATCAACGATTATCCGGCCGGCCGGCTGTTGCGCGACGCCAAGCTTTACGAAATCGGCGCCGGCACCAGCGAGATTCGGCGCATGCTGATCGGCCGCGAGATTTTCGAGAAAACGCGCTGATTGCGTCAGCCTAGACGCCGGTCATATTCCAGCACGGCATTGAGCAGCACTTGCGCGCCCGCCGCGCATTCCTCGAAGCTCGTCGACTCCGCTTCGTTGTGCGAAATGCCGCCGGCGCAGGGAACGAAGATCATGGTGGTCGGCGCCACGCGCGCGACGTAGGCCGCATCGTGGCCCGCGCCGGAGATAATGTCGCGCGATGTGTAGCCGGCCTTTTGCGCGCCGGTGCGCACGCATTCGATCAGTTCCGGGGCAAAACTAACGGCCGGCGAATCCCAAATGCGCGCTTCTTTGTAGCTGAGCTGCAGAGGCTGCAGAATCTCGCCCAATGCCGCGCGGAGTTTGCCTTCCATGACATCGAGAACATTGTCGTCCGGATGGCGGAAGTCGACAGTGAAGAAGACTTCGCCGGGCACGACGTTGCGGCTATTCGGCTTATTCTCGATGAGCCCGACAGCACCGACCGCATAGGGCGCATGCTCCAACGCGATCGCGTCAATGCGCTCGATCAGGCGAGCGGCGCCGAGGAGCGCATTCTTGCGCAGCCGCATGGGGGTCGCGCCGGTGTGGGCCTCCTGGCCGGTCACGGTGACTTCATACCAGCGCATGCCTTGCACCCCCTGGACTACGCCGATCATGCGGCCTTCGTCTTCGAGGATAGGGCCTTGCTCGATGTGCAGCTCGAACATGGCGCCGAATTTATGCGCGCCGGCCTTTTCCGGTCCCTTGTAACCGATCCGCTGCAATTCCTCGCCAAACGTCTTGCCCTCGCGGTCGGTGCGCGAATAGGCGAATTCCGGCGTGAATGCTCCGGCGAAAACGCCGGAGGCGAGCATGGCCGGCGCAAAGCGCGAGCCTTCTTCGTTGGTCCAGTTTACGATTTCTATCGGGGCATTGGTCTCGTAGCCGGTCTCGTGCAGCGTGCGCATCGCTTCCAGTGCGCCGAGCACGCCGAGCACGCCGTCGAATTTGCCGCCGGTCGGCTGGGTATCGAGGTGCGAGCCCATCGCGATCGGCGCAAGCTTGTCATTCTTGCCCGGCCGCCGCGCGAACATGTTGCCGACTTCGTCGACCGTCACCGTGCAGCCGAGCGCCTCGCACCTCTGCCTGAACCAATCGCGCACCCGGCGATCGAGATCGGTGAGCGTCAGGCGGCAAATGCCCCCCTTGGGCGTGGCGCCGAATTTCGCCGTCTCCATCAGCGTGTCCCAAAGCCGTTGCGCGTCGATTTGCAGGTTCTGCATGGTCGGAAGCTCGCTTCTGAGGGAACTCGCTGTTTGCGTACGTCGCCTCTTGCAACGTCCGCGCGCGACGTGTTCCGGTCGCGGTCGATCGGCCTTTGCCGAACGTGTGACGGCATTTTTGTCGGGTCGCGGGCAATTCGTCAAAACTTGTTGATGTCCAGTTTATGGCCGCCGCGCGTGCAATCAATCGACTGGCGGTGTCAGCCCGCATAAGATGCACGCGAACAGCACGATTTAGGGAGTGAACCACGATCTAGGGAGTGAACAATGAAAATTTCGATGTCGCGTCGAGAAATCGTTGTCACCGCATGTCTGGCAAGCCTTGCCGCATGGGCGGCTCCGTCACTGGCCGCGCCGCTGTCTTTCACGGTGCCGCTAACCGGCGGGCAGCAAGTGCCGCCGGTGCAAACCACCGCCACTGGTAAGGCCGATCTTACCTACGATCCTGCAACGCGGATCGTGACATGGAGCGTCAGCTATAGCGGGCTCTCCGGGCCGGCAACGATGGCCCATTTCCATGGACCGGCGGCGGAGGGCAAGAACGGTCCGCCGGTGATTTGGCTGGCCGAGAAGGGCGCTGCGGTTGCTAATCCGATCAAGGGGCAGGCCACCCTCACCCCCGAGCAGGCGCGGCAGTTGATGGCAGGCGACTGGTACATCAACGTTCACACCCAGGCCAATCCCGGCGGCGAGATTCGCGGTCAGGTGATGCCGCCCAAGAATTGATGAACGAGAGCACATAGCGACCGCGATGGTGATGACCAAATCCATCGCAAGCAGCGCGTGTGCGCAGATTTGTCTCGTTGCCCTGTCGCTTGGCATGGCGGCAGCGGCAGCTCACGCGCAAAGCCGCAAGCCGACGGCGCATGAGCTCGCAGCGATCCACGACTGCGCGAAGAAATACGAGACCAATCAATGTGGACGACGGCGAACAGCAATGCCTGTTCAATCTCGTTGCGGATCGATGCATGAAAACGCCTGAAGGCTCGTCCAATGCCGGAATGGCCGATTGCTTTCGTATCGAGTGGGCGATTTGGGATGGGCTGCTCAACGAGAATTACAAGGCTCTCGCCGCCGCTCTCGATGACGAGCAAGCAAACAAATTGCGCGAGATGCAGCGGGCCTGGATCGCTTATCGCGACACGACCTGCGGCTTTTACGACATCAAGATACAAGGCTCGATGGCGGTGCCGATGGCGGCGGCCTGTGCCGCGCGGGAAACGGCGCGGCGGGCCATGCTGCTTAAATTTTTCAGCGGCTTATAGCTGCTCTGGCTGAAAATAGGGCGTTGGCCTATTTCGGCGAAGCTTTGTTCGGCCAATGAACCCTCTGCCCACATTCGTGGAATCTAAACCGAATCAGGTATTCTCATCCGGCCGGGAAGGCTGGAGCCAGTGCCATGCTTCGCGTGCGACTGAAGGCGGACGGACGTTTGGTCGAGATTCTGCCGGACGGCAGTGAGCGGCCGATTTCCTTTGCCGACGGACAGCCGTTGGCCCGCTCGAACAATTCCGAGCGCTTCCAAGACGCGGCCTATGCCCGCAATGTCCGCGGGCGAACCGGGCTGACGCAGGCCGCCTTTGCCGCCCAGATCGGCGTGCCGGTCGAAACGGTGCGCAACTGGGAACAGGGCAAGCGTTCGCCGCGCGGTCCGGCGCGCGCGCTTCTCAAAGTCATCGATGGAGCGCCCGAAGCTGCGTTCGCGGTGCTCGGCGGCAAGCCGCGGTGACAGCTTCCGGTTCGGAGGCGTAAAGTGCCGGGGTGACCCCGAACGGAACAATCGCTCCGAACGTCGAGGCCAAGGGTGCGCGAATCCCGGTATTGGGCCTCGGTACGTGGGATTTGCGCGGACGTACCTGCGCGCGCGTGGTTGAGCAGGCCTTGCGGTTCGGCTACCGGCACGTGGACACCGCCGAAATGTACGACAACGAGCGCGAGGTCGGCGAAGGGGTGCGTGCGTCGGGCGTCAAGCGAAACGAAGTATTCGTTACCACCAAGATCTGGCCGTCGCATTTCGCTCCGCACGAACTCGAGCGCGCCGCGCGCGACTGCCTGGTGCGGCTGCGCCTCAGCGAGGTCGACCTTCTGCTGCTGCACTGGCCCAATCCGCAAATTCCGCTGGCGGAAACACTCGGTGCACTCGGCAAGGTGAAGCGCGACGGTCTCGCCCGCCATATAGGCGTGTCCAACTTCACCGTTTCGCTCATCGATGAAGCCTTGCAATCGAGCAGCGAGCCGCTGGTCTGCAATCAGTTCGAATGTCACCCGTTTCTCGATCAATCGAAGCTGATCGCGGCTTGCCGGCAGCGCGGAATGGCGGTCGTCGCCTACAGTCCGATTGCGAAAGGAAGTGTGCGTGGCGACAAAGTGCTCTCCAGCATCGGCGCCGCACACAAAAAGACCGCCGCGCAGGTGTGCCTGCGTTTCCTGGTGCAGCAGGACATTGTGGTGATTCCACGCACCAGCAAGGTCGAGCGGTTGGGCGAGAACGCGGCGATTTTCGATTTTGCGCTCAGCGAGCAGGAGATGGCGGATATTTCACGCTTGGCGCACCGCGACAGCCGCCTCGTCAACTTTGCCTTTTCCGGCCGGCAGAAATGGGACTGAGCGAGAGCCGCGGCTGGTATCAGCTCGCCTATGGCACGGAAGCCCTCAATGCCTGTGCGAATTTCGCCAGCCTGTCACGGAAACGGCTTGAGACCACGTCACGGGTCTTGAACGCCGCGGTGGCCAGCGGCGCCTTGCCAGCCAATTGCTGCATTTGCGCGAAAGCGGCGTCGTCGCCGCGATTGCCGAGTGTGCAGAAAAGGGCGATGCGCGGAAGATCACTTTTGTTGTTTATCAGATAGGCGCGAACGGGAGAGGATACCGACCACGCCCAGACCGGTGTGCCGACGATGACCAGATCATACGACGAGGCGTCAAACCGTGTCGGCTTGATCTGCGCCGGTTGATGGCGAATAGCCTCGCCCAATGAGCGCACGATCCCGACCAAGCCCGCGCGGCTTTTGCTGACGACGATCTCCTCGGTGTCGCAGCGCAGAGCGTCGGCGAGCGCCTGTGCGACGGCTCGGGTGGTGCCTGAGCGCGAATAGAAGACCAAGAGAATTTTCGGTGACGCCATCGCGATGAAGAAATGCCAAACTCAACACTAGTGAAGCTGCTGCCAGAGAATAGAAAATCGCGCTTTGATCTGGGTCAAACCATGCGGTCAGTCGAACGGCGACGAACGATCCATAGCCCGCCTGGAGGGCGGCGGGCCGGTGTTGGCTTCAGAATTCGACGTCCAGCTCTTCCAATTCGTCCGGCTCGACTTTGGCGGCGGCGATCCACTCCTGCACGAGCGGCAGCGTCATGATCGTGCGGCAGTATTCCGCCGAGACCGGGTCGACGGCGACGTCGTAGGTGAGAAAGCGGGTGCAGACCGGTGCGTACATCGCGTCGGCGGCGCCCGGCGCTGCACCGAACAGAAAAGGTCCCCGATAAGCCTCAATGCATTCGCGCCAGATGGCCGTAATGCGATCAATGTCGCCGCGTGCGCCTGCCCAAGATTTAAAGCCTGGGAAACGCGCCTTGATGTTCATCGGCAACGCCGATCGCAAGTTGCTAAAGCCGGAATGCATTTCCCCGCAAATGGAGCGGCAATGGGCGCGTTGCGCCTGATCGGCGGGTAACAGGCCTGCTTCGGGTTTGAGCTCATGCAGATATTCGGCAATCGCCAGCGTGTCCCAGACCTTGAGGCCGTCATGTGTGAGCCGCGGTACCAAGAAGGAGGGCGAGAGCAACAGCAATTCCGCCCGCGTGGACGGATCGTCGGTGCCCACATGGTGCTCTTCAAAGTCGATGCCTGCCATTTTGCACAGCAACCATCCGCGCAGCGACCAGGAGCCATAATTCTTGCTGGCGATGGTAAGGACGGCTTTGGACATTTCGCTAAGGTCTCATCAAAAGTGCAGTGGGTTCAAATGCTTAATACGCTATGCCTGGCGGCGATGGGGCAAGGCCTTGGCCGCAATTCGACGTCCTGCAGCCATTATGCAGGATGTTCACAATTTTGTCGCAGCGCAACAAAAAATGCACTAGCTTTTCCGTTCATGGGGCCGGGGGTTCTGTCGCCAGACAGACTGCGGCACCCGTGGGTAACGGATGCTGTACTTCGCTTATCAATCCCAATCCGACATGATGGCGCCAATCCGGGCGTGGGCGACGATGGCGCTTGCGGCCGGTGCGCAACCGCTGCTCGGAGACGATCTTCATCGCAATCTGAGCGCCGCTTATGAACTGATCTCGCGCGCCGGCTTGACGCACACGCGGCCGCCCTTTGGCATCACGCATGTCAGCGTCGGCAACCGCGAGGTCGAGGTGCGTGAAGAGCCTGCCGCGCGCACGCCGTTCGGTACGCTTCTGCATTTCAAAAAGGACATCAAGGCGGCGCAGCCGCGGGTGCTGGTGGTGGCGCCGCTCTCCGGCCACTTCGCGACGCTGCTGCGCGCGACGGTACGAACCCTGCTGCCTGAACATGACGTCTTCATTACCGATTGGCACAACGCGCGCGACGTGCCGCTGACCGCCGGCCGCTTCGGCATCGACGAATATGTCGAACACCTGATCAAATATCTTGAGGTGCTTGGCCCGGGCTCGCATGTGCTCGCGGTCTGCCAGCCCTGTGTTGCCGTGCTCTCTGCCGTGGCTCTGATGGCGCAGTCCGGCAATCCGGCGCAGCCGCGCAGCATGACGCTGATGGCCGGCCCGATCGACTGCAGGGTCAATCCGACCAAGGTCAACGAGCTCGCCAACAAGCGCGACATCGCCTGGTTCGAACGGATGCTGACGGCGACAGTGCCGGTGCGCTATCCCGGCGCGTTCCGCCGCGTCTATCCTGGATTTGTTCAGCTTGCCGCGTTCATGACAATGAACATCGAGCGGCATGTGAAAGCGCACAAGGAGCTTTACGACAATCTGGCCAGCGGCGAGATCGAGAAGGCGGCAAGCACCAAGGCCTTTTACGACGAATACTTTGCCGTGCTCGACCTTACCGCTGAATTCTATCTTGAAACGGTGCGGCACATTTTCAAGGAATACGCGCTGCCGCTCGGCAAGCTCAAATGGCGCGGCGAAACCATCGATCCGAGCGCGATTCGCCGCACCATGCTGCTGACGGTCGAAGGCGAGCGCGACGATATCTGCGCCGTCGGCCAGACCGTCGCGGCGCACGACCTCTGCAAAAAGTTGCGCCCCTATCTCAAGCGCCATCACATGCAGGCCGGCGTCGGCCATTACGGCGTGTTCTCGGGCAAGCGCTGGGAAAACCAAGTCTACCCGCTCGTCAAGAACGTGATTTTGTCGAGCGATTGAGTGCGGCTTAGCGCATCGCCGCGGCGATGTTGCCGCCGTCGACGGTGGTGACGTCGGCGGTGGTTTTCAACGCCAGCGCCTGATGCAGAAAGGCCTGCGCCACGTCTTCCGCCGTCACTTCGCGCCCAAGCAGGTTGCCGCTCATATAGTCTTTTTCGCTTAAGCCGCGCGCCTTCGCGCGCGAGGCGATCATCGCCTCGGTCAGCAATCCGGAACGGATGCGGTCGGCATTGACCGCATTGGCGCGGATGCCGTCCGCGCCATAGTCGAGCGCGTATTGGCGCATGAGCGCGAGCAGAGCCGCCTTTGCGATTCCATACGGACCGAAATTCGGGCCCGGATTGACCGCCTGTTTGGAGACGTTGAACAGGAGGCAGCCGCCGGAGCCCTGCGCCAGCATGATCTTGATCGCCGCTTGTGCCACCCGCTGATGACCGTAAAAGTTCAGCTCGAAGCTTTGGCGCAAAATATCTTCGTCGACTTCGCCGATGCGGCCCTGCCACGCGGCACCGGCATTCGACACGACAATATCGACGCCGCCGAAATGCGCCGTTAGCTGATCGAAGGCCGCGCGAACCGAGGCGGGATCGGTCACGTCGCATTCGACCGGCAATGCGGACGCACTTATTTTCTTCGCTTGCTCGCGCGCAGCCGCGGGATTCACATCGAGCACAGCCACTTCGGCGCCAGCGGCGGCGAATGCTCTCGCGGCGGCAGCACCGATCGCGCCGGCCGCGCCCGTGATGGCGACGATCTGCCCGGCAAGCGGCAGCTCCTTGCGCGCGCCGAGCTTGGCTTGCTCGAGCGGCCAATATTCGCAATCGAACGTGTCGGCTTCCGAGATTGATTCAAACCGGCCGATGCGTTCAGCGTCACCGACGACCGCGATCCATTCCTCGGCAATGTCGGCGGCGATGGCGGCGTCGCGTTTGGTTCGGCCAAGACCGAACAGGCCCAGGCCGGGCACCAGCACAACGCGGGGCAGGGGATCAAGCTCCTGCTTGCCGCCGCCGACACGTTTGTGTTGTTGCGCAAAATATTCGCGATAACGCGTGACAAATACACGCGCAGCTTCGCGCGTCGCATGCGCGAACTCGTCGAGCTTGCCGGCGTCCGGATGCGGCAGGACCAGCGGCCAGTTTTTGGTGCGGATGGTGTGGTCGGGTGTAACCACGCCGCCGTCGCTTAAGCACGGCAAGTCTGACTGCAGGGCGCTCAAAATCGCCGAGCCGCCGCGAAAGTCCAGCACGAGGCGCTGCCAGGCGCCTTCGATTTTGTCGTCCTTCCGGCTGCAAGCACCGCGAACGATGGGTGCGACCGCCGCAACCGGCTCTGGCTCCCGCCACAGTGTCGCGATGATGCGGGGCTTGCTGTTGCACGCGATAAAATCCTCGGCGAGCGTCGCCATCTCGATCATGCGCTCGTAGGCTTCGCGCGCGCTCTCGCCGAAGGTGACAATGCCGTGCTTGCTGAGGATGAGGCCATCACTCGGTTTCGTCCGCTCGAAAACCTCGATAGCTTTCTTGGCGAGCCGGAAGCCCGGCATCAGATACGGCACGAAACCCAGCCGTCCGCCAAACACCTCGGCGCACTTTTCCTCCCCGTCCCGCTGATCGATGACGCTGAGCACCGCGCTCGCATGGGTGTGATCGATGAATTTATGCGGCAGGAAGGCGTGCAGCATGACTTCGACGGATGGATTCGGCGCCGCCGGATCGATCAGATTGGCGCGTTCGATCGCGATCAGCTTTTCATCCGCGACCGCTTCGAGAGCGCGCAAATTCCGTAATGGCGCAAGCCGGACTGCTGGCAAGCCTTCCGGCTCAATCGTGGCCATGTCGGCGCCGGAGGCCTTGATCCGCAGGATGTCGATGTCCTCGCCGAGGAGGTCGCCGGCGCGTGCCTTCAGCGAGGTGTTGCCGCCGCCATGCAGGACCAGCCGCGGATCGCCGCCGAGGAGTCTCGTTGTGTAGACGCGAAGCGCCAAATCCCGTGCGATGCCCTTCTTGGCGCCGCGCGCGACGAGGTCCTCGGCTTCAGCTTCGACCCACTTGCTTTTCATGGGAGCGCGGCCCGGAAAAATTCTGCCCCGGACTTAGTCCGGGGCAGAGAGCGGTTTTCCGAAAGGATCATGCTCCACCGAATGGCAACAGACGCGCGTTATCAGCCGCCGGCGAAGCGCCGTGACCACCATCCGCTGCGGCGTGGCCGTTCGGCACTTTCATTTTCGCCGTTTTCGGTGACGACCGGCTGCGGGGCAGCAGAGGGGGGCGGCATCGGCGTCGGCTGGGGCGCTTCGCCCGCGGTCGTGTTTGGCGCCGGCTCGCGCACGGTCGAACGGCGGCGCGGCAGTTCCGGTTGTGGGGGCGGCGGCGAAGCTTGGGAAGCTACAAGATCTGCCGGTTCAGCCGGCGGCGGCGCTTCGGTCGGCGGCGCATCCAGATCGGCGACGGCCCCCGTGAGGTCCGGCTCCTCGGTTGCGGGCGCCGTTGTCGATTCCCCGGGGGAAGCGAATCCAAGCGGCTCGTGCATGTCGTGCTCATGCTGAGCCGGCATTTCTTCCCGCTCCCGTCCCATGCGATTGCGGCGGCCGCCGCGCCGGCCGCGACGGCGGCGTCGCCGCTCGCCTTCACGCGATGGTTCGCCGGTGTGGGTAGCGGAAGTCTCATCGGCGTCCGCTGCGAGTTCGTCGCCGGGCATCTCGTCAGCGCCCTCGGCGCCGTCTTCCTCCGTCTCGCCCGCCTCCTCGAAACGCTGTTCGTCTTGCGGATGCTCGTCGTGACGATGGTCCTCGTCACGGTGCGGCTGTGCATGAGTGTCGGCGCCGTTACGGCCGCGCCGCCGGCGGCGCCGACGTCGACGTCCGCCGCCTTCGCCAGGTTGCTCGGCAGCGACTTCCGCGGACGCTTCGCCCTCCGCTTCTTCGTCCAAGCCCGCTGCTTCTTCGAGTTCGTCTTCTTCTTCGAGCGGCGCGACGGTGGTCTCCGTCTGTTGGGCGAGCGCTTTGGCGGCTTCGAGCGTATGCACCTGTTCGCCACGATCGATCGCGAAAGCCTGCGGCGCGGTCAGCGTTTCATCGTCGGTGACGGTGATGGTGATCGCAAACCGCTCTTCCAGCCCACGCAAATGCGCGCGCTTCTGGTTGAGCACGTAGAGCGCCACGTCCGGGCGCGTACGGGCGATGAGATTATGGGTGGCGCCCCGCATCAGCTGGTCCTCGAGCGCGCGCAACACCTGCAGCGCGAGCGAAGATACCGCACGGACGTGGCCGCTGCCGCCGCAATAGGGGCACCGCTCCGTCGAGCTTTC
The DNA here is from genome assembly GCA_963831135.1 of uncultured Alphaproteobacteria bacterium. Lineage (GTDB taxonomy): Bacteria > Pseudomonadota > Alphaproteobacteria > Rhizobiales > Xanthobacteraceae > BOG-931. The sequence continues at coordinate 28,978 of CAWHPH010000027.1, forward strand.
CAGCACGCTGGTGCGAATGCGCTGCCGCGACATTTCCAGCAAGCCGAAATGCGAGATGCGGCCAACCTGGATGCGCGCGCGGTCCTGCTTCAAGCACTCTTTCAGGCGGCGCTCGACCGCGCGGTTGTTGCGCTTCTCGTCCATATCGATGAAGTCGATGACGATAAGCCCGGCGAGATCGCGCAGCCGCAGCTGCCGCGCAATCTCGTCGGACGCTTCGAGATTGGTCTTGAGCGCCGTGTCTTCGATATGATGCTCGCGCGTGGCACGGCCGGAATTGACGTCAATGGCGACCAGCGCCTCGGCTTGATTGAGAACGATGTAGCCGCCGGAGCGTAGCTGCACGACCGGAGAGAACATTCCGTCGAGCTGGTTCTCGACGCCGTAGCGTGACAACAGCGGCTGGGTGTCGGAATAAAGCTTCACGTTCTTGGCATGGCTCGGCATGAGCATGCGCATGAACTCTTTGGCTTCCTGATACGCGTCCGATCCGGCGACCACGATCTCGTCGATTTCTTTGCTGTAGAGGTCGCGGATCGAGCGTTTGACCAGCGAGCCTTCCTCGTAAACGAGTTTCGGCGCGGTCGATTTGAGCGTCAGATCGCGGACCGTCTCCCAAAGCCGCAGCAGATACTCGAAATCGCGTTTGATCTCGGTCTTGGTCCGGCTTGCGCCGGCCGTGCGTACGATGACGCCCATGCCTTCCGGCACCTCGAGTTCCTGGGCGATTTCCTTCAGCCGGGAGCGGTCCTCGCCGCTCGTGATCTTGCGGCTGATGCCGCCGCCGCGCGCGGTGTTGGGCATCAGCACCGAATAGCGGCCGGCGAGCGAGAGATAGGTCGTCAGCGCGGCGCCCTTGGTGCCGCGTTCCTCCTTGACCACTTGCACCAGCATCACTTGCCGGCGCTTGATGACTTCTTGGATTTTATATTGGCGGCGATAACGGGGCGCCCGGTCGGGCACTTCTTCCAGCGCATCGGCGCCGCCGACCGATTCAACGATCTCTTCCGCCGCTTCATCGTCGTCGCTGTCGGCGTGGTCGCCGTGCGTAGCAGTCTCGGGCGAGCCGATCACGTCTTCGGCCAGATCGGTGGCTAGCTCCGCTGCCGCTTCTCCGGCCTCATGGCTCTCCTGGACTTCTTGTGCTTCTCCCAGCGTCGGCTGGTCGGCGCTTGCGTCGGCTTCGCTGCGCTCCGCTCCTAAAAGCGCGGCGGATTCGGCGTCGGGCAGATATTCGCTCGATGAAGCGTTTGCCGCGGCCGCGTCGGGCATAGCCTCTGCGGCCCCCTCTTGGGCTTCCGGCGCCGCCGCCGATGCGGCGATCGTGGTCGGCCCTTCGGTATCTTCAGCCTCGATCGCGGCCTCGTCTTCTTCGATCTCTGTCTCGTGCGACGAAGCCTCGGCATCATCTTCGGCCGCGGCTGGCGCCTCGCCGGTCGGCGTTTCCGCCGGCTCGCCGCCCTGCACGATCTCTTCGTCGCGTCGCGCAGATATGGGACGGCTGCGGCCGCGGTTGCGGCGCGAACGGCGATCGTCTTCGTCCTCGGCGGCGCGCTGGGCGCGGCCTTCCTCGTCGATCAGCGCCTGCCGGTCGGCAACCGGGATTTGGTAGTAGTCAGGATGAATTTCGCTGAAGGCAAGGAAGCCATGGCGATTGCCGCCGTAATCGACAAAAGCGGCCTGCAGCGACGGCTCAACGCGCGTCACCTTCGCCAGGTAGATATTGCCTCTTAGCTGCTTGCGCTGCGCGGATTCGAAATCAAACTCCTCGACGCGGTTGCCGCGCAAGACGACCACCCGGGTTTCCTCCGGATGGGTCGCGTCGATAAGCATCTTGTTGGCCATTTTGTAAATCTCATGAAGGCTGGTCTGCGCGCAATCCGTGCCGGAACGGCGACGAAATACCGTGCGCTGCCAGTTTGTCGGTGAAGGTAACGGATGGAGCACTCCGAGTGCGGCCAAGAGACATCGCATCGGCGGCCGGCGTGCGTCGCTTGAACGCTGCGGTGCCGATCCGATCGAACTTGTTGCGCCTCGAACATAGACTTCAAACCGTGGTGGACGGCAGCGTTGCGCCGCCGCGATACTGCTAATGCTGCCGGTATTCGGAGACGCTACCGCGGCGGCATACGCCGCCCGCACACGTCCCACACCGTAGGCTCCGGTTGCCCTGCTCCTTTAAGGGCTTCAGCGGCCAGCTTTTTCGTCCCGCATCGTAAGCGCGCGAAAGCGCCGGATCGAAACCCGCGTCCGCCCACGGTCCCACTTTCCATTGGAGACATCGCGGCGGACGTGCCGAGGCCCTGACGGGACACAACCGGAACATTCACCGTCAGCCACCCCTTCATAAAGCCGCAAGCACGGAATTGGCAAGCCGCCCCTGCAGACTGTGTCCAAAGGGCGATGACATCAGGGCGGAAAACAGCAGGTGCCACTGGGCCATATATAGGCGCGTAAGCTTCGATTAACCACGCCTGCCTAATGGAGTAAGACTGGCGCGGAGGGTGAAACCGATGGCTGTCCGGGCGGCGAACTGGGCCTTCCTCGGCATGCTCTGCACCATGCTCTGCCACATGGGCGCCCAGGCAGCGGACCGGCCGGCGGCTCCCCCGGTTCCGTCGTCCGATTCGTTTCCGGTGGCGACCGACGCGCGGCTCGGCGGCGACGAAACGCAGACCCGCTTCGTCATGGATTTCAGCCGCAAAATCGATCTTCGCGCCTTTACCCTTGCTGATCCCTACCGCGTCGTCATCGATATACCGCAGGTCGTATTTCAGCTTCCGCCGAAAGCGGGGGAGAGCGGGCGCGGCTTGATCAAGGCATTTCGCTTTGGGCTTGTGATGCAGGGCGGTTCGCGCCTGGTTTTCGACCTCGCCAGGCCGGCGCGGATCGAAAAGGCCTTCGTCGTCGATCCAACCGAGAGCGCTCCGGCCCGGCTCGTGCTCGATCTTGCGCCGACGGATCGCGATGCCTTTCTGCGCCGCATCGTAACCGACAATCACGCTGCCCGCGCCGATTTGCCGCGTGCCGAAGCTCCGCAAGCAGGCGATTCGCGGCCCCTTATCGTGCTCGATCCCGGACATGGCGGCATCGATACCGGCACCAAGGGGCCGGATGGCGAGGAGGAAAAGGATATCGTCTTGGATTTTGCCCAACGCTTGCGCGACCGCGTGGAAAAAACCGGCAAGTACCGGGTCTTGCTGACCCGCACGGATGACACGTTTGTCGCGCTCGCCGACCGCGTGCGCATCGCGCGGGACGCGGGCGCCGCGCTGTTTGTGTCTATCCACGCCGATTCCTTGCCGCACGGCGAGGGCGATGCGCAGGGAGCGAGCATCTATACGCTGTCCGAGACGGCGACCAATTCCGAGACGGCCCGCCTCGCCGAGAAGGAGAATCGGGCCGATGTCATCGCCGGCGTCGATCTCAAAACCGAACCGGATGATGTCGCCGGCATCCTCATCGATCTCGCCGAACGCGAGACGAAAAGCTTTTCCACGCAGTTCGCGCACAAGCTGGCCGGCGAAATGAAGGCCGTTACGCGCATGCACAAGAAGCCGCTGAAATCGGCGGGCTTTCGCGTTCTGCGGGCGCCGGATGTGCCGTCAGTGCTGGTGGAGCTCGGTTACGTTTCCAATCGGCAGGATCTGCAATCGCTTTTGTCGGACACCTGGCGGAACCGGACGGCGGACACCATGGCCCAAGCCATCGATACCTTTTTCTCCGCTCATATGGCGGGAGCCCATAGCGGGTCGAACTGACGCCGCAATGGCCTCAGTTTGAACAAAAACCAGAGCGACGACACGCGTAGTGAGCGGGGTTTCTTGTGGGGTTTCTTGCGGGGTTTCTTGGCCGTTGAAATCGAAAGTGGGATAGAGGGTGTTCGCAGTCCGTCGCGGTTGCGAACCCATTGGGGGCGCGGGCGTGACTGGGCGGGGCGTTTAGCATGAAAATCTTGCTCCGGTTCCTTGGCTTTCTGTTCGCGGCGGGAACCATCCTGTTCCTCGCAGGCATATCGGCCGTCGCGGGCCTTATGTGGCACTATTCCAAGGACTTGCCGGATTATTCTCAACTGCAGAACTATGAACCGCCGGTGATGACGCGGGTGCACGCGGCCGACGGCTCCCTGCTTGCAGAATACGCCAACGAGCGCCGCCTCTATCTGCCGATCCAGGCGATCCCGAAACTCGTCACCAACGCGTTTATCTCGGCCGAAGACAAGAATTTCTATCAACACCCCGGCGTCGACATCACCGGCATCGGCCGCGCCGCTTTGCTCTATGTGCAGAATTACGGCGGCAGCCGACGGCCGCAGGGCGCTTCGACCATTACCCAGCAAGTAGCCAAGAATTTCCTTTTGACCAACGAATTGTCGATGACGCGCAAGATCAAGGAAGCGCTGCTCGCCTTGCGTATTGAACGCACCTATTCCAAGGACAAAATTCTGGAGCTTTATCTCAACCAGATCTATCTCGGCTTGGGCGCCTACGGCGTTGCTGCGGCTTCGCTGCTCTATTTCGACAAATCGGTGCACGAACTGACGATTGCCGAAGCCGCCTATCTCGCCGCGCTGCCCAAGGGTCCGAATAACTACAATCCGTTCCGCCACCGGGACGAAGCCATCGCCCGCCGCAACTATGTGATCGACCGCATGATCGAGGACGGGTTCGTTCCCGCCGCCGCAGGCGACAAGGCCAAGAAGGAGCCGCTGAACGTTGCCGTGCGTCCGACCGGGGCGCACACCTTCGCCGCGGAATATTTCGCCGAAGAGGTCCGCCGCTACATTTTCGAAAATTACGGAGAGAAGAAGCTCTACGAAGGCGGCCTGTCAGTACGCACTACCCTTGATCCCAAGATGCAGGTGTTGGCGCGCAAGACCATGACCGATGGACTGGTCAATTTCGACGAGACGCAGGGCTGGCGCGGCCCCGCCGGCAAAATGGAAATCGACGGCGATTGGGGTATCAAGCTCGCCGACCACAAATCGCTCTCCGATATCGATCCCTGGCGGCTTGCGGTGGCGCTCGAGGTGAGCGACCAGTCGGCGCGCATCGGGTTGCAGCCGGCGCGCGATCCGGGCGGGGCTGTGGTCAAGGCGCGCGAGGTCGGCATTGTGCCGCTTGAGGGCGTCAAGTGGGCGAAGCCCGCGGGCGGGCCGGCCAAGCCGATCCAGCGCGTGGGCCAGGTGTTGTCGCCCGGCGACATCATTTACGTCGAGCCGACAAAGGAGCAGGGCCAGTTCCGTCTCCGCCAATTGCCGGAAATTTCCGGCGCCATGGTGGTGATGGACCCACGCACCGGGCGCGTGCTCGCGATGGTGGGCGGCTTCTCCTACGATCAAAGCCAGTTCAACCGCGCGACGCAGGCGCTGCGCCAGCCGGGCTCGTCGTTCAAGCCGCTGGTCTACGCGACCGCCATCGACAACGGTTACACGCCCTCGACCATCGTGCTCGACGCCCCAATCGAGGTCGACACCGGGCAGGGCGGTGGCGGCGTGTGGAAACCGGAAAACTACGGCGGCAAGTTCTACGGCCCCTCGACGCTGCGCTTCGGCCTTGAACTATCGCGCAACGTGATGACGGTCCGGCTCGCGCAGGACATCGGCATGCCGCTGATTGCGGAATATGCCAAACGCTTCGGCGTCTATGACGATCTGCCGCCTTATCTTTCCTACGCTCTCGGCGCCGGTGAGACCACCGTGCTGCGCATGGTCACCGCCTATTCGATGCTCGACAACGGCGGGCGGCGCGTGAAGCCGACGCTGATCGATCGCATCCAGGACCGTTATGGTCAAACCATCTTCCGGCACGATCAGCGTGAATGCGTCGGCTGCGATGCCGACAAGTGGGCGGGCCAGCCCGAGCCGACGCTGATCGATCGCCGCGAGCAGGTCATCGACCCGATGACCGCTTACCAGATCACCTCGATGATGGAAGGCGTCGTGCAACGCGGCACGGCAACGGCGGTCCGCGAGGTCGGCAAACCGATCGCCGGCAAAACCGGCACGACCAATGAGGAGAAGGACGTCTGGTTCATCGGCTATTCGCCCGATATCGTCTGCGGCGTCTATTTGGGCTTCGACAAGCCGCGGCATATCGGACGGCTGGCAACCGGGGGCCATCTAGCGGCACCGATTGTGCGCGACTTCCTCAAAGTGGCACTCGCCGATAAGCCGCCGATTCCCTTCCGTGTGCCGCCCGGCATCAAGCTCATCCGCGTCGACGCCAAGAGCGGCATGCGCGCCGGCCCCGGCGATACAAAGGTCATCCTGGAGGCCTTCAAACCGGGTACCGCGCCGCCAGACAGCTACTCGGTCATCGGAACCGAGGCGGCGAGCAGCGGCGGCGCCATGTCGGTTTCGCCCGATTCCGCCGCCGGCGCAGTGCGGACCGGCACCGGCGGGCTTTACTAAGGGCCCATCGCCGGGACGCGTTGCATCCACCGGCGCCACCCATTAAATCGCTCCTCATCATGCGCGCGGAAATCGAAACTATTGTCGGCGAAATCAAGCAGTCGGTCGGGCTGCTGAGGAGGCATCTTTGACGTCGACAAGGCGCGCGCCCGGCTTGCCGAACTGAACCGGCAGGCCGAGGACCCCGATCTCTGGAACGATCCGCCCCGCGCCAGCCGGCTCATGCAGGAGCGCACTGCGCTCGAGGATCAGCTTACCGCCATTTCGCGCATCGAGCAGGAGCTCGATGACCAAGTCACTCTGATCGAGCTCGGCGAGGCCGAGACCGATCAGAAGGTCGTCGCCGAGGCGGAAACGGCGCTACGCAAGCTCAAGGTCGAGGTCGCGCGCCGTGAGCTCGAAGCGCTTCTGTCCGGCGAAGCCGACGCCAACGATTGCTATCTCGAAGTTCATGCCGGCGCCGGCGGCACCGAGAGCCAGGACTGGGCCAACATGCTGCTGCGCATGTACGTGCGCTGGGCCGAGCAGCACGGCTTCAAGGTCGATTACATCGAAGAGACTGCCGGCGAAGAGGCCGGCATCAAATCCGCGACGATCGAGGTGAAGGGCCACAATGCCTATGGCTGGCTGAAGACCGAAAACGGCGTACATCGCCTGGTGCGCATTTCGCCCTTCGACTCCAACGCGCGGCGGCATACCTCCTTCGCCAGCGTCACTGCATATCCGGTGGTCGACGACCGCATCAATATCGACATCAAAGAGACGGACGTGCGCGTCGACACCATGCGCGCCGGCGGCGCCGGCGGTCAGCACGTCAACAAGACCGAATCCGCGGTCCGCTTGACCCATATTCCCACCAACATCGTCGTGGTGTGCCAGAACGACCGCTCGCAGCACCGCAATCGCGCGCAGGCCTGGCAGATGCTGCGCGCCAAGCTCTACGAGGCGGAGCTCAAGAAGCGCGAGGAGAAGGCTGCCGCCGACCAGGCCGCGAAGACCGATATCGGCTGGGGCCATCAGATTCGTTCTTACGTGCTGCAGCCCTATCAGATGGTGAAAGATCTGCGCACCGGTGTTTCGACTTCGAATACCGGCGGCGTGCTCGACGGCGACATCGACCAATTCATGGAAGCGGCGCTGGCGCAAAAGGCGTTCGGCACCGCGCCGGCGGAAATCGAGGACGTGGAGTAATCGCTCACTCGGCGTAGCTATACGTCCCGCCTTTTTCCAGGGCGCGCTGGTAAGCCGGGCGCGCATGGATGCGTTTGAGAAAGTCCATCAACTTCGGCCGCGTCTGATCGAGACCAGCCCGTGCCCTGGCCGCTTCGAGCGGAAAGCTCATCATGATGTCGGCGGCTGAGAACCGCTCGCCGGCGAACCACGGCGTTTTCGCAAGCTCGCTCTCCAGATAGTCGAGGTGAAGTTTCAGCTGCGCGTTGACGAAAGGTCTCGCCGGGATGCCCAAAAGCCCGAGCCTGCCGATCACCAGCTTGAGCAGGAGCGGCGGCATCAGCGAGCCTTCAGCATAGTGCAGCCAGTATTTGTACCGCCAGTAAACATCGGACTCCGGCGGCGGCGCCAGATCGGCTCTGTAGCGCTGCACCAGATATTCGATGATTAATCCCGTCTCTGCGAACGTCTGGCCGCCGTCCTCGATGATTGGCGACTTTCCGAGCGGATGCACGCGGCGCAATTCCCTCGGCGCCAGCATCGTCTTCTTGTCGCGCTCGTAGCACACGACTTCGTACGGCGTGCCCATCTCTTCAAGCAGCCACAACACGCGCTGACTGCGGGAGTTGTTGAGATGATGAACGCGGATCATTGCGGTGGCGATTTGCGGGCGTCTGTTGCCCCAACACTAGCTTGCGAATAGCGAAATGGCGAATGACCGCCGCGGCGAATGGCGCCAGCTATTCTAGCTCCTATTCGCCACTGGCGCCGGCAAGTTTGGCGCCGGCATGGAGGAATTTCTGCGGATCGACGGCATCGCCGTCGATGCGGGTCTCATAGTGCAGATGCGGGCCGGTCGAACGGCCGGTTGAGCCCATGCGGCCTACGACCTGACCGACGCGAATCTCATCGCCGACTTTTACGTCGATCTGCGAGAGGTGGCCGTAACGGGTTGAAAGGCCGTTGCCATGATCGATCTCGACCATTTTGCCGTAGCCGCCGCTCCAGCCGGCATTGACGACTGTACCCGCCGCAGTGGCATGAATCGGGTCGCCGGTGTCGCCGCGGAAATCGAGGCCGGTATGCATTGCGGCAATGTGGAGGAAGGGATCGGTGCGCACGCCGAAGGTCGAACTCAGGTCGATTTCACCGTTTACCGGCTTTCGCAGCGGCACCCTCAGCAGGGTGCGCGTGAGGTGTTCGGCCTGTGTGCGCGCGATTTTCACCCGGGCGACGGTGCGTTCGAAGTTGTTGCCTTCGCCCGGCAGCTTGATCGGCACGAACGGGCCGCCGCTTCCGGCGGGCGAGGGTCCGTCGACCTTAAGTCCAAGATCGGCGAGCACGCCGCGCAGCTTTCTAGCCTTGCCTTCATAGCGCTCCTGCAGCTGCGCGAGCCGCAAGGCTTGGCGATGATCGAGCCGTTCCAATGATGCTTCGATGCGCAAAAGCCTGGAGCCGATGTCGGCGTCCTTGCCGGTCCTGCGCGTGGTCGGTGCGCGGTCAAGCTCCAGCGACGAGCGGCGGTCGCGTGTTTGCGGGGACATAGGTGAACCGGAGCCGCCGGCATTCGCCGCCGGCTTGATTGCGCCGGTCGTGACAGGATCGACGATCGCACCCAGCGCCGTCGCGCGCGACTCCAGCATCGACTGCCGATGCATCAAATCGTCGAGCTTCTGCTCGAATTGCTCCTGGTCGAGCAGTTGACGGCTGGTCGTGCGGTCGATACGCGCGCGCAGTTCGGCGATGCGGTCCTCGTAGGCGTATTGCTGCTCAGCCTGACGCGCGATAAGGCCCCTGAGGAGATCGTCGCGGAAAGCGAAATAGGTGGCGGTCGCGATTGACCAGCCCGCCATGATGACGACCGTTCCGACGAAGATCCAAAAGGCGACGGGTCCCAGCCTGATCTGACGTCCGGCGTGGGCGATGGTATAGCCTGCGCCTGCCGGCCTTGGACTGCCGCTGCGCTCGCGCGGAGCCGCAAGGCCGGCTTGCTGCGCGATCAGCCGCGGATGAGCCGCTTTCCCGCCCGACATTAGCGCTCCCACTTGCGGGCCAATTTCGGCCAGCAGGGAGCGGATTTGAGCCGTCTATGGTTAATTTTCAGCAAAGCGCCACAGACATTTTGCGGCTTTGGGTAAACAGCTCAGTAACTTACGCGGAAAGCCAGAGTTACAGTGCCTTTGCCGCCGTCAATACCTCTTCAGCGTGTCCGGTCACCGCGACCTTGGGCCAGATCTGCGCAATCCGCTGGTCGGGACCGATCAGGAAAGTCGCCCGGACGACGCCCATGAACTTCCGCCCGTACATCGACTTCTCCTGCCAGACGCCGTAGGCCTCGAGCATGCGATGTGTTTCGTCCGAACCGAGCGCGATGGCGAGTTTGTGCTTGGTCTTGAACTTATCCTGCGCCGGCACCGGATCGGCGGAGACGCCAAGGATTTCCGTTCCGGCTTTGCCGAACGCAGCCTTGAGCCGAGAAAAATCGATGGCCTCCTTGGTGCAACCGGGCGTGTCGGCGCGCGGATAGAAGTAGAGCACGAGCTTGCGCCCGGCAAAATCGGCAAGCGAGATCGTTCCGCCGCCGTCGCGGGGCAGGGTGAATGTCGGCGCTTTGGCGCCAGGCCGGAGTTCGCCGGTCATGTGCCTTCCTTTCGACGCTTTCGCAGGGGCATTCTGGCTTGACTATGCGTGTGGGTGAATGGGGTATGTCACCGCGAACCTCCCAGGCTTCGCAGGCTGGTTTGATGGACGCAATCCTTTAGACTAGCGCCAAGACGAAACTGAAATTAGCGCCATAGAATGAACGACTTGCTCGTGTTGCTTGCGTTGCGGCTCTAAGACTGTCGGATCTTAACTGTCGGATCTTAGGCTTCGCCGTCGACTATCGGCAGGGAAGGCGCGCCGTACTTAAGGCACCCGGACGAGGGGACGCCCGAGGGGCATGACGAACCAAGATAGGCAGCGCGCAAAGCTTCCGCGGTGGCGATCCGTCGTCCCCCTCCGTCGTCCACAACGCCAGAATGCCCTCGACATCGCGCGCCAAGCGCATGTCGCCGATCGGCTCCCCCGCTATCGATGGTTTTTCGCTCGCTACGGCCGTTTGATCCGCCGCTTTGCCATCGGAGCCGGCGCCTTCGGTGCGATTGCGGCGATAGCCTGTCTCGGACTGTGGTGGAGACTGTCGAGCGGCCCCATTCAGCTCGATGTCGTGACGCCCTGGCTCGCCTCCGCCATTGAAGAGAATTTCGGCAACGGCCGTCGTGTGGAAGTCGGCGGCACGCAAATAGAACGCACCGAGAATGGCGGCACCGCCGTGCGTATTCGCGACATTGTCGTGCGTGACGCTGACGGCACGATCGTTGCGAGCGCGCCGAAAGCGGAGGTGCACGTCTCCGGGTTGAGTCTTCTGAGCGGCCACATGCGCGCCGAGAGCCTCAACCTGGTCGGCGCGGAAATGGCCGTGCGCATTGAGCAGGATGGCGGCGTCACGATCTTTGCTGGCGCCGACAAGCATCCGATCGCGACCGCAGCGGTGCCGGTCACGGCTGCCGCGGCGCTGTTGCGCTCAGCGCAGGAGAAGCAGGATCCAGCCGGGCAGGGGCAGCCCTCCACCGCGCCGCGCGGCGCCGCTTCCCCGGTGCAAGCGCCGGATGTCCGTCCGGCCCCACCGCATCGCGCGCGCGATGTCTTTGCCGCGCTTCTGTCGTGGATCGACGGTATCGGCGAAACCGGCCTCGACGGTCATGATCTGAGAGAGCTGGGACTGAAGAACGGCAACCTGACGGTCGACGACCAACGCACCGGAAAGCACTGGACGTTTCAGGACATCAGCCTGAGCGCCGCGCGGCTCCATGGCGGCGGTGTCGAGGTCGCGATCGGCTCGTCTAATCCGGCGCGGCCATGGACGCTCACCGCCGCCGTGACGCCGACCCGCCAAGGCTATCGTAGAGTCCAACTCGAAGGACGGCGGGTCTCGGTGAGCGACCTCCTGTTGGCGTCGCGTGTCGACGACGGAGATATGCGCATTGACTTACCGCTTTCGGCGAGCATGAGCGGCGAGATCGGGCCGGACGGGCTGCCGCAGAACTTCGTCGGCCGCATCGTCGCCGAGACCGGCTCGATCGGCGAGGCGAACAGCGACGAAGGCCGCATTCCAATCGATCACGCCGAATTCAAGCTGAATTGGGACGCCGAGAATCGCGTCCTGTCGGTGCCGTTCCAGATTCTTTCCGGCGGCAATCGCATTACGCTGCTCGGCCAGGTCGAGGCGCCGCTTGACGCCAACGGCGCCTGGCTATTCAAGATCGGCGGCGGCACGGTCGTGCTCAACCCGTCCGGCGGATCGAGCGAGCCTCTCGTGCTCAACCGCATTGCCGTCAGTGGCCATTACGATGTAGCCAAGCAGCGTTTCGCCGTCGACGAGGGCGACGTCGGCAATACCGGCGTCGGCGTTGCCATGTCCGGCAACGTCGATTTTTCCGGAGGCAACGTCCGCGTGGCGGCCGGCCTCGCGGGCACCCGTATGCCGGTCGATGCCTTGAAACGGCTGTGGCCGGTTTTCATCCAGCCCAAAGTACGTGACTGGTTCAACGAGCATCTGCTCAGCGGTACGCTTGAGCGCATCGTTATCGCGGTGAATGCGCCGCTCGATACGCTGAGAGATGGCGGCCCGCCCGTTCCCGATGACGGTCTTTCGATCGACGCGCTGGCGACCGGTTGCGTGGTCCGTCCGGTGGACGGCCTCCCCGCGCTGCGTGACGCCGATATGAATGTGCACGTCGTTGGGCGCGACGCTGTCGTTTCCATCGGCAAAGCGACGGGCGACATGCCCTCGGGACGCAAGCTCGCTTTCACGTCCGGCGTATTCGAGGTGCCCGACACGGCGCCGCACGCGCCGCCGGCACGCGTTCACTTCAAGATGGAAGGGCCGGTGCAGGCGGCGGCCGAGCTGTTGCGCATGGACCGCCTGCGCGACGTGTCCGATGCTCCGTTCGAGCCCTCGACAATGCGCGGGAATTTGAGCGCGCAGGTGACGCTCGGGATGCCGCTGAAAGCCGATTTGCCGCCCGGATCGACCAATTACGCGATCTCGATCGAAACCACGAACTTTTCCGCCGAACGCATGATCATGGGACAAAAGGTCGAAGCTGCGGTGCTGCGGGCGAACGCCAACCCGCAAGGCTTCCAGCTCAAGGGCGATGTGAAGATCGCTGGCGCGCCGATGAGCCTCGAATACCGCAAATCGCGGGGCGAAGCGGATGCTGAAGTCCGTCTGCAAGGCCTGCTGGACGAGGCGGCGCGAAGTAATCTGGGCTTCGAGATGGGCGAGGCTCTCTCCGGCTCAATTCCCATCCGGCTCGCCGGCCGCGTCGCCACCGGGTCCGACCGCGAAGGCCGCTTCAATATCGAGGCGGATCTGACCTCGGCACAGATCGACGGGCTATTGCCCGGCTGGGCCAAGCAGTCGGGCAAGCCCGCGCGCGCGACCTTCGTGCTTACTACCAAGCCGCAATCGATCCGCGTCGAAGATTTGCTGATCGAAGGCGCCGGCGCCGGCGTCAAGGGTACCATCGATTTCGACGGCAGTGGCGAAGTCCAATCGGCGAATTTCCCGTCTTACGGCTTTTCCGACGGCGACCGCGCCAGCCTCAAGATCGAGCGTGGCGCCGAGGGCGCGCTGCGCGTGATCCTGCGCGGCGAAGTCTATGACGGGCGCGGCTTCGTCAAAAGCGCCGCCGGCGGCGCGCCCGCGAATTCCGATGCCAAGCGCCGCTCGGTCGATGCCGACCTGGACATGAAGGTCGCCGCCGTCGTCGGCTACAATGGTGAGGCGCTGCGCGGCGTCGAACTAAAAATGTCGCGGCGGGCCGGCGAGGTTCGCAGCTTTGGACTCAACGCCAAGATCGGCCGCGATGCGACGCTCACCGGCGATCTGCGCGGCCGTTCGAGCGGCCGCCAGATGGTTTACCTGGAGAGCAGCGACGCCGGCGCGTTCTTCCGCTTCACCGACGTCTATTCGCGCATGACCGGCGGGCAATTGGCGATGACGATGGAAGCGCCGTCGGCCGACAATCAGACGCAGCAGGGCATTCTCAATGTCCGCAACTTCGCCGTCCATGACGAAGCGCAGCTCGAACGCGCCGTGAACAATGGGACGCAAGCCCGCCGCAATGCGATCGATTTCTCCGGTATGCGGGTGGAATTCACGCGCATGCCGGGCAAAGTGTCGCTGCGCGACGGCGTGGTGCGTGGACCGCTCCTTGGCGGCACCATCGACGGCCTCGTCGATTACGGACGCGACGAGGTGCACATGCGCGGCACCTTGGTGCCGCTCTACGGGCCGAACAACCTGCTCGGCCAGCTGCCGCTGGTCGGACTGTTCATGGGCGGCGAGAAAGAAGGCTTGTTCGGCATCACTTACGAAGTGGTCGGGCGGCCGGGCAATCCGGTGCTGCGCATCAATCCGATTTCAGCGCTGGCTCCCGGCCTGTTACGCAAGGTGTTCGAATTCCCGGCCAATGGCGACACCGGCAGCGTCGAATTGCAGACCCGGCAGCACTAGCGCATCGCTCAAACCGGTTTGAGCAGAACGTGCCGCTTGCGGCCAAGCGAAGGCTCTACGCCGACTTACTCGGACTTCAGCGTTAATATTCCGCGTTTTTTGCTGCCCAGTTTCAGGAGAGCGCGACCGTCTGGCCCAAAATCCTCCGCACGCAGCTTGTAGCTGATATCAGTTATTTTCCGATCGCCGAGATAGACGGCTCCATCTTTCACGAACTGGCGAGCTATAGCATTCGAACTGCTGAAGCTAAGCTGGGTATTCACCGTAAGGATGCTGTCTCCGACGCTCACAGCAAGCGTGGGCAAACCTGCAGCCAGTCCGCCTTGCTCGAAGGTTGTGCGCGCGGTGGCCGCGGCCTCCTCGGCGGCCACACGGCCATGCACCAGCGCGGTCGCTTCGGTGGCGAGTACCTTCTTGGCCTCGTTGATCTCCTGACCGCGCAACGCCGCCAGCCGCGCGATTTCGTCGAGCGGCAGCACCGTAAACAATTTCAGGAAACGCTCGACATCGGCGTCTTCGGTATCGCGCCAGTATTGCCAATATTCGTATGGGCTCGCCAGATCGGCATTGAGCCACACCGCGCCCGCCGCGGTCTTGCCCATCTTCGCGCCCGACGACGTCGTGATCAGCGGAGCGGTGAGCGCGAAAAACTGCGCGTTGTGCAGCCGGCGGCCGAGATCGATGCCGTTGATGATATTGCCCCACTGATCGGAGCCGCCCATCTGCAGAACGCAGCCGTAACGCCGGTAGAGCTCGACGAAATCGTAGGCTTGCAACACCATGTAATTGAATTCGAGGAACGACAATTCCTGCTGGCGGTCGATCCGCAGCTTGATCGAGTCGAAGGCAAGCATCCGGTTGACTGAGAAGTGGCGCCCGATCTCGCGCAGGAAATCGATATAGTTGAGCGTGTTGAGCCAATCGGCATTGTTGGCCATGACCGCGTTGCCGCCGGCATCTTCGAATTTGAGGAATTTGGTGAAGATCGCCCGAATGCCTTTGAGGTTTTCGTTGATCGCCTCCTCGGTAAGCAGACGCCGGCTCTCGTCCTTGCCGGAGGGATCGCCGACGCGCGTGGTGCCGCCGCCCATCAGCGCGATCGGGCGATGTCCGGTCTGTTGCAGCCAGTAGAGCAGCATGATCGGCAATAGCGAGCCGACATGCAGCGACGGCGCGGTGCAGTCGAAACCGATGTAACCGGTAATCGTTTTTTCGCGCGCGAGCGCGTCCAGCACCTCGGGCTCGGAGACCTGATGAATGAATCCGCGGGCCGCGAGGACATTGAGAAAATCGGACTTATAAGTGCTCATTGTCTGCTAACTTAAACATCTTTTCCGCGATCGCCGCTGGCGTGGCGACCTCATTTCCGTCACCCTGGAGTGGGACGAAAAAGCACGCGCTGGGTGTGTAACAGTTCCAGCGCTTTGGGTTCAACCGAAGAACACAGAATCATGGCCGTAAGTCGGACATTGCAAAGGCCCTTGCCGCTGCCGCAACCGTCGCCGCCGGTTCTGGCGATCGGGTTGATGAGCGGAACCTCGCAGGACGGCGTGGATGTGGCCTTGATCGAAACCGATGGCGATATCATCACCCGTTTCGGTCCCACCGCTTATCGTTCCTACGCGCGGCCGGAGCGGGCGCTGATCCGCAGCGCCACGGCCGCCGCCGCGAATGTCACCGAGCGCACCGCCCGGCCGGAGATCGTCGCTAAGGCAGAGGCGGCGGTGAACCGCGCGCATGTCGAGGCGGTCGAAACATTCCTTGCCGCCAACAGCATCCAGCCCCGCGACGTTGCCGTGATCGGCTTCCACGGCCAAACGGTGCTGCATCGGCCCGAGCGCCGGCTGACCATTCAAATCGGCGACGGCCACGTGCTGGCGGCGCGGCTCGGCATTCCGGTTGTTTATGACTTCCGCGCCGCCGACGTGGCCGCAGGCGGGGAGGGCGCGCCGTTCGCGCCAATGTATCACCGCGCGCTTGCGCGCGGGCTCGGGCTCGAGCCGCCGGTCGCGGTGCTCAATATCGGCGGTGTCGCCAACGTGACTTATATCGACGGCGACGATCTGATTGCTTGCGATACCGGACCGGGCAACGCGTTGCTCGATGACTTCGTGCGGCTGCGCACTGGCAAGCCGCTCGATACCGACGGCCGCATAGCGCGGGCCGGCATTGTCGACCAGGAAGCGATCGCGCGGCTGCTCGCGCATCCCTTCTTCGCCAAGCCGCCGCCGAAATCGCTCGACCGCAACGATTTCCGCAGCTGGGCGGGCGCGGCATTCGACCACCGCAGCGTCGAGGATGGCGCTGCGACCTTGACGGCACTCACCGCGGCCTCGGTTGCGCGCATTCTCCCGCTGTTGCCGCGCGTGCCGAAAAGCTGGATCGTGTCGGGCGGCGGCGCGCGCAACCCGACACTGATGCGGATGCTTGTCGAACGCCTCGCGCCGGCGCGCGTGCAGACCGCAGACGATGCCGGCTGGTCGATCGACGCGCTCGAGGCGCAGGCCTTCGCCTATCTCGCCGTGCGCAGCCTGCGCGGTCTGCCGATCAGCCTGCCGACGACGACCGGCGTTCCGCGCCCGCTGTGCGGCGGCGTACTGGTCGAGCCGTAAGCGCAGCCGGCTCACTTCACCTTTCCCCAGTGCGCAGCGGTGACACGTTGCAAGCCGACGCGGCGTCGTTTCTTGGCATCGGATCACTGCGTCGCGCCCGGGCCGGGAACCGCGCCTGGCGGGCATTTGCCGAGGATGATCATGCCAAGCACGTCATCCTTGCTGATGGCGGCGACGCGCGCGACGCCGACGACGCGGCCATTCTTCATCACGCAAATCCGGTCGGCGAGATCGAACACGTCGTGAATGTCGTGGCTGATGAGGAAAATGCCGAGTCCGTCGGCCTTGAGCTTTTTGACCAAAGCGGCGACTTGCGCCGTTTCCTGCGGCCCGAGCGCCGCCGTCGGCTCGTCCATGATCAGGATCTGCGCGTTGAACAGGATGGCGCGCGCGATCGCGACCGACTGGCGCTGGCCGCCGGACAACGCCTTGACCGGGTCCTTGAAACGCTGAAAGTGCGGGTTGAGCCGGCCCATGACCTTGCGCGCTTGCGCCTCCATCGCGATGTCGTCGAGCGTGCCCCAGCGCGTGCGCAATTCGCGGCCGAGAAACAGATTGGCGGCGGCGTCCACATTGTCGGCCAGCGCCAGATTCTGATAGATCGTCTCGATGCCATGGCTCTTGGCATCGCGCGGATTGGCGATGGCCGCCTCCGCCCCGCGAATGAAGATCGATCCGGAATCGCGCCGGTAGGCGCCGGAGAGAATCTTGATCAGCGTCGATTTGCCGGCGCCGTTATGGCCGACCAAAGCCACCACCTCGCCTTGGTAAAGATCGATCGAGGCGCGATCGACGGCGTGCACGCCGCCGAAGGCAAGCGAGATATCGCGCATCTCGACGAGCGCAATGCGTGCGCCGCCTTCGCGCGGCGGGGCGGGTGTGGCGCTGATTTGATTTGTTTGGATCATGCTCTATCCGCGCGCGCGGCGATAGAGAGTGTCGAGCCCGACCGCGACCACCAGAACGGCGCCGACCACGATATTCTGCACCGGCGTATCGACGCCAAGCAGCACCATGCCCGACTGCAGCGACTGCATGAGCACGGCGCCAAGCATCGCGCCGGCCACGGTGCCGACGCCGCCGGAAAGCGACGTGCCGCCGATCACGGCTGCGGCAATCACCAGAAGCTCAGCAAGCGTGCCTTCGGAATTCGTGGCCGCGTTGAGGCGCGCAATCGAAATGGCGCCGGCGATGGCGGCAAGAAGCCCCATCAGCATGAAAATCTTCATGATCACCCAGCGCGTGTTGACGCCGGCGAGCTCGGCCGCTTCCGGATTGCCGCCGATCGCATAAACGTAGCGGCCGAAGCGCGTGCGCGTCGCGAGAAAGCTCATCACCACGCCGACGCCGATCGCGATCAGCACCGGAACGGCGATGCCATGCGCGATGAAGAGCCCGCCGTCCGGCAGCGCGATATGGTTGAGTTCGGCATAGCGCCGCACGCTGCCGGCCGACCACGGATACGCGTTGACGACAGCGACCGCGGCGACGATCAGCGCGCAAGCGACGCCGCCAAGGAAGGCGTCCGCCGCGATCGGGCGCTGCGGGAAGGCGAAGGTCTTGCGCCGCGCGCGGCCGTGCGCCAGCAACGCAACAACCGCGGCGCAGGCGATGAGGCCGACCACCCAGCTCCAGGTGGCGCCGATGGCGCCTTCCGGCCCGCCGCCCATGAGCCTGAATCGTGAATCGAGCGGCGCGATCGTTTGACCGCTTGTCACCCACCAGGCGCCGCCGCGCCAGACCAGGAGCCCGCCAAGCGTGACGATGAAGGACGGCACGCCGAGATAGGCGATCACAAAGCCCTGCAGCGCGCCGAGCAGGATGCCGAGCAGAAGCCCGGCTGCGAGCGTGACGATCCAGGTGACGGAACTGTCGAAGCCGAGGAGTTTCGGCAACAGATCGGCCTGGACCAGGCCCATGATCATGCCGAGGAAACCGAGCATCGAGCCGATCGACAGATCGATGTTGCGGGTGACGATGACCAGCGCCATGCCGGTCGCCATGATGGCGACCGGCGACGATTGCACCGACAGATTCCACAGATTGCGCGGCGTCAGAAACAATCCGCCCGAGAGCACGTGCAAAGCGATCCAGATCAGCAGCAGCGCGCCGACCATACCGAGCATGCGCGTGTCGAGCTCGGTGGCTTTGAGAAAGCGGGCGAGGGCAGGCGAGCGGGTTGGCATGATTGTCGAACGTGGCGGCTCGCGGCCTTTGCCGCTCATCGTGTCAGGTAATTCTGTGCTCATGAATGTGCCTTCTCCCCTCGCGGGAGAAGGCATCGCCGGAGTTTGAGCCGGCGGGGTTGGATGAGGGGGCGCGCCGCGCCCCTCACCCCCTCTTCTTGTTGAAAGGCCGAGCCGCCCTCTCCCGCAAGGGGAGAGGGCACACTTCCGGCGCCTGCCATTATCGCCGCCGGGGGGCCGATCATTTTTCTGTAAGCCGGAATGGGGCGATCGAATGAGTCATATCTCAGCTCTCACTCGCAAACCTTCACGCTGCCGGGCTTCGCGCCCTGGCAGACTTCTGCTTTTTTGATCCAGCCCGCATCGATGACGATACCGAGATTGTCCTTGGTGATCGGCACAGGCGTCAGCAGCAGCGCTTTCATCGCGACCTTCTTCGGCCCGCCGGAAAACGTCATCACGCCGGGAATGTCGCTCATCTTCTTGCCGTCGGCGAGGGAGGCTGCGATCTCCGCCGCCTTTTTGCCGAGCTCGCGGGCGTCCTTCCACACCGACACGGTCTGCGTGCCGAGCGCGATGCGGTTGAGCGCGGCGTGATCGCCGTCCTGACCGGAGACCGGCACGCTGCCGGCGAGGCCCTGCGCCGCCAGCGCCGCGATGGCGCCGCCGGCGGTGCCGTCATTCGACGCCACGACCGCGTCGACCTTGTTGTTGGTCTTGGTCAGGATCTGCTCCATGTTTCTTTGCGCGTTCGCCGGCAGCCAGCCATCGGTATAGACCGCGCCGACATTTTTGATCGCGCCGGAATCGAGCGCGCCTTTAAGCACCTCCATCTGCCCGCTGAACAGAAAGTCCGCGTTCGGATCGGCGGACGATCCCTTGATGAAGGCGTAATTGCCCTGCGGCTTGACGGCGAACACGCCGCGCGCCTGCATGCGGCCGACTTCCTTGTTGTCGAAGGTGATGTAGAAGGCGTTCGGATTTTCGATCAGGCGGTCGTAGCCGATGACCGGAATGCCTTCGTCGATCGCCTTCTGCACCGCCGGCGCAATGGCGGAGGCATCCTGCGCCAGCACGATCAGCGCGTTGGCGCCCTGCGCGATCAGGCTTTCGATGTCGGTCAATTGTTTCTGCGCGGAGGATTGCGCGTCGGCGGAAATGTATCTGTCGCCGGCCGCCGCGATGGCGGCTTTCATCGCCGCCTCGTCGGTTTTCCAGCGCTCTTCCTGGAAGTTCGACCAGGAGACGCCGATCACCTTGCCTTTGGCTTCGGCGAGGCCGGCGACGCACAACGACAACGCGGCGCCCGCGAGCAAGGCGGTGGCAAACTTCCTCATGCTGACCCTCCCTGTGCCGGCCAGCGTTGCGCGCGGCTCGGCGATACGAATTGTTCTTTGAGCGCCGAAGTTACTGCGTTTGGTGCGGTCTTGTACAATACTTCGCGTCCCGACACGAAGAGGCGCCGGCATGACCAGAGTGGCCGTATTCAGATTCTCCGCCTTGCTCGTTCTCGCGCTCGGTGTTGCCGCCTGCGGCGTGATCTCAACGCTGATCGAGGGATGGAAATACGCCAAGGCGGTCGAAACCGATCTGGAAAGCACAACCGGCGTGAAGCCGAATGTCGGCTTCGAGTGGAAAAACGGGCAGCTCCTGACTGTCACGGTGGCTTATCCTCAGCTCTATGAACGAAAGCCGTTGGCCGCACTGGCCGAGATCGTGCGCCGCTCGGTCGAAACTCATTTCAAGCAGCAGGCGCGCGATATCGTGCTGTCCTTCTCGTTAGGGTCGTCGGGCCCCGGCACCGTCGCGCAGTTGGGCGCGGCGAATTAGCCCCCGGCAAAAACTCATATTCGCTGCTTCCTCCTTCATCCGCCCCCGCTTCGCGGGGCAGGAAAAGCGGAAACGTTCTCGCGGCGCCGCCTGCGCCCGAGTCTTGCCAAACCACGCCCGAAAATTTCTGCTCCCCGCGAAAAAAGCCGAGGGGAGCGGAGCGCCGAAAGGCGCATCCAACCATGTCCGCCGCGCCGACAAGTGTGCGCAATTGCGCCACTCATCTGCGCTCGGGCGGATGCGCGCCATGTCGGCGGCGCGCTCGCCTTCCGGCGCCCCGCAGCGGCTCTCGCCGGGACTTTGACCTCCCGGTTCAGTTCCAGGCCAGGTTTCCTGGGACTTGGCTCCGGCGGGCGTTATCCGCCTTCGCCTGTCCCAGTCCAGTGGAAGCACCCCACGCCCCGGCCGTAGTACCGGAGGACTGATGCCCGAAGCCGCCCCGGCGCGGGGTTACGAGTCCCGCGCGGAGGCACCGCACCTGCTCCGCCAGTCGACACGTCACCGGTGACGCCCCTTGAGTGAGCAAGCGGGGGAATATGTAACTGAAATAGGGACTAATGTCAAGTTCTGTCTCCGCATCGGAGACGTGCCACACACGGGCGACGGAAGTAGCGCCGTGGGGTGGGCAAAGGCGCAGTGCGCCGCGCCGACGTAAGCTTACGTTCCGCGGGGGCTTCGCTTTGCTCAGCCCACCCTACAATCCGCGCGACCCAAGCGACGCCGCTGCGCTCGGCCCGCCGAAAGTTCCATCGGTAACCTCTCGTTAACCATATTGGCCCCAGCATCGATCAGGCGGCTATCGGGAGATTCTGCCATGAACATCATCACCATGGCGTCGCGTAAGGGCGGGGCGGGCAAGAGCACGCTCACGGCGCATCTCGCCGCGCTCTGTCACCAGGCGGGGCACCGCTGCATCGTGATCGACGCCGATCCGCAAGGCTCGCTCACGCTCTGGCATTCGCTGCGGCCGGACCGGCAGCCCGATCTGCGCAGCGGCGCCCGCGGCATCGAGCGCGCGCTGGCGATGGCCATGGTCGAGGGCTACGACTGGGCCTTCATCGATACCGCGGCGAGCATGTGGGTGGTGGCGCAGGAAGCGATCCGTGCGGCGACGCTGGTGCTCATTCCGGCGCGGCCGGGATTTTTCGATCTCAACGCGGTGCGCGAGACGGTGGCGGCGGCGCACGAGCGCAACAAGCCTTACGCGGTCGTGCTCAATGCCACCCCGGTGAAACGCGACGACAAGGAAGCGCCGGCGGTGGTGCAGTCGCGGGCTTTTTTCGAAGCGCTCGGTATTCCGGTGTGGGCGGGGCAGGTGAGCCAGCGCACTGGTTTCGTGCTGACGCTCGCCGCCGGCGCGAGCATCGGCGAGGTCGCGCCTGAGTCGCTGGCGGGCGTGGAGATGACGGGCTTGTGGTCGGCGGTCGAGCGCTCGGTCGCGGCCATCAATGAAGCGCATGCGGCTTCAGGCCCGGCGCAGAGTGCGGCCGCGGCGTAGCATAGCCGGTAACCTGGGACGGCTTTTCCGCACCGTCATGCTTTGTTTAAAATCTTTTGCGCGCGATGATTCGATAAGCGCGATAGCGCTTGCGCTTCGGTGAGGCGAAAAGCGCGCGTACCCGCCATTGTTGCGTCAGTCCGCTCTGGAGTCCGCGTGGGCTTCGCTGGCGCTTGGAGCGCAATCGCTTCGGATTGAGCCGATAGGCGCTCTAACGTTTTGGTGGAGCATGATCTTTCGGAAAACCGGTTTCCACTTTTCCGGATCATGCTCGAAGCCCGGCCTACGCCGCGTAAGCTTGGCAACTGGGGGAAAAGAAGAATGGCAAAACCTGTTCTTGGTCTTGAGCAAGCCGTGTCGCTGGTCGGCCGCATGAAGGCGGCTGCCGAAGGCCACGGTCGGTTTTCCGACATCGTCATGCCGAACGGACAGAAGCTCGCCGATTGCACGTTCGGCTATGTCGCCGAAATCAGCGAGGCGATGCAGACGATGGGCTATGTGATGCCGGACAATTCGTTCCGCCGGGCGTGAGGCCAACGTCGGTTGGGACGTAGGATGGGTTGAGCACAGCGAAACCCATCATCTTCTTGACCGAAACCGCCGCGGCGACGGGTTTTACGGAGCTTGCCAGTGGGCCGGCCACTTCGGGCCGGACCCGTTGGTTCAACCCATCCTGCGAAATACTTTTTTGTTTGAGCATGATCTTTTCGGAAAACCGGTACCCCCCGGATCAATCGGGGCAGCTTTTCCGGATCATGCTCTACGCCGCACTGGTCGCGCGGCCAGCCTTGGTGCCAAGCCGCTTATCGAGATAAGCGCTGACCGAGGTCATCAGCGCTTCCACCTTGCCGTCGAAGAAATGATTGGCGCCGGGCACGACCTTTTGCTCGATGACGATACCCTTCTGCGTCTTGAGCTTCTCGACCAGCGTGGTGACATCGCGGTGCGGCACCACGGCGTCCTTGTCGCCATGGATGATCAGGCCGGACGACGGGCATGGGGCGAGAAAGGAAAAGTCGTAGAGGTTGGCGGGCGGCGCGATCGAGATAAAGCCCTCGATCTCCGGCCGGCGCATCAGAAGCTGCATGCCGATCCAGGAGCCGAACGAGAAACCCGCGATCCAGCAGCTGCGCGCCTCCGGGTTGACCGATTGCGCCCAGTCGAGCGCTGAGGCGGCGTCCGAAAGCTCGCCGATGCCATGATCGAAGCCGCCCTGGCTGCGTCCGACGCCGCGGAAATTGAAACGGAGCGCGGAAAAGCCGCGATGCACAAAAGAGTAGTAGAGCTGATAAACGATCTGATGGTTCATCGTGCCGCCGAATTGCGGATGCGGATGCAGCACGATGCCGATCGGCGCATTTTTCTGGCGCGCGGGATGATAGCGGCCTTCGATGCGCCCAGCCGGGCCGGTGAAGATGACTTCGGGCATGGTTGCGGAACCTCGATTTACCCTGCGGCGAGCGCAATAGCGCAGGCGCTTGACGGCGCCGTCAGGCGAACGTACTGACGAAAACCATTCAGATTTTGAACTGGCGACTGTTACATAGGGGCGCGAGCGGCGTTTCGCGACTTCTAGCACAGGGCTAGGGTCAAAAAGCAAGCATTACGATGTGCTTGTTCGGGTTGGCTATGATGCCCGCTCTTCCCTGCGGAAGCGGAGACCCGGATTGGCCCCTGCAGCGGCGGGGCAATTGCCTCCTGGATTCTCGCTTGCGCGGGAATGAGCGGACCGAAGTCAAGGCAACGGAATTGGCAGAACGCGCATATTTCGACTGGAACGCTACGGCGCCGCTGCGGGAGGCGGCGCGGGCGGCGTTGCAGGAGGCGCTCGCGCTGACCGGCAACCCGTCCTCGGTCCATGCCGAGGGGCGGGCGGCGCGCCGCCTGGTCGAGCAGGCGCGCGAGCAGGTAGCGGCGCTCGTCGGCGGGCGGCGGGCGGACGTGTTTTTTACGTCAAGCGGCACCGAAGCCAATGCGCTCGCGCTTTCCCCCGCGATCGAGACGGCGAACGAGAAGCAGCCGCGCGACCGGCTGTTCATATCGGCGATCGAGCATCCCTCGGTGCGAACCGGCGGCAGATTTCCCCGCGCGGCGGTGGAGGATCTGCCGGTCGACACCGGCGGCCGGCTTGATCTTGCGGCGCTTGCGCAGGCGGCCTCGCGCGCCTCGCGGCCGCTTGTTTCCCTCATGCTCGCCAACAACGAGACCGGCGTCATTCAGCCGGTCGCGGAAGCGGCCGCCATTGTGCATGCGGCGAACGGGCTTCTGCATGTCGACGCGGTGCAGGCGGCGGGCCGCATCGCCTGCGATATCGGCGCGCTCGGCGCCGACCTCTTGACGCTCTCCGCGCACAAGATCGGAGGATCGAAGGGGCTCGGCGCCCTGGTGCGAGCGCGCGACGATATTCATTTCGCCGATCCGCTGATCCGCGGTGGCGGGCAAGAGCGGGGCGTGCGCGCCGGCACGGAGAATGTCGCCGGCATCGCCGCCTTCGGCGCGGCGGCCGCGGCGGCGCGGGTGCGGCGTGCCGAGGAGGCCGCGGCCATGTTGGTCTTGCGGCGCCGCCTGGAAGCGGGGCTCAAGGCAATCTCGCCGCAGGCCGTGATCTTCGGCGAGGGTGCCGAAAGGCTGCCCAACACGACCCTGTTCACGGTCGACGGCATGAAAGCCGAGACGGCGGTTATTGCCTTCGATCTCGAAGGGGTTGCCGTGTCGTCCGGCGCGGCCTGCTCGTCCGGCAGGGTGCAGCCCTCGCATGTCCTTGCAGCCATGGGGGTTTCGCCCGCTGTGGCGAGCGGCGCCGTGCGCGTCAGCCTGGGCTGGGCGACCGCGGAAGCCGACATCGAACGGTTCCTTGGCGCTTGGAGAAAGCTCGCTTCTGCATTATCTAAGGGACAACAGGGCAGGGCCGCCTAAATGGCTCTGTGAATGACGGATTTCGCGGCCTTTTGAACGATTCAAACGGCTAAAGGGGTGACCGAGACAAGGCGCACCTGACCATACGGACACATCCAACCCGCGGTCCTTGAAACCGTGAGCGGAGGGACGAATGCCGGCAGTGCAAGAGACGGTGGACCAGGTCCGCCGGATCGACGTCGATCAGTATAAGTATGGATTCGAGACGCAGATCGAATCGGACAAGGCGCCGAAAGGCCTTTCCGAAGATACCATCCGCTTCATCTCGGCGAAAAAGAACGAGCCGGAATGGATGCTCGCCTGGCGGCTCGATGCGTATCGCCGCTGGCTCACCATGCATGAGCCGAAATGGGCCAAGGTCGAATACGGCCCGATCGACTATCAGGACATCTATTACTATTCCGCGCCGAAGAAGGCGCCGAAGTCGCTCGACGAGATCGATCCGGAAATTCTGCGCACGTACGAGAAGCTTGGCATTCCGCTGCGCGAGCGCGAGGCGCTGCTCGGCATTCAGAGCCCCCACCCTAACCCTCCCCCGCAAGCGGGGGAGGGAAGGGAGGGGGAGGCGGGCGAGGAAGGCGAGCGGGGCGAGGGCGGCAACGGCTATGGCCGGGTCGCGGTGGACGCGGTGTTCGATTCCGTTTCTGTCGCCACGACCTTCAAGGCCGAACTGGCCAAGGCTGGCGTCCTCTTCATGCCGATCTCGGAAGCCGTGCACGAGCATCCCGAGCTGGTGAAGAAATATCTCGGTACGGTGGTGCCGGTCAGCGACAATTTCTTCGCCACGCTCAATTCGGCGGTGTTCTCCGACGGCTCGTTCGTCTACGTGCCGCCGGGCGTGCGCTGCCCGATGGAGCTGTCGACTTATTTCCGCATCAACGAGCGCAATACCGGCCAGTTCGAGCGCACGCTGATCGTCGCCGACAAGGGGTCTTATGTGAGCTATCTCGAAGGCTGTACCGCGCCGATGCGCGACGAGAACCAGCTTCACGCCGCGGTGGTGGAGCTTGTCGCCCTCGACGACGCCGAGATCAAATATTCCACCATTCAGAACTGGTATCCGGGCGACGCGGCCGGCCGCGGCGGCATCTTCAATTTCGTCACCAAGCGCGGCGATTGCCGCGGCCGGAACGCCAAGATCTCGTGGACGCAGGTGGAGACCGGCTCGGCCATCACCTGGAAATATCCGAGCTGCATCCTGCGCGGCGACAACTCCCGCGGCGAGTTCTATTCGATCGCCATTTCCAACGGCTATCAACAGGTCGATTCCGGCACCAAAATGCTGCATCTCGGCAAGAACACCACGAGCCGCATCATCTCTAAGGGCATCGCCGCCGGGCACTCGAACAACACGTATCGCGGGCTGGTCACCGCGCATCGCCGCGCCACCGGCGCGCGCAACTTCACCAATTGCGATTCGCTCCTGATCGGCGACAAATGCGGCGCGCACACGGTGCCCTATATCGAGGCGAAGAATTCGAGGACCGTGTTCGAGCACGAGGCGACCACCTCGAAGATCTCCGAGGAGACGCTGTTCTATTGCCGCCAGCGCGGTCTGTCGGCCGAGGAGGCGACCGCTCTGGTCGTCAATGGCTTCGTCAAGGACGTGCTGCAGCAATTGCCGATGGAATTCGCCGTCGAGGCGCAGAAGCTGATCTCGGTCTCGCTGGAAGGATCGGTCGGATGAGCGCCCTCATCAAGTCCGCTTGTCCCCGCGAAGGCGGGGACCCAGGTTGGCTCAAAGAGCCGGATTCCCGCTTTCGCGGGAATGAGCGGAAAAATCACTTTCAAGGATTGGGTTAGAGAAATGCCGTTGTTGGAAATCGAAAATTTGCACGTCGAGATCGACGGCAAGGAGATTCTCAAAGGTCTAGACCTCACCGTGAATGCGGGCGAGGTGCATGCGATCATGGGGCCGAACGGCTCCGGCAAATCGACGCTCGCCTATGTGCTTGCCGGCAAGGACGGCTATGAGCCGACGCAAGGCGAAGTCCGCTTCAACGGCAAGAACATGTTCGACATGGAGCCCGACGAGCGCGCCGCCGCCGGGCTGTTCCTGGCGTTTCAATATCCGCTGGAAATCCCCGGCGTCGCGACCATGACCTTCCTGCGCACCGCGCTCAACGCGCAGCGCAAGAAGCGCGGCGAGGCGGAGCTCTCCACCCCGGAATTTTTAAAGCGTGTGCGCGAGGTGGCGAAGAAGCTCAACATCGACCAGGACATGCTGCGCCGCGGCGTGAATGTCGGCTTCTCCGGCGGCGAGAAGAAGCGCAACGAGATCCTGCAGATGGCGCTGCTCGAGCCGAAGCTTTCGGTGCTCGACGAAACCGATTCCGGCCTCGATATCGATGCGCTGCGGATCGTCTCCGACGGCGTCAACCGCCTGCGCGGGCCAAACAGCGCCTTCGTCGTCATCACGCATTACCAGCGGCTCCTCAACTACATCGTGCCCGACGTGGTGCATGTGCTGTCGAAGGGCCGCATCGTGCGGACCGGCGGCAAGGATCTCGCGCTCGAGCTCGAGGCGCGCGGCTATGCCGAATATCAGGCCGAGGAGGCGGCGTAGGCGCAATGTCTGCCCCGCACACATCAATGCCGAGGCGATGCTGCAATGGCTGAAGTGAAAGTGATCAGGACCGCGGCGGAGACGGCGCTGGCCCACGTCTTTAGCCAGGCGCGCCCGCATTTGCCGGGCGGCGAGGCGATCGCGCAGGAGCGCGCGGCCGCGTTCGACGTTTTCGCTCGGGAAGGCCTGCCGCATCGCCGTATCGAAGACTGGAAATATACCGACCTGCGCGCGCTGATGCGGGACGCAAAGCCGCTCGCAAGCCCGCCGGATGCGCAAGCGAAAGCCCGCGCCAGGAGCGCGGGTGCGCTCTTGGGCGACGGCGAAGCCCGCCGGCTCGTCTTTGTCGACGGCGCCTTCGTGCCGGAATTGTCCGACACCGGAGCGCTCGAGGAGGGGCTTTCGCTCACTTCGCTCGCCGCGGCGCTCGCCGAGAACGATGAAGAACTGGTGGCGCATCTCGGCAAGCTTGCGCCGACAAGCGACGTTGCGGTCGCGCTCAACACCGCACTCATGGGCGACGGCGCCGTGATCCGCGTTCGCGCCGGCGCGACCATCAAGCGGCCGCTCCATCTCGTCTTCGCCGCTTCGCAGAAGCCCGCCGCGAGCTTCGCGCGTTCGCTGATGATCGTCGGCGAGCGCGCCCGCGTCATGCTGATCGAGAGCTACGAAGGCCCGGCCGGCAGCGGTTATCAGGCCAACGCCGCGCTCGAACTTTTCGTCGCCGACGAGGCGCATGTCGATCATGTCAAGATCATCGGCGAAGGCGCCGACGCGCTGCATATCTCGACGCTGGCGGCGGCGATCGGGGCCCGAGCGCGGTTCAATACCTTCACCTTCACCGCCGGCGGCGCGGTCGTGCGCAATCAGCTCTTCCTCAAATTCGACGGCGAAGAGACGATCGCCCATATCGGCGGCGCCACGCTCCTGAAGGGGCGGCAGCACGCCGACACGACGCTGGTCGTCAACCACGCGGCGCGCGGCTGCCAGAGCCGCGAAGTCTTCAAATCCGTGCTCGACGACGAGGCGCATGGCGTGTTCCAGGGCCGCATCGTGGTGCGGCCCGGCGCGCAGCAGACCGACGCGAAGATGATGACGCGGGCGCTGCTTCTGTCCGAGCAGGCCGAGGCCGACAACAAACCGGAGCTGGAAATCTTCGCCGACGATGTGCAATGCGGCCACGGCGCGACCGCAGGTGCCATCGACGAGGAGCTGAAATTCTATCTGATGGCGCGCGGCATTCCGGCGGCCGAAGCCGACGCGCTCTTGATCCAGGCGTTTCTCGGCGAGGCGATCGAAGGCATCGAGCATGCCGGCATGCGCGAGGCCCTGATCGAGCAGGTTGCGGCGTGGCTCAAGGCGCGGACGAAGAAAGACTAGGATTGCTATGCATCCGGCAGTGACTAACGGCGCTTATGACGTGAACCGCATCCGCGCGGATTTCCCGATCCTGGCGACGCAGGTTTATGGCAAGCCGCTGGTCTATCTCGACAACGCCGCCTCCGCGCAGAAGCCGCAGGCCGTGCTCGACCGGCTCAACCAAGTCTACACGTCGCAATACGCCAACGTTCATCGCGGGCTGCATTATCTCGCCAACGAGGCGACCGAGGCTTACGAAGGCGCGCGCGAGAAGGTGGCGGCTTTTCTCAACGCCCGCCGCAAGGAAGAGATCATCTTCACCCGCAACGCGACCGAGGCGATCAACCTGGTCGCCTATACCTTCGGCCGCGAGCGCATCAAAGCGGGCGACGAAATCATTCTCTCGATCATGGAGCACCATTCCAACATCGTGCCCTGGCATTTCCTGCGCGAGCGGGCGGGCGCGGTGATCAAATGGGCGCCGGTCGATGACGAAGGCAATTTCCTCATCGACGAGTTCGAAAAGCTGATCGGCCCGCGCACCAGGATGGTGGCGATCACCCACATGTCGAACATGCTGGGCACGCTGGTGCCGGTGAAAGAGGTGACGCGGATCGCGCATGCCCACGGCATTCCGGTGCTGGTGGACGGCGCCCAGGGCGCCGTGCATGCCGATGTCGACGTGCAGGATATCGACTGCGATTTCTACGCCTTTACCGGCCACAAGCTCTACGGTCCGACCGGCATCGGCGTGCTCTACGGCAAATACCGGCATCTCGAGGCCATGCCGCCGTTCAACGGCGGCGGCGAGATGATCCGCGAGGTGACGCAGGACAAGATCACCTATGCCGAGCCGCCCTATAAATTCGAGGCCGGTACGCCTTCGATCGTGCAGGCGATCGGGCTCGGCGCGGCGCTCGACTACGTCGCGTCGGTCGGCAAGCCGCGCATCCGCGCCCATGAAGCAGTTCTCCTGCGCTATGCCCAAGACCGGCTGCGCGAGATCAATTCGCTGCGCATTTTCGGCACGGCGACGGACAAGGGCGCCATCGTGTCGTTTGAAATCAAGGGCGCCCATCCGCACGACGTGGCGACCATCATCGACCGTTCGGGCGTCGCCGTGCGGGCCGGCACGCATTGCGTCATGCCCCTGCTGGCGCGCTTTGGCGTCACCGCGAGCTGCCGCGCCTCGTTCGCCATGTACAACACGCGCGATGAGATCGATTGCCTGGCGCAGGCGCTCATCAAAGCTCAGGATTTCTTCGCATGATCGACGAACCGAAAATTGACAGCCTGGGCGCCGGTGTCGCGGATGTGGCCGTGGAGGGCCCGCCGGCTGCCGCCTCCAGCGTTCCGAAAGCCAATGCCCCCGCCGGCGGCACCCAAATTACAGCCGAACAGGGGTCGGCGATCCCGCCGGACGAAATGGCGCGTTTGGGCGATGAGATCGTCAACGCGCTCAAGACCGTTTACGACCCGGAGATTCCCGCCGACATCTATGAGCTCGGCCTCATTTACAAAGTCGATCTCGACGACGATCGCGTCGTCAAGGTCGACATGACACTGACCACGCCGAACTGTCCGTCGGCGGCGGAGCTGCCGGCCATGGTGGAGAATGCGGTGGCGAGCGTGCCGGGCGTGCGCGAGGCCAAGGTCAACATCGTCTGGGATCCGCCGTGGGATCCGAGCCGCATGTCGGACGAGGCGCGTGCGGTGCTCAATATGTGGTGATCTGTGAATGAGTTGCGCGGCGCCTGTCGGCGCATTACATCAACTCAGTGCGATTGTTAGGAGTTTCGACTTAGAAGTTTCGACTTGCAACAGTTCGCAACAACATGTTTGCCGCAACGGAGCGAACATGAGGAGGACTTGAAAGATGGCCAGCCCCCGGCCGAGACCTCAGGTGATGCGGCTCACTGCCGCCGCGGCGGAGCGTATCAAAGCAGTCATGGCCAAAGCCGAGCGGCCGATCGCGGCCGTGCGTGTCGGCGTCAAGAATGGCGGCTGCGCCGGCATGGCCTACACCATGGAATATGCGGAAAAGATCAATCCGCTCGACGAGGTGATCGAGGACAAGGGCGTGCGCATCCTCATCGATCCCAAGGCCGTGCTGTTCCTTCTGGGGACCGAGATGGATTACAAGATCGACAAGCTCTCCGCCCAGTTCGTGTTCAACAATCCCAATCAGACCTCGGCGTGCGGTTGCGGTGAATCGGTTCAGCTCGAACCGGCGCGGCCGGAGGCGGGTGGCGCCGAGGCGCACTGAGCGCCCATCATTCCGGGGCATCCAGCGTTTCTTCTGATAGCTCAGTGACTATGGATTCCCGGGCTCGCGCCTTTGGCGCGGCCGCGCAACATTGCACTTGGATACGGGGCGAGACACGGGTACGCCACTCGCGCAATTGGCAACGTCCATCAGCTTGCTCTCGTCACCGCAGGAATTTTCCACGAGCCGTCGAGGATCGAGGGATCGTTCTCGTTGGGCCAATACAGGCGCAGCATCAGTTGGAATTTGCCGTCTGGGGCCGGCAGCCAGTTTGATTCTTTGTCTGGACCTGGGGAATCCTTCTGGATGTAGAGATCGACCGACCCGTCCGGATTGGATTTCAGATTTTGCCTGGCGCTGATCGAGTAGCGGTTGATCGGATTAGCCACGAAGAAAAATGCGCTGTCGTACATCGTCACCGACCAGAACCCGGTCGCAGGCGGCATGTCCCCTTTGGGAAAGCGCATGACGTATTTGCCGCTCCCATCGTAGGCCGCGTCGTCGTTATCCTTTGTCGAGATGGGGTAGATGGCATCCTGCGGGCGGTTCGCGCCCAGGCCGAAGGCCGTAATGAACGCCCGCATCAGATAGTCCGTTCCGTAAATTCCGGTCTTGGTCGTGTAGAGCCAACCATTGACGTCACGAATCTCCTTGTTGAGCTTGATTTGGGCCGCGATCCGGTCAAAGCCGATCTGCGGGATGCGCTTGGCGAAGTCCGCGTTGAGTTTGCTCGCATCGAAATCCTTGCCGGGCACGAGCCCGATCCTGGAAAACTTGGCAAGTTCGGGGGCGTCCGCCGGTGCAGGAGGGTTGCTCTTCATGAGCTGTGCGAGCAGCGTGAAATACTCCTTCGGGTCCATCCGATTCACCTGCTCACGGACGGCAGTCTTCATGTCGATCGACGGGCTCACGGTTGCTGCGGGAGGCGTATAGGGCTTTTCGTAAGAGCTCAGCGGCACCAGTTTGAACTGATCCTGGGCTTCGTGGACGGCGGCGTAATCCTCCGGAGTGCCCGTGCAGTAGATACGGCCGAGTATCCACACAAGGTTGGTCGGTGACTGATATTCTTTGACGCCGGCTGGCAGCGCGCCCTTCCATCGCGGTCCAGTGATTGCGTAGGTCTGTGCGCCTGTGCCGGTGGTGCGCTTGCCGGGGACCTGGAAGACGTTGGTCCACGCGTCCAGCATCGGCACCAGGAAATAGCGATCCTTCATGTCGGGGATGCTCAACACCCATGGCTCGTCGCCGATATCAATCCATGCGACCGTGTAAAGCGTGTCGGCGTTCGGCGCGGTCACGTCCCGAAAGGACGCATCCGGATAGGTGCGAGCCTTGGCGAATTGGCCCATCGGCGCATGGTTGCCTTCCGGGGCCGCCACGTTGGTCATGATCCTACGGGTCATCTCCATGGTCACGAGCGGGTAGCCGAAAATATAGGCGTCCGTGGCCACCCAGAATTCCTCTCCTCCTTCAACAGCGCCGTAGAGCGGGCCGTCCCAATCCGCTCGGCCTATTGTGCTCATTGTGGTGCCAGCGAGGAGGCTCAGACCGCCGATTGTCGCGGTGCGACGGGTGATAGTCATATCAAATCTCCAAATCATTCGAATGTTGAACAAAGCTCCCGGCAGCCACGCCGGGCATGCGGCGCGCTATGTCATGTCGCACGCGCCCGGTGCAAACGTCCGGTTAGGCCCGCATCGGCATTACTGTAGTTTTGCCCAGCACCATCTCGTCGAACGACGGCAGCGGCTTGATCAGCGGGTTGAGCAGCTTGACGGACTCAGCCGTCGTCAGAACGTCGGCCGGGTCGAGTTTTACGATAGTCGCCTTATCAGGATCGGGCTCCCACACATCCTCGCCGATAAGTCGTCCGCGATCGTCATAAGGCCAGACCATCTCGATGAAACTAGAATAGAGATACATCGCATTCTCGTCCGCCCTCATCCCTTGTGTGGCAAGCACCTTCTTTAGGATCGCGTCAGAGAGAAAGCCCGGCAAGTAGGAGGACACCTTATTAAGTGTAAGAGATCTTCCCCACAATTGCTGATGATAATTAGCTATCGAAGCAATGAAATTATCCGCAACCGCGACCTGTTCATTCTCGACATAGAAGATGCTTTGGTTGGTGTCCGCCCAAAGACGGTACAGACTTTTGACTGCCTCCTGTCCTTCGAGTTTCGCACGCATACCCTCCGCTTGGAAATGATAGCAAGGGTTTGGCGACATCATCTCCGGCGCGAATATCTCCTCATAGCGGCCAGCAACCTCCAAATAGCGGTGGCGGGAATAGGCTTGGAGGAGAAACCGGTGCCTCGGATTTTCCGTTACCGTAAGCAACTTGTCGATCGCGACGTTCAATTTCGTAACGTCATACTTGGCCATCGGTGTCTCCCTTGCTTGGATGTGATCGCACCGGAGTATGAGCGGTGAACGCGCCGATCGCTCCGCAGCGGCTAATGAAATTCCGCCGAGCGAACGCAAAGCTTCTTAAGATCGATCTTGCCACCCGAAGCCGTCGCATTCATCCGGCTGGGAGGAGACTGTCAGGAGACTAAAACCGTAGCATGCACCAGTGACATTCTTGTAGCCCCAGTGTGGGATGCGGTCACGAATCCGCGACTTGCGGCAACCGAATGCCGCCGAGCCGACGCCGAACGGCGGGAAACGCGAAGCGCAGCTGCGCCTATCTTTGCCGAAGCTTAAACACGGAATTTGCGTTGATCTGGGGAAGAGGAACAATGACTGCCGATCCGGTCAAGGCTCAGGGCGACTCGGAGGTTTTCCGCTTTGGTTAGGCCACACGGGCCGCCATGACTTTGGACCTGTCGTCCGCGTCGGGATCGCTTTCGGAGATCACCTGATTGCGGCCGTCGCGCTTGGCAGCGTAGAGGCATTTGTCGGCGCGCTCGATCAAGGATTGCGCCGTATCCGCCGGCCGCAGCAGCGCCACGCCGATGGAGATGGTCACGCGGCCAAGACGCTCGCCGCTCGATCGTTTCATCAGTTCCTTGCTCATCACCGCGCGCCGGATCTGATCGGCGACGGTGATCGCCGATCGGAGCGCCGTCTTCGGCAGGGCGACGGCGAATTCCTCGCCGCCATAGCGCGCGGCAATGTCCTGGCCCTTGACGTTTTGCTTCACCGACATGGCGACGAGACGTAAAACCTGATCGCCGGTGGGATGCCCGAACCTGTCGTTGAACGCCTTGAAGTGATCGACGTCGCACATCAATAGAGTCAACGGCTCAAAACCGGCCTTGGCTTCGGCGACCGCCCTGTTGAGCTCCGCGTCGAAGCACTTGCGGTTCGCCAGCGTGGTCAGCGGATCGGTCAGGCTCTCGGTGCGGACGATCTCCAGATTCAGCTGCAGCTGCTCGATTTCCTGCCGCGAGGCGGAGAGCCGCGCTTCGAGCTTTCTGTTGCTGGTCTCCATCTCCTTGGCGCCGGCGACGAGGCGCTCGATTACGATACGAAGCGCCGCGCCGTCACCGGCGCCGTGCAGATTGTCGCTCGCGCCTTGCAGTTTTTCGCTGGCGTCGGCGAGGCTGGCCGAATAGCTGGTTGCCGAGCCGGCGGCGGTGTCGATCATGGCGAGCACTTGCTTGATCTCATCGGCCATGCGCGAGCCGACCGTATCGAGCCGTTCCGTCACGCGGCTGGGCGACAGATAAGTGTCGTAAATCTGATCGATGTCGGTGTCGCAGAGCGTGCCCTTCTGCGTCAGCATCTCGTTGATCGCCCGATTGAGCTGCGGGCTGTAGCCGGTGGCGTATTGGTACCAGATCTCGAAATTGCGCGGCGAGGCGGGTTGGTGGAGCGCCCTGATTTGCTGGAGTGCGATCTCGGCAAAGGCGAGTGTACGTTCGTGCTCGTCGCAGGGCACGGCCATAGCTCTCTCCGACTCAACCTAAAATATCGGGACCCGCTCTAACAGCACGACAGGCTGTAGGGAATGCTTTAAACCTAAAAGGAACCGATGAAGGAGCAGTAAACAACCCGCAACGACGCACGCGCGCCGCTACGAGCGTCGAAGCCATCAGGAACTCAAGCCTTCAGCGGCACGGGGCGAAGCAAAAACGCCGGCAGATGCGATGTGTCGGCTTCTTCGGTGCGCGGCTTTGCCGGCTGCGGAGCGCGCGCAACCGAGGCGGAGGGACGACCCGACTGGCGGTGGCCGTCACCGCGCGCGCGCCGCGGTTGCGGCGCAGCTTGTCGTTGCGGCGCGCTTGCCGGCTGCGGCGCGACCGCGGGCAAAGCGTCGTCGTTCATGAAGGGAATCGTGCTGGCGGTCAGCTTTTCGATTGCCGCCACCGCCTTGGCGTCGTTGGCGCCGGCGACGATCGTGATCGCGGTGCCGCTGCGCCCGGCGCGGCCGGTGCGGCCGATGCGATGCACATAATCGTCGGGATGCACCGGAACATCGAAATTATAGATATGGCTCACGTCGGGAATGTCGAGACCGCGCGCGGCGACGTCGGAGGCGACCAGCAGCGTGACCTCGCCCTTGCGGAATTGCTCGAGCGCCGCCGTCCGCGCCGGCTGGTCCATGTCGCCATGCAGCGCCAGCACCGAAAATCCGTGCCGGAGCAGCGAGCGATGGAGCGTCGCCACGTCACGCTTGCGGTTGCAGAAGATGATCGCGTTCTTCAAGCCTTCCGCCGCGCGGATCAGGCGGCGCAGCGTGTCGCGCTTGTCGTGGCCCTCGCGGCCGGACTTGACCAGAAACTGGGCCGTGGTGGCGAGCGTGGTGGCGGGCTTGGCGACTTCGACGCGAACCGGATTGTGCAGGAACTGCTCGGTGATGCGTCGGATTTCCGGCGGCATGGTCGCGGTGAAGAACAGGGTTTGGCGGGTGAAGGGAACGAGTTTGCAGATGCGCTCGATGTCGGGAATGAAGCCCATATCGAGCATGCGGTCGGCTTCGTCGATGACCAGAAGCTCGACGCCGTTGAGCAGGAGCCGGCCGCGCTCGAAATGGTCGAGCAGACGGCCCGGCGTTGCGATCAGTACATCGACGCCGCGCATGAGCTTGGTGTCCTGATCGTCAAACGAAACGCCGCCGATGATGAGGGCGACGTTGAGCTTGCTTTTGGCGCCGTACCTGGAAAAATTCTCCTCGACCTGCGCGGCGAGCTCGCGCGTCGGCTCCAGAATGAGCGTGCGCGGCATGCGCGCGCGGGCGCGGCCCTGTTCCAGCATGGTCAGCATGGGCAGCGTGAATGCCGCCGTCTTGCCGGTGCCGGTTTGTGCGATGCCGAGCACGTCGCGCCGGGCGAGCACGTGCGGTATCGCTTGGTCTTGGATCGGGGTGGGAGCTTTGTAACCGGCCGCCGCAACGGCGGCGAGAACCTTTTCGGACAAGCCGAGATGTGAGAAGGACATAAACCCTCAGATCGGGCCGCGCCGGGTTAGTTAACCGGGCTTCGGAACCCATGAATTAAAAACGGGGAATGACGCGAAAAGGTCGAATCCGCCCGTGCCTCAGGTGCCAGGAACATAGGTTCGAAGGCGCGAAAGTCAACCTAACACTGCGGGGTAGGCTTAAAAGGACCGCTTCACTTTCGCTCGATGTGATGAAACAAACGAACCGTCGTGCCCACCGATTCCCCCGATAGCCTGCCGATCGTCCTGGTTCCCGGGCTTAATTGCTCGGCGCGGCTCTACGCCGAACAAATTCCGGCGCTGTGGCGGTTCGGGCCGGTTGTCGTTGCCGATCACACCCGCGACGACAGCATTGCCGCTATCGCGCGCCGGATCCTAGCCGCGGCGC
This sequence comes from uncultured Alphaproteobacteria bacterium, assembly GCA_963831135.1. Classification (GTDB taxonomy): domain Bacteria; phylum Pseudomonadota; class Alphaproteobacteria; order Rhizobiales; family Xanthobacteraceae; genus BOG-931. The sequence goes on from CAWHPH010000027.1 coordinate 66,125, forward strand.
CGCCGCTTTTTGCGCTCGCCGGCCTCTCGATGGGCGGCTACATCGCTTTTGAAATCATGCGGCGGGCGCCGCAGCGCGTCGCCAAATTGGCGTTGATGGATACCGGGGCGCGCCCGGAAACCGCCGAACAGACCGCGCGCCGCGAAGCGCCGATGGCACTGGCGCGTGCCGGCAACCTGATCCGGGTCGCCGACGACTCGTTTGTCTTTTTTGTGCATCCCGACCGTCATACCGATGTCGCACTCAGAGACGCAGTCAGAGCCATGGCGGAGGACGTCGGTGCGCCGGCATATTTGCGCCAACAACAAGCGATCATGGCGCGGCCGGATTCGCGTCCGGGGCTTTCCGCCATTGCCTGTCCCACATTGATCCTGGTCGGCGCGCAGGATAGGGGAACGCCGCCGGAGCTCGCGCAGGAGATTGCCGCCGGAATTGCCGATTCGCGTCTCGTCGTCGTTCCTGACTGCGGTCACCTGTCGACCATCGAGCGCCCGGAGGCAGTGACCGAAGCGCTGGTCGAGTGGATGCAGTCTTGAGCGCCTCGGCCTCGTTACCGCGTCTGTGCTTTATTGGTAGGAAGTTCGTCTGAACGCTTGTCATCAACCGGCGCCAATATCGGCGCGTCTATGGAGATCATCATGAAAGTCTTCGCCGGCGCGGTTGGCGCCCTTATTGTCGGACTGTTTTGCAGCGGCACTCCGGCTTCGGCCACGAGCATCGATCTTTCCACCTGGACCTGCGCGAAATTTCAGGCGGCCGACAAGGACGATATCGGCGTGATCCTGGCCTGGATGGATGGTTATTACCGGGGCGAAGACGACCCGCCGGTGATCGACACCGAGAAGTTCATCGCCAATGCCAAGAAGCTCGGCGAATATTGCGCGGCGCATCCCGACATCGGCATTGTCACCGCCGCCGACGAGTTGTTCGCGAAATAGCGCCCGCCGACAAAGCGTTCCGGCGCAGGCTCAGCGGGCGCGTTACGCGACCCGCTGGCGCTCCTCCTGATCGTCGCCGCGCTTTTTCGTTGCGCCGAGCAAGGTCTCGACCTCGTCTGCGGCATTGGCCGCGCCGTCGACGCCCGCCAGTGCCTTCGCGCGTTCGCAGGCGTTTTGCCTGAACGACGGCGTGGACAGAATTTGCTGCGCGGCCGCGCGAATGGCCTCGACATTGGTGTCGCCGGGCAGCGCCAAGCCGGCGCCGAATTCCTGCATGGCCGCCGCCACGAAGGGCTGGTCGCCCGCAAGTCCTGGAATGAGGATCATCGGCACGCCGTGCCGCAGCGCGCGCATCGCCGTGCCGTGTCCGCCATGCGTGACGACCAAAGCCGCGCGCCGCAGGATCGGATCGTGCGCCGCATAGTCGAGCACGACGGCGTTGCCGGGAACCGCAACCTCGCTCGGCGCGACGATGCCGGCCGTCGTCGCGACGACATGAACCTGAAAGTCGGCCAGTGCGTCGAGCGTGCGCTGCAGCTTCTCGGCGTTGCGTTGCTCGAACATGGTGCTGAAGCTCACCATGACCAGCGGGGTCGGATCGACGCTAGGCCAGGGCAGGGCGCGCGGCACGGCGAATTTTTCGTCTTCCAGCACCGGACCGGCGTGCCGGACCATGTTCCAGCCTGCAGCGGGCGGCCCGTCGAAGGCGGCGAGGCTTGTCGAAATGATGCGCTCGCGCGGCTTCCAGAGTTCGTCCACCGGCGGCAAGCCGGGGAAGCCCGCCTGCTGGCGCATGCCGTCGAAGGCGCCGATCACCTTGCGCCACATATCGAGCTGGCGAAAAACGAAAGTGTGTACGAACACCGCCGACGGTCGTCCGAACGTGCCGGCATGCGCGAGCGCGGCCGGAAACATCGCATCGATGAGCGCCAGATCCGGCGCCTCGGCGGCGACGATGGTCTGTATCTGCTCTTCGACCGCGGGCGAGGTGAGATAGCAGGCCGGACGGGTGAGCGGCAGCCCTTGCGGATAGCGATCGACCTGCGCGTAGGCTTGCGTGACCTCGATGGCGCGGAAGCCTGCGGTCTTCACGCGCGGCACCATTTCCGGCCGGCCGGCGAATGCGACCTGATGGCCGCGTTCGGTCAACACGCGGGCGATGCCGAGACTAGGCGGCAGGTTTCCGCCGCCCGACCAGTTCAGCCACAGAATCCGTGCCATGCGGAGTCTCCTTTTCCAGAACGCTGGTGATCATTGTTCGAACCGTCGCCTCGGCCGCCGCGCGGCTGAGCGCTATGTCGCGGCGAAGCAGCTTCCAGACGTAAACGTCGGTCAGCACGACCAAAATATTGAGAAGCTGCGCGCGCGCGCCGCCGTGCAGCCGCTCGAGCTGCGGAGCGAACACGGTCCTGACGCCGTCGCGATGATTGTCCCGGCCCTGGTCCAGCCCCGGCTTCAAGCCCGGGCGGCGCCGCTCGTCGTTGAGCCGCTGCATGACGAGATCGCCGACGCCCTCGTAGATATCGAAAAAGGCCGCGACCGCGGCTTCGACGTCGCCGGGCGGCGCAGGCTTCATGAATACGCCGCCGGCCGCCATGTCATCGAGCGCCGCATAGACCAGCTCGTCCTTGCTCGGATAGGCGCGGAGCACCGTGCGCACCGCGACGCCGGCGCGCTCGGCGACCTCTTCGAGGGTGAAATCCTCGACCGGCCGCTCGCGATAAAGCGCGATGGCGCCGAGGCGGATGCGCGCCCTGGTCGCTTCGGCCTTGGCCGCGCGGGCTGTCATCGCATAGCGGCGCTTCTTCGATTTCATGTCAACAAGAGTGACACGAATTTATATTCGCGTCAATGGGGGTGACATGAAATAATGGCCGCCCGTCATGCCGGATCGCCATCGATCTCGGGTGTTCCCGAGATCGACACTTTAGGTGCGAGTTGGCATCAGCCGACTGCGCTGGCGGCGAGTCCGAAATCCATATTCACGAACCGTGGTTATGGATTCCGGGCGCCTCGCTTTGCTCGGCCCCGGAATGACGGACAAGGTTGAGAAGTTTAAACGTCGAGCAAGTCCTCGCCGGCGAATTCGGCGCGTTCCTGGATGAATTCGAAGCGCAGCTCGGGCTTGTTGCCCATCAGCCGTTCGACCGATTTGTCGGTATTCTTGCGCTCGTCTTCGACCACCTTGACGCGCAGCAGCGTCCGCTTCTTCGGATCCATGGTGGTTTCCTTCAGCTGCGCGGCCATCATCTCGCCCAGCCCCTTGAAGCGGCTGATCTCGACCTTGGCGTTGGCGTGAAATTCCTTCTTGAGGATTTCGTCGCGGTGCTTTTCGTCGCGCGCATAGAAGATCTTGCCGCCGTGGCTCAAGCGATAGAGCGGCGGCACCGCGAGATAGAGGTGCCCCTTGTCGATGAGCTGCGGCATCTGCCGATAGAAGAAGGTGATCAATAGCGAAGCGATATGGGCGCCGTCGACATCGGCGTCGGTCATGATGATGATGCGGCCGTAGCGCAGATCCTCGTCGCGATAGTGCGCGCCGGTGCCGCAGCCGAGCGCCTGCGCGAGGTCGGCGAGCTGCTGGTTCTGCGCAAGCTTGTCCTTGCCGGCGGAGGCGACGTTGAGGATTTTTCCGCGCAGCGGCAATATCGCCTGCGCGGCGCGGTCGCGCGCCTGCTTGGCCGAGCCGCCGGCGGAATCGCCTTCCACCACGAACAGTTCGGAGCCTTCGGCGGCGCTGTTGGTGCAGTCGGCGAGCTTGCCGGGCAGGCGCAATTTGCGCACCGCCGTCTTGCGCGCGATGTCTTTTTCCTGGCGGCGGCGGATGCGCTCCTCGGCACGCTCGGCCACGAAGTCGAGGAGCTTGTTGGCCTGCGCCGGATTGCCGGCAAGCCAATGGTCGAACGGATCCTTGATTGCCTGCTCGACGATCCGTTGCGCTTCGGCGGTGGCGAGCCGGTCCTTGGTCTGACCCTGAAATTCCGGTTCGCGGATGAAGACCGAGAGCATAGCGGCGGCGCCGGTCATCACGTCGTCACTGGTGATGGAGGCGGCGCGCTTGCCCTGGCCGATGCGCTCGGCGTGATCCTTCAGGCCGCGGGTGAGCGCCGCGCGCAAGCCGGATTCGTGGGTGCCGCCGTCGGGCGTCGGGATGGTGTTGCAATAGGAGTTGAGGAAGCCGTCGGCGTCCACGGTCCAGGCCACGGCCCATTGCGCGCCGCCGTGCGCCCCGGTCTTGCCGGCGCTACCGGTGAAAATCTCCGGATGCGCGAGCGTCGCGCCGGCGAGCGTTTCCGACAGATAATCCTTCAGGCCGTCGGCGAAATGGAAGGTCGCCTGTTCGGGCACGCCTTCGACGCCGCGCAACAGCTCCTTGTCGCACGACCAGCGGATTTCCACGCCGCCGAACAGATACGCCTTCGAGCGCGTCATCTTGAACACGCGCTCGGGCCGGAAGTGCGCCTTGGCGCCGAAGATGTCGGGGTCGGGCCGGAACCGCACCTTGGTGCCGCGACGGTTCGGCGCCTTGCCGGCGTCCTGCAATTTCGTCTTCGGCTTGCCGCGCTCGAACGCCATCCGGTAGAGCTTCTGCCCGCGCGCGACTTCCACCTCCATGCGCTCGGACAGCGCATTGGCGACCGAGACGCCGACGCCGTGCAGGCCGCCCGAGGTCTCGTAGACCTCGGAGTCGAATTTGCCGCCGGCATGCAGCGTGCACATGATCACTTCGAGCGCGGACTTGTTCTTGAATTTCGGATGCGGGTCGACGGGAATGCCGCGGCCGTTATCGGTGACGGTGACAAAGCCGTCGGCGGCAAGCTCGACCTCGATCCAGTCGGCGTGTCCGGCGAGCGCCTCGTCCATGGCGTTGTCGATCACCTCGGCGAACAGGTGGTGCAGCGCCTTCTCGTCGGTGCCGCCGATATACATGCCCGGCCGCCGGCGCACCGGCTCGAGCCCTTCCAGCACCTCGATATGCTTGGCGGTATAGCCGGACTCGCCGGCGGAGCTTCGCGCCGACGCGGCGCCGCCCCGCGAAGCGCGGCGCGCCGCCGCGCGCGGCTCGCCCAGATTGGCGAACAGGTCGGGAGCGTTAGACTTCTTGGACGACTTTGCGGCCGACTTTGCTGCTTTTCCCACTGTCTTCCCGTGCAGGTTTTCCCGTGCGGAGGTTCGCTCGCGCAACGCGGTGCGGCGCGACGAATCAACAATGACTATGCCATGGACGTGGCGGCCGCGTGAGAACAAACGCGGAACATGGTGTTAGATGGGGCGTTGTCCGACGGGTTACAACATGCGTCGGGACGGAACATGACCCACAATCCAAAGATCGGACCGGCCGACAACACCGAAAAGGACCCGAAGACGACCGGCGCGTAAGCTTCCTACATCAAGAGTGAAGCCTCTCAGCGCATCGGCGTGTTGACGGCGAGGCGCGGCGGCGACGCCGCGATTAAGCGCGCCTGTCTTTTGAGCGCAATATTGACGGGCCATGATCAGGCTTCTATATCGCCGCGCATGAAGCTTTGCGTTTTGACCACGTCCGTCACTTGGCGCCGCCGCCGTACCATCGCGGCACGAATTCGCGCGTAAGAAGCAAAAATTCGTGCCGCCGGCTCCGCGCGGCACCTCTTTCCAAAAATCCTCCCGCGGACGCCGGCTTTGTGTTTTCGGCCAATACGTTCGCATTGAGGGTTGAACCATGTCGGCAAAAGCGAAAATCGGCGTTCTCGGCGCCTCCGGCTATACCGGCGCGGAACTGGTGCGGCTGCTGCTCCGCCATCCGCATACGGAGATCGGTTTGCTCACCGCCGACCGCCGCGCCGGCAAGCCGATGGCCGACGTGTTTCCGCAATTCGCGCCCTATGACCTGCCGGTGCTGCAAGCGCTTGCGGACGTGGACTGGCCGGCGCTCGGTCTCGACTTGGTATTCTGCGCGCTGCCGCACGGCACCACCCAGACGGTGATTGCCGATTTGCTCGCGCGCATGCCGGCGATGAAAGTCGTCGATCTGTCGGCCGATTTCCGCATTGCCGATCCGGCTTCCTACGAACGCTGGTACGGGCATCCGCATGCCGCGGTCGAGCTGCAGAAGAAAGCCGTCTATGGGCTGAGCGAGCTCTATCGCGCGCAGATCAAATCCGCGCAGCTTGTCGCCAATCCCGGCTGCTACACGAGCTGCGCGGAGCTTGCGCTCATTCCGCTGCTGCGCGGCAAGGCGATCGATCCGGACGAGATCGTGATCGACGCCAAGTCCGGCATGACCGGCGCGGGCCGGGCGGCCAGAGAGGAAATGCTGTTCTCCGAAGTGTCGGAAGGCTTTCATGCCTATGGCGTCGGTCACCACCGCCACATGGCCGAGCTCGACCAGGAGTTCTCCAAAGCCGCCGGGCGCGACGTGGTGGTTTCCTTCACGCCGCATCTGGTGCCGATGAACCGCGGCATTCTGTCCACGATTTATGTGCGCGGCCCCAAAGCCTCGCCGCAGGATCTGCATGCGCTGCTGGCAAAGGCTTACGCCGGCGAGCCGTTCGTGCATGTGCTGCCGTTCGGCAAGCTGCCGCAGACCCGGCATGTGCGCGGCTCGAACATGACGTTCATTGGAGTGGCCGCCGATCGCATCGCCGGCCGCGCCATCATCGGCTCGGCACTCGACAATCTAACCAAGGGCGCCTCCGGCCAGGCGGTGCAGAACATGAACCTGATGCTCGGCTTTGCCGAGACGGCGGGGCTGGAACAAGTAGCGCTGTTTCCGTGACAGCACGCGGCGCCGCTGGGTAAGCTTGATTAGGCGCTGCTGGTGACGACTTTGATGGAGGGCCGCCACTTTGCCGCTTCGATTTGGCGATTGACGCTCATCGTCCGATAGGTCGTCGTGGCGTCCCCTGAGGCCAGCAAATCCAATATGCGCGCGGACTCCCGCGCTCTTTGCAGAAGCAACGGCTGTATTTTTTGGCCACTCTGGCGGCGGCGTGCAACCCAGCCGACACATTCGCCAAGGCTCATCGTCTGCAGACTCGCTAGCGTCAGGTTGCGGTGATAGCACGACAATCGCGGCGGACAGACCGGACTCGGGCGTTCGAATTCGCGCGGCAGCCAGATGGCGCGGCCTCGCTCACGCGCGTAGACCAAATCGCTCGCGGTGCGCGAATGGACGGCCAGTTTTGCCGTTGCGACGGCTGCAGTGTCGAGTGGCATGGTCGGCCAGCCCTGGTTCCATCCGGTCAAAGCCTCCAGCGCACGGTGCGCCGGCGTGCCATCGGCAACGTCAGGCTCGTCGGTGTGACCTTGCACGAACGTGGCAATGGTGAAGGGCTGATTGTTGCCGGCAAAAGCTGACGCATTGCCGAAGGCGCGTTTTCGCGCATCGGCAAGTGCGTCGGTGGCCGCGCTTTCCAGCGACATCCCGCCACCGGCATGTTGGCCCGTGCGAAACCGGTATCGATAGCGAACGGCGTGCGCGAGTGCCGTGATCTCTTCGAGCGATTTAGGCTCTCCGCGGTAATAGACGGTGACGACGACCGCGACGCCTTGGGGCGTGCAGAAGACCTCGAAGATGATTTTGGGTGTGATTGGCTCCGGAGGGTCAGTTGCCGCGACCGTGTAGACCGTCGCTGTCTTAGTGCGTAGCGGCACGCGGGAATTCCAAGCGTCGGTGCCGGATATCTGGCCGGCATGTTGGCCGGCAAAATAATATTTCCAGAAATGGTGGCCACGCGGTTTGGGCCAGGGCAACTGCAAGTGTTTCAACGCTTCGCCCGCTATCGGCTCTTTCGATTCCGCACTCGCTTTCAGATCGTTGAATATTTTGGCAAATTGCCCGGGCTTGCCGAGGAACGCGCAGGGGGCATCGCCGAGTTCCTGGGCGAAGATGGCGGGGATCGTCTCGACCCAGATGAACGACAAGTGGAAATTTTCGAACTGCGTCGTCATGGAGTTCTTGCTCCTTCGGCTGTGTGGTGCTAAAAACTTGCGGACTGCGTTTATTGCCCTTCAGGTTTGCACTGCGAAAGCAGTGCCTCGGTAAACGCGCCGGCAGCCCCCACGGGGGGCTGTCATTTTTTTGGACGCATGCAACCCGGCGTCGAACTGCTTCAGCTGCTTTGAATCAGCGCCACAAGACCGGAAGACTTGTTCCAATTCTGCTTTTTCACCTTGATCGGATGTCGCACCTCGCCACCCGAGCGCCACCCGACGTCTGTCCACCAATGCTTCGCGATCCCATCACGAATCTTAGCCAAAACGCTCGCGGCGTCGGGCGGAGGGTCGTTGACAAGCCGGTCGTGTGCATCTACCGCGTCAGGATCGGCGCCATTGATGTCTTTGATCTCGGCCGGCGGGACAAGCCATAGCTCCTCGGCGGTGCTCCAGGGCTCAAGGAGCAGGAGTCGTTCGCCTTCGATACCTGGCGTGACGTACTGCTCGAACAAATTATCTTTCTTGAGCCGCGCGAGTTTTTCCAGAATTTGCAGCGGAGTGTCCTCTTCGCTCGGGATCAATTCGGCAGTTTTGCGGGCGCGGTGCTTTTGCCAGGCCGTCGTGACGCCGCGCCAGGCGCCGAACACCAGGCCACTCACGATGAGCGAAAAGCCGAGGATGAGTCCAAAATCAAGCAACCCATAGGCGGCAACGAAATTCCTTCGGCTGCTGAGAAAGAAACTGGTTAGTGGCGGATAGATCAGTGCCGTAAGCAGCGATACCGCGATGGCGATGATCCAGAAATCGCTGGTGTTCCATTTGAGCCGGTATGTCGCCACAACGTCGTCCGGCTTGCCGAGCGACCAGAGGAATTGCCACGCAATCAGCATCAGCACGCCGGGCAGAAACAGCAGAGATGGAATGCCGAGAAATTTTAAGATGTCGGATTCGCCGAGAACGACGACGTTGATGTTCTGCGGAGCGGTCATCACCGTCGCGGTCAGATTGTCGTCGCTCACAACATCGAGCGCAGCCAGGAAGGGGTATTTGCCCGGCACAACTTCACTTCTGGCTTTGATGCCATAAACAATATCGGTGGCCTGGCCAGGAAGTATCCGCACCGATAGCGGGGGCAATACGGGACATTCATCGCGCGAGCCCGACTTGCCCGGAGCGACCATGCAGATGTAGCTCGGGCCAAGCGCTCTTACCCTCGTGACGGTGAGCGGTTTTGAGTACTCATTGGTGACGATAATGAAAACCTGCCCTGGACGCTCGTGGGCAAGGTTGTCCGGCGCGCCATTGATCACCGCTTTGGCGAGTTCGATCTCGGCGACGACGGAGGGTGGTTTGATTGTTGCCGAGGTGTAGAGCAAGCGATGCGTTGGCGCTGGACGAACGCCGTCGGCGGGGGCCGCAGTCTGCGCGACATCGAAGGCCAACCTGATATGTAGCGTGGAGTTGGTCAGCACACTTCGGCCGTCACCGGTGAGCTTCAACCGCCACGAATGTTCAGATTTTGGTGCAAGCTGTCGTAGCTCGGCCGGCGTCTCGTTCGCCAATTCGGCGTTGATCCCGTTATTGGAGAACCATGAGATCGAAATGTCGGTCACTTCGCTGTCGCCGGCCTTGAGATGCACCTCCAGTTCGATCGGGGTGTCCTTCGGCAGCGTCCTTGCAGCGACGTCCGGCGGAATGACCTCGACCGAAGGGTCCGCGGCTTCTGCCGCCACAGCCGATAACGACGTGCACAACGCCAGGATTCCGACGAGGAACCTCATTGTGATTGCCGATTTTCCGCAGATCGTCAGCTTTCCCGGCAATCATCATGTACTCTTTCGGTTCTGCCATCAAGACGGGTTATCTTCTTTCAAATAATCCTCAGGTTGTGCGCCGATCACGGCGAGCGTCTCAGGCCTGCACCTTCACATAACTGCCCGGCGCGTCCTCGATGGCTTTGAGCGCGCCCTCGCCGGGGATGCGCGCGGGGACTTCGGTGTCGTCCTGACGTTTGAGCCAGGCGAGCCAGTCGGGCCACCATGAGCCCGGATGTTCGGTCGCCTTGGCCAGCCAGCCGTCGAGATTGGCGCTGCGCGGCTTCGGGCCGGTCCAGTACTGATATTTGTGCTTGTCCGGAGGATTGACAACGCCGGCGATGTGGCCGGAGCCGGACAGCACATAGCGCACCGGTCCGCCGAAATATTTGCTGCCCAGCAGCACGGACTTGGCCGGCGCGATATGGTCCTCGCGCGTGGCAAGATTGTAGACCGGTATCTTGATCGCTTTCAGATCGATCGGCGTGTTGCCGATCGTGAGGCCGCCTTTGGTGAGCTTGTTGTCCAGATAGCAGTTGCGCAGATAGAACGAGTGGTTCGCCGCCGGCAGCCGGGTGGCGTCGGAATTCCAGTACAGCAGGTCGAACGGGAAGGGCGCTCTGCCCTTGACGTAATTGTTGATGATATAGGGCCAGATCAGATCGTTCGAGCGCAGCAAGTTGAACACGGTCACCATCGACTTGCCCTCGAGATAGCCGCGCTCAGCCATCCGCTGCTCGACCACTTTGAGCTGGTCCTTGTCGACGAACACTTTGAGATCGCCGGCATAGGTGAAATCGACCTGGGCGGCGAACATCGTCGCCGACACGAAGCGATCGTCGTTCTGGGCGGCCATGGCCGCCAGCGCAATGGCCAATAACGTGCCGCCGACGCAATAGCCGACGGCGTGCACCTTGTCTTCGCCGGTCGCGAGCTTGATGGCCTCAAGCGCGGCGAGCGGGCCTTCGCGGATATAGTCCTCCCAGCTTTTTCGCGCGAGGCGGGCGTCGGGATTGACCCAGGAAATGCAGAAGACCGTGATGCCTTGATCGACGCACCACTTGATGAAGGATTTTTCCGGCGTCAGATCGAGCACATAGAATTTGTTGATCCAGGGCGGCACGATCAAGAGCGGCTTTTTCAGCACGCGCTCGGTCGACGGCGCGTATTGGATCAGCTGCATGATGTCGTTCTGGAAGATCACCTTGCCGGGCGTGACCGCCAAATTGCGGCCGACTTCGAACATCGAGGAGTCGGACTGGCGAATCCGCAAGTCGCCGCCGCCCGCCTTGATGTCTTCGGCCAGCATGTGCATGCCGCGCACCAGGTTCTCGGCGTTGCTGGCGATGGTTTCGCGCAGCAATTCCGGATTAGTCAGGACGAAATTCGACGGCGAGATCGCATTGGCGATTTGCCGCACGTAGAACTCGGCCTTCTGCTTGGTATGCGGGTCGAGGTTTTCCGCCTCGCTCACCATCTGATTGGCAAACTGCGTGGTGAGCAGATAAAGCTGCTTGAGGAAGTCGAAGAACTGGTTCGACGTCCATGCCGGGTCGGCAAAGCGCTTGTCGTTGACGGCAGGCGTCGCCACCGGCGCCGCGGTTTCGCCGACGAGCCGCTTGGCCGCCGAGGCCCACAGATCGAGATAGGCTTTGCCCAGCCGGGTCTGCAGCTCCAGCGTCCGCTGCGGGTCTGCCAGCCAATATTGCGCGACCTGCCCGAGCGTCTTGGTGACTTCGCCGACTTCTTCAGCCAATTCGCGGTTCCCCTGACCCTGCTCGCGCGGCTTGAGATAGGCCGCCAGCGCCCGGCCGCCTTCCTCGACGACGCGCGCCAGATTGCGCGACAACGTCTCGACATCGACGGCGCCAATCCTTACCGGCTCTTGCGACGGAGCTCGCACCAGCGTTTCCTCGAATTCCCCATGAGGCTCTGGGCCCTTAGTGGAGAGATGGCCCGCTCAAATCCGCTACGCAAGGCGAGTTTTCAGGCGTCCGGGGAAAGAACTGCCGCGAAACTCGGCACATCGGCGTGGGGCCGGGCGCCGGTGCCGGCTGGCGCTTTCACTCCCTGGGCCGGACCTTGTTTCGACCATATTACCCCGTTATCAAAACAAGCACGTCACATTTAAGTTGGCCTTTGTAAACCATTGAGGGGATAAGTTTTTAGCCGAGGGGGCGGCCGACATCGTCAAGCGGGTGTTACCAAGCCTGGCTTGAATGGCTTTGTGGGGTTCCAGCGACGCCAAGAGGGGCGGCCTGGGGTCGAAAAGGGCTCCGAGTGGGACAAAGGGCTCTGAGTGGGAAAGGGCTCTGAGTGGGACAAGTGGGGCCGGCGGGGACGAGGGTGACTGGTAACCGACGTATCGCGAAGCTTGCGCTCGCAGCCTTGGCTGCGGCCTCGGCCGCAGTGCTCGTGTCCGGTTGTTCCTCCGACATGACAGCATATCCCGCAGTGCACGACATGCCGGCGGCGCGGACCGAAACGACGCTGACGCCCGATCAAGTCAAGCAGGCGACCCAAGATCTCATGTCCGAGCGCGACCGCACCGAAGCGCAGGCGCAAGCCGCTGTGCAGCCGGTTTCCGCGTCTAATGCGCCGGCGACGACCGGGTCCATTCCGCAAAAGAAGTCGACCGCTTCGGCGCAGCCAGCGGCCCAGCAATCTGCCTCCGGCGTCAGCGCTTACGCCAGGCAGTGATAGAGTAGGGGCTCATCCCCTCGACGTTCGGTGCCTAACCCATGGAAGAATTTTATCGCATCCGCCGGCTGCCGCCGTATGTGTTCGAAGAGGTCAACCGCGCCAAGGCCGGCGCCCGCAATGGCGGCGCCGATATTGTCGACCTCGGCATGGGCAATCCCGATCTGCCGGCGCCCGCCCATGTCGTCGAAAAGATCAAGGAAACGATCGGCAAGACGCGCACGGACCGCTATTCGGCGTCCAAAGGAATCCCCGGGCTGCGCCGCGCGCAGGCGGGTTATTATGCGCGCCGCTTTGGGGTGAAGCTCAATCCCGATACGCAGATCGTCACCACGCTTGGCTCGAAGGAAGGCTTCGCCAATGTCGCGCAGGCCGTCACCGCGCCGGGCGACGTCATCATCGTTCCCAACCCGACCTATCCCATTCACGTCTTCGGCTTCCTGATGGCCGGCGGCGCCATCCGCTCGGTGCCGGTCGAGGCCAATGCCGCGTTTTTCGCCGCGCTCGAGCGCGCCATCAAACACACCATCCCCAAGCCGATCGCGATCGTCACCTGTTATCCGTCAAATCCGACCGCTTGCGTCGCCGATCTCGATTTTTATCGGGATCTGGTCGCGTTCGCCAAAAGGCACGGTGTGTTGCTGCTATCGGATCTCGCCTATGCCGAGGTTTATTTCGACGACAACCCGCCGCCGTCGGTGCTGCAGGTGCCCGGCGCGATGGACGTCGCGGTCGAATTCACCTCGATGTCGAAGACCTATTCGATGCCGGGCTGGCGCATCGGATTTGCGGTCGGCAACGAGCGGATCATCGCCGCGCTGGCACGCGTAAAATCCTACCTCGACTACGGCGCCTTCACGCCGATCCAGGTCGCGGCCACGGCCGCGCTCAACGGTCCCGACGAGTGCATTCACGACATGCGCGCGACCTACAAGCGGCGGCGCGATGCGCTGGTCGAATCCTTCGGCCGCGCCGGTTGGCCGGTGCCGTCGCCGCAGGCCTCGATGTTCGCTTGGGCGCCGATTCCGGAGCCGTTCCAGAGCCTGGGCAGCGTCGAATTTGCGACGCTCCTGGTCGAAAAGGCGAGCGTCGCCGTTTCGCCGGGGGCCGGCTTTGGCGAGCATGGCGAAGGCCATGTGCGCATCGCGCTAGTCGAGAACGAGCAGCGTATTCGGCAGGCCGCACGCAACATCCGGCGCTTTCTTGAAACAGGGCCGGAAATGCTGCACAACGTCGTACCCTTGGCGACGCGACGTTAGTCGGCCGTCGCTCCATCCCTCGTTAGCGACGCTTGTTAGCGACGTTCCAGGTTGGCGACGTTTATGGTCGAGCCGTTGAAAGTCGGTCTTGCCGGACTGGGCACTGTCGGCACGGCCGTGATCCAGCTTCTGGAGCGTGAGCGCGAGAAGCTCGTGGCGCGTTGCGGCCGCCCGATCGAGGTGGTCGCCGTCAGCGCGCGCTCGCGCAGCAAGAAGCGTGTGGTCGATCTGAAAAAAACGCGCTGGGTCGCCGATCCGGTCGAGCTTGCCGCCGATCCGGCCATCGAGGCCTTCGTCGAACTGATCGGCGGAGCAGGCGACCCGGCCAAGCGCGCGGTCGAAACCGCGCTTGCCGCCGGCAAGCCGGTGGTGACGGCGAACAAAGCGCTGCTGGCGAGCCACGGTCACAAGCTTGCGACGCTCGCCGAGCGCCATGGCGTCGCACTCAATTTCGAGGCTTCGGTCGCCGGCGGTATCCCGATCGTGAAAACGCTGCGCGAAGGCCTCAACGGCAACTCCTTTGCGCGCATCTACGGCATCCTCAACGGCACCTGCAATTACATCCTCTCGCGCATGGAGGAGGAGCGTATCTCGTTCGAGGAATGCCTGCGCGAGGCGCAGCGCCTCGGTTATGCCGAGGCCGATCCGTCCTTCGACGTCGAGGGCCATGACACCGCGCAGAAGCTTTCGAATTCTTGCGAGTCTCGCTTTCGGCACCAAGGTCGATCCCGCGGCGGTTTACGTGGAGGGCATCTCCTCGATCACGCTCGCCGATCTCGATGCGGCGGCCGAGCTCGGCTACCGCGTGAAGCTTCTCGGCGTTGCGGTGCGCACCGAAGCCGGCATCGAGCAGCGCGTGCATCCGACCATGGTGCCGAAGGAATCCGCCATCGCTCAGGTGATGGGCGTGACCAATGCAGTGACGGTGGATGCCGAGGGCTTGGCGCCAATCACGCTGGTGGGTCCGGGAGCCGGCGGCATGGCGACGGCCTCGGCGGTCGTGTCGGACCTGGCCGATATTGCCCGCGGCGTGCGCACGCCGCCTTTCGGGCGGCCGGCCGCGCGCATGACCGCGATCCGCAAAGCGCCGATGCAGCGGCACGAAGGCGGCTATTACATCCGGCTGTTGGCGCGCGATCGCCCGGGCAGCGCGGCAACCATCGCGCGCCGGCTGGCGCAGCGGCAAATCTCGCTCGAGTCGATTGTGCAGCGCCACGAGAGCCGCCCGCAAGACGCCGGCCAGCCGGGCAAGTCCGGCGCTCCGGTTCCGGTCATTCTCATTACCTATGCGACCAGCGAAGACGCCGTCCACAAGGCGCTCGCCGCGGTGCGCCGCGACCGTGTAATCTCCGGGCGGCCGCAGGTCATCCGGATCGAGAAGAACTAGCGCTTCGCGCACAGAACAAGACGGGAAAATAAGAATGGCGTCGTCGATCACCGTGCCGCACAACATGATGCTTGAGCGCATTCTCGCCATGGAGATCGTGCGGGTGACCGAGCGCGCCGCGGTCAATGCGGCACGGCTGCGCGGCCGCGGCGAGGAAAAGGCCGCCGATCAGGCCGCCGTCGATGCCATGCGGCGCGAGCTCAACAAGCTGCCGATCGACGGCACGGTCGTGATCGGCGAAGGCGAGATGGACGAAGCGCCGATGCTGTTCATCGGCGAGAAGGTCGGCGCCCCGGGCGGTTTCAAAGTCGATATCGCCGTCGATCCGCTGGAAGGCACGACGCTCTGCGCCAAGAACATGCCAGGCGCGATCGCCACCATCGCCATCGCCGAGGGCGGCACGCTGCTGCACGCGCCCGACATTTATATGGACAAGATCGCGGTCGGCCCGGGCTATCCGAAGGACGTGATCGACCTCGATGCGCCGGCCGATCAAAACATACGCGCGCTCGCCAAAGCCAAGGGTGTGAAGCCCGAGGGCATCACGGCCATGCTGCTCGATCGGCCGCGCCACGCCGATATCATCGCGGCGGTGCGCAAGACCGGCGCCGCCGTAAGCCTCATCACCGACGGCGACGTGGCCGCCGTTATTCATACCGCCGAGCCGGAGAAGACCGGCATCGACATTTTCATCGGCATCGGCGGCGCCCCCGAGGGCGTGCTGGCGGCGGCGGCGTTGCGCTGCATCGGCGGCCAGATGCAATGCCGGCTGGTGGTCGATACCGACGAGAAGCGCGAGCGCGTCGCCAAAATGGGCATCAGGGACCCGCGCAAGAAATATCAGATCGAAGATATGGTGCGCGGCGACTGCCTGTTCGCGGCGACCGGCATCACCGACGGCCGCATGCTGCAAGGCGTCAGGTTCGGCGACGGCATCGTCGAAACGCAGACGGTGGTGATGCGTTCCGTCACCGGCACCGTGCGCTGGATCAGGGCCGAGCACCGCCAGCTCGAGAAGTTTTAGCGCGCGCGGGACGTGCGTGGCGGGCCGCCCGTCACGGCGTCGGCTCGAAGCCCGACGCACAAGAACTCCAGATGTTCCGTGGCCGGGGCAGATGCTTGCCGAGGTCGTGGACAGTTCCGCGCACATCGGGCACACTGTTTGGCAAGCGGACGGGCCGTATGAGCGCGCCGCAGCAATAAAATTTCAATTGGGAGGGCCGAACCATGAATTTTCGTGGATTTGCAGCGGCGTTGGTTGCCGGCGCCGGCGTGCTCGGCGCATTCACGACCGGCGCTGCGGCTCAGGACGACAAGGTGTTCAAATTGGCTTTTGTCGCCTTCCTTTCGGGGCCGGCGGCGGAATCGTTCGGCAAGCCGGCCTGGGAAGGCGCCAAGACGGTCATCGATGCGCTCAATGCCGGGACCTTGCCGAAGCCCTACGACAAAATCGGGTTTGGCGGCCTCAAGCTTGAAGTCCAGCTCATCGACGAGGCTGGCGGCGCCACCAAACAAGTCGAGGAATTGCGTAACGCCTTCGAGCGCGATCATGTCGACGCGGTCCTGGGCTATGTCAGTTCCGGCGACTGCCTCGCCGTTGCGCCGGCGGCCGAGGAACTCAAGCGGCTTCTGATTCTCTTCGATTGCGGTACACCCCGCATCTTCGAGGAGAACAAGTTCAAATACGTCTTCCGCACCGCCGCCCATGGCGCGATGGATAATGTCGCCATGGCCCGCTACCTGGTAAAGCGCGGGATCAAAGTGAGCGACGTCGGCGCCATCAACCAGGATTACGCCTGGGGCCAGGATTCGTGGAAGGACTTCAAGGGCAGCCTCGCCCAGCTCGAGCCGCAGGCGAAGGCAAAAGTCGAGCTCTGGCCGAAATTCGGCGCCGGCCAATACGGGACGGAGATCTCGACGCTGCTGCAGGAGAATCCGGGCCTGGTCTATTCGAGCCTTTGGGGCGGCGACCTGCAGGCGTTCATATTGCAGGCAGCACCGCGCGGTCTCATGAAGGACCGCGTCGTGGTGTTGAGCGCCTCCGATCATGTGCTGCCCCCGCTCGGCAGCAAGATGCCGGACGGCGTCATCGTGGGAGCGCGCGGCTCAAACGGCCAATTCGCGGAGAAGAGCCCGATCAATGATTGGTACGTGGCGGCTCTGGCCAGTGCCCATCCCGGGCTCATCCCGGTGCAGCCGCACTACCGCGCGGCGCAAGGCTTGCTCGGGCTGAAGACAGCGGTCGAAAAGGCGATGGCCGCCAACGGCGGCAAGAAACCCACCAGCGAGGAAATGGCCACTGCCATGGTCGGCATCGAATGGGATGCGCCGCCCGGCCATATCAAGCTTGCGCTCGGCGACGGACATCAAGCCATCCAATCGAACGCCGCCGGGCAGACGAAGTGGGATCCCGACGCCAAGATGGTGAGGCTGGTCGATATCGTTCATTTTCCCGCCGAGTGCGTGAATCCGCCGCCGGGCATGAAATCGGTCGACTGGATCGCTCAAGGCTTCCCCGGCGCCAAATGCGATTGAGCGCCAAGTGCGATTGAGCGGCGGTCGCGCAGAAGAATCCGAGCGGGCGGCAAAGTCGCCCGCTCCGCCTTTGCCTTAAGTCCAGAGACAGAGCGTGAAACTCGCTGCAGCGATCCTGATCGACGGAGTGATCGACGCGTCCTGGCTGTTCATCGTGGCGGTCGGATTGACGCTCGTATTCGGCGTCCTCAACATTCTCAACTTCGCCCATGGCAGCCTGTTCGCCGTCGGCGCCTATGCCGCGGCGAGCGCGGTCGGCTGGTATTATGGCGGCGATATCGGGCCGCCCTTCTTCGGCTACCTGCTGATGCTCGGCGCGGCGCTCGCGGTCGCGCTGGCGTTGGGACCGCTTCTCGAGCGCGGCGTGTTGCGTTTCTTTTATCGTCGCGACGAGGTGGTGCTGGTCCTGGTGACCTACGCGCTGTTCCTCATCCTCGAGGACGCCACCAAGCTCATTTGGGGCGCCGAATCCTACTACGCTTCGGAGCCTTACGGCCTGCTCGGCAATGTCTCGTTTTTTGGTCTCAGCTATGTAGGCTACGATTTCGCCTTGGTCGGCCTGGCGTTGCTCGCCGGCCTGCTGCTCTGGTTCGGGCTGAACCGGACGATCACCGGCAAAGTCGTGTCTGCGGTCATCCATGATCGCGATATCAGCCGCGCCATGGGCGTCAACGTCACCCGGGTGTTTGCGTTCGCCTTCACCCTCGGCGTGTTCCTGGCCGCGCTGGGCGGCGCCTTTACCGCACCGAAGATATCGGTGCAGCCGGGCATCGGCATCACGGTCATCCTGCTCAGCTTTGCCGTCGTGGTCATCGGCGGCCTGGGCAGCGTGGAGGGAGCGGCCATCGCCGCGCTGTTTGTCGGCTTTGCCCGCGCCGCGGCCATTCATCTGGTGCCGTGGGCGGAGCTTTTCATCGTCTATCTTGTCATGGCATTGGTGCTGGCGTTCAGACCGGAGGGGCTGTTCCAGCGCGTTTCCGCGCGGAAAATCTGATGGCCGGCATCGTCGGGACGCTTGCAGCCGCGCTGATCGCCTTCGCGGTCCTGGCGGTGCTGGGTTATCTGGTGCCGAACTGGCTCATTCTCGTCAGCACCTTGGCCTTCGCCAAGGGGTTGGTGGCGCTTGGCATCGTCGCGCTCATGCGGGGAGGGCTCGTCTCTTTCGGCCAGGGCACCTTCTATTGCGCCGGCGCCTATGCCGCCGGCCTGGCAATGCACAGCTTAGGCGTCGCCGACGCCGCGGTCCTGGTGGCGCTGGGGGCGGTCGCCGCGCTGATCCTTGGCTTGCTCATCGCGCCGCTGCTGGCGGGCTATCGCGGCATCTTCTTCGCCACGCTGACGCTTGCGTTGTCGATGATCGTCTACGGCATCCTCAACAAGACCTATTCGCTCGGCGGCTCCGATGGGTTCAATCTGCATGCGCCGACTTTCTTCGGCTATCATCCATCGACGCCGCATGACGTCAGTTATGCGCTGTTTCTCTTCACCAGCTTCGTGACGGCGATCGCCGCGGCGCTGTGCCGCATCCATTTCGATTCCGGTCGCGGGCTGCTTTCGCTGGCCGCGCGCGACAATGAAATTCGCCTCGAATATCTGGGCGCCTCGGTACGCTGGGTCAGCGGCACAAACTTCGCGATTGCCGCCTTCCTTGCCGGCATCGGCGGCGCATTGTCGGCGCTTTCGCTCGGCCATATCGATCCCGATTTCGCGTTCTGGACGACATCGGGCGAATTCGTCTTCCTGGCGATCCTCAGCGGCTATGTCAGCGTCACCGCGGTGTTCGTCGCCGCAATTCTCCTGGAATTGGTGCGCTCGTTCTCCAGCCAGTATTTTCCCAACACCTGGCAAGGCGCGCTCGGCATATTCCTCCTGCTGATCATCCTGTTCTTGCCGGAAGGACTGGGCTCGCTGATGCGGCGCCCATGGCCAAGAAGCAGGCCGAGGACCAGGCCAAGGACCAGGCCAAGGAGCGCCAAGCCGGTGCAGATGCCCATGGAAAGCGTTGAATGAGCCCGCTTCTCGAAACGATCGGGCTGCAGAAGGGGTTCGGCGCGGTGGTCGCGGCGAACGATATCTCGATCACGGTGGAACGGGGCCAGAGGCTCGGCCTGATCGGCAATAACGGCGCCGGCAAAACCACCTTCGTCAACATTGTCACCGGGCACCTGCGGCCGGATGCGGGACGGGTACTGCTGGACGGCGAGAACATTACCGGCCTCGCTCCGCGCCAGGTGCGCCGCAACGGGGTCAGCCGCTCCTTCCAGATACCGCAGCTTTTCACCAGTCTGACGCTGGAGCAGAATTTGCTTATGGCGCTCGGCATCCTGCGCGCGGAAGGAATGTCGTCTTGGCGGCCCGCGCGTTCGACGGCCATGATGGCCGAACTCGATGGCCTCCTGGATCGCTTTCGCTTGCGTCAATACCGAGACCAAACGATTGCCGTGTTGCCCGGCGGCGTTCGCAAGCTCGCCGACATCGCCATGGCGGTGACGCATCGGCCCAAGCTGCTGCTGCTCGACGAGCCGACCAGCGGTGTCGCGGTGGAAGAGAAATTCCCGCTGATGGACGTCATCATGCACGCGATCGAAGGCAGCGAATCCACAGTGCTCTTCGTCGAGCATGACATGGAGATCGTCGGCCGCTATGCCGATCGCGTCGTCGCTTTCTACGAGGGACGCATCATCGCCGACGGCCTGCCCGACGCGGTGCTGGGCAATGCCGAGGTCCAGCGTTACGTGACCGGGGTGACGTTGTGACCTTGCTGCAAATCGAAGCGCTGCGCGTCAAGCTGCAATCGGTCGAGGTGCTGCGCGGCATCAGCCTCGCGCTCGGCTCCGGCGAGATGATCGGACTGCTTGGCCGCAACGGCGCCGGCAAGACGACGACGTTGCGTGCGGTGATGGGCCTTGTTGCCGCCAGCGGCGGCCGCATCACCTGCGGCGGCGCGGATTTGACCGCGCTGCCGACGCACCGTCGTGCCGCGCTCGGCATCGGCTACATGCCCGAGGATCGGCGTCTGGTGCCGCAGCTCTCGGTCGAGGAGAACGTTCTGCTGCCGACTTGGGTCACGCGCGGCGTCGACCCGGCGGCCCGCCTCGATTTCGTCTATGGCCTCATGCCGGAAGTGGCGGCGATGCGCGAGCGCAAGGCGCTGGTGCTGAGCGGGGGACAGCAGAAACTGGTGGCGCTTGCGCGCGCGCTGACCGTCGGTACGCGTCTTCTGCTGCTGGACGAACCCTTCGAAGGCGTAGCGCCGGCGCTCTCGCGACGCCTGGCCGAGGTCATCGGCATGCTTCGCGGCAAGGACGTAGCCGTGCTGATTGCGCAGTCTGATCTCAATCACTCGGTCAAGCTGCTTGATCGCGAGTATTTGATCGAGCGCGGCGCCAATCGCGAGCGGCCGGTGCGGGACAGAGAAGGCTTATAAGCCGGACATTCTGGGGCAAGCCCGAGACGATCCACAAGAAGCCTGGACATAATCCACTTTGATAGCGCATGCGCGGTGCTTCGGCAGGCTCTCCGGGTCAAGGCCGATAGCGCAGCGCGTCGACCAAGAGCGCAAAGGCCGCGGAGGACTGGCGTCGGCTGGGGTAATAGAGGTGATAGCCGGAATAGGGAGGGCACCAGTCCTCAAGCACCCGCTTGAGACGACCCTTGGCGAGATGGAGCTGCGCCAGATCCTCCGGCACATAGGCCAAGCCGAATCCGGCCAGCGCCGCATTGAGCATCTGGAGCGTGCCGTTGAAGACGAGCTGGCCTTCGACGCGCACTTTCAGTTCGCGATTACCTTTTTCGAACTCCCACGCGTACAACCCGCCGTGCGTGGACAGACGCAGATTGATGCAGTTGTGACCGACCAGATCCTGCGGCTTCCTCGGGTCTGACCGTCTCCTGAAATATGACGGCGCCCCGACGACCGCCATGCGCATGTCGGGTCCGATACGCACCGCGATCATGTCCTTCGCCACTTGCTCGCCAACTCGCACGCCCGCGTCAAACCGCTGGGCGACGATATCGGTCATTGCATTGTCGATGAAGAATTCGACCTTGATGTCGGGATACCGTCGCAGGAACTTTTGCAGCTTCGGCCAGAGGATTGTGTCGACAGCATATTCGGTGGCCGTGATGCGAATGGTGCCGGCGGGCTTCTCGCGAAGCTCGCTGATGGCCGCAAGCTCGGCGTCGATCTCCTCAAACCGAGGGCCCAGAGTGTGCAGTAGGCGCTCGCCCGCTTCCGTTGGCGAGACGCTGCGCGTCGTGCGGGTCAAGAGCCGAACGCCCAGCCGGCTTTCGAGGTCGCGAATGGTGTGGCTGAGCGCCGACTGGGAAACGCCCAGCCTCGCCGCGGCTTTGGTGAAGCTGCGCTCTCGTCCTACGGCCAGCAAGGCCAGGAGGTCATCCAGAATTCCGCGCTGCATTTATGGCGTCTGCTCATAAGTCTATGCGGATTATAGCGTCTAGTCGCGACGGCGCCACGCGCTAAATGATGGTCAACGGGCGCGGTGAGCCTGCCAGAGCGAATAGCGAAAAGCTTACGCAAGCGCTGCCGCCGTCATCTCGAAGCTGATGCAAGCAACCGTCGAGGGAGACGTCATGTTCACGCGCAGACGCATGCTCGCCGCCACTGGTGGCCTCGCCGCGTTGGCTGCAGCGAGACCCGTGGCCGCAGAGGTGTCGACATCGGCTGTTGCTACAACGCGGAGGAATGGAACAATGGAAATCAAACGAATTGGCTCGCAGCCGTCCGGCAAAGGACCGGCGGACTATTTCACCGGCGCGGTCCGCATCGATCCGCTTTTTCAGGCGTCCGAGCCGGCGCGTGTTCGTGGTGCCAGCGTCACATTCGAGCCAGGCGCCCGTACGGCATGGCATACCCACCCGCTCGGCCAGACTTTGATCGTTACGGCTGGTTGCGGCTGGGTTCAGCATGAGGGCGGGCCGATCGAAGAAATCCGGCCCGGTGATGTGGTCTGGTTTCCGCCCGGTGAGAAGCATTGGCACGGCGCGACGCCGACAACGGCGATGACGCATATCGCCGTTCAGGAAGCGCTGAACGGCAAAGTCGTCGACTGGATGGAAAAGGTCAGCGACGAACAATACCGGATCTGATGGTTGAGTAAGGCAGTTCGGCGTCCCTGAGAGATGAAAGTTCAAAAATGCAGAAACGCAGACTTGGAAAGAGCAACCTGGACGTATCGGCCATCGGGCTTGGCTGCATGGGTATGACCTTCTCCTACGGTCCGCCCGCGGACAAAAAGGAGATGATTTCGCTTATTCGAACCGCCGTCGAACGCGGCGTTACATTCTTCGATACGGCTGAAGTTTACGGCCCCTTCAACAACGAAGAACTCGTGGGCGAAGCGCTTGCCCCGTTCAAGGGCAAAGTAGTGATCGCCACCAAGTTCGGATTCGAACTCGATCCCAAGGGCGGGCCGCAATGGGTAGGCCTGAATAGTCGGCCGGAGCACATCAAGCAGGCCGCCGAAGGCTCGCTCAGGCGTCTAAGGGTCGATGCGATCGATCTGTTCTATCAGCATCGCGTTGATCCAGACGTGCCCATTGAAAATGTCGCCGGGGCGGTGAAGGAACTGATCAAGGAGGGCAAGGTCAGGCACTTCGGTCTTTCCGAAGCCGGCGCGCAGACCATCCGTCGCGCCCACGCGGTCCAGCCGGTCACGGCGCTCCAGAGTGAATACTCGTTGTGGACCAGAGCTCCTGAAAAGGAAGTGCTGCCGACAGTGGACGAACTCGGCATTGGCTTCGTTCCCTACAGCCCGCTCGGCAAGGGATTCCTCACAGGCAAGATCGACCAAAACACCAAGTTCGACAGCACGGATTTCCGCAACATCCTCCCTCGCTTCACGCCGGAGGCACGACAAGCGAATCAGGCGCTCGTCGATCTGTTGGGCAAGATCGGGCAGCGCAAGAAGGCGACGCCTGCTCAAATTGCGCTGGCATGGCTGCTGGCACAGAGGCCGTGGATTGTTCCTATCCCCGGCACCACGAAGCTGGCACGCCTGGAGGAAAACGTCGGCGCTGCTGCGATCGAACTTACGGCGGAGGATCTTCGCGAGATCGAGAGCGCGGCCTCGAAGATCACGGTTCAGGGAGCGCGCTACCCGGAAAAGCTGGAGCAAATGACCGGTCGCTGAGCGGCCGCCATGGCAATCAGGAATCAGGATTATGAGCAATAACATCGAAGGAAAAGTCGTCGTCATCACCGGCGCGAGCAGCGGGCTCGGCGAGGCGACCGCCCGCTTTCTCTCCGCGCATGGCTCACGCGTTGTGCTGGGTGCACGCCGCGCCGATCGCATCAAGTCGCTGGCAGGCGAACTGACCGCCAGCGGCAGCGGGGCAATCGCCATAACGACCGACGTAACCCAGCGCGATCAAGTTGGGAGATTGGTCGACGCCGCGGTGCAGACCTACGGGCGGATCGATGTAATGATCAACAATGCCGGGCTGATGCCGCAGGCGCCGCTTGAGCTCCTTAAGATCGACGAGTGGGACCGGATGATCGACGTGAACATCAAGGGCGTGCTGTACGGCATCGCCGCAGCGCTGCCGTACATGAAGCAGCAGAAGGCCGGGCATTTCGTGAACGTCTCATCTGTCGCCGGCCATAAGGTCGGCCCCGGCTTCGCCGTCTATGCTGCGACCAAGTATGCGGTGCGCGCGCTATCCGAAGGGCTGCGCCAGGAAGTGAAGCCCTACAATATCCGCACGACTGTCATCTCACCGGGCGCCGTAGCTACCGAACTGCCGAACAGTGTGACCGACCCGGATGCCGCCGAGAGAATCCATAAATTCTATGCGGAGGTCGCGATTCCTGCCGAATCGTTCGCGCGGGCAGTCGCCTTCGCCGTCAGCCAGCCGGAGGAGGTTGACGTGAACGAGATCCTGTTCCGGCCCACGCGCCAGGAGCTGTAAGCTTCCCCTGGCCTGCGCGGCGGGCGCTCATCTCATGGTTTATCGGTTATTAACCATACTGCCTTATGCGGGATATGGGGGCGACGTGGAACCAGAGGCTAACCGCCTCTTCGGAGAAGAGTCATGTCGATCTCGGCAATTTCCGCCGCCCAAACCAGCTATCAACCCTCAAGCTCCCAGTCCACATTTGCGCAGGATTTCAGCCAGCTGCTGAGTTCCCTTAAGTCTGGGGACCTCGCGGGTGCGCAACAGGCCTATTCGTCGCTCAGCCAACTTCAAAGCAGCGGCCAAGGGCCGTCAGCCAATCCGAATAGTCCAGCGTCGCAGGCGCTCAGCCAGATCGGCCAGGCGTTGCAGAGCGGCGACTTGAGTGGCGCGCAACAGGCGCTGGCATCGCTACAACAAGCCCACGGCGGGCATCACTCGCACGGCCATCACCATGCGAGCGGCGGCAGTGCCGCCGACGGCAGTGCGGCCGCCTCGACGTCGACGACCGCGGGATCAGGCGCGCAGTCGGGCGCGGGCGCCGTAGACATTACGGCGTGACGCCGCGATGCTGTTGGGCGCAAAAATCACCTTGGGGCCGTTCGTCTCCGAAGACTACGGGGCGATGTATTGCTGGGCAAACGACATTGCCGCAGCGCGCCTCGACGGCCCGTTCCGGCCTGTCAACCTCGTCGACGTCGTGCGCCAGCTCGAGAACGCCGGAAAGGACCCGTCGCGGGTCATGTTCGCGATTCGCAAACGTAACGAGCCCGCGATCATCGGCTACCTCTACATTCAGAACATCAGCAGCGTGCACCGCTCCGGCGAAATCATCATCCGGATCGGCGAGGAAAGAAATCGCGGCCAGGGCTACGCCAAGGAGGCGCTGAGGATGGCGCTGGACTATTGCTGGCGTCACCTGAACCTCAACCGCGTCGGCTTGACCGTGTTCCGCGACAATCAGCGGGCGATCAGGGCCTACAAAGCCGTGGGATTCCGCGCCGAGGGACGCCTGAGGAAGTTTCTCTTCATCGACGGCGCCTGGGTGGACGTGCTGCTCATGGCGGCGTTCCGTCCGTTGCGCACGAAGCGCGAGCAGAATGAGAAAAATCTTCGAATCCTATCGCTGCGCGCCAATTCCAGGGCGCATAGCGAGGTTTCAGTGACCGGCAGCGCGGAGTTTTCCAATCTCGCGCCGGCCGCGCGGCAAGCGCCCGTGGCGAAGGAAGCGCCATGACCGACGCGGCAGATTTGATTTCGGGGGATGCCTTGAAGGTGTCCGCGCTCAAATTCGCGGGCGAACTGCGAGACAAAGTCGAACGCGAGCAAGGCGGCCTTCTCAGCGTCTTCGACAGCTGGTTTACGCGTGTCGTCACACGCCTGATCAGCTTCGATCCCGCGCGCTCGTGGGAGGACAGCGTGCGCGAAAATGCCGTGCGCTCTCCGGCGCAAGGTCAGGGCCTGCAATGGGACCTGATGCGGCTGCGTCTCTTTCTCGATCGCTGGCAGCAGGGACGTTTCGTGGAGTTTTCCCGGCGCGAACAGTCGGGGATTCATTATCTTCCGCGTTATGGCACCGAGTTCGGGATCGATGTGCTGCTCACCTGTCAGGGCGCTCCGTCGCTGCCGCGCTGGCGCGGCACGCCGCTGATGAAGAATGTCTTCGATTTCGCCATGTACCCGGCGCTGCTTGCCGAACTTTGCCCGCGAACCGTGTTCGAGGTCGGCTCCGGCCTGGGCGCCAGCGCCGCCTGGTTCGCCGACAGCCTGGCGGCTTGCGGCGTGGAGAGCCGCGTCCATTCAGTCGATCGGGTCAAAGTCGAGCAGGAGCATCCGCGCGTCAGCTACCATCAGGGCGATTGCTCCGATCCCGAGGGGCTGTTCGATGTCGACCTGCTGCGCTCGGAACCGCATCCTTGGCTTGTCGTCGAGGACGCGCACCACAACGTGGCCGCGGTCCTCGACCACTTTCACAAGTTCCTCGTGCCCGGCGACTATCTCGTGGTCGAAGACAGCGAGGTGAAGCGCGAGGCGATTCGCGAGTTTCTCGGCGCGCATCCCGGCCACTATCTCGTGGATACGCGGTTCACCGACTACTTCGGCAGGAACGCCACCTGCGCCGCCAATTCAATATTCGTGAAAACTAAATCCGACCACACTGAACGTCATTGGACCAATGGGGAATAACGTGACCACCAACGCTGTCGCCCAAAATCATATTGCGTTAGGCGACCCCGTCCCTTGGTTCAGTGCTCCCACACTAACGGGCGGCTCCTTCGACTTGCACGTCGCCGCGGGACGCTGGATTGCACTTTGCTTTCTCCCGCCGCTCGATGATGCGCGGGCAAGGCAACAGATTGCGGAATTGGCGCGCGACGCGCGTCAGTTCGACGAGGATCGGTTGGTTGTCTACGGGGTCTTGACGGCTGCGCCCGGCGACCTCGCTCCACTGCTCGAAATGAGCGGTCCGACATTCTCCTTTCTCGCTGATTACGACGGCGAGCTGTCGAGCTCCTACGGAGCTGTGGAAATGCCACGGACCATCGTGCTCGATCCGATGTTGCGCGCCGTCGCCAATATTCCATGGGACCATCCGGACGGACATCTCAATGCGCTGCGCGCGCTGCTGCAAAGCCTGCCGCCCGTCGACGATGCCGCCGGCGTCCAGATGAACGCGCCGGTTTTGATCGTCCCGCGCGTATTTGAGTTTCCGTTCTGCGATCTTCTGGTCAAACTTTACGGACGAATGGGCGGTAAAGATTCAGGCTTCATGCTGGACGTGGCGGGAAAGACGCAAACCGTCGTCGATTATCGGTTGAAGCGCCGCAACGATCTGCCCTTGGTGGCGCCCGAGCTGCGCCAGGCCGTATGCGAGCGAATCGTGCGCCGTCTGCTTCCCGCCGTGAACAGATATTTCAATTTCGACGCCACCCGGATGGATCGTTACATCGTGTCCTGCTACGACAGCGGCATCGGCGGGCATTTCTATCGGCATCGCGACAACGTCAACGCCGGCGCGCAGCACCGGCGCTTCGCCGTCACCATCAATCTCAATAAGGACTATGATGGCTGCGACTTGCTGTTTCCGGAGTTCGGCCGCAGGGCGTACAGGGCGCCGGTGGGCGGGGCCGCGGTATTTTCATGCGGCGCACTGCATCAGGTGACGCCGATCGTGAAAGGGCGGCGCTTTGCATTTTTGGCTTTTCTCTATGGCGAAGCGGACGCAAAGTTGCGCGAAGCCAATAACGCACGGTTGCGAGAGGGCGAAGAACGCTACAGCGGCACAAATGACTACCTGGTGCCGATGCGCGCATAGTGTGGTGCGGCGCATTCGGAGAATTCCCCAATAACATTTCGCCTTCGACGCACGCAGCCTTCGACGCATGCCGGTCGCACTGGAATGCGGGAAGCGGCCGCCGGCGACGCCAATCTGACGCTTGTTGCGGTGCGGGACATCCCGGCCCGTCATTGATCCAATTGTTTTATCGTAGCAGAAAGCATTGCTCTTTCGTTTTTAATCGCCGCAACGGGACGGTCGTCGTGAGGCGCACCACAAGACTCTGGACCGGGCTCCGCGCTTTCGCACGTCGCCACCGCGTGCACCTGGCGCTTTCGATCAGGGTGACGATTGCCGCCCTGGTGTCTCTTGCGCTTGCGCAACGCTTGGGCCTTCCCCTGCCATTGTGGGCGGTATTGACGGCCGTCATCGTGACGCAGATGAGCGTCGGGCGGTCGCTGATGGCGACGTTCGATTACCTCGTGGGGACCCTCGGCGGCGCGATCTATGGCGGCGCCATCGGCGTGCTCATTCCGCATTCAAGCGAAATCGCGCTGCTCGCGGTTCTCGCCCTGGCCGTAACCCCGCTTGCCCTGATCGCGGCGATCAATCCCAGATTCTCCGTGGCGCCGATCACCGCCATCATCGTGCTGTTGATTCCCACGATGACGCACGCCAGTCCGTTCGCGTCGGCATTTGATCGCGTCATTGAGGTGGCGCTCGGTGGCGTTACCGGTCTCGTTGTTTCGTTCGTGCTGTTGCCGTCAAAGGCCCATCCTCTGGTCGTTGAGGCGGCCGCCCGCACGCTTGAGCGGATGGCGCAGGCGCTTGGCGAACTGCTCGCAGGCCTGACGCGAGGTCTCGACGTGGAGGCGCTGCATCGCATTCAAGACGGTATCGGTCAGGCTTTGGTGAAAATGAACGCCGTGGGGAGCGAGGCGGAGCGCGAGCGGTCGGCGGGTCTCACCATGGCGCCCGACACGGGGCCGCTGTTGCGCACACATCTCCGGCTGCGCCACGACCTTGTGATGATCGGAAGAGCGGCCACCAGCCCGCTGCCCGACGCCGTCAGGTCGCGGCTCGAAGCGCCGCTGGCGCATGTCGGCGAGGCCTTTGCCGACTATTTGCGCGCGAGCGGGGCCGCGCTGCTGGCGGGTCGGGGGCCGCCGCCGCTCGATGCGGTAGAAACGGCTCTTGATGCCTATGCCGCCGAGATCGCCGCGCTTCGTCGCCAGGGTCTGACGCGAAGTCTTCCCGGCGACGAGGCGGAACGCTTCTTCGCACTCGGATTTGCGCTTGAGCAGATGCACAACAACTTCAAAGATCTCGAACGCTGCGTGGCTGAATGGGCAGGGCAGCCTAAGGAACCGGGGCGCGACAACTAGTCAGTCCACTTCATGATGACGAGCCCGGCCCTTTGCACTGTTCTCGCGCGGGCTTCAACGTCGAAAGTCTCATGGTCTTTCATAGCGTCGATGAAGGTCCATGTTCACTTCAAACACATTCACCCGCGGTTCGCCAAAAATTCCGAACATGCGGCCGGCAGTGTGCCTTTGCACAACAGCTTGAATTTCAGAAGCCGGAACGCCGCGAGCCTGCGCCACACGGGCGACCTGCGAGGCGGCATTCGCCGGGCTAATGTCGGGATCGAGACCTGAACCAGAGGTCGTCAGCATGTCTGCGGGCAGCGCTTTGTTCGCGAGTTCTGGCTGCGCCTCTTCCAGCGATGCGCGGTCGCTCTTTAGACGATCGAACAACGCTTTGCTGGCGGGGCCGAGATTGGAGCCGCCCGAACTGGCGGCGTTGTAAGGCGCCGGTACGGTCTTGTTCGTATCCGTAGCGTCCGCCGAAGTGGTTGCCGACGGACGGCCATGAAGCCACTGGGGTCCGTCCCATTGTTGTCCGATCAGGCGCGATCCGATGATCTCGCCGCGCGCGTCGGTTTCCAGGCTTCCGTTCGCCTGCCACGGTAGCAGCCACTGCGCGAGCGCAGTCACGGCCAATGGATAAGCGAGGCCGCAGAGAGCCCACGTGACCAATGATGCCCGCAAAGCGCCCAGCAATATGTCCCGCATGTGGATCCTCTACAGGAGCACCGAAAGGAAAAGATCAATAACTTTGATGCCGATAAACGGTACGGCCAGTCCGCCCAGGCCATAAATCATCAAGTTCCGGTAGAAAGTCGCTTCGGCGCCGGTCGGCCGGACCGGAACGCCCCGCAAGGCCAGAGGGATCAACGCCGGGATGATCAAGGCGTTGAAGATGAGCGCCGATAGCACGGCGCTGCGCGGCGTGGCCAAGCCCATCACATTCAACGCTGACAGGCCCGGCAACGCGATGATGAACATTGCAGGAATGATGGCGAAGTATTTTGCGACATCGTTGGCGATGGAAAACGTCGTCAAGGCACCGCGCGTTATAAGCATCTGCTTGCCGATAGCGACGAGGTCGATGAGCTTGGTCGGATCGGAATCGAGGTCAATCAGGTTTGCGGCTTCCTTGGCTGCATTGGTGCCCGAGTGCATCGCTACGCCGACATCGGCTTGGGCAAGTGCCGGCGCGTCATTTGTGCCGTCACCGGTCATCGCCACCAACCTGCCTTGCGCCTGCTCGCGGCGAATGAGTTTTAGCTTTTCTTCCGGCTTCGCCTCGGCGACAAAATCGTCGACGCCTGCCTGGGAGGCGATGGCGGCTGCGGTCATGGGATTGTCGCCGGTCACCATCACCGTGCGGATTCCCATTTCCCGCAGGCGCACCATGCGCTCGCGAATGCCGGGCTTGAGCACATCCGACAGCGCAACCACTCCGAGGATGCGTCCGCCTACCGCGACCACCAACGGCGTTGCCCCCTTTAGCGATACGTGTTCCACGGTCGGTTTGAGATCATGCGGTTCGACGGCGCCGAAAGTCTCCGCCACGTATCTGACCACGGCGCTGGCGGCGCCTTTGCGGATAATGCGGCCATCCGGCAGATCGACGCCGCTCATCCGCGTCTCCGCGGAGAAGTCGAGCGGGCGCGCGCCATCGGGCAACAGCTCGCGGCGCGCGCCGAGTCTTTCGCCCAACGTTATGATTGTCCGCCCCTCCGGCGTGGTGTCGAAGCAGGAGGCCAGATAGGCCGTTTGAATCAGATCGTTGGCCGTGCAGCCTGCAAGCGGGAGGAATTCGGTCGCCTGGCGGTCGCCGACGGTGATCGTGCCGGTCTTGTCGAGGAGCAGCGTGTGTACGTCGCCTGCCGCCTCGACCGCCTTTCCGGACATCGCCAACATATTGAAACGAAAGGTGCGATCGATGCCGGCAATGCCGATAGCCGATAGCAAAGCGCCGATCGTTGTTGGAATGAGGGCTACCAGCAGCGCCACCAAATCAGCGGTGTTGATGCGGGCCTGCAAATAGATTGCGATCGGGGCCATCGCACTGACGACAATGAGGAAGATCAGCGTGAGGATGGCCAGCAATGCCGTGAGCGCCAGCTCGTTCGGAGTCTTTTGGCGCTTAGCGCCCTCCACGAGGCGGATCATGCGATCAAGAAAGCTTTCGCCGGGGTCGGCGGTGATGCGCACAAGCAGCCGATCAGAAATCAACAGCGTTCCTGCGGTGACTGTCGAGAACATATCCGTGCCGGGCTGCTTAAGGACCGGAGCGGATTCTCCGGTAATGGCCAACTCGTTCACGAAGGCTATGCCCTCAAGAACCTCACCGTCCGCCGGAATGAGCTCGTTTCGCTCGATACGGACGAGGTCGCCCTTACGCAACGCGCCGGCGGACATCGGCTCTGTCGTACCCGAAGCGGTCAAGCGATTTGCCGTCAGCTCGTCCTTGGTCCGCCGCAGCGAAGCCGCTTTGGCCTTGCCCCGGCATTCTGCCAGCGCCTCCGCAAAATTCGCGAACCAGACGGTAAACAACAAAATGACCGTCACCAGGCCATTGTAGGCGGAGGACGCGTCGCTCGGGCCGAAGAGTGCGGGATTAATCGTCAGTGCAGCGGTTACGATGGCGCCGAGCCACACCACGAACATGACCGGATTGCGGATCTGGGTCCGCGGATCGAATTTAAGCAGCAAATCGATGGTGGCCCGGCGCCACAGAGCGGCGTCGTAGACGGCCTTCGGTACCGTCCCGCTCCTGGCCGCAGCAGGTTTTGCGCGCACGCCGACGAGCCAAGTCATGGAAGCCACTTCGTGCCTGACATGCGGTGGTCCTTCAAAATAGGAGCCCGCTTTTCAGGGCAAAAAATTCAGCGATTGGACCGAGCACGAGAGCCGGAAGGAAGGTCAACGCTCCGATGACCAAGATGGTGCCGAGCCAGAAGGTACCGAACTTCAGTGTATCGGTGCGCAACGTGCCAGACGTGATCGCGGCGACTGGTTTGACGGCCACCGATCCGGCTAATGCCATCATGAATATGATCGGCGGGTAGCGGCCGATCAAAATGACCGCGGCGGTCGCCAGGTTGTACCAGACGGTGTTGGCGTTGAGCCCGGCAAACGCCGAACCGTTGTTCGCTGCCGAGGTGGTGAACGCGTAGAGCACTTCGGAATAGCCGTGGATGCCCCCATTACCCATCGCGGCCACTCCGTAAGGCGCGACCACCGACCATCCGGTTGGAGCGAGGATCACCAGCGGATGGATCAAGAGCGTGAGTGCGACGAGGACGATCTCCGCTTTTTCGATTTTCTTGCCGAGAAATTGCGGCGTGTGCCCCACCATCAATCCCGCCAGGAAAACGCCGATGATGCCGAACACCAAGGCGGCAAGAAATCCAACGCCTTTTCCGCCGAAAACGCATTGCAGCATCATGCCGATGAAGGTGCCCAGGCCACCGAGCGGGGTGTAACTGTCGTGCATCGAATTCACGCTTCCGGTCGTGAACAGCGTGGTAACAGCGGCGAATGACCCGCTTTGAGCGATTCCGAACCGGACTTCCTTGCCCTCCATGTTGCCGCCGGGCTCGTTAGCCGCGGCCCTTGTCTCAATGCCGGCCCTCGCCAAGAGCGGCGTGCCGGCCTGCTCCGAGACGACGACGATCGGCAGAAACATGAGCACCATCGCCGCCATCACGCCGTAGAGCACCCAGCCCTGGCGCCGGTTGCCGATCATCTCGCCAAAGCAGAGCACGATCGAGCTCGGCAGAACAATCATCAGCAGAGTCTCAATCAAGTTCGTGAATGGCGTCGGATTTTCGAACGGGTGCGCAGCATTGCCATTGAAAAAGCCGCCGCCATTCGTCCCCAGATGCTTGATGGTTTCGAGCGATGCCACCGGCCCGAGCGAGATGGTCTGCGTGGCGCTTTCAAGAGTGTGCGCCACGACATCAGGCGCAAGTGTCTGCGGCTCGCCCTGTTGAACCATCACCAGCGCCAGCACGAACGATGCCGGCAGCAACACGCGGGTCGTGAAGCGGATCAGATCGCGATAAAAATTGCCAAGATTCGTGCTCCCATCGCGGATGGTGAAGGCCCGGATGAAGGCCATGGCAACGACAAAACCGGTCGTCGCCGAGGTGAACATCGGAAATGTAATCGCCGCCATCTGGCTGAAGTTCGACAGCGTCGTCTCGCCGCCATAGGCCTGCCAGTCGGTGTTGGTGATAAAACTGATCGCCGTGTTAAACGCCAGTACCGGCTCCATCCCCGCCAAATGCCGAGGGTTTAGCGGCAGCCGATCCTGAAATGTCAGGATCAGAAAAATGATAATTGCCATGACCAGATTGGTCGCCAGCATGTGCAACGTGTATGACTTCCAGTCCATCGCTTGGCTGCAAAGCCGGCGGCCGATCAGGGCGTATAGGCAATTGTCGAACGGATCGAACACGCGGTCGAGCGCCGTCCTGCCTCCTGTTACGACCTTCGCGAGGTAACGGCCGGTCGGAATGCTGATTAAAAATCCGCACACCAAGGTCAGGCCGATTTGTAGCCAGGCTTCAAACGTCATGGTACCTTCCTCCCGATCAGAAGCGTTCGGGATGGATCACGGCGTAAAAGAGATAGATCACCACAAGCGCCACCATGGCCAACAAGACATAGATTCCCATGGCTCTTGTCCTGATTGAGTTCTCGTTTTCGCGCGCGAGCCTTTATCAGGAGCGGCAGCTCACGACGTGGATGACGGGTCGATGATGCCTTCGGAAAAATAGACGAGGCCAGCCAACAGCGCGAAAGATCCCACAAGAACCAAAAGCATGAGGATGATCAAATTCATGTTGGCGCCGAGTTGTTTCTAAGAATGCGTAGGCCAAGAACCTCATATTTACACCGGTTGCCTTGATTTGCATCAAGGCAAACGCGCGGCGGGCGGCGCTTCTTGTTTCACGACGCCTCACTGTTTTTGTTCAATATGCGCCGAAGACGAATTTTATAAACGCGGCATAAATGGAAAAGTCCTTTTTGAGACCCGGCAAGCCTGTTACTGCGTCCATTTAAGGTATCAATTCATCGGGGAAGTTCGGGACGATAGGACATGCGCGAGGGCAGCGAGCGGCGGCCCGGTCGCCTGAAGATCTTCCTTGGCGCGGCGCCGGGCGTCGGTAAGACCTATGCAATGTTGCAGGCGGCGCAGTTGCGCCACCGCGATGGCGCGGACGTGGTTATTGGTCTGATAGAGACGCACGGACGGCAAAGCACGGAGGAGCTACTTCGGGACATCGAGCTTATTCCCCGCAAGAGAGTTGAATACCGCGGACATGTGGTCGAGGAGTTGGACATCGACGCGATTCTGAGGCGACACCCCGACCTTGTCGTGGTGGATGAACTTGCGCACAGCAATGTTGCGGGAAGCCGCAATGCCAAGCGTTATCTCGACGTCCGCGAACTGATCGAATCGGGCATCGATGTGTTCACGACGTTGAATGTCCAGCACATCGAAAGCCTCGGCACCACAGTGGCCAAAATCACATGGTCAGTGGTGCGCGAGTCGGTTCCCGACAGCATCCTTGATTTGGCAGACGAGATTGAAGTCGTTGACCTGTCGCCAACCGACCTGGTCCGGCGGCTCGACGAGGGAAAGCTCGATGGAGCGATACATCGGGAACGGGCGGCTCGCAGCTTTTTCTCCAATCGCAATCTTGCCGCGCTGCGCGAACTCGCACTTCAATTTGCGAAGAAAAGGCCTGCGCGCAGCATTCTCATTCCGTTCGATGGATCAGCGAGTGCGGTCCGTGCGGTCCAACACGTCATCGCGCTGGCGAGGGCGGGTCATCGCGCAAGGGTGTTTCTCCTCAATGTTCAGCCCAGCACGACGGCAAATCTACCGGAGGAGGTCGGTCCGGCGCTCGAGATTGTGGCACCAGGATTGGCTATGCTCGACAAGGTTTCTCAACTGCTCGAACACCAGAACATTTCTTGTCAATGCCACGTCCTCGCCGGCAAACCGGCGGAAGCGATTGCACGCGCTGCCGAACAACACCAAGTGGATTTTATCGTTATGGGGTCGGCTGGGGTAGGGAGCTTGGCGGGTCGTTTGTTGGGGTCTGTTGCCATGAGCGTTGCCAAAGACTCGAAGGTGCCGGTCACATTGGTGAGATAGGTCGAGCCGCACCGTCGATCGTTCGCGCTGCGTGCTCGGCGGGACGGCTTCGGTTCGGGGATGTCCGCTTGTTTCCTGAGGGCAGACAGTCCTTGCGCCCTGACGAATTCGCACTTCCAGGCAATTGCGCAAATCCCCCGCGGAATCGGCTCGTCTCGTTCGCAAGTGCCCGGCGCCGGTACGTTTATTGGATCGCTGAAGAAGCCGCCGTGAGTAGCTTTCCCCCGATGCTCTTCAAGAATGCATGAAACATCGCATTGGTCCGAAGCGCATCTTGACCAGCGGCAATGAGCGTTCCCACTTGCTCTTGCGACAGTCTAAAGCGCGTCGGGATTGAATTGAGTGCCGAAGCCCGCTGTGCACCAAGCTGTTCGAAGTTTATTCGGCCGACAAAAAACTTCAGATCGTGACAGTCCGATCGCGAAGCCACGCCATAGCGTTGCCGATCGGCGGACGACAAGCTGCAGCGCCATCGCACCAGCGCATCGCGCCACTCGGTCATCGTCCGATCGAAGGCCGTAAAGCTCGAACGTGCGCTCGAATCAATAGCCGTGTCGGCGGCCGCCCTGACGATTTCGAGAGCCGTCGGGCCCTCCAGGCTTTGCGCCCACTCTCCCGACGGTCCCCGGCCGGCATCGACCACCAGGAATAGCACGCGGCGAATCTTGACAGCCTGCTGCGCCGTAAGTGGTCCATACGGCGTGTCCGCCGACAATCTGGCGATTGTAAAACCCGAAAGACCATAATTGTCGACGAGCCCACCATCGAGCAGCTTGATGTAGGGGACGGAGCCATCACGATAGCGCGAGATGGCGCTGGCGAGCGCCTTGAGCAGCGGAGGTGCAGCCGCGTTGCTCTTTGCCGCGGCGATCCATTCGGGAATTGTCGCCTGACATCGATTGCCGTACGAGGTGAGAACTATCGGTGCAAAGACAACGGGGATTGCAGCGGAGGCGGCGACGGCGCTGGCGATAGGGTACGAGTTCAGATCGCTGCAGATTGCCTTGAACGTCGTATCGTTAAAGACAAAAGGGGTTCGATTGTAGACGTCAGAAGCGTTGATGAGAACTCGAGGCCGATGCGCGGAATTGAGCTCCCTGAAGGTGGCGCCTCGAAAGAGGTTTTCATCGAGCCAGCGCGGGAATTGCTCGGCGTCGTTGACGCCGCCCTTGTATGCCCGAATGACGCTCGCCGGAGCAAAGGGCGTCCGTAGCGATTCTTCCGCGTCGCGTAGCAGAAAGAGCTCGCGGAAATCTGAAAGAGCGCCGCGACCCTTCAATCCGAAATAAGCGGCCGTGACAGCGCCGCCGGATACGCCGGAAATGTAATCGACGCGATCGAACAAAGACGCATTTTGTCCAGCGGAGCCAGCCTCGGTGCGATCCAACTCCGAAAGCACGCCATAGGAAAAAGCAGCAGCGCGCGTGCCGCCACCGGAAAATGCCAGCCCGATGAGTAAATCGTCTCCGCCCGTGGGAATGCCGCGGCTGGCATCAACGGCGACCACATCCGCAGCCAACGGCACGTTGATCGGCTCATTGCGGATCGTTGCGCAACCGCCGAGGGCGGCTGCGCACAAAATCATGGCAGCGAAGCGCATAAAGTCCGATCTAAGCGGATTTAGGCCAACCCCAGCCCAGGGTCCATTCTAAGCTACTGAACTATGATGACATTAAGGCCCTTCCCTGCATGGGATGCAGGGCTGCATTGAAACGAGCGTTCGAAAAATGCACGAATGCATCTATCGCTTTTCTGCACTCGGGTCGGATTGTGAATTGCGTCTCTTCGCCGCCGAAAAAGCCGCCGCCCACGAAGCGGGAGTGGCCGTCTCGAACGAAATTGCCCGAATAGAGGCCCGCTGCTCACGCTATCGGGCGGATAGCGAATTGTCGCGCATCGACGCAGCCGGAAAGGCCGGTGCAAGCGTTGAAGTCGATGACGAGACGCAATGTCGGTTTTTTGGGTTCAAAAGCCGGCGTGACGGCTTCGGTTCGCCGTGTCCGTCTGCCGCTCCCCTGAAGGCGGGCGGCGCTTGCGCGCTTGTGAATTCACGCCCCAGGCAACAGAGCAAATCCCGCGCGAAATCGGCTAGTCTCCTTCGATGGGATTCGAATCGCGCAGCTTGACCGTGACCAACGGCCTTTTCCTCGGCGTTGAAAGCTCGGCGACCGGCCGCGCTTGGCGCGACCGGCTCGACGCGCGCGGAGCGGCGCGCGCGCTGGCGATCGCGCAGCGGTATGATCTTCCCGAGCTGCTCGCGCGCATTCTCGCCGGGCGCAATGTCGAGCTCGATGCGGTCGAAGCGTTTCTCGATCCGACGATCAAGCGCTCGATGCCGGATCCGCATGTGCTCACCGCCATGCCGGAGGCGGCCGCGCGCATTGCCGACGCCGTGCAGCGCGGCGAGACGATCGCAATTTTCGGCGATTACGATGTGGACGGCGCCACGTCGAGCGCCTTGCTGGCGCGTTTTTTGCGGCATGCCGGTATCGAGCCGCTGATCCATATTCCCGACCGGCTGTTCGAAGGCTACGGCCCGAATGTCGAGGCGGTGCGGGCGCTCGCTGCGCGCGGCGCCACACTTCTGGTCACGGTCGATTGCGGCACGACCAGCATCGAGCCGCTGGCGCAGGCGCGCACGCTGGGCGTCGATGTCGTCGTCGTCGATCACCACCAGGCCGATGAGGAGCTGCCGCCGGCGGTTGCGATCGTCAATCCGAACCGGCGCGACGATCTATCCGGCCTCGGTCATCTCGCGGCCGTGGGCCTCACCTTCATGACGGTGGTGGCGGTGAACCGCCTGCTGCGCTCGCGCG
Source organism: uncultured Alphaproteobacteria bacterium (assembly GCA_963831135.1). Taxonomy (GTDB): domain Bacteria; phylum Pseudomonadota; class Alphaproteobacteria; order Rhizobiales; family Xanthobacteraceae; genus BOG-931. Next base: position 104,208 of record CAWHPH010000027.1, read on the forward strand.
GCTTCTGGACCACCAATCGGCCCGAGCCGGACCTTCTGACCTTCCTGGACGATGTGGCGCTCGGTACCGTTGCCGACGTTGTCCCGCTCACGGGGCTTAATCGCGCCTTCGTCGCCAAGGGGCTGATCGCGCTTCGCCAGCGCAACCGCGTCGGCCATGTGAGCCTGATGGATGTGGCGCGGCTGTCCGGTCCGCCGGAAGCGTGGCATCTCGGTTTTCTGCTCGGCCCGCGCATCAATGCCGGCGGCCGCATCGGCCGCGCCGATTTGGGCGTGCGGCTTCTGATCGAGGAGGATCCGATCGAGGCGGCGCGCATCGCCGCCGAGCTCGACCGATTGAACCGCGAGCGGCAGGTGATCGAAATGGAAACCCTGGCGCAGGCCGAAGCCGAGGCCATGGCCGCGCTCGGGATCGAGGACAAGGGCGCCGTCGTCGTCACCGCCGCGGAAGGCTGGCATCCAGGGGTCGTCGGTCTGGTGGCGGCGCGGCTGAAGGAAAAATTCGGCCGGCCGGCCTTCGCGATCGCGCTCGAGCCGGGCGGCATCGGCACCGGCTCCGGCCGCTCGATTCCCGGCGTCGATATCGGAAGCGCCGTGCGGCGCGCGGTGGCGGAGGGGCTCCTGGTCAAAGGCGGCGGACATGCGATGGCCGCGGGCGTCACGCTGCGCAAATCCGCGCTCGCGCCGTTGCGCGCTTTCCTCGAATCCTCGCTTGCCGCCGACGTCGCGCTCGCGCGCCGCGCCAATGGCCTCACGATCGATGGCGCCGTGAGCGCTGCCGCAGCGAATGCCGGGCTGGTTGAGATGATCGAGCGCGCCGGCCCGTTCGGCTCCGGCAATCCGGAGCCGGTGATCGCGCTCCCGGCGCACACGATCGCCTATGCCGAGGAGGCCGGTCAGTCGCATATCCGCGTGCGGCTCAAGTCGGCCGACGGCGCGGGCGTCAACGCCATCGCCTTTCGCGCCGTCGGTCAGAAACTCGGCGCCGCGTTGGCGCAAAACCGCGGCCGGCAGGTCCACGCGGCCGGCTCGTTCGCGCTCGATCGCTGGCAGGGCGAGGAACGCGTGCAATTTCGGCTCACCGACATTGCGCCGGCGGAGCCGTTTGCCGGGCGCTGAAATCCCGGGCGGGCTTTTTCCGGATCGTGCGCTAGCCCAAGGTTCCGGTCGGCCGCGCTTCGCGACGCGGCAGGCCCTCGGCGGCCTGCGCCTTCAATCGAGCGATCGCCTGATCGGCAAGAAATGCGGCGAACTCCTCGGCCGGTAGCGGCTCGCTGATCAGATAGCCTTGCTCTTGATCGCAATTCTGCGCGCGGAGGAACGCCTCCTGCTCGTCGTTTTCCACGCCTTCGGCGACGACGGTGAGGTCAAGCGCTTGGCCGAGCGTGATGATCGCCTTGACGATCGCTTGGCCTTCGGCGTCGCGGGCGATTTCGCGCACAAACGAGCGGTCGATCTTGAGCGCGTCGATCGGCAGTTCCCTGATCATCGACATCGAGGAATAGCCGGTGCCGAAATCGTCGATCGAAAGGGTAATGCCCAGATCCTTGATGTCATGGAGCAGGCGAACCGTGCGTGCCAGGTCCTGCATCACCAGGCTTTCGGTGATTTCGAGCTCCAAGAGCGCCGGCGGCATGGCCGACCTTCCCAGCGCGCGGCGAATGTCTTCGAGCAGGTTGGGATCGGTGAATTGTCGGGCCGAAAGGTTCACCGCCATGCGGATCGGCGGCAGCCCTTGTCGTTGCCACTGCATGTTCTGCGCGCAGGCGGTCTCAAGCACCCATCTGCCGATCGGCACGATCAGTCCGGTCTCCTCGGCGAGCGGGACGAATTGGTTGGGCTGCAACAGTCCGAGCTCCGGATGCTGCCAGCGCAGCAAGGCCTCGACACCGGAGATGCCGCCGCTGCCGAGCTCACGTTTCGGCTGGTAGTGCAACACGAACTCGTTGCGCTCCAAGGCCCGCCGCAATCCGGTCTCGAGCATGAGCCGCTCGATCGACTGCGTCTTGATCTCATCGGAGTGGAGCAGGAAGGTGTTGCGGCCAGCTTCCTTGGCGGCATACATCGCCGCGTCGGCATTCTTGGCGAGCGTCTCTTCGTCCTGCGCGTCGTTCGGAAACAACGAGATGCCGATGCTGGCGGTCACGCGGCATTCCTGGCCGTGAACGGTCAACGGCTTGACAATTGCGGCCAGCATCTTTCGCGCGACGCCGGCGACGTACTCGGTATCCGCGATATCCCGCAGCAGGATCATGAATTCGTCGGCGCCGATGCGCGCGACCACGTCGCTATCGCGCACGCATTGTTTGAGGCGGCCGGCAATCTCGACCAGCAGGGAGTCTCCTGCCGCATGGCCAAGCGTATCATTGATGATCTTGAAGCGGTCGAGATCGACGGACATCACCGCGAGCTTGCGGCCGTTGCGTCGGCCGAGCAGGGCCGCATCGCTGACCTCTTGACTGAAGACGATGCGGTTAGGCAGGCCGGTGAGGTTGTCGTGGGTGGCAAGAAACCGGGCGCGCTCTTCGGCGCGGCGTTGCTCGGTGACGTCCTCGAAAGTGGCCACGATACCGCCGTTCGGCATCGGCCGGTGCGAGATCGAGATCATGCGCCCGTCGGCCAATGTCGTGACTACCGGGGCGGTGGGATCGGCAAGCAATCGTTGCTGCGCGGCAGCGGCAAAAACGGGGTTGCTGTCGGAGGCCCGAGCCAGCGCCATCACGTGTTGTATGGATGCGCCGGGCGCGAGCTCGTCGGGCGCGATCCGGAAAAGTTCCGAGAAGCGATGATTGGCGATCCGCAGCTGCTGCTCGGCATCGAACATGCACAAGCCTATCGCCATGTTATTGAGTGTCGCGTCGAACAGGACATTCTGCTCGGCGAGCGACTCGGCGAGTTCGCCCTTTTCTCGCGTGGTCAACAACAGGCGCAGCCGATTGATGCCCAAATATTGCGTAATCTCGATGGACGAGACGAGATACAAAACGGTAATCGCCGATAAAACGGCATAGGCAGGTTGCATGCGCAGCGCGCTGCCGAGCGCGACCGGCAACAGGATGAAGACGAGCTGCGCAGCGGCGATCCGCGGCCGGCTTGAATTGCGGGCGGTCGCGCCGGCTGCATACCCGACCCCGTTGGCGTTGAGCAGCAGAAAGCTGACCGTGTCATCGGTGAACACGTAAGCGACAAAGGCGGTAAAACCGAGCAATGCGGCATAGACGATCGCGCCGACGGCGTAGCGCCGTTCGAAGCGACGCAGCAAATCGACGTCGTTCCCGGCGCCCGGCCGATGCTTGCGGTAGTGCGCGATGGAAAGGATGCGCGCGGCCGCGACCAAAGCGGTGCAGATTGTGAGCGCGGCGAGCGAGGGACTGTCCGTACGCCAAGCCGCCATCGCACCGACGAGCACGGCAGTGGCCGCTCCGGTGATGAACGAGAATAGCGGTGCGTGCAGGTCGTCGATCAGGGCGCTATAGATTTCGGGCGGCGGCTGGTCGGCCGGTGCGCCGCCGATCAGCGGCCTTAAGCGTCCAAACAGTCCCATTCAGGCGGTCCGACTGGTAGGTACCAGCCGTCATGGCGCAACACATCTAAAGATCGCCTTCAGTAATTGCAAAATTATCCTGATAAAATTAGCGCAAATTCATCGCAGGCATGCAGTCTCGCCGCCTGGATCGGCTTGGTGCCCAGGCAGCATTCGACCGGCGGCAAGGAAAGACTCGGCAGAATCTCAAAGCAGGACAACCGACATTTGCGATGGCTGCTTGTTGCCGGCGCTATGGCTGTCATCAGGTATGCGCGGCAGCACGGCACGAAGCGGCTTTGGCTCGCTCACCTTATGGGGCGCCAGCCGACCAAGGTCGCCGCAGTCGCACTTGCCAACAAAATCGCACGCATGATATCGGAAACAATAACGGCGGCTTTTGAACCTCTTCAATAGAAACCGAAACCGTGCGCGCCGGCTACCGCGCCGAGAACCGTCAGTGCGGCAAGCGTGAGTAAGACCGCATGCAGGCGTGTGACGCGGCGCAGAGTTGACGTCGGGTCGAGCTGCGCGTGCCGCTGGAACTTTTCGTGCAGCAGCGGCTCCAACACGAAAACTATGAGCACGAAGACAAGCCAAAGACCTAGCATGGCGGACATCCACCAGAAATGTGGATCAGCGAAGCGTCCCCAGAGATCCATCCGGTAGGTCATCCACAAGCCCGTCGCTCCGGCAACCGGAATCGAAAAGCGTACTTGCACTGCAAAGCGCCGTTCCACGCTGTTGAAAAGTGCAAGATCCTCATCGCCGGTCGAACGTAATCGGGCGAGAGGCAGCACGATGAGCGTCACGAACGCGAGGCCGCCGATCCAGTGAATGACCGCAAGCACATGTAGCGCTAGCGCGACTGCGACGTCATCCACCATCAACTCCCCTATGAGAGTCAAGTCAATTCAAGAACGCAATCGCAGATGCGTTATGCAGGGCCCGCCCTAGGCTTACTTCTGTGCGGAACCGGCGTGCATAATTCCGTCGTCAAGAGGGCCGTCCACGATCAGGAATCCGGCAAGGCCGCGCTCGATTCGCGAGAGCGCGTGGTCCACGATTGTGTAACGGCCAGAACGCTGAATTTTAAAATCGACGACGGTTGCACCACCTGGCGGCACAGTTACGGTCTGTACGCCAGCGATAGGTGGCGAGCTGAGGCCCGCATTCTGGTAGACGTGATCGAAAATTTCGCCGATCACATGGAAGGACGACGTGAAGTTGGGGCCGCCGACGCCAAAATAGATACGGACCGTCTCCCCGATGCTGGCGCGTAGCGGATGCGTCTTGGTCAGTGCGCCAACGGCCCCATTGAAGAGAAAATATTCGGGCCGCTCGGAGATCAGTTTCTCGTAATCCATCTCCTGATCGCCCTGCGCACCGAACGGTTGGGCGGTGTAGATTTCGCCTTGCATGACGTAGAATTCGCGATCGACCTGGGGCAATCCGCCTTCCGGCTCCACTAGGATCATGCCGTACATGCCGTTGGTGATGTGCTGAGGAACGCTCGGCGTAGCGCAGTGATAGACAAAAAGCCCTGGCACCAGCGCTTTGAAGGTTACAATCTTTTCGGCGCCCGGATCGGTCTGCGTAAATTCCGCGCCGCCGCCTGGACCGGTGGCCGCGTGAAAATCAACCGAATGAACCATGATGCTGTTTCCGTCGTTCTTGAGATGAACCTCGACGGTGTCGCCAACGCGAACGCGCAGCATTGGCCCGGGCACTTTGCCGTTGAAAGTCCAATAATTGTAAGTGGTCTTATCGGCCAATTGCCCCTGAACTTCGACGGTGTTCAGGTCCACGCGCACGAGCTGCGGCGGACGTGCGCCGATGGGCGGGGGCAGGTCGGTTGGATCGCGCGTAACATCGGCGGCCGTCGCGACCGCCGCCGTGCGCGCTCCCGGCGCGACCTGAATACGCCCCTGCATGCCTGCTTCGCGGTGGCCGGGCGCCGAGCAATAATAAAAGAACTCGCCGGTCTTAGATGCCGTGAACGTGACCGCGCTACTGGCTCCTTTGCCGATAACGCGGCTGGAGCGAGCGCCATATTGGTCGATGACGATGTCGTGTTCGGCGCCTTCCCCGTTGATCAAATTGATCTGCACGGTCTCGCCGTCATGAACCACAAGCGTAGGATTGACGGCGCCATTGATATCGCCACCGACACCGATATAGACCATGCGGCCTTCAGCGATACCCGTGCGCAACGTGAACACGGTCGGAGCATGCATGTCGCTCGACATCGCGTCATGCTTCATCGCCGCCGACGGCGTTGCAGCCGGCGCAGGCGGTGTTGCTGTCGCCGCTGCCGCCCCTCCGGAGCCCGGCGTTGGTCGCGAAGACATGCAAAGCGGGAAGTCATGCAAAAGCTGGGGATTCCAAAAGCCAACCGAGGCAATGACCAGCCCTGTGGCAATCAGCGCCGATTGGAACGCACCACGGAATGTAAATCTCGCGGGATTGAAAGCCACCGTCAAAGCCTCCCCTTAGCTAATTGCCGGGCAGTTGCATCCAAAACGGCGCTCGTGGGCGCAGGTTGTTGTATGCCCGAGTAAAGATTGGGCACTGTGATCAAAATCCGGGCTGGTGAATTGACAAAGATCAAAAACCCGCAGCGATTGCCAGCTTAGCGCGGCCGATTGTTCGCGCTCCCCCGCGTTGGTGGGTAACCCAGCAAAAGTGGCCCGAAAGTCACTGCAAATCCGCCGAACGCCAGTATCCAGGCGAACGCCGCGATGTAGAGGAGTGCGCTCGAAGGCTCGAACGTCGCCGCGATGCGGGCGAGCGCCGCAATCAGCGCGCAGATATAAGTGATCTGCGTCGCTACCGATGCCGCAAGCTTTTGTCCGCTATGACCAAGGCTGACGCGCGTCATCATCGCCAGCGTCATCAGACCGATTGCGCCGGCTGTCCAAGCATGCAGACCGGCGCTCGCAGGCCATGTGGACGGCCACACTAATGCAGCGCCGAGCAGGAGAAAGCCGATCGGTACGAATGAATAGCCGATATGAAGCACAAGAACGAGACGATCGGCGAATGTGCGCTCGCCGGCCCAACGCGCCAGTCGCGCAGCCTGCAGTACCCCCGCCGCCATAAGCGCCACGCCGGACGCGCCAAATTGCGGCCAGGCGATCCACATTGCGAGCGCCAGCGCGCTGCCGCCGATCGCGAGCGCATCGAAGAGCGAAAACGTTCGCGGCAGCCGCCCCGGATTATTCCGCGTCAGCCAGTTGTGCGTAAAACTGGGCACGACGCGCCCCCCGACCAGCACGATGAGGCCGATCGAAGCCGCGATGCCGAGGCGGACTCCGTAGTCAGCGCGGCCGCGTGCGATCACTTCGAGATGGAACACGATGTTGCCGACAATCAGCACCGCGAGCACGATGAGGACGCGGAGATTGCGCCAATTCCTGCCGGCAACGATCTCGCGCAACATCACCGCCGCAAGCGTGACGAGGAACACGGCGTCGACAATCGCGGCGGGAACAGCGCCCCAGATTGCAGACCCTGACATCGCCACGCGTCCCGCCAACCACAGCACGCCGAGACCAGCCAACGGATAGCCGTTGACCGGCAGCCGCCCGGTCCAATTCGGAATTGCGGTCAGAAGGAATCCCGTGGCGATCGCCGCAACGTAGCCGTAGAGCATCTCGTGGATATGCCAGTCGAGTGGTGAGAATGCGGTCGGCAGCTTCAGCTCACCAAAATATTGCGGCAACCACAGCAGGACCCCGAGCGCAGCCCACAGCGCACCACCGAGGAAGAATGGGCGGAACCCATAAGAGAACAGGGTTGGCCCCGCGTATTCGCGGCGTCGCCGCAGTGCGGCAGGCATGCTGGTCGTATGTTCAGTCATTTTGGATAACTATGCTGGTCCACCGGCCGTTGCTTTGACAATTATCAGTTAAGGAACAGCATCAAAGTGCCACCGCGCAGCTCGCATAAAGAGAAGGGCCAATGTTCGTTCATGGCCGATTCTGTTGAAAAAGTCGCAAGTCTAAAGTCGTTGCAAATCTGCCAAAATACCGGCGACATCTTCGATTGATGCTAATTACCGCCGCAGATCGATTTAGAACTCGTTCCGTTGAGTTTGAGGTGGATGATGAGGCCCCCCGCATCCGCATCTGAAAACCGCACCCACGGCGCTGAAAAAATTGGGCCGAGTTGACACTCCGACTTTTTCAACGGCATCGACCCAAAGCAAACTTCGCGGTTGCTGGAGGATATCCTCGCCGCCGGGCTGCGTATCATACAGTGTACACTGCCGAAACACGGAGCCGCCCGGCGGCCGCGTCCCTGGTAATTTGGCCTAACAAATGTTGCTAGCAACTTTGAGGAATTGATGGGCACAATACCGACGCCCGAATTTCCTGCCGCCGGCGTCCTTTGGCGAGGCTGGGACGATGAAACGCTCCGCATCATTGATGAAAAGCACCAGCCGGTTCTGCTTTTTGTCAGGGATACGGATCCACTCGTCTGGCCGTTCCTGCGGGAAACATTCCATGCGATGCCCAAGAACGCAAAACTTTGCGCTCTTGTGCACGAGCGCTGCACTGCTTTGTACACCGAAGTTGAAACTCTCCCTGAAGAGCTAAAGCTGCTGGGCGCTGGCACGCGCTACCACATCGCAATTCTGTCGCCTTACGGGCTGACGCCGATCGTTACAATTGACCCGACGGGTGGCGGCAGGCCCGCTGAAATTGTCGAGCGTATCGTTGCGCTTCTAGAACGCATGCTTGAGGCTTGGCGCTGAATGGGGGCTGAAAGCGAGAGGGTATTTGCCCTAATTTGCCCTTTTGCGGGGGAAAGCGCGAGGAGCACCGGCTAGACGAGGGATTTCGTTCTGAATAAACTTGATAAAATGCCTGCGTAGCCGCGTTAGCCCCTCCCCGGAAGTGCGCGCCAAGGACAGCGTTGATGAGCAAGAGATTCGGACTGAATCTCCTTCTTATTGTGCTGGTAAGCGGTGGACTGCAAGCCGCAACCATCGCTGCGTCCAACAGCGCTGGCGGGGTCGAACTAGCTCGCTCCCAATTGGTGACGCCCGCCGACTTAACCCCAATTGAGCTAGACTACTACAACAAGGCTACCGATCCGGAAGTCAAAAAGAATTTTATCATCACACGCTCGTATGTGCGCATCGCTCAAAAAGTGGTCGATAAGAAGATTCCCCCGGAGGCATTTCCGGTGACGAAACCGGCTGGTTTCAGCGTGCAATACCTTCTTCCGGATGATTCTCACGTGATCAATGAGGCCTTGGGCCTTGCCCTGGGTAAATCATTGCAGAAATGCCTGGATACCAAGGCGCCGGGATGCCGATAGCGCGCCGTATGTTGGACTTCTAAGCCGACCGTCCCGTCGCGTTATCCGAATGGACGATAGTGTCCGGAGATCCGTTATCGAAAAAAGAACCGTTCTTCGAGCGCTCTCCATTCGGTGCTGTTCGTAATTTTGATCAAGGCTCGGTCGATCGGCCTTTTGAGCGGACTGTGCTCCGGGAGCGCGATCGCCATGTACGCGGGCGCAAGGAGGCCTTGGGGTATCTCGAGAGTTCTGGCGTGGCGCTTCGAAATGAAATACTGCAACGCTCCCACGCTATTGACGACTGCGTTCGATTGTCCGGTGACCAACGAGTTGAGCGCTTCCGGCAGGTCTTTATATTTGGTGTATTGCAGATGCAGTTCGTCGAGATACTCCGCGCCCGAGGATCGAGCTACCGCTGCTAGCTTTTTTCCCTTGAGTTCGATTGATGCAGCATGGTCGCGGGATTCAACGCGTTCGGCCGTCAACCGTGAAACAAGGCTGGTCGATAGTAGCGATACCAGTACGAGGCTGCTTAACATCCATAAGATGGCGACGACGCGGCCAAGGGTTGTTTTTGGCGTCTTGTCCCCGTAGCCGACGGTCGTCATTGTCACGACGGCCCAATAGAGGCCGTCGCGCAAACTGACGACTGAGGACTCCGACCCCTGGGCGGCGGAGCGCGCTCGCTGTTCCACTACCCACATTGCAACGCCAATCAAAACGAGCATCGCCAGAATGATAAGGATCAAGGGGCTGAGGTCGGAGATGGCCGCCCCATAGGACATGAGCGCAAAAAGCGGCCCCGTTTCTTTTCGCAAGGCGATCGCCACCCCAGACCGATGAGCGGGATAGGAAAAGTCGACGCGCGCCGCCCTTTCCGGCGTAATCGTGATGGCGCCGATCGCCGCGTCGAAACGACCTTGCTCCAGACCGCTGAGAATCGTTTCCATATCGGAAACCGGAATCAGCCTGAACGGCCATTCCATCTGTTCCGCAACCCTCCGCCAGAGGTCAACGCTGACGCCGGAAATTGAACCGTCGGCGTCCACATAACCGTAGGGCGGCACGTCATAGACGGCCACGCGCAGGGTTTCAGTCTCGCGTTGCTCCGCGCATCGAGCAGGAAACGTCGCCGTCGCAAGGCCAACGCCGAAGCCAAGTGCGACAAGCAAATAGCGAAAGAGCGCCACGATGCCGCGGTCCAGAATTTTGATGTTTCGGTTTGAGCGGTGATCGATCAACTCTAAATCAGCCCCGGTGACGCTTGAATTCTCGGATGTTCCTGCCGCCCCCTAGCCCAACTGATAATCGTACTATCCTCATGTGAATGATTTTTGATGATCGCGTTCGACACTGAATTACTGCCGGAAAAGACAGCCAAAGCGCGCTTAATGTCCGCTTTGGCCCGACGCGGACTTGTTCGGATCGCGCTCGAATGTCTGTTCTTGAGGGAGGCGCCGATATGGAGCGCAGGACGTTTCAGACTTCCGCCTTTGACCCTTCTCGACGAGGCGTTCCGCGAGGCCCAGCGACGGCGGAAATAGTTGCATGGTTGGCGGCAGCCCTGGCTGCCACCAAAGAATTTACTTACCGGGCGGTTTGTACGCGTTACGAAGCTGACTTGCCTTCTGCCGAACGTGGGTGACTTCGTCTTGCGTCAACAGACGAGTGAGCTTTACGTGATGCAGCGCACCGGATGCTACGACGACGCCGGAAATCGCCGCTGCCGCATTGGGATCGGGCACATCGAAGATCGCCATCACGCCGGGGCCATCGGCTGGGGTACTATACATCGAGATCAATTTCCCACCTGCGGCTTCAATCAGCTTTTTCGCCGCTTCGTAGCGATTAGTTGTGGGATTTTCCATGATGTTGTTGAGAGCTTGCGGCGTGTATTGTCCAGTCAAGCAGAAATGCATCGCCATTTCCTCCCGTTGATGTGTCGTTCATCGGAAATGCTTTGTGAGACCGAGATGCGAACTAGGGTGTGACACCCTCGATTACGAAAGTTCGGAACGTCGCATACTTATTACCGATGGCCTGGGCCTCCTTGCGGCCAGGAGAGTCAAACCAAGCCTGTGCCTTATCCACATTCTCCCATTGAAGAACAACAACGCGGCTGGCGGGGGGCGCGCCTTGCCAAGAGACAGCCTTGCCGCCGCGCACGACGTATTTGCCGCCAGCGGCTTGGACTGTCTTCGCGGCAGGAGGCACAAATTCTTTCATGTAGCCGTTGTTATCCGTCACGGTGATTTCCGAGATGGTATAGGCGGGCGGCTTTGCTTGTGCATGAAGACTTTGCACCGCCGCCGCACCCAAAGCGAAACCCGCTACCATCGACAGGGCGATCGCGTATTTGTGCTTCATGATTTTCTCCCTAAGTGAAATGAACGGCTGCGCGCAGGAGCGCGTGCAGTCGTCGTCCGCTTGAGATATTGGACAGACCAGAAAAATCGGGTCTAAGGAGCATTGCCCGCCGACGGCACAAACGCTGCCGCTAAGATGCCTTAACTCACATTAACTCGTAAGGACATCAAGTCGTAAGGACATCAACTCATAAGGACATCGGCACGTCCGAATGGGCAGCTCATGAAAAGCTAGCCTATCTGCCAAGCCACTTCAATCTGAGTTGCTCGCGGCACGGATTAGCCCGGCCGCGCTGGAGACATGTTCCGATGTCTCTTATGGGTTTTTCACACCAGGGCCCTTCGCGTCAGTTCGTGCGAGGCCGCAGAACGCGCGGAATCGGGTGTAAACCGGAAGGGCCAGCAGCCGCTACGAAGCGACGCCAATGACGCGCATAAATGTAATGACTTGCCTTAGCGGATGCGCCGCTCCGGCACAACAACGCCGAGCGCACGGGGGCGAATTCTGTAATGAAGCGGCGCATCCATGATACTGACTTCACCATCGGTGGACACGTTGACCCGCGCGGTTCCCACCTCCGCCCATAGCTCCTCCACCTCGAAGGCATTCAGCTCTTGGTCGGTCTCGCGTCCCAGGAGAGTCCTCAGCGCTATGCGCACGATATTTCTTCGACCGCTGCGCGGAGCAGTGCACACCCACAGTCGGCCGGAATCCAACCGAGGTCGCCTACCTATTGCCAAACCCGAAGTTTGGTATCGGTTGTTACCGACGAATAGGAAGGGTGTCACGTGTTCGAATGCTTCCGCTTGGTCCATGTGTACCTTCATGCGAAGGCGGAAATAGCGCCGTACAACCGATCGCAAAGCAAGCATAAACGCCACGTGCTTAACGTGGCCGTGTTGCTCCTGCTCCTCCCGTTGGCGAACGAAGTGGGGATAGAAGCCCACGCCCGAATTGTTGACGAACACGCGGCCGTTGACCTCACCGACATCGACCTTCTCAACTTGGCCGGTGAAAAGATTGCGGACGGCAGCTTCCAGGTTCAGCGGGATGCCAACATCTTTGGCAAAATGGTTCAACGTGCCCATCGGGAGAACACCAAGGACGGCATTGGTGCCCGTAAGCTTGCCGGCCACGGCGTTGACAGTCCCGTCGCCGCCCCCCGCCACCACCGGCTGATGGTTCTCGCTGACGGCGCGCGCCACCAAAGATGAGATATCGTCGACGCGCTTGGTCACAACGACGTGCGCTCGCACGCCGAATTCGTCGGAGATTTTCGAAATATGCGCCTGGGCCTCCTCCACGCGAACGGAATGGCCGTTGAGAATCCACGTCGGACCTGGGGATTCGACCAGCGGACGCGACGTCATGGCTCAGGTCCTAAAAAGAAAGCAGCGGTCGCTTTCAACAGAGATCACGACAGGTTTGCGGGTTCGGTCCGGCCGCCTGCTTGGAACCACGCCGCTATCACCCAGCAGGCGATAGCCCAAGCGACACCGATGCACCAACCTCCGAGAACGTCGGTCGGATAGTGAACACCCAGGTATATTCGGCTGATGCCGATAAGAATGGTCAGAATTGACGCCAGCGATATGAAGTAGACGCCTATCCTGAAGGAGGATTGGCTTCGCGCCAACAAAGCCGCGATCGTCAGATAGGTAATCGCAGATAGTGAAGCATGGCCGCTGGGGAAACTTGCGGTGAAGACCCGAGCAGCATGGGTAACGAAGTCGGGACGAGGGCGTGCAAACGCTGCCTTGAGTAAATCGCTCAGCGCGATACCACCGAACACTGCGATCAGCATCAGCCAGGCCGCGGCGTATTTGCGAGCTAAAAACAGGTAACCTGCGACCGCGAATGTTATGATCGCCAGCACTATAATGCTGCCAAGACTGGTTAGGTCGCGGGCGGCCTCCTGTAACCATGCCGGGCCCGCGGGGGCAGACGGATTGGCCGAGTCGCGCAGGGCGAGAATGACCCGGCGATCGAATGCCAACGATTTTCCTTCGGTGACCTGTTGGGCGACGAAGCCAAATGCGAAGAGCAGAAATGCTATCGTCAAGACAGAGATCAGAGCGCTGTTTCGGCGGATCTTCGTCGCTTGGTTTCGCATCCGACGGCACCGACGTTAGGTGATTTTGCGCCTGGAAACGCCCGAGAGACGATGCCCTCAATTTCGTTTCAATTCGTCCGCGTTCTTATAATAGGTGTGCAGAGACGCGGGAACTGCTCAGCTGCGTTTTAAATACGTCACCGATTTTCGGATCCTGGTCAAACACCCCCGTGATGGCGCGACAGAAGAGCGTTTTCGCCGAGACGCACCGGCAGTACGCGCTGGCGACACTCGACGCGAAACCGCTTCAGGAGCGTTGGCTCTCCATCGAGATTTAAGTTTAGATCCTCCTCCGACTCGTACTCGATCCAAGAACTTCTTGCTGTAACCTGTTCGGCGCGAATCCCCGCGGCACCTTCGCGGAGCAGATGGGAGAAAGCGTCCAGGCGCGCCGCGCGATCCAATTCGGGTAAGATCATCAAATCGAGCAGACCGTCGTCAATCACCGCGTTCGGGCAAAGCGGTATGCCGCCGCCGGCCTGCCGACCATTACCGATTGCCAAGGCGAGAAAATGTCCTTCCCACGAGAAGCCTTCCGCCCGGAACCTGCCTTGATTCGCAGAGAGTTCTGCAAAGCGCGAGATTCCGGTGATTGCATAGGCCAATCCGCCCAGTCGCCGCTTGAGCTCCGGGTCCGTTTCCACCGTGACGCGGGAGCCGAAGCCACCCGAGACGAGGTTTACGAACGGCTTGCCGTTGACAAGACCCACATCGATCCATCGCGGAATGGCGGTCGCCGCAAGCTGCAAAGCGGCCGTCATATCCTGCAGCGGGACGCCTAATGAATGAGCGAAATCGTTGGCCGTGCCCAGGGGAAGGACGCCAAGGCAACACTCGGTCGGCAGACCGGCCGCGTAGGCGGCGGCAAATACCTCGTTGATTGTGCCATCGCCGCCGCCGGCGACAATGCAGCCGATTTTGCCTCCGCCAAGGTCGGCAACCGCTTCGGCCGTCAATCGTGCAGCGTCCCCCGGCTCCCACGTGACTCGCACCTCCACAACGTGACCCTCTTTGCGTAGCGCGCAAACTGCCGTTCTCACCCGAGCGTCGCCGGCTGCTTTGCCGTGCAAAATAATGCGGATGCTTGCCATTGGCTTCGGCCTCTCGCTGTACAAAACAGGCGTTCGTTGCACGACAAACCGCTTCTGTGAAGGGAAGCAACCGAACCCGCTGTCAAAGAAGTGCGGAACGCGCCGCGCAAGCGCGTAACCATATCGAGTTCTGATCGACCGAACGTGCTTTTGGTCGCAGGGGCGAAGCGACGCGAACGACCCCTAACAGACCTGGTGCACGGCGACGAAACTGTGGCGAGAAGTTTGTATCCGACATGCCGTAGAGTGGAATGGAAAAGCGCACCATAATCCCAGCCGGCAATCGGGACTTCACAATGTACACGGCAACGACCGGAGCTCACCGTTACACGTTCCGCGATCTCAGGACGGTGCTGGCCAAGGCCTCGCCCGCGCGCAGCGGTGATCATCTCGCAGGCGTTGCGGCGGAGACCGGCGAGGAGCGGGTAGCGTCGCAATATGCGCTCGCCGACCTGCCGCTCACGACATTCCTGCACGAGCCCGTCGTTCCCTACGAGGCCGACGAGGTGACGCGTCTCATCATCGACACCCATGATCGGGCTGCCTTCGCGCCGATCGCGCATCTGACCGTCGGCGGATTCCGGGACTGGCTTCTGTCGGACGAGGTGACGACACAGGCCCTCTCCGCGCTGGCGCCCGGTGTCACGCCGGAAATGGCGGCCGCCGTGAGCAAGATCAGCCGCGCGCAGGATCTCATGGTGGTGGCGGCGAAATGCTCGGTGGTGACCGCATTCCGCAATACCATCGGACTGCCCGGCCGCTTGTCGGTGCGGCTGCAGCCCAACCATCCGACCGACGACGCACGCGGCATCGCGGCGAGCATTCTCGATGGCCTGCTGCTGGGCGCGGGGGATGCGGTCATCGGCATCAACCCGGCGAGCGACAGCCCCGAGCGTGCGCGCACTTTATTATGCATGCTCGATGAGATTCGCATCAAGCTCGACATCCCAACACAAAGCTGCGTGTTGGCGCATGTCACGACAACGCTCGATCTGGTCCGCCAGGATGCACCGGTCGACCTCGTGTTCCAGTCGATTGCCGGTACCGAGGCGGCCAACAAGAGCTTCGGGATCAATCTCGCGCTGTTGGAGGAGGCGCGCGCGGCTGCGCTGTCGCTCCGCCGCGGCACCGTTGGCGACAACGTCATGTATTTCGAGACCGGGCAGGGCAGCGCCCTTTCGGCCGACGCGCATCATGGGGTCGACCAGCAGACACTGGAGGCGCGCGCTTACGCGGTGGCGCGCAGGTTCAAGCCGCTGCTGGTCAATAGCGTGGTCGGCTTCATCGGCCCGGAATATCTGTTCGACGGCAAGCAGATCACGCGCGCCGGGCTCGAGGATCACTTTTGCGGCAAGCTCATGGGCCTGCCGATGGGCGTCGACGTGTGCTACACCAACCATGCCGAAGCCGACCAGGATGATATGGACATGCTGCTGGCGCTGTTGGTCGCATCCGGCGTCAACTTCGTGATGGGCGTGCCCGGCGCCGACGACATCATGCTGGGTTATCAGAGTACGTCGTTCCATGATGCGCTGGTCATGCGCGATCTGTTCGGCCGCCGCCCGGCGCCGGAATTCGAAGCTTGGCTCCAGCGGCACGGCCTGATGGATGCGGCCAATCGGATACGCCCGCGCAGCATGCCGGGCCGCTTTCGCGCACTGCTGCCGGCGTGAAGTCATGGCAGACGACCACATGCCAGACGACCCCATGGCAGACGACCCCATGGCAGACGACCCCATGGCAGACGACCCCATGGCAGACGACCCCATGGCAGACGACCACATGACCACGCCGCCCGCCCGCCCGCCGTTACAATCTCCGCAAGACGATCGACTATGGGCCGAGCTCCGCCGCATGACCGCGGCGCGCATCGGGCTGCAAAGGACCGGAGCATCGCTTGCGACCGGGCCGCAACTCGATTTTCAGCTCGCTCACGCCCGCGCCCGCGATGCGGTGCATGAGCCGCTCGATGAAGCGCGCCTGATCGCCGGACTGGCCGAGCTCGGCGGCCCCGTTGTTGCGGTCGCAAGCGCGGCCGGAGATCGTCAACGTTTTCTGATGCGTCCCGATCTGGGCCGCCGCCTCGCGCCGGGAGCCGAAGCCGCACTGGCACCGCACGAAGGTAGGTACGATATCGTGTTCGTCATTACCTCAGGCTTGTCGGCGCGCGCCGTGCAGGCGCACACGCAGCCGCTCCTAGCCTTCCTGCTGCCGACGCTGCGTGCCGAACAATGGCGGATCGCTCCGCTCGTGATCGTTCGCCACGGGCGGGTCGCGGTCGGCGACGCCATCGCGACCGCGCTGGGCGCGGACTGCGTTGCGGTTGTTATCGGGGAGCGTCCGGGTCTCTCGGCCCCCGACAGCATGGGTGCTTACCTGACCTGGCAACCGCACGCGCATACGACCGATGCGGATCGCAACTGCATCTCCAACATCCGACCCGAGGGCATCGGCTACACCGACGCCGCCTTCAAGCTCGCTCATATGCTGCGCGCCATGCGGGCGCGGCGCATGTCCGGCGTGCAGCTCAAGGATGATTCGGATCGGCGGCTGCTTGGTGAGCAATGAGGCATCTCCCTTCCATGGAAATGTTCACCGGCATCGTAAGCGTCGCGCATCATCTGGATCGTCTCACATCATGGCACAAGCGGCATACCCCATAATTCATAGTCTGCGCGTGCGCGCCGTTCGCGTGCCGATGCAACAACCCCATCAGACCGCCGGCGGCACATTCTCCGAATCGCCGCTGGTGCTCACAGACGTGCATACAGACAATGGGGTGGTGGGTCACAGCGTGGTGTTCACCTACACCCCTGCGGCGCTAAAGCCCACTGCCGAACTCATCCGGAATCTTGAGACGCTGGTGAAAGGCGAGCCGCTCGCGCCGATCGAGATCGAGCAAAAGCTCGCCAAGCGCTTTCGCCTGCTCGGCACGCAGGGCCTCGTCGGCATGGCGCTTTCGGCGATCGACATGGCGTTGTGGGATGCGCTTGCGCGCAGTCACGGGACATCGCTCGTGCGGCTGCTTGGTGGTGTTGAAAAGCCGTTTCCTGCCTACGGCGCAGTGGGATATGACGGCGTCGAAGGCTCGGCGAAAGTCGCGGAAGATTTGGCCAAGCGCGGCTTCCCGGGCGTAAAAGTCAAGCTCGGCTATCCCACGGTGCAGGAAGATGTCGCCGTCGTCCGTGCCACGCGCAAAGCGGTCGGCGATGCCGTCGCGATCATGGTCGACTACAACCAGAGCCTGACGCCGAGCGAAGCTGTTGGGCGCCTGCGCATGCTTGACGATGAAGGCCTCACCTGGGTCGAAGAACCGACGCTGGCCCATGATTACGCTGGGCATGCGCTGATCGCGCGGGCGGCGAAGACTCCCATCCAATGCGGGGAAAACTGGTGGGGAACTTTGGACATGCAGCATGCCATCGACGCGCAGGCGTCCGACTTCGTGATGCCGGATGTGATGAAAATCGGCGGCGTGACGGGTTGGCTTCGCGCGGCTGCACTCGCGCAGACGAACGGCATCCGTATGTCGAATCACCTCTGGCCGGAAATCAGTGCGCAACTGTTGTGCGTGACCCCAACCGCTCACTGGCTGGAATATGTGGACTGGTGGAACCCCATCATAAGCGAACCCCTGCAAATCAAGGACGGGTTTTCATTTGTGGGCGGCGCGACCGGTACTGGCGTCGCCTGGGACGAAAAGGCAGTGGAGCGGTTTTCCGTTTAGGGCATGTACTCATTAAAATCGAGGTCGGTCAGCAACGTCCAGGTCTACTTCTGTGATCCGCGAAGTCCCTGGCAGCGCGGCTCAAACGAGAACACCAACGGCCTGCTGCGTCAGTACTTCCCGAGAGGAACCGACTTCTCGCGCATCTCTCAGAGTTATCTGAACGCGATTGCTCTGCGGCTCAATCAACGTCCGCGAAAGACCTTGGGCTTCCAAACGCCAGCCGATAGACTACAGGCGGTGTTGCACTGACCGGTTGAACACGCCCTCAAAGGCCGACATTCGGCGGGTAGCCTTCAATGTCGGCTAAGGACCTAGGCTGTGTAAAAACTCGAAAAATTGAGAAGCGACGAGAATGACTTTTCTCAATCAGCCACAATCAAACGCGCTCGCCAATCTTCGAGCACTTAAACGCAGTTTGGAAGAACGTTTATTCTATCGTCGTCGCGCGTCGCAGCGTTTTTACACAGCCAAGACCAACAAGAGACATTCTGCGAGTTCTGGGGGCTGGGTTCGCGCACAATTTAGCGGCGCCGTCAGCTCTGCCAGAAGTGAAACGCCGGTGATTGTGACCCTATTCGGGTAGACCGGTCGCGGCAGTAAAGGGATCTCGAAGAGGGTATGATCGTATAGCCAGTTGCGCCGACTAGGATGCCATTCGGGCTAGATGATAGACCGACATGGCCTTGCTGACGCCCTTGAGTTCCGCCTCGCTCTTTGCCACCGGGTATGGCGCAATAATTTCCGCCACAGCCGGCGCGCCGTAAACTTCTTCGGTGATACAAATCTCGTCGCCATCGGCAAGGTTTT
Source organism: uncultured Alphaproteobacteria bacterium (assembly GCA_963831135.1). Taxonomy (GTDB): domain Bacteria; phylum Pseudomonadota; class Alphaproteobacteria; order Rhizobiales; family Xanthobacteraceae; genus BOG-931. The sequence goes on from CAWHPH010000027.1 coordinate 123,148, forward strand.
GCACCCGCGCTGCGATATTCACCGTCTGGCCGAAATAATCGAGCCGCTCGTTGAGCGTGACCGCGATCGAGGCTCCCCGATGCACGCCGATTTTTAGGATGAAATCACGCTGCGGGCGGTCCCGATTTAGCTGATCCACGGCCTCGCGCATATCAAGCGCCGCCTGCACCGCATCGGCCGAAGTCAAAAACGCCGCCATCACGGCGTCACCGATCGTCTTGGTGACGGCGCCATTGTGCCGAACAGTGGCGTCGAGAAGATGCTGGAAGTGCCGCTGCACCTGAATGTAGGCGTTAAGGTCGCCGAGCCGCTCGTAGAGCGCCGTCGAGCCCTTGAGATCGGTGAATACGAGGGTAACGTCGAGAACCGCAATGCCCTCCGTCGCGCTGATCACCTCTGAGCGGAAGAAGTCGCGAAAGGTTTGTGTCATCAGCAGTCGCTTGCCGGATAAGGATGGCGTGAAGTGAAGCTTCGGGCGCTGAGCCGTCGCCGTCGGAAGCTGTAGGATGCCGAATACCGTCGGCAGCTTGCCAGCGTTGCGAACTTCGAACGCGACCTTGCCGGGTGCGATGTTTGCTGTGGCGGGCACGCATTTGCCGCCGTCGAGTATGACCGGCACATGGGGTGGCGTTACACCCGCCCCCTTTGCGACCGGGAAAAAAAATTGGGCGTCGCTTTCGAAATCCTGGCCCAGAAGCGCGCCTTCGGCGGCATCAACCTCAAGATTGGCCGCAGAACCTGGCTCTATGCGGGTGAGCGCCCTGATCAGCCCTTTGGCAACCTCGCTCCATGGCACGCCGTCGGGCATTACGCCGCCCGGCGTCATTTTATAATGGAAGACGTAATCCCAGGCCGAAAGTGCGTCCGGTTTATGAAAGCGGATGCCGCGCACGGCGGGCGAAACCGTAAACGTCACCGTGATGTAATCGTCGAGCGCGGCGTCGTAATCGCTTTGACAGAGGTGGCAGTGGAAATGCGTGTGCAGTTTGCGCAGGCTTCGGAAGCTCTCGACAACGTCGGAGCACATCGGACAAACGAGCAGCCAGTCCATGTCGAATAGCCCAGCCACGCAGGCATGGAGGAAAAGATCGATCCCTTCAGCTTCGGCAATCGATTTCTCTGTGGCGAACTGGATCGGATTGATGCGGTAGAGTGCCTCGTCCGTGCCCGAGCGCAGCAGCATCTCCAGCCGCGAGACAACGCGCGGACTCCAGGATTTGGCCGCTTCGAGCGCGACCAAGCGCTCTTCGAGCTTTTTTTCGTCGATCATCGCATTACACCGTGATAAAACCTCGATCATCCTCGGCGTTCCGTTAAACCTAAATACACAATTCATGAGCTCGGGGCGAGCCCATCGGGGCGGCATTTTAGCTGGCTACAACCTTACGGCTGAAGGTGATGGTTTGTCCGTCCGTTCGCTTCAATCGACCCGGATGAACCAGACTATCGAGGTCGCCAATGTCAGAATTTGGTCAGAAACGGAAGTGCCATTCTTAAATTGCGATGTCCGCTTTACGGCTGAAAGCGAGCATTGCCTCGTCTATGAGTACACGCCTCAGTCAATGCGCGCAGACTGTAGGCCAAATGCTCTTGGCTTGAGCCGGATGACGTACATGCCGGCGAGCGAGACCCTCGCTCTTCATTCTCTGTACGTAAAAATTACACCTCGATCTGCCCTTCCAGATAAACGACCGCTTTGCCGGCGATGTCCACGCGTTCGCCGTTGAGCGCGCAACGCAGCGCGCCGCCGCGCCGCGACAGTTGGCGCGCCTCGAACGCGGTCTTGCCAAGGCGTTTGGCCCAATAGGGCACGAGCGTGCAATGCGCTGAGCCTGTGACCGGATCTTCCGGTACACCCTGCGCGGGGGCGAAGAAACGCGAAACAAAATCCACTCCATCCTCGCCCGGTGCGGTCACGATCGCGGCCCAGCAATCGACATTGGCGAGCGCCGCCAGATCGGGCTTGAGCGCCACGATCTCGGCTGCGCTGTCAAAGACGACGAGATGATCGCGGGCGCGGAATACCGCGCGTGGTGTGCCTCCGAGAGCCGCAAGCAAACCCGCCGGCGGTTCGCACGGCTCCGGCGGTCGTGACGGAAAATCCATCACCAGCATGTCGGCGCGGCGGCTCACCACGAGCGTGCCGGCCTTCAGCGTGTGAAAGTTCACGCTCTGGCGTTGCGGTTCAAGGAAACGGAACACCACGTGTCCGGAGGCCAGGGTCGCGTGCCCGCAAAGATCGACCTCCACGGTCGGCGTGAACCAGCGCAGCGCATAATCGCCGCCGTCAGGTATGAAGAACGCGGTCTCCGCGAGATTGTTCTCCGCGGCGATCGCCTGCATGGTCGCGTCCGGCAGCCAGGCCTGCAGCGGGCAGACGGCCGCGGGATTGCCGCCGAACAGCTTGTCGGTGAACGCATCGACCTGATACATCGGCAGGCGCATCGCTCGGTCTCCGGGCGTTTGCGAAGAGATTGCATCGCTTATTGGCACAACCCGGCACGCGCTTCCAGGTTGACGGGATCGGCGCCGGAAGAGGGAGAGAATGGCCAAGCTAGAACTTTCGGTCGCCATCGGCGACTACGACCGCACCCGCCCACTGATCGACGGCAGCGTCGCCATCGACGGCGTCGACCCGATCTACATGACGCTCGTACCCGAAGAGATTTTCTTCCGCGCCTTTCGCGCCGCCGAATTCGACATCTGCGAGCTGTCGCTGTCGAGCTACACGGTGAAAACCGCGCAGGATAATTCTCCCTATATCGCGGTGCCGGCTTTCGTCTCGCGCGCCTTCCGCCATACCGCGATCTATGTCCGCACCGACCGGATCAAAAAGCCGGAGGATCTCAAGGGGCGCAAAGTCGGGCTGCCGGAATACCAGCTCACCGCCAACGTGTGGGCGCGCGCGCTCCTTGAAGACGATTACGGCGTCAAGCCTGCCGACATTCACTGGATCCGCGGCGGCATCGAGGAGCCGGGACGGCCGGAGAAGCTGGCGATCAAGCTGCCGCCGGGCGTGCGGCTGGAGAACGCGCCGGAAGGCGCAACGATTTCCGGCCTGCTGGAAGCGGGCGAGATCGACGGTTTCGTTGCGCCGCGGCCGCCGACCTTGGTCGAAAAGGGCGATCCGAATATCGGCTGGCTGTTTCCGGATCCAGTCGCCGTGGCCAAGGATTACTACAAGCGCACCGGATTGTTTCCGATCATGCATGTGATCGGCATCCGCCGCACGCTCGCCGAGAAGCATCCATGGCTGCCCGTCGCGGTGTTCAAGGCTTTCGAGCAAGCGAAAGCCGTCTGTCTCGAGAAGCTGTCGGATACGTCGGCGACCAAAGTGACGCTGCCCTTCGTCGAAGAGGCGCTCAAGAACGCTCGCGAACTGATGGGCGACGATTACTGGTCATACGGGGTGGAGAAAAACCGCAAGGTGCTCGACTATTTTCTCGGCCAGCATCACGCGCAGGGGCTTTCGTCGCGGCGCGTCTCGGTAGACGAGCTGTTTCACCCGGCGACGTACGAGGCTTTCAAGCTTTAAATTTTCCGCCCCCGCGTAGCGGGGGAGGGGGACCGCCGCAGGCGGTGGAGGGGGCTGGCTTGCTCCGAGCGAGCTGATACCTGCCCCTACCGGCTCGCTTCGCTCGCCGCCTCCCCCGCACGCGGGGGAGGATGAAGGAGCTACCCCTTCGCCGGGCGCAGCTTCACGTGGATATTCTTTTCCTGCGTGTAGGCGAGCATCTCCTCGAAGCATTCCTCGCGGCCGATGCCGGATTGTTTGTAGCCGCCGAACGGCGCGCCGAGGAAATGTTTGGAGACTTCGTTGATCCACACGAAGCCCGCCTGCACCGCGCCCGCGGTGCGGTGCGCGATCGACAGATCGTTGGTCCAGATCGAGGCGGTGAGGCCGTATTCGACCGCGTTCACCTCGTCGAGCATTTTGCCTTCGTCGCTCCATTTGAAGATCGAAAGCACCGGTCCGAAAATCTCTTCGCGCGCGATGCGCATAGTCGGCTGCACGTCGGCGAACACGGTCGGCTCGATGAAGAGGCCCTTGCTCAGCGCCGGATCGGACGGGCGGCCGCCGCCGGTGAGAAGCCGCGCGCCTTCCTGCTTGGCGGATTCGATGAAGCCGAGGATGCGCTCGTACTGCGCCTTGGAAATGATCGCGCCCATCGTCGTCGAGCGATCGGTGGCGATGCCCGGCTTGAAATGGGCGATCTTGGTTTTCACCTTGGCAAGGACCGCGTCGTAGATTTTCTCATGAATGAAGGCGCGGCTGGTCGAGCCGCAGGACTGGCCGCACCAGGTGAAGTTCATGCCGCCGACCACGCCGCCGGCGACTTCGTCAGGATCGGCGTCGGGATAGGCGATCAGCGCATTCTTGCCGCCCAGCTCGAGCATCACCGGTTTGAGCGTATCGGCGGCGGCCTTCATCACCGCGCGGCCGGTCGGCACCGAGCCGATCAACGCGATCATGGCGACGTCGGGATGCGTGGTGAGCGCGGAGCCCGCCTCGCGGCCGCCGGGCACGACGTTGAACACGCCGGGCGGCAGGAGGCCGCCGATCAGTTCGGCAAGGCGCAGCGACGACAGCGGCGCCTGTTCCGGCGGCTTCATGATCACGGTGTTGCCCGTTGCCAGCGGCGCGCCCGCCTTGCCGGCGCAGAACATGAAGGGATGATTGAACGGAATGATGCGGCCGACGACGCCGCGCGGCTCACGCACGGAGAAATTGACCACGCCCGGGCCCATCGGGATCGATGCGCCCTTCATCTCCGTCACCAGGCCGGCGTAAAACTCGATCTGCGCGGCGGCGATGGTGGCGTCCATCACCATCTCGTGCACCGGATTGCCGCAGTCGGCCGCATCGATCATCGCCAGTTCGTCGGCATTCTCTCGCAGGATTGCGGCAATGCGCTTGAGCAGGCGCGCGCGTTCGAGCGGCGGCGTATTGCGCCAGCCGTCGAAAGCTTTCTTGGCGGCCTGCACCGCCGCGTCGATATCCTCCGCGCCGCAATCGGCGAACGGACCGAGCGACTCGGCCGTACCGGGATTGATCGAGTTCGACATATCTGCCCGATTTCGGCTTGTGCCATTCGCCGCCATAGAAGGCGTCGCGATGCTCGGGCAGGCGGAGTGTTTCGGCTTTGGCGGATTTGAGCGGGACTGCGGTATTCATGATCATTTCCTCTAATCTCTGAAGCGAAATCGATCGCGGCGAACTCCCTCATCCCCGGTGGGGAGAGGCGAAGCTATCCGGTCTTGGCGCGGGTCATGGCGGCGGTCATGGTTGCGGTATAGCCCGGCTCGACCCGCACATCGACCACGGCGACGCCGCCCGCATCGACGGTGGCGATCGCTTTCTCAAGCGCAGGGGCGAGATCGGCCGTTGACGTGATCGGTCCGAAGCCGACGGCACCCTGGGCGCGGCCCATGGCGGCAACGTCGATTTCCGGATCGGCCATGCGCTGGCCGATCCATTTGTTCTCGACCGGACGGTCGCGCATGCGCGCCACCCGCTCCTGGTGCAACTCGTCGTTATAGAAGGATCGGTTGTTGGCGATCACGAAGAGAAGCGGGATCTTGTAGTGCACGGCCGTCCACACCGCGGTCACGCCCATCAGAAAATCGCCGTCGCCGCAAACGGCGACCGGCAGCCGGCCGGAATTCTTCAGCGCCAGCGCGGCGCCGACCGAGATACCCGGTCCGCCGCCGACACCGCCGCCGCCATCAGAGCCGAGAAAATCGAGCGGATGGCGGAATGGCCACCAGCGATCCTCCCACGAGATCGGCAGATGCGTAAGCGTCACCGGCCGCTCGCCCACGACCTTTTTCAGCGTGCGCGCGATATGCTCGTTGGTGAAGCCCGGCGGTTCTTCTCCGGCCGAAGCGGCGCGCGGCGGCGGCGCCGGGCGCGGCCGGCCGCCGGCGCCGAGCGCCTTGACCAATTCGGGGACGACAGAATCCGGATCGGCCGAGAGGAAGAGATCGACAGCCGGCAAGCCTTGATAGTCCATGCTCCAGCCGTTGTGGATGCGATAGTCGAGCGAGACCTGAATAACTTTGGCGGCGGGCGCGGCGGGCGCCAGCTTCAGCGCGCCGGCGAGGTCGACCCAATCCAGGCTCACAATCACGTCGGCGGCGCGCAGCGCTTCCGCGCTGTCGGGCGTCAGCGCGTGGGCGGCGCCGACATAGAGCGGATGATCGGTCGGGAAGCTCGCGCCGATCTTGAGATCGGTGATCACGCGCGCATTGAGCGCTTCGGCCAGCGCCACGCGCGCATTCCAGGCGTCTTCGCTGCGCGAGGCGCGGCCAGCGAGGATCACCGGTTGCTTGGCGGATTTCAGCATCGCCGCCGCCTGCTGCACGAGCGCGGCGGGTGCGGCGGTTGCGATCGGCGGCGTGTAACGCGCGGCATCGACCGCCGGCAGCGGCTCGGTAAGCTTCGCCTCCTGCATCTCGGCATCGAGATTGATGTAGACCGGACCTTGCGGCGCCGTATTGGCGATCCAGGCGCCGCGCAAAAGCGCTTCGCGCGCCGCGCCCGGCGAGGCGGGCTGGTCATCCCATTTGGTGTAGCCGCGGATGAGCGCGCCCTGATCGCGCGCGGTGTGAATCCAATCGATCCAGGGCCGCCGCTTCATGGCGTCGACCGGGCCGGTGGCGCCAAGCACAAGCATCGGCATGCGGTCGCACCAGGCGTTGAACATCGCCATGGTGGCGTGTTGCAGCCCGACATTGGAATGGACGGCGGCGGCGATCGCCTTGCCGGTGACTTTTGCCCAGCCGTGGGCGATGGCGACGGCGGCTTCCTCGTGCACGCACAACAGCATTTGCGGCATGGCGTTGCCGAGATAATTGACGATGCTGTCATGCAGCCCGCGATAGCTCGCGCCCGGCGTGACCGCGATGTAAGGAATTTGCAGCGCGCGCAAGGTGTCGGCGACCACGTCGCTGCCGAAGCCCGGTGCGTTGGCGCCGGCGGCATTCGGGCGCTCGATCGCGGCGATCGACGCATTGGCGGCGGCCTTCGCGCTTGGGCGCGCGGCCGCGGGTTGGGACGGACTCATCGGGGGCTTTCCTCGAATTTCTGGTCTTTGTCTTTCTGGTCTTGTCGGAGGGGATCGAACCGGATCACGAGCCTTGGCGCAAGCGGGCGAGCAATCCGATTCCGGCATAGCCGTCCGCCGGTTCGAGGCCGACCTTGCGCTGATAATTGCGGACCGCGAGCATGGTGTCGTTGCCGACGCGGCCGTCTGCCCCTCCGGTATCGAAGCCGAGCGCGGTCAACCGGCGTTGAATTTCCTGCACTTCCGCCAGCGTCGGGGCGCGCTCGCTGCCGGGAAAGCTCTGCACGAAAGGCTCGCCGCCGACGCAGCGGTCGCCGAGATGAACGAGCGCCAGCGTGTAATTCATCGACGGGTTGTAGCTGTGCACGGCGTAGAAGTTCGGACCAAGCAGGAAAGCAGGTCCGCCGGGCACCGGCACCCAGAGCTTGGCTGTGGCTTCAGGCAGTGGAAAAGCCGCGCCGTCGGCGCGAACGACGCCAAGCTTTTGCCAATCGGCATAGCGACGCGAGGCCTTGCCGCCGGTCTTTGCCGGCGCGCGCACCTCATAGCCCCAATGCTCGCCGCGCCGGTAGTTGCCGCGCTCGACGAAATAGCGCGCGGTCGTGGCGAGCGCGTCGTCGGGCGGGCCGAAGGGCGAAACCTTGCCGTCGCCGTCATAGTCGACGCCGAGATGCAGCCAGACTTCCGGCATCCACTGGGTATGGCCCATGGCGCCGGCCCATGACCCGCGCATGTCCGCGGGCGTGCTCCAGCCATTCTGAATGATGGTGAGCGCGTTGATCAGTTCGGCTTCCCAGTAGGTGCGCCGCCGCGGCTCGGCCCAGGCCAGCGTCGCCAGCGACGGAATGACCGGGCGCATGTGGTTTCTCTGTACGAGCGGATCGCCGAACGTCGACTCGACGCCCCACACGCCCAACATGACCGAGCGCTCGACGCCATAGTCGCGCTCGATGCGCGCGAACAGCGTGGCGTATTCCTGCGCCTTCTGCCGGCCGGCGATGATGCGCCAGTCGGAAACACGGCGATTGAGATATTGCCAGAGCTGCTCGTTGAACTCGGGCTGAGCATGGATCGCGTCCAGCCCGGTCGTGTCAGGCTTTATTGCGCCCATGACGCGCGCGTAGGTCTCAGGCGTAATGCCTCGCGCCAGCGCCTTAGACTGAAAAGCGGCAATCCACTCCTCGAATGTCAGGCGGGATTTTTCTGCGCCTGCCGACCGCGGCAAGATCAGGCCGGTAAACACGCCAGCCAGCATCGTCAACGACGCGCGTTTGCCGATGTCTGGCACGCGTCTGCTTTTCGGCCTCCTTGTGCTCACGGCGATCTCGCTCTTGTCGGGCCCGCGGCGATTCGCGCGGCAGCGAAGTCGCTCGCATCATAGCATCCGGCGGCGGCAGATTGGACGGGGAGGGGAGGGCTCGGCAGCGACGGCCGATCCGGCCGCCGCTGGCGATCGGCGCTACTGGCGATTTGCCGCCGTCGTTTCGTCGGGCGGCTGCAGTTTCTTGACCAGCGCCTCGATGCTCTCGGCAAAGCTTTCAGGATCGAAATTCAAGGGATCATCGTGGCCGTTGGGGATGTCGGCGTCGAGAGCGGCGTGATAGGCCGGGATGAGCCAATGCTTGGAGCGCACGCTCGCGATCACATAGAGCAGCGCAAGCCGCTCGTATTGCACGGTCGTGAATGCAGGGTTGGGGCTTTGCGCATCGTTGTGGCGGCCGTGGCCAGCGGCGGCGCGTCGCGGCTGAATCAGTTCGACATGCAGAAAGAGGCCTTTCAGCGCGCCGCTGAAATTCGCCGCCTGCTCGAATTTGGTCTCGCGCCAAGGAATTTCCAGCTCGTGATTGAGCAGCATGCCGCCGGAACGGTTGATCACGACATGCGCCTTTCCCCAGCCGTCCGAACATCTGAACTTGTTCAGGCTGTTGATCTTGGAGGTGCCGTCGTCGACCTCTTCGGGAAAGGAGCGGTGGCCGAAATTTGGTCCGCTGGTGTCGTGGAGGACGAAATAGCGGGCCATCGGCGCAGCGGGATCGTTGTCGTTGGCGCGCGACACCGGCAGCCACAGATAGGCGGCGAAGTCCCATTCCAGATCGAGCTTGGACAGATACGTGCTGAGCACCTCGCGCGAGGGCAGACCGGTTTCGTTGGCGACGCGGTCGGCGAGCGGAGCCGGCAGGCTTGCAAGCTCCGGCCCGAGATTGCGCGATTGATCCATGCCGCGCATCAGGCATTTGGCCTGTTCGACCGCGGTGCCATGAAAGCTCATGGCCGCCGGATCGAAGCCGCATCGCCCCATGGTCTTGATGAAATAAGGCGCCCGGAAGTGACCGGGCTTGCATTGCGCGCCCCATGCCGCTTGCGCGCAAAGGCTCAGCCCGAGGCCTGCGTAGATCGCAGCGACCAGGCGGCTTCGCCCGCGGCCCTGCCCGGCGGCGGCGCCGATCGTCGGCGTTCCGTAAAGACGCCGGCGCAGATACTGACGCATGGTGCCGCTGGTGTGGGCCGCGAGCTTCACGACATTCAATCCAAAATTCCAATCCGAAAATCGAGCCAAAATTCGAGCCTGGTACTATCATCGGCAACGCCCACTATGCCAAGCGGTGCCATCGCACCGGCATGAAAAAAATACGTAAAAAGTTCTGCGTCGCCGTGATTTTGTAGAACAAGGGTTCTCAGCATGAATGGATGTTCAGAGTGAGCGGCGCGGCGAGCGCGCAAACCGCGCATGGCGGCTCTGAAATGCACGATTGCCGGCGGCCCTTACGCGCGTTCCGTGCGCGATTTATGTTGTGCAGTAGCGTTACAAACGCGGCTTTAGGCCAAGGAGTTGGCTATGGATCAGGTCCTCGAACAGCGTCCGGCACCGGAAGCCATTCCGGCAGTGGAAGCGACGCTCAATTATTTCGTTAACGACGGCAGCAAAATCTTCACTGAAGCGGGTGGTGCGGGCGCGCTCGACAAGCGCGCCGGCACAATCGATCCGCATCGGGTCGTCATCCACAACGGACGCTTGCATACCGGTGAATTCCTGCTCGAACGCCACGGCTTCCGCTTCGTGCGCCACGACACCAAGGTCACCGACTTCTTCGACGAAGCCGAAGTGCGCCGCGCCTATTACGCGGAAATGGAAAAGCTGGTGAAAGCCGAAAGCGGCGCTTCGCGTGTCGTGGTGTTCGATCACACGCTGCGCACCGGCGACGATGCCATGCGCGAGCAGCTGAAGATTCGCGAAGTCGTGCCGCGCGTGCACAACGACTATACGGAATGGTCGGCGCCGCAGCGCGTGCGCGACATCGTTCCCGACGAAGCCGAAGCGCTGCTCAAGCGCCGCTTTGCCATCGTGCAAGTGTGGCGGCCCATTCGCCATCCGGTCGAGAGCTTTCCGCTCGCCATCTGCGACGCGTGCTCGGTCTCCGACGACGATCTCGTGATTTCAGAACGGCGCTATCCCAACCGGGTCGGCCAGACCTATGCCATCACCTACAATCCGAACCACAAATGGTTCTGGTTTCCGCGCATGCGGCGCGACGAGGCGATCGTGTTCAAGGTCTTTGATTCGCTGAAAGACGGCCGCGCGCGCTGGACCGCGCATACGGCCTTCGACGATCCGACCTCGCCGCCCAATGCGCGACCGCGCGAGAGTATCGAGATCCGCACGCTGGCGTTTTTTTGATCCGTCATTCCGGAAGCCGCGAAGCGGCCGTCCGCAATCCATAACCGCAGGTCCGGAGGCGGAAGCTCTGGAGCGCGTTCTGGACCATCGGCGATTATGGATTCCAGGCTCGCGGGCTAAAGCCCGCGCCCCGGAATGACGGCCGCTATTCCTTATTCCTTCGCGCGCTCGACATAGCTGCCGTCGGCGGTCATCACCACGATCCTGGTGCCGGTGGTGACAAAAGGCGGCACGCTGGTGCGCACGCCGTTGGAAAGGAGCGCCCGCTTGTAGGAGGACGCGGCGGTCTGGCCTTTCATCGCCGGCTCGGTTTCCACCACTTCAAGGACGGCGCGCGGCGGAAGCTCGATGGCGACCGGCGTGCCCTCGTGCAGGCTGAGCGTGACTTCCATCTCGGGCTGCAGATAGGCGGCCTGATCCCCGACGATGTCGGCCGGGACCGCGACCTGATCGTAGCTCTCCATATTCATAAAGTGATAGCCGTCGGCATCCTGGTACATGTATTGGTGCTTGCGGTCCTCGACGAAGGCGCGCTCGACCTGTTCGGTGGTTTTGAAGCGCAGCGACAGCTTGACGCCATCGGCGATGCGCCGCACGTCCATCTGGGTGACGGGAGTGCCCTTGCCGGGATGGATATTCTCGGTGGAGACGATGACTCCGAGTCTGCCGTCGATCTCGACGACGTTGCCCTTGCGGAGCGAGCTGGCGATGACTTTCACGGGTTCCTCGACGGTGGTTTGCGACGGTGGTTTGCCATTAGATGTTGCGTATGTCCTTGTCGGAAAACCGGTTCCCGCTTGTCCGGGACATGCGCTAATTCGGGGCGCACCATACCGATCCTGAGCCCAACCGCCAGATATTTCCGCGAATTCTCATACACAAGATTATGGCCCAAACGCCGAGCAAGACGCCGACCATTGCCCCCGTTGCATCGCCCTTTTGGGTGGCGCATGTCCATGCCGACCGCCGGCCGTTCCTGTTGGCGCGCAATCGGATCGTTTCGGCCTTGCGGGGCTGGTTTGCGGGACAAGATTTCGTCGAGGTCGAGACCGGGGCTCTCCAGGTCTCGCCGGGCAACGAGACCCATCTGCATGCTTTCGCCACGAGGCTGACGGCTCCGGACGGAACTTCGACGCGCCTTTACCTGCGCACCTCACCCGAATTCGCCTGCAAGAAGCTTCTGGCGGCGGGGGAGGCGCGGATCGTGGAATTCGCCAAGGTGTTCCGCAACCGCGAGCGCGGCGCACTGCACCATCCGGAATTCACCCTCGTCGAGTGGTACCGCGCCCGCGAGCCATATGAGGCCTTGATGACCGACTGCGCGGCCATTCTGGCGTGCGCGGCGGAAGCCGCCGGAACGAAGGAATTGACGTTTCGCGGCCGCACGGCGGATCCCTTTGCCGCGCCGGAGCGGCTCACGGTCGCCGAAGCTTTTAGCCGCTACGCCGGCATCGATCTGTTGGCGACATTGCCGGGCGGCGAACCGGATCGCGAGGGACTGGCGCGCGCGGCGCGCGGCGCCGCTATCCGCGTCGGCGACGACGATCGCTGGGGCGATATTTTCAGCCGCGTGCTGGTCGAGAAGATCGAAGGCAATCTCGGCATCGGCCGCCCCACGATCCTCGATCGCTATCCGCTGCATCAGGCGGCGCTGGCGCGGCCGGCACAGGATCGCCGCGAGGCCGAGCGGTTCGAGCTCTATGCCTGCGGCGTCGAGCTCGCCAACGGTTTTGGTGAATTGACCGACCCGATCGAACAGCGGGCGCGGCTCGAGAGCGAAATGGCGGAGAAAGAGCGCATCTACGGCGAGCGCTACCCGCTCGACGAGGATTTCCTTGCCGCCTTGGCGGCGATGCCGCAGGCTTGCGGGATCGCGCTCGGACTCGATCGGCTGGTTATGCTGGCGACCGGCGCGCCGCGCATCGAACAGATTTTGTGGAATCCGCTGGCATGAAGTCCGCTACCCTGCGCAGCATCGATGAACTTTGCGAGCACGCATTGGTGCCGCGCGAACGGCTTGGCGCGCTGAGCGAAGTGGCCGCGCGTTACGCCGTCGCGCTGACGCCGGCGATGGCCGATCTGATCGACCGCAACGACCCGAACGATCCGATCGCGCGGCAATTCGTGCCGGATGCGCGCGAGCTTGAGCAGCAAACGCAAGAACGCGCCGATCCGATCGCCGACAATGCCTTCAGTCCAGTCGAAGGTCTGGTGCACCGTTATCCCGACCGTGTGCTCTTGAAAATCGTCAATGCCTGCGCGGTCTATTGCCGCTTCTGCTTCCGCCGCGAAATGATCGGGCCGGGCCAGGGCGGGCTGTCGGCCGCGGCGCTTGCGGCGGCGCTCCATTACATCGCGACCCATCCGCAGGTCTGGGAAGTCATCCTGTCCGGCGGCGATCCGCTGATCCTCTCGGCGCGACGGATCAAGGACGTCGTGCAACGGCTCGCCGCTATTGCCCATGTGCAAGTGATCCGCGTGCATACGCGCATCCCGGTGGTGGCGCCGGAGCGGATCACGTCCGCGCTCGTTCGCGCATTGCGCACCGACAAGGCGACCTTTGTGGTGCTACACGCCAATCATCCGCGCGAGCTGACGCAAGAGGCGCGCGCGGCCTGTGCGCGGCTGATCGACGCCGGCATTCCGATGCTGTCGCAGTCCGTGCTGTTGCGCGGCGTCAATGACGATGTGGAGACGCTCGGCGCGCTGATGCGAACTTTCGTCGCGGCCCGCATCAAGCCCTACTATCTGCACCACGCCGATCTCGCGCCGGGCACCGCGCATCTGCGCACGACGATCGCGCAGGGTCAGGAATTGATGCGCGGCCTGCGCGGCCGTTTTTCCGGCCTATGCCAGCCGACCTACGTGCTCGATATTCCGGACGGTCACGGCAAATCGCCGATCGGCCCGAATTACCTGAGTGCCGGCGAGGCTGGAGCGACCAAACTGATCGAAGACTATAACGGCGGGCGGCACGCCTATCCGCCGAAGCTCTGATTTTTTTCTAAAACTATCCGACGTTTCACGTCGCTGCGCTAAGCGGCGGTTTTCCGTACTTCCGGAAAAACGACGCTCGTCTCGAATCCGTAGCCGCACGCGTCGCACGACCAAGTGTGACGCACGCAACGCTCGTTGAGATGTTCGGACCAATCCGGCGCGAGCAGCCAAGCGCTGCATTGCGGGCAAATATTCTTGTCATATGTGACCAAGCGCGAATTTGCCGCGTATTGCAATGCCATCGGTTTTCTCCTGCCGACCGCCTCCCTCGCAAGCGCACCCTATGCAGGAGCTGTGGCAACGTCGTGACGCAACTAAGTCCAGCGACGGACCGGTGCGCGAATGTTATGCGACAATTCCGCTTAGGAACATTCAGCTATTGTCTTAAGTTAAAGGCGGGGGGCGGCCCCGATCCCGAAGGTCAGCTCCATGCATGCCGCACGTCTTTGTCGCGACCGTCTTTGCCGCCTCGCGCTCGCCGTCGTTTTGCTGTCCGCAACCGGTGCGGCGGCGCAAATGCCGCCGTCGCCATATGTCGCGCCGACGCCAACCCCAAATCCCAGCAGTTCGCTCGTTGTGCCGCCGCCTGGCGAAGTTCCGGTATCTCCGGCGGTACGCTCTTCTCCGTTTTCTCCGGGAGCGAATCTCGCGGGCACCAATCAGGTGGTCAATCCGGCGCGCAGCGTGCTTCACGGCTCGGCCTATCGCCGGCGGCGGCATCACTATTACGTGCAATAGCGCCGGCGCTTCGGCGCTCCGCGCAAAGATCGATGCCGGCAATTGATCGGCGCAGGTCGTCCAGCGCGCAAAGCGCAGGCTGCCGGCCGCTGCGCCTTGTCGATTTCCGGCCTTACGCGTTGCTGCCGATGCGCCGAATCCACGCCTCGAACTTGTCGACCCAGCCGGAGAGGAAGACGCGTGTCGTGTCGTCGGTGATCTCGTGGGCTTCGTCGATGACGCCGGGTTTGAACTGGAAGTAAATCTCCGGCTGGCCCATCAAAATCACTTGCAGCACAACCAGCGAATTGCGCAGCTGCGATTGCACGACCGCCGTGCCGATGGCGCCGGCACTGGCTCCCGCCAGCGCACCGGGCTTGCCGGCCCAGACATTGTGTCCCGGCGGCCGCGTGCCCCAGTCGAACGCATTTTTGAGCACCGCCGGCACGCCGCGATTGTATTCCGGCGTCACCAGCAGCACGGCATCGCAGGCTTTCACCGCCGACTTGAACGCCGTGACGGTGTCCGGCGGATTCTGCCACAAATCGTCATTGTAGAGCGGCAGTTCGCCGATATTGATGAAGCGGAATTCCAGTTTCGGCTCGGCGAGCTTCGCCAGCGCCCGCGCGAGCTTCATATTGATCGACTCGCGGCGCAGGCTGCCGACGAGCACGGCTACGGAAAACATGGATGGTCACAGCCCCCGATATCGGTAACAAGCATGTGCCCTCTTGCCGCCGTCCTCCGGTCACCGATTTCTTCTTGGCAAGGAAGGATCACCGCAGCAGACTGGCCAGCCGATCACCTACGGCTTGGCAGGCAACAAAGCAAGCGCCGCCCCGATCGGCGCATCAGCGGAGGAAACACCAAGATGAGCAAGCCAAACGGCGGGAACGCCCAGCCCATTCTTCATCACGTCAACCTCAAGACGACGCGTCTCCAGGAGATGATCGACTGGTACGGAACGGTCGTGGGAGCCAGGCCAAATTTCCAATTTCCCGCCGGCGCCTGGTTGACCAATGATGGCGCCAATCATCGCATCGCGCTGATCACCTCCTCGAAGATGAGCGACGATCCGCGCAAGCTTGAACACACCGGAATTCATCACATGGCGTTTGAATACGCCTCGTGCGACGAACTTCTCGACAATTATGTGCGGCTCAAGGCGCTGGGCATCGTGCCGCATATGTCGCTCGATCACGGGATGACCATGTCATTTTACTACGTCGATCCGGACGGCAACAGCGTCGAGCTGCAGTCTGACAATTTCGGCGACTGGCAGGCGTCTTCGGACTGGATGCGAACCTCAGCCGAATTTGCCGCCAATCCGATTGGCGTCCCGGTCGATCCGGCGAAATTGGTGGAAGCCCGGGCCGCCGGAGCATCGGCCGGCGACTTGCACCGCCGCGCCATGGCCGGCCAATTCCAGCCGTCAGGACCGCTCGACCTGCGTATCCCGCTGGACTGAGCGCCGCCTGCGTTCATTTTCCGCGGTATCGTCATCTTTTCGGACTTAATTTCGCCTGATAGCGTGCGTTTGAATCCATGCGGGTCGAGACGATTTCCTGGGGACGTCCGTGGCGGAGAAGACTTCCTATTTTTCTCGCTTTTTCTACAAGCTCCTAGAGATCATGGGCGCGGCCGTTGCCACCGCGGTGAGCGGCTATCTCGTTGCCCATCTCGGCGGCTTCCTGCCTCCGCGGACGCAGGCGCCCACGCCAGCCGCCGTTTCCGCCGCGCCGAGCGATCATGGCGCTTCGAAGAACATTCCGGCGAGCGTGCCCGCGAACCGGCCGGCGGCGCCGTTCCAATCAGCCACGGCGCCGGCGTCCATGGCCCCTGCATCCATGGCCCCTGCATCCATGGCCCCTGCATCCACAGCGACTGCTTCGCCGGAGGCCGGCGATCAGCGGGTCGCGCAACCGCAGGACACGACCGGCTCGGCGACTTCGTCGAGCCGGAAGAGTGCAAAGGCGGCGGCAGCGCCGGCGCGCAAGCGCGGCAAGGCGGACACAGCAGCAACCGAAAGCAATAAGCCGCGCGAGACCCAGCACGAGATCCAAGACCCCAAACCGCGCGAAGGGGAAGACCAGGAATCGGTCGAGGCCCGGGTCCGGGCAGCACTTGCCAATGTCGATGCCAACCGGCCGGCATCAAACGACGTGCCGCCGCGGCATGGCGACATTCAGGGCGCGGCAGGCGCCACCGTCCAGCCGCGGCCGATCGACGTTTCGCCGAGCACGACCGGTGCTGTCCAGCCGCGTCCGGTCGACCTTCCGCCGGCGTCCGTCGGCGCCGGATCGCCGCCGCGCTCCGCCGACCTTGCGCCGTCCGCGCAGCCGACGTCGATCCAGCCGGCCGCAATCCAGCCGGCCGGGATCCAGCCTTCGGCGGTCCAATCCACGCCGGTGCAGCAACCTGACGCACTCACCACCGTCGAAATAAAGTCGCGGCCAGTGGCGAATATCGACGCGACGCCCGCGGCTGAACCGGAGGCGCCTGCGCCGGAGGAAAAGGGCGTGCTGTCGGCGCTCAAGCACATCCTTCCGGATTTCCGCCGTGCCGCTGCGCCCGACGAAGCGCCGCGTCCACCTGCGCCGGTCGGCGAGTAGGCGGTTTCGAGCGCGGCTTTCTGCGCGCAGCCCGGCGTCAGCTTTGGCAGCCCTGCGTCAGCTCTGAAGGATTGGGCTAAACGTCGGCGCCGTCCCTTGGCGCGCCCTACGGGATACGTAGGGGCCAACGAGAAATGCCCGTCAAATCTGAATAAGTGCGCTCACCCAACCGACGCACTGATACCACCGAGTTGCACCACCCAGCAAGCCCGAAGAGTGGACGCAACCCGCCCGGTTCGCTTACGCTGCCAAACCTCATGCAACTACGCCAAGCCGCATTGGCCGGAGGAGCGGGAACAATTGACGTTGGAAGCTCCATGAGACAGGCGGGTGCGGCGCTGCGGGACATAAGTCCACCGCCGCCTCCAATAACCAACTGCATGAGCACGCCTTTTGGGCAAGTGGTGTCGGAACTACCTGTCACAAGAGGCGGAAAGTGTGCCCAAGCGTGAACGCAGACCCGCTTTTGAGCCGCCAACCGATGCGCACGCCTATTCCTGAAGAAGTCGCCGCCGCCGTTTTATTCAGACAAGATCGCACTTGCTGCGTCTGTGAGGAGCGTGGAAAGCGCGTCCAAATCCATCACATCGACGGCGACCCTTCAAACAACGAACCGCGCAATCTGGCTGCGTTGTGTTTTGATTGCCACGACGAGACGCAGATTAAAGGAGGATTTGGCCGCACTTTGAACCCTTCGCAGGTCTCTCTCTATCGGGACGAATGGGAGGCCCGGGTCCGGCAAATCCGCGAAGGGGCGGACAAGATACTTTTGGAAAGGCAGGTCGGCATTATCACCGGTGTAACGACGCCGCAACGCCCGTGGTTCCCGCCGGGCAAACTTGAATTAGCTGCATACGTGGAAAGCATTCCCGGGACGCTAGGAAAAGCCTACGAGTTGGCCCAGGTGGAGTGGGCCAAAGGTGCTACCAACATTGTGGCACAGGCGACATATCAAGTTACAAATGTTTCTGAGCGCTTGTGGACGGGGCTGTCAGCATGGTATCCGCCCGGGCATTTTGGTGGGAAAGAGGCAACGGAATTTATCAGCGAATATGTCGCCAAGCGCTATGAGCTTCGACACGCTCTGTTGGAGCCCGGGGGCCTGGGTACGGGTGGCAGCATGATGCGGCCGTTGGTCGCCTACGGCGTGCTTCTAGACTTGCAAGAGCTGATCATTTTGACGGTTAGAATGATGCTGACTGGGGCGGAAGTTGACACTGGTATTTCAATTGACGAATGGATTAAACGCTTCAAGGCTGCGACGAGTTCGTATCCATGCTGAAGGTCTCGTTTCCCAAGTGTATGTTTGTCGCAACCTACGCAATCGAGATTTGAAGATGAATGCCGAAAAGAACTGGCGTCCAAAACACATCGAGATTGAGCCCAACTTCAATGTGTTTGTTTTGGGGTTCCGCGGCGGGCGCCCGATCCGCGATCTAATGCCAGACCTCAGCAAATTGCCACCAAACGCTGATTACTTGTTTCCGGATGAAGACGTATTCGCGGAATTAAAGTGTCTTGAGAAAAATCCCGTAGAAGGATCAGACTGGCCGTCCCGCCTCGCTATAGCGTTCAGGTCAACCGGACGCTCTTATAGCGAACTCACGGGATACCTCTTTCGCGGCGAACAGATGCCCGAGCCGGTAAGAGCAAAACTAGTCCACTGGCTGCAGCAGGCCATCTGTGGAGTTGTTAAGGCTGGTAATAGGCAATTGAGGCAATCAAAGCACGACCTTAGCAAACCGAACGCAAAGGGATTGCTGTTGATTGCGAATGACAACAATTACGGCTTCACGCCAGAGACAATGCTCGCTCTCATCGGAGACGCCGTGGCACGTTTAAAGGATAGTCACGTTGATGCCTTCGTCTACTTTACGCCAAACGTGTTTCACCGCGTGGAAGGTTCCGACGTAGCGTGGGTCCTTTGGGAGCCGCGATACCGAGACGCGACAGATGAAAAGTTGTCCGAGTTTGTCAACGATCTGGGCCGTAAGTGGAATGACTACACGACCTTTTTGACGGGTGATCCGTTTGTTGAAAGACATGAACTACAATCCACCAACATATCGACGATGCAACCGGTGCGTCGATTGGGACGAATTTCAAACTGAGGCTTAACAACACTGTCGGCAGCACGCGTCCACCTGCCAGCACGCCCCAATCGTCCCGTCACTTCCCGGCACATCACCTAATTTGACAAGCGGACGTGATAACCTCGAAATTCTCGAAGCCGCTTTTTTGCATTGCAGAGGTCACGTCTGATTGGCTAAGGGCGCATTTCGGACCAACGATGATGCTTTTGATGGCCCCTTCAGGAAAGAACGTGCCATCCCGAAACTTCCCAAACGGAAACTCCAAGTATCTAACAGTGCTGCCGCCGCTCAATCGCTCAAGTGGTTTCGCCCATTTGATCGGCTTGCCGTCTGGCCATAGGCTAATGTTAGAGAAAAGCGGACCATCTTTCGGATCGGGCGGCTGTTTCTTTTGCGCATAAACCAGCCGTACTTCTTGCTCGTAGGACCACGTTGTGTGCTTTAGTGCGGTCATCGCCGCTAATTCCGAAGATACAGCAGGTATCCAATAGTTCAGATCATCAGCTTCGTGGCCAAGCGCATCAAATTTGGAGGCAAAATCCAGCACGACCTTCCGAAATTCTTCTACAGTGTTTCCCGCCAGATACCTCACCTTTTGGACGCGACAGGGAACGCTAAAAAGCGAGGTTGGGCGAAAGCCAATCGCTAGACCGCTGTAGTTGTCACCATACGCATTCCACATCGGAAGTTCATCGCAGACGAGCGAAAAGCAACAGCAGAACATTTGTTGGGCCGTTTGCGCCCAAGCCAGCTTCTCGGCCAGAGTGGCAAGGAAGGCTCCTCGTTCGCCCTTGTAATTTTCCCGCCGGACTAACTTTAGAGCTTCTATGAAGTGTTCATAGCCAAGTTTTATCTCTCTGGGGTCATTTGCCGACGCCAGATCAGAGAACCAAAGACGTTTGGACTTAGTAATTCCAAGAAAGCCGTCAAGAGAGCAGTATTTATAGACGGTTTGGATCGGCTTGAACTCCAGAAATGCCATACCGCATCCTGTAAGCGGTGAAGGGTGCTGCGCGTTGTCACCAGCCAATCGCGGCTGATAAGGGAGCCGTTTAAGCTCTCTCTAGCACACCCGCACCAACGACGCATATCACTGCCCGCCATGGGGGCGTAGTGAAGCCTTGCGCGTTCAGAGTGTCCGCGATCTTGCGAAAGCCAAAACTACATCGGGCTATCGCGCACGACCTTCTCAACACTTGCCTCGTCCACCGTGAGCTTAGACAAATGCTCCTCCGCCGCTACATGAGCCGCCGCCATTTGGGCAAGCTGCTTCTGCATCCGCTCAAGGATACGGCGCGCCCCTGATAGCCGCGCTACATCATCGTCTCGCTCATACTTAGCCATGAGTTCGCGCTGCTGTGCGATGCGGCGCTGCTGGTCTTCAATGTTCTTTCTGGCTAAATCGACAAGTTGCTTAGCGGTGACAGCGGGATCGTCCATTAAACGTCAACGCTTTTGAACCATAGTTGTTTCATCCTTTCTAGCTAGGGCGTGAAGTCACTGGGAGTGTTAATGGCAAAACGGATGATGATTTGGGCGCTGACACTGATATTGCTGCTCGGTGCCTTTCCGCTGCTATTACTGCTGCTGGCGGTGCTGTTCGCTTCGGCCTTCGGCTGCCAGCTTGATGAAGGCTCGGTCCATCCATGCGTTGTTCTCGGGCTCGATTTCGGTGGCCTGCTGTATCCAATGGCGGTCGGTGGCTGGTTCGTTATGTTCACAATACCGCTCGCCGGATTGGCGCTGATTGTTTGGCTTATCGTCTTGGCAGTCTTGCTTTTCATACGTAGGCATCGCTTAGCCGAGCGGGGGGTCATCGAATAGGTCTCCACTGCCTGCCCCGCGCCGTTTGCACCCCGCGCCCATTGAGGTGCATCCGCAATCTCTCGCAGCGTTTCTAGCTCCGGCGCGCTTGATCTAACCAAACGGACTTTTCAGGCTAGCCGAACAAAGCACAACTTTAATCTGTGATTTTGATCACTGACATTGTCGCTTATCGGTCACGATCATGTGGCAACGTGGGATTGGCGCAGCTTACAAGTTGCGCCTCCCCAAATGAAACTGTTTCGGGCAGCACAAACCGTGTCATCGGCTGAAAAATTCTATGACTATGCGGACGAGCATTTCGGCTGGGCTGAGACCGCCAAGACCGAACGCGAGCGCGCGGTATTCCTGCAAATGGCGGCAGCTTGGTTAGAGGTCGCGCAAAGGTGGGAGACTTCCGCAGGGCGGCGCGCCATGATGTTACTCTGTGAGCATCGAAGCGACGGCAGAGGCTGAATAGTGCCGCCCGCTTGGCGTAACGAACCCACGCGTGGCCAACTCGGCTGCTATGGTGCGGAGGGAGGGTGAGCGTCCTTCAGGATTGGTATGCAGTTGACGCGCAAGCGTGACCAGCTCTCGGCCCCCTTCACGTTCCGCATAGGACTTCCGGCCCTCACACTTGCCCCGCTGGCGTCGCACACGGTCGCGCGCACCCTTCAGCTTGGCGACAGTCATTGCCTTATCGAACTCTGACACGGCGCCGAGTATCTGACGGATCAGCTTTGACGTAGGACCATCGTCAAGGAATGACGACGGGCTGTCGGCTGCGATTAGCGTGATGCCCAGGTCGCGGAGCATGGCAAAGCCAACCTCCTGCACCATGAGGTCACGGGCGAAGCGGTTTGCTGTCTCTACGATGATCGTCTGCACGCCATTGCCTGCAATGCGCGCCAGTGCTGCCGTGAAGCCGGGACGGGTCTCGATAGGATCAGTGCCGCTCACAGCCGCGTCGTAGAACCAATCGACGATGACCACCCCTGCAGCCTTTGCGTAACTCTCGATTGCCTTTCGCTGGCGGGCCTCACTGTCCTTGCCCTCACCGACGTTGGTGGCGGACGAGGTCCGCATATAAGCGATGGCTTCAAGCTGTTTCGCCTTGCCTGCCATAGGCTTAGCTCCATTTCGTACGGATTTCTGAAGAATACCGTACGGTCCACTCCTAGCCGTGTCAAGGAATTGCACTGATGTTCTCTCTATGTTCTCATCCGCCACATGCGAACCCGAGGAGACCAACTGCGCTTCGCCGTCGCCTTCGCGCTCATCAAGGCGCGCAAGGTCGTGCGCGGATTGCGAGAGGGTCTGACGGAGGACGAGCGCTACGCGGTGGCAGACGCGGTCGTGTGGCGCCTCAAGGAACACGGCGACCCCTGGGAGCTGTCGGATCAGTTGCCCGCTCAAAGCACTACCGCTGTCGCGCAACCCTGGATGCCTAAGGACGAGCGAGACTGACAGCGCCGGGACGTAAGCAAAAAGAAAAGCCCCGGCGCAAATACCGAGGCTGTCGAAGTCATGGACAACGTCTAATCCCTAACGGGACTTCAACGGTATTATTGTCTTCCAACTACGTGACATTAACAAGAGCGCCTCACGAAGCACGAGCGCGGGAAATTGGGTCCCCCTCCCGCGCAGAACTCAGGATTTCAAAGGGTCCCCCCGACCTTCAAAATACCGAGTAAACCCTCGGGCGCTCGCTATGACCTCAGCGGGCGTTGTGAAGCTCTGGGAAACGTGGGGCCACCAAAAGGGCCCTAGCCGAATGGGAGGCCAAGGTATTCATGCCGAAGGACACTACCAAGCAAGAGAACGAGCCAAGTCTATTTGAACTGATGCTTGAGGAAGCTAAGAAATTCGCGGCCCTCATCGGCATATCGGAGACGACGATTGTTGACGTCTACAAGGCCCCCACTGATTGGGAGTTCATCCTCAAGATCGATGCGCTTTTGGAAGCCGCCGTCAGGAAGGTCGTGAAGGCGAGCCTGATTGGTAGCGTCATTCTGGATGAAGACAAGCTGGAGCGGTTTGTAGACGCGCTGCCAATGCGAGGTCGCACATCGTTGATCGAACTTTTAAAGGCCACGCAATGCGCGGAGGCGGAGATTGAATTGATAGATTGCGTGCGCCGCCTGCGCAACGGGTTCGCCCATGACATTGCCCAAGTCAACTCCTCTCTTATCGAAGTCATCAAGAGACGAAATGACAAATCACAATTGATAAAGGGACTTTGCTACATCAAAAACTACAACGAAGCTGAACTGATTAAGTCGTATGAGGAGGACGGTCAGTTTTTCCGCTACGGCATTGTTCACGGCGCTTTGGTTTTTCTGATTGCGGCGTATCAGAATGCTTTGGAGTGAACTGTACGGGAACGGTACATCAAGCCTATGCGGCAGCGACGCTGCTAGGCCATGCCCCGCGCGGAGTGGTGGCCGCGTACAAAGGCGCAGTTAGCAACTTATCCCAACCTCGGCCTTCACAAGATTTACAGGCGTGAGAGCATATGGTGTTGCCACGTTGCCGTGCGGCGAACGGTGCGAAGCCAATATCGGAACCAAGCCAGCTTGGATGTTGCGGCGTTGCGCCCTTGTGTCCGCAGACTGTGCAACGTGCGCATCGCCTCAGCTTGTTGCTTGATGTGTCAGCGCCCCAACGGATCATGAGCGGCACGAACGCGACGGGCGCGTGGTGCAAGCAACGCTTGCAATTGAGCCACAGCGACGCGCTGCGTCGGCCTAGCTCCGCCAGCGTCGGAACGCCGGTCGCTTCATTCAAACTCATCGAAATCCAACTCCAGCGCTTCGTACACATCACGAAAACTTCTTTCATAACGCCCTTCAATCAAGGACTGCGCCGCAAATGGAAACTGGGTCTTGTTGTTGTAGAACGCCTTGCCTGCTCTTTTGTTTACACGATTGATGTTGCCAAAGTTTGTGAAGAATACATTTCTAGTTCCGAGAACTTCATATCTCAGAAGGCTTCGCAGCTCCAGGCGCGCGCTGTTGTTTTCATCAAACCCGTAGCCCAGAATGTAAACGCGCTCGGCGTCACCTATCTCCTTAGTTGTCCTTGCGACTATTTCCTTATTGGTCGTCTTATCGTCAGGGTCGATCACGTAAATGCCCTGTGATGCAGTGTAGATTTCATCCAAAAAGGCTTTGTACTCCAAAAGGTGTCGCGCCAATTCATTGCCACCTAGGCTCTTTGGATCGCGTGCTTGCTCACTCCATTTCAATGCGGGAGGTCGTTTGGTGAAATTTTCGCGCACCTTGCCATAGACGTGCATGATGCGATTGTCGCCAAGGAATTTTTTAATGTCGTCGTGTTGAAACCGTTCTATATGCCGCAAGGCGTTATATAGTGCCCGTTCAAGCGAAATATCGTAATTGAAGGTAATGAAGTGAACGTCACTTTTAAAAATGTCGTTGGACGTTTTGCAGTTGATAGCCAATTGATGGGCCACAAAGCGGCACCAATCGTCTTTGTATTTATCTAATTCAAGAGCATTCGCCCTCTTACGTTCGGCTTCATAAGGCGAATTGACCAACAACTCTCTTCGATTGATGTTACCTCCGGTGTTTTGTTGGAAGTATTCGCATTCGAGTATGACCCACGCGATCAAAAGCCTGCCGATGCTTTGGAGGTTCGGGTTCCAGCCGAGAAAATAATCAATGACCAGCGGATTGACCTGCTCTAGGCCCGCCTTGAGTGCTGCACACTGTGTTTGCGCGGTGAACCACGGTGTGCTCATTTCTTGCTTTGTTGACGCACCTTCCGCTACCGGCGGAAGAAATTTAGGCCGATAGTCATGTAAATTCGTCGCCGACCAATCAAGATAAATCAACAGGTGGTGCGCTTTCTCGATTACCTTTTTGACCAAACCTTCTCCGGTCGGATAACCGTAGTGCCAACTAGCACCGGCTCCGAGAATAAACACGGTCTTCTTTGTGAACATCTAGGGACGCCCTCCCGGCACCCCACTAACGCGCCACGGTCCTACAATTCAACTCAGGCGAACGCGTACTCTGCGTCCAGAACCTTCTTAATGTCGAGAGAACCCGGCTTGGGCGGGTCGGCAGGTAGACCCTTCATGTTGTCAGCCAGGTCCTTCAGGTCCCTACGCGCCCAATCAAGCACCTCCTGCAATACGTCATGCTCCTCGTACGTCCGAATGAACTGCTCCCTAATGATCCTGCGGAACCGCTCAGCCCTCGACGGCAAACAACCGAAGCTGTCATGAGCAGGTGCGCCGCGTCGCAAGCGTGGACGAAGTTGGCGCGCTACCGCGTTGGCAAACGGTCAACTGAATTTCTGTCCGTCCGCTGCAGCGGTTCGGTGATGCGTTTTAGGCGCCCGTTTATCCAGTTACGGATTTTGCTTTTCTCCGAGCCTTCGCCATAGAATACAGTATCTTTCGTGGGAGGCCCACAGCGAGCCGCCAGTGCATGGCATTCGACTATAGCTCACCGGCTGAACTGTTTCTGTCGAAGCGCCGAGTGCGTCACACCGAATACCGGCGTTTCGCGACGGCGGCTGAGGCCATAGGTTTTGCTGTCGAAGAGTTGCGCACAACTCGGTCCCTCGGCGCATGGATGCAGGTCGGTGACGAGCGCTTCGACAGCGACGAAATCCACCGACTGTATGACGACGGTGATTATCCGTTGCGCAAATCTAAGTAACGGCAACCTAACGGGGCCTCCTTTCCTGGCAACTCAAGATTTCGACCCCCGCTCGCCGGATTTCACAAAAGGGTTAAAGACCGGCCACGGCCATTAGACCTCAGAAGGCTTTGCGAAGTTCTGAGAAACCCAACGCTACCCTGGACACCCTTGCTACCCCGGCAGATGATGTACGCCACCACTGATTGTGGGCGTCATCATGGACGTTGTGGTCTGGCTGCGGAGCCTTGGCCTCGGGAAGTATGAGGCTGCGTTCCGCGAGAACGAGATTGACGAAACGGTTCTTCCGGGCCTGACGGCTGAGGACCTGAAAGAGCTTGGCGTTGCCGCGCTCG
The DNA here is from genome assembly GCA_963831135.1 of uncultured Alphaproteobacteria bacterium. Taxonomy (GTDB): domain Bacteria; phylum Pseudomonadota; class Alphaproteobacteria; order Rhizobiales; family Xanthobacteraceae; genus BOG-931. Next base: position 149,142 of record CAWHPH010000027.1, read on the forward strand.
GGCACCGCCGCAAGCTCCTTGATGCAATCGCTACTCTGCGGGCCGATGCGGGCGGCAAGACGTCTTCCGCCGACGATGCGAGTGCGACCAGTCCCGCGAGCGTACCTCCAGAAGACCGCGCCGAGCGCCGCCAAGTGACGGTGATGTTCTCGGACCTTGTGGGCTCTACGGCCCTCTCGGCCCGCATGGACCCTGAAGACCTGCGCGAGGTCATTACGGCCTACCAGAAGAGTGTCGCGGAAACCGTGGGTCGCTTCGGCGGTTTCGTCGCAAAGTACATGGGTGACGGAGTGTTGGTCTACTTCGGCTACCCCCATGCGCACGAGGACGACGCCGAGCGGGCAGTGCGCGCAGGGCTGACGTTGGTCGCTGCCGTAGGTGGCCTGAAGACCCATGCGCCTCTGCAGACGCGTGTAGGTATCGCTACGGGTCTGGTCGTGGTTGGCGACCTCATTGGGTCGGGCGCTTCTCAGGAGCAGGCCATCGTAGGCGAGACGCCAAACCTTGCCGCACGTTTGCAGGGCGTTGCACAGCCGAACAGTGTCGTGATTGCCGAAAGTACCCGCAAGCTCGTGGGCAATCTTTTCGTGCTTGAGGACCTCGGAGCAAAGGACCTGAAGGGCATCGCGGGGCCTGTGCGCGCCTGGGTGGCCCTGCGGCAGGCTTCGGTGGAAGGCCGCTTCGAGGCTTTTCATGCGAGCGGGCTGACTGAACTCGTCGGGCGGGAAGAAGAACTCGAACTTCTGCTGCGGCGCTGGTCGAGAGCAAAACGTCGCGAAGGCCAAGTGGTGTTGCTCTCCGGTGAACCGGGCATCGGAAAGTCTCGACTGACGGCTGCGCTCCTGGAACGCCTCGCTGGCGAGCCGCACACGCGACTTCGCTACTTCTGCTCCCCGCAGCACACCGACAGCGCGTTCTACCCGATCATCAGCCAAATGGAGCGCGCCGCTGGATTTACCCACGAAGAGACCGCTCAAACAAAGCTGGACAAACTGGATGCCCTGCTGGCGGAGAGTTTCACCGCACGCGAAGACGCCGCGCTCCTTGCTGAAATGCTTTCCCTACCGAGCGATGGGCGTTACCCGAGGCTCGACCTGACCGCGCAGCAACGCCGACAGAAGACGTTGGAAGCGTTAACTAGACAACTAGAAGCGCTGTCGCGTTCCAATCCGGTCCTGATGATTTTCGAGGACGTACATTGGCTCGACCCGACCAGCCTTGAAGTGCTTGGGCGGACCGTGGACCGGCTGAAGACGCTGGGGGTGCTGCTGACTATCACCTACCGACTGGAGTTCGAGCCGCCGTGGGTCGGGCGACCATACGTCACCGCGCTCAATCTCAATCGCCTTGGTGAGCGCGAAATCGCCGCAATGATTGACCGCGTCACGGGCAACAAGGCGCTGCCAGAGAGTACTAGACAGGACATTATCGAGCGTACCGATGGCATTCCACTGTTCGTCGAGGAAATGACGAAGGCGGTGTTGGAAGCCGAGGGCGAAGGCAAGGCCACGAGCGCGGTCGCAACTATTCCATCGCCGTCCATTGGTGTCCCTGCAAGCCTCCACGCATCGTTGATGGCACGGCTTGACCGGATTGGACCCGCGAAGGAAGTCGCACAGATTGGGGCGGCAGTGGGGCGCGAGTTCTCTCATGCGCTCTTGCAGGCTGTGGTTCGCAAATCGGAGACGGAACTGCAGTCGGCACTCGACCGTCTCGTGACAGCAGGGTTGCTTTTCCGGCAGGGTGTGCCACCGCACGCGACCTATCTCTTCAAACATGCTCTGGTTCAGGACGCAGCCTACGGCACTCTTTTGCGTGAGCCGCGACGCGCGCTTCATGCTCGTATAGTTGAAATTCTTGAGAGCCAATTCTCCGAGATTGCCGAGAACCAGCCAGAGTTGCTCGCGCGTCACTGCACTGTGGCAGGGCTCATTGAAAAAGCAGCCAGACTATGGGGCAAGGCGGGACAGCGGTCACTTGAACGCTCGGCCCTGGTGGAAGCTACAGAGCAGCTAGCGCGCGCGCTTGACCAGATCGCAATGCGGCCCGCAACTCCTGCGCTACGTCGCGAACAAATCAATCACCAAGTCGGCCTTGCAATGGCTTTGATGCCAACTAAAGGTCATGCGGCACCAGAAACAAAAGCTGCGTTCAAACGAGCACGTCTCCTCATCGAACAAGCCGAGGCCCTGGGCGAGCGGCCTGACGACCCGCTCCTGTTGTTCTCGGTCCTTTACGGCTTCTATGTCGCAAGCTGGTCAGCATTCAACGGTCAGTCAGTTCGGGAGCTTGCGGAACAGTTCTTTGCGCTCGCAGAGCAGCACGGAAGCACCGTTCCACGGATGGTCGGCCACCGTCAAATGGGCGCTGCTTTGAGCTACACCGGAGAAATATCGCGGGGGCAGGCACATTTTGATCAGGCACTCGTACTTTACGATCCGGTCAAGCACCGAAATCTCATTACGCGATTTGGCCAGGATGTTCGCGTGGCAATCTTATTTCAACGTTCTTTGTCGCTGTGGCTGCTCGGTAAACCCGACGCGGCATTAGCGGACGCCGCGAACGCAATCAGCGATGCACGACAAATCGGTCACGCCGCCAGCTTAACGTATGCACTGCTGTTCACTTGGTTCACTCAAATCTTCTGCGGCAACTACCCAGCAGCAGCCGCGCAAGCAGATGAAATCGTCGCAATAGCGGACGCAAAGGACAGTGTGCTTTGGAACGCATGCGGCGTCGTGGTTCAAGGATGCGTAGCCGCGTTGACTGGCAGAGCGTCGGACGCGGCCGCAATAATTACGAAGGGAATTGCCGCTTTGCGCCTAACTGGATTGTCGCTGTGGATGCCGGTTTGGTTGTCATTCCTGGCAAAGGCATATGCAGATTTAGGCCAATTCGGTGATGCGTGGCGCTATCTTGCCGAGGCAATAGCGACGGTCGAGAGAACCGGAGAAGTTTGGTACGCGCCGGAGCTTCATCGGGTGACGGGAGAAATCGCGCTGAAATCGCCTGACCGGGATGCGTCGAAAGCAGAAGCCTATTTCGAGTGTGCGCTCGCGGTCGCGCGCCAGCAACAAGCCAAATCCTGGGAACTCCGCGCCGCAATGAGCCTTGCGCGGCTCTGGCGTGACCAGGGCAAGCCGCAGCAAGCTCACGAACTGCTTGTTCCAGTCTACGGCTGGTTTACGGAAGGGTTCGACACCCGTGATCTGAAGAAGGCGAAGGCGTTGCTTCAGGAGTTGGCCTCATAATCCGGCCAGTAAGAATAACGCCACTTCCGGTGCGCTCCTTTGACCGTCTAGGATGCCTTCTACTGAGCCCCATGGGTGATCCAATGAAGAGGCGCTCTAAGGACAGCGGCGAGCCCGCAAACGCGCGAAGCCCCAAGGCTGCAAAGCTGAAGCGCCGCAACGAGGCGACACGCTCGACTTCTTCCGCTGCTGTTAAGGATGGAGAAGTCGCTCGGCTCACCCGCGAACTGAAGGAGGCGTTGGAGCAGCAATCGGCCACTGCCGACGTTCTGCGAATGATTTCAAGTTCGCCGATCGAAGTCCAAAGTGTTCTCGACGTTATCGTGCGGACTGCGGCGGAGCTTTGCGCATCAGAATACTCCATTTTGTTTAGGTTGCAGGATGGGAAGTACCATGTGGCGTGCTCCAACAAGGCTGAAGCGGAGTTCGTCAAGTTCTTCCTCAAACATCCTATCAGCGTGGATAGAGGCTCGCTTGTGGGGCGTACCGCCCTTGAGCGTCGCTCGGTCCACATTCAAGATTGCCTGGCCGACCCGGAGTACAGGCTGCATGAAGCCGCCCGGCTTGGGAAGCATCGGACGATGCTTGGGGTTCCGCTGCTGCGAGAGGGCATACCAATCGGCGTCATTGGCTTACTGCGCACATCGGTGAACCCGTTCACTGAAAAGCAGATCGAATTGGTGACGACCTTCGCCAACCAGGCTGTTATCGCAATCGAGAATACGCGGGTGCTCAACGAACTGCGTCAGCGCACCACTGACCTCACCGCGCGCACCGCCGACCTCACTGAAGCGCTAGAGCAGCAAACCGCGACCTCAGATGTGCTGAAAGTTATTTCCAGTTCTCCTGGTGATTTGCAGCCTGTTTTCGATACCATGCTCGCGAACGCGACGCGGCTCTGCGAGGCGACACATGGTCACGTGTGGACATTCGATGGCGAACAAATGCATGCTGTCGCAGTGCAGGGCGATGCACAGTTTGTCAAATGGCTGCAGGACCACAATCCTGTTCGACCAATCCCAGGGAGCGCAGCAGAACGCATCGTCCAAGGCGAGCGCTTCGTCCATGCGGCTGATCGGCGCCAGGAACCGGCGTACCGCGACAATCAAACATTTCGAGAGTTAGTCGATACAAGCGGGATACGTGCATCGTTGTCCGTTGCGTTGCGCAAAGGGGAGACGCTGCTTGGCATGATCAACGTCTATCGCCAAGAGGTGCGTCCTTTCACCGACAATCAGATCAAGTTGGTTGAAGACTTTGCTAGTCAGGCCGTTATCGCCATCGAGAATGCGAGGTTGCTCAACGAACTACGACAGCGCACCACGGACCTCACTGAGGCCTTGGAGCAGCAGACGGCCACTTCAGAGGTTCTGCAGGTTATCTCAAGCTCTCCCGGCGATCTTCAGCCGATTTTCACAACAATGCTAGAGAAAGCCGTCCGCATCTGTGGTGCCAAATTCGGCACCCTCTATCTTCATGACGATGGCAGACTTCGCCTAGTGGCTGCGCACGATGTGCCGGAATTTTTGGAAGCGCGCGGTGGTAGTCCGATCCAGCCTGCACCAGATGGTGGGCTTGAAAGGGTTATGAGAACAAAACGTACCATTCACATACTCGACCTCGCGCAAACGCAATCCTACGCTGAACGTCATCCCAGAATGGTCGAAGCGGTCGAACTTGCCGGCATTCGCACGGTTGTTGCTGTGCCGCTGCTCAAGGACAATAGTCTTATTGGAGTGATTGCTGTCCACCGTCGAGAAGTTAGTGCTTTCAGCGACAAGCAAATCGCCCTTGTGGAGAACTTCGCCGCTCAAGCGGTCATAGCCATCGAGAATGCGCGGTTGCTCAACGAGCTTCGGCAATCGCTGGAGCAGCAGACGGCTACCTCAGACGTGCTCCGGGTTATATCAAGCTCCCCAGGCGAGCTTGAGCCAGTGTTCACAGCAATGCTAGCCAGCGCCACGCGTATTTGCGAAGCAGAGTTTGGTAATCTTTTCCTTCGCGAGGAAGAGGTCTTCCGCGCAGTCGCGTGGCATGGTGAGCCCACCTATGTGAACACGTGGCGAGGCGAGGCACTGATCATCAAGACCGATTTGCCGGACATTCCTCTCGCACGCCTCGTGACAACGAAGCAGCGCGTTCATGTCGCGGACCTTAGGCAGGAAGTAACTTACAAGGCGGGTTTTGCACCTCTTGTCGCTCTGGTCGATAAGGGTGGCGCTCGGTCCCTTCTCATCGTACCAATGCTCAAGGAGCGAACTTTGGTCGGCGCAATCGCCATCTACCGTCAAGAAGTTCGCCCCTTTACCGACAAGCAGATCGCGCTTGTGGAGAACTTCGCTGCCCAGGCAGTGATTGCTATTGAGAACGCACGTCTTCTCCGCGAACTTCGCGAAAGAACCGAAGACGTTGTCAAACTAAACCAACAACTCGAACAGCGTGTTGCCGACCAAGTGGGCGAAATCGAGCGCATGAGCAGGCTGCGACGCTTCCTGCCTCCGCAAGTAGCTGATCTGATCGTCGCTTCCGGGACTGAAAAGCAACTGGAAAGCCATCGCCGAGAAATCACAGCACTCTTCTGCGATCTACGCGGGTTCACCGGGTTCACTGAGAGCGCCGATGCGGAAGACGTGATGGCTTTGCTGCGCGACTACCACGCGGCCATCGGCGAACTCGTCATCAAGTATAGCGGCACCCTCGAACGCTATGCTGGTGACGGCGTGATGGTGGTCTTCAACGACCCGGTGCCTGTTGAGAACCCCGCGCTTCAAGCTGTGCTGATGGCGCTCGAAATGCGCGACGCTATCGGAGCGTTGATCGAGAAGTGGCATCGGTGGGGGCACGACATTGGCTTCGGCATCGGCATAGCGCACGGGTTTGCCACGCTCGGCACAATCGGCTTCGAGGGACGCTTCGATTATGCCGCCATCGGGACGGTATCCAATGTTGCGTCTCGGCTATGCGATGAAGCGAAGCCGGGGCAAATCTTGATCAGTCCTCGGGTGCTGACGAAGGTCGAGCAGGCCGTGAAGGTCGAGCCGGTCGGTGAGTTCGCGCTGAAGGGGATCAGGCGGCCCCTGGCAGCTTACAATGTGGTCGGCGCGGTTTCGGCGGGAGATTGAGCAGCATTAAGGGGCAACACAGGCCCCCGAAGTCGGCCCAAAGAGGCCCGATGCCCCGCAGTGACTTCTAGGGACTCCACTGGCACGTTTCGCCCCTATCCGCCACCACCCTAGCGGCCAGGGGTGGAAAACGAGTCCACGGGCTCCTGTGAGTCATAGGCGTGGCCGTTGGACGACCCTGAACCCGCGATGGTCTCGCGAAAGGTCCTCGGGGCAACCACGTGGGCGGCTGCTTCCTCTTGAAGCGACAGGCTTATACAGAAAACACCCTTATATTGCACCGCGCCGTAGCGCTCTTGCAGAAAACACCCTTAGAAGACTGCAGTATTTTCAGGCTTCAGCAGAAAACACCCTAGTAATGCAGTAGGAGTGGGTAGCTCCCGAGATATGCTCTTTGAGGTAACTGTTATATCCCTCTATAGAGTTCTCTCTGGCCTCTCTCCAGAGCCGCTCTACCGGTCCTTTGTCAGAGGTCCGTGGCGTCGAGTTCTGGGTCTTCAGGCTCTACCGTCAACATGGGCTGCACGCCAATCAAACGATGAAACTCTCGCTTTAGAATGCCCTGCGCCAAGTCTGCCTTGGACCTGGGTACGATTATGCCGTCGTGCATCGAAAGGCTCGGGGTGTCATGCGAGCGCATCAGGATCAGCATGGTGGCGATAACGGCTTCGGCTTCGTGGAACTGAAGCTCAGCCCAAAGTTCTAAATCAAACCCAAGCTCCTTCAGGGCCGGAAAGGTCTCCAGCATCTTCTGCGCAACATCCTTCGCCCTGGGCAGATCGGGAAGCTCCGAGCCAGTCTCCTTCTTGTGTTCTTGCCTGTAGTCCTTGTAGTCCTCGACTGCTTCATCAGGCCATTTCATAGTCGGTGCGCCATTGCCGAAGCTGATGACGACCCATTTCTTGGCGACCCAGCGGTCGATGCCCGCACGGGCGTAAGGGTCACTAGAGCCCTCAAGCGGCTCGTCCATCATCGCATGGTAGATCGTCAGTTGGCTGGCCTTAATGTCGATTTCTGCGACAGGCTCGTTGTTGATCGTCATCCTGTGCCGCTCAGTCTCGTGCATTTGCTGGTAGCTACGCCCGCCGACGCTGTAGAGACGACCGCCTGCCTTCCAAGAGCCGTTGTTGAACACACGAATGTAGCCCTCGTGTTCACCACCAGTGAGCTTAACGCCCGCTAGAAACTGGTTGAGCGCACGAATGTCCTCCTCAAGGCGTCTGGTCTCTGCCGTGTGTTTGAAGTTGATCCTGCGGCCTTTTGCTTTCTTTCGCCCTCTGCCTCCCGCGTAGTCCTTCAGGACCAGGGGGTACATTGGGGGCTCAGGAGCGAAGTGTTCACGCACGTTGTCACTGTCGATGCCGTACTGGCCTCCAAGCCTTAGCAGTTTGCCGGTGGCCGAGAAACGCGAAGCGCGACCAAGAAGTGCCACTGAGACAAAGTCGCCGGGATCGAACTCCATTTTGCGGAAGCGCGTTTGACCCTTTCGATGGCTAACGAGGTCAAGCTCCTTCAGGCCCTTGAGGACCTTCGTGAATGTTTCGTATTTCACCGGATCGTGGTCGAAGTTGGATTTTCCAATAGAACGAAATACGAGAGCCGGAACCGTCGTGCCCGCCCTAACACTAAGCAGGTCACCGACGAAACGTTCGATGGCGTCTAAGAACTTCGCTCCACTTCGCTCGCGACGTTTGCGAACTCGCACGTTCGCTTTCTGCTCCAGTTTCTCAAGATCACTACGGATGTGAGCGATGAGTTCACGAGCAGCCCGAGTGCGCGCTCTGCTACGCAGGTCAGCCCAGCGCTCCTTCGGCTCCTTCAGCTTCTGCGACCTCGCTCTGATGAGCCTAATGATTTCTGTTTGTATTGCGGTCTTCTCGGCATCGACTGTTTGATGGGCGTCTGTTGGAGTCTTAGCATTCACATCAAGCATTTGGATTGACGCTCCGTCTTCGGGGGATTTGCGCGCTCTGACAGCTAGTAGCACGAGACCCGTAACCTATTGGGAATACTGATATAAAATGGTTCATTTGTTGTCGCTGCAGAGACCGTTAAGTCTCTAAGGGCTCGAAGCGCTCAAGGGTCTCAGTCCACCTTACGCCGCCCTGCGGTCCCTCTCGACGTTCGGTGGTAGGACAAACTCGACAGATCAAGTCCTGTGTAAGCCACACTGGCAATCGCTTCTGCGAGCCTGTGGCGATAGCGTGCGGCCATTTTCTTTGCGCCGTATCGTCCATGTACGCCCTCTTGTGAGTGCCCCACGAGCGCGCGGCTTATGTCATCACTAACGGCAGCAAGCCGCAGCGCGTCCGTGAAGTTATGCCTGAAGGAATGAAAGACCTTTGCGGGATCGGTAACGCCATGCGCGCCGACGTATCTGCCGAACCATTTGGAAAAAGCCGCTGCTCCGGTGGTCCCAGGCGCCACTTGTGGGAATAGCCAAGCCTCATCACCGCGCGCCGTCTCCTGGGCATCCACAAAGTCCAGAAAATCAACGGCAATCAGTTGCTGGTGTATGGGCACAACGCGGGCTGACGACTTGGTCTTGATCCTCCTGCCAGCATTCAGGTCCGAAATGATGTAGATACACTGGGCACCCACCAGTTCCTCGTGCGCCACATCCGACACTCTAAGACCCGCTAGGTCACTAAGCCGCGCACCTGTGAACAATGCGAGCAGTGGCAACCAGAACGCCGCTTCCCCTTGACCACCTTCAGGTCGCTCGCCGTCAGTGAACACGGGGGTGTTGAAGATTACTCGCAGTTCTTCAGTGTCGAACGGCTCCCGCTCGCTTTCCTCTTCGTCTAGCCGAATATCAGCAAACGGATCAGCCCATGTGTCTGGCACAAGGTCAGCCTTACGCGCCCACCTTCCGACTGCTTGCACGCCACCAAGCAACTTGTTGATAGTGCTTGCGGCGATCTTCTGAGCTTCAGGGTGTTCGCGTCCCCATTGTGCGAGTTCTGGCAGCGCTGCTGTGCGTAGCTTGCCTGTGCGAAAGCGCCTGACCGGCACATCCCGCAATGCCTCCCGAAACTCGCGGGCGTGGCTCTTTCGGATTTGCGCTACCGGCAGATTGCCGTGCAGTTGGCCGAACAGTTTTATTGCGTACTCGAAGTCCTGAAGGGTTCGGGGTGAGTGATTACCGTCGCGCTTCCATCCCTCGAATGCCGCGCTGAGGGTGGCGCCTGCTGTCGGGGATGTTGAACCCATTGCGGGTAGGGGAGGGGTATCGACGGGCTGTCCTTCTGTTCTCCTTTTGATCGCCTCCAGCGCCGCTACATGCCGTCGCAGCACCGCCATTCCCACACGCCTGTAAGCCTCTGACTGCTTGTCTAAGTTGATCCCGAATAAGCCGTTCAGCAGGTAATCAAGGTGTTCGTTGACCTTCGATACGTCCCCACGAGCAAGAGCAGCCTGCATGATCGGCAGTTCCCACTCAAGATCGGCGACGCGCTTACGAAACTCGCTATCCGACAAACCGTAGTCGGGAATGTGCGCGCTTGGCGGGATCGGCATGTCGTATTCCACGCCAGCATCATCGAGTTGCATGGCGATTGACCGCACGAACTCATCGCGCCCGGTGCCCTCGCGCGTATCTTCGTCATCTAAGTGTAGCATTTCGGCGTAGTGGCGGTCAGCGATGAGCTTGACCTCCGCTTCCGAGATTGTCTCGCGTACCGGACGCTCAGCGAGGAGTTTCTGGGCGTGTTCAAGTATGCGGTCGAACTCAATCTGAACGGCCTTCACTCGCCGCTTGGCTTCACTGTGGTCCTTGGTGGCGAGCGAGCGCTTGAGCCATACTTGCTTGGCCTTGCCATTCCCGAGCACGCGCGCGACCGCCTCCTCAAGATGCGTGGGCACCTTCTTCCGGGCTTCATACGTGCCGTGTCGGTTCTTGTTCAGACCCATCCCAAAGGCCATCTACACCACCAGCTTATACCACCAGCGGCAGGGTGAAGCATTTGATGTTGC
>CAWHPH010000028.1:0-113339 GCA_963831135.1 uncultured Alphaproteobacteria bacterium
AACCATTGTGCCGTCACGGTGCGGTATTCGACTATTGCTTGAACAGCCGAACATGGCACTCGCTGAAAGGATCAGGCGGAACGGGTGGCATCGTCAGGCCACCGGCCTCGTTACTTCTCACGCCACATTGGCAACCACGGCCAAAGCTGCCGCCGATCAAGGCGGCCCCTTGCTCAAACGGCGGAAGCTTTCGCGGCTCGTCCCGGAAGCCGGTGCTGATACGCTCTCCGGGGCCATCGAGATCGGGCTTGCGCGCGAGCTCGATGAAGCGTGCGCCGAAATCGCTCGTCTGGAACGGCGGTCGTCGCCTGTGATCGCGGTGGCACGCCCCCCGAAGGGACCCGCAAAGACGGTGGCTGCGGCCGCGGAATCGGCCGACAAGCGCGCCAAGGACTTGCAAAAGGACTTGCAAAAGGACTTGCAAAAGGACTTTCGCGCGGCGCGCCAGCGCGTTCAGGAGCAGGCCGGTCGCCTGGCGGCGGAAAACGCGCTGCTGTCGCAAAAGCTCGCTGCGAGAGACAGCGCTCTCGACGATGCCCGCGCCAGAATCAAATCCTTGGAGGCCAGCCTCGCGGCGGCCGAAGGGGAGCCAGTCCGCGAGCGCGCCGAAAGTTTGCAAAACGAGCTGCGCGCGACGCGCGATCGGCTTCAGGGAAAGCTCGATTCCCTGACCAAAGAGAATGCGCGGCTGTCTCGTACGGCCACCCAGAGGGACGCGGCGCTCGGTGACGCGCGGACCCGGGTCGAATATCTGGAAGCGGCGCTGTCTGCTGCGGAAGCCGAATGCGGTCGGCTGGCAACCGAAGCGGCTGGCGCGCGCGAGAAGCATCAGGCCGAAACCGCAGCTCTCACGGCGCGTTTCGACGAAATGTCGTCGCGCGCAATGACGGCGGAGAATTTGCTGGCCGAGACGCGAGAGCGGCTGCTTGCGCGCATCATTGAAATCGATGCGGTCCGGCAACGAGTCGCCGAGGCAAAGGCAGACGCCGGCGCGGCGTACACCCGACAGCGGCAGCTCGAAGATGCGCTTTGTCTGCTACAGAGCGAGTTCGAGGAACTTGAACGATCGCAGTCGAAACTTGCCGAGGCGACAAAGACGCTGCTGCAAAAATTTCGCGATCGCGATCGCGCTCTCATCGCTGCCGAAGAAACGATAAAGGTCCTTGCCAAGCGGAACGCCCAGCCTGAGATCGAAGCGGAGGGCGCCGGCGGCCATAACAACCGCCATGACAACCGCCATGACAGATCCGGTGGCGGCGATCTTGGGCAAAGGAATCTCGATGAAGACGATACGGCCGGTAAGGATTGGGCCGAGCTCGCGCGCCTGCTAACCGATTTTGTGGATCGCAAACGTCAATCTTGCGAGCAGCGGCTGCGCGCGGCCTCTGCCGGCCGCTAGCGCATCTCCCGGAAGAGTGGAAACCGGAAGGCCGCACGTTTGCATCGTCTTCCTTACTTCTGCGTGTCGTCCCCGAAGTCGCCTCCATTCGCCACGCATCTTTTGAAATAGGCCTGCTGGGTCAAGCCTGTTCCTTTTGCGCTCCCCGCCGCCGGGTTGCCGATGACGCGGGGAGGATAGGCTTTGGCGGTGAGAGCGGAGCACTTCTTTGCGACCTGGGCGGTTAGGGCTGACGCGCCGTGGGTCGTTGACGCGAGCGCGATGCAGATCAAGCCGGCGAATGCGGGTTCAAATATTGGCCTGGCAAGCACGGTCCGTCTCCCGGCATCGTCGTGAGCCCATCGGAAAGATACGACCGTGTACTGAGGAATCCATACGCCGCGTTGGTTGCCTTTTAGCTAATCCCTGTACGCTATTCATCGTTCTTCAAGCGCTCGATCAGCGCCATCGCGGCGGCCGGTGCGCGGATTTTGCCTTCGTGAATGACATAGGCAAAGACGTCGCGGGCAAAGACGTCGCGCGGCGGCCGCTTCCGGCGGTGCGCTTGCCGGGTCGACATGCGGCAGGTCTTCGGGCGTTTTGCCGTGCGCCCAAAGCTGCAAGCGCTTCGCCCAGGCGTCGAGCTCCGTTGGCGGATAGGCGGTCGGAATCGTGTCCTTGCCTTTTTGCAGGCGGGCATAAATGAAATCGCCGGTCGCGTCCGCGAGCGACGGATAAGTCGCGTGATCAGTGAAAACGACCGGCGTGCGAAAGCTGCGGACGAGCGCGACGAAATCCGGCGCGCGGAAGCTCGGGTGCCGGACTTCCACCACGTGCCGCAGCGCCCGGCTGCCGGCTTTCGCCGGCAGCAATTCCAGGAACTTTCCGAAATCCGCCGGATCGAATTTCTTGGTCGGCGCAAATTGCCAGAGCAGCGGTCCGAGCCGGTCGCCAAGCTCGATCACGCCGGAATCCAGAAAGCGCTGGATGCTGTCGCCGGCTTCCGCCAACACGCGGCGGTTGGTGGCGAAGCGCGGTCCCTTGACGGAAAACACGAAGCCGTCGGGGACGGTCGCCGCCCATTTGCGGAAGCTCGCCGGCTTCTGCGAGCCGTAGAAGGTCGCGTTGATCTCGATCGAGGTGAGGTGGCTCGCCGCATATTCGAGCTCTTTGGCTTGCGGCAGTCCTTCCGGATAGAACACCCCGCGCCACGGCGCGAAATTCCAGCCGCCGATCCCGATATAGATCTGGCCCGCTTTGCTTTGGCCGCCCTTGATTGCCATCGCGATCGCTCAGTTCAGTTCGGCGAGCAGCGCTTTCGCCGCCACCAGATCGGCTTTGTCGAAACCTTCGGTGAAGCCGCTGAAGATCGGCGCCAGCAGGTTGCGCGCTTCCGTGCCGCGGCCGGCCTCGCCGAGCAACCGCGCCAAGCTCACTGCGGCGCGCAACTCAAGGGCGCGACACGATTGTCGGGCCGCGACCGCCAGTGCCTGCCTGAATGCCGCCTCGGCTTCGTTGACGTTGTTATCGGACTGCGCCAGCAGAATTTCCCCGCGTACCCGGGCGAGCTCCGATTCGTGAAAGCGAGTGCCCCCAGCGTCGATCTCATTGGCAAGCCGATCGAGCGTACCCATGGCGTCTGCAAAGCGTGCAGCGCGCATTTGATGCTGGGCGATCACGCTGAGCAAGATCGGCCGCAGAACCGTGTGGGCCGGATCGTCAATTGCCTGAAGCATTTGTTCGATCCCGGCCTCGCGGTCGCCTTGCTGCGCCGTCAGCCAGCCGCGCAGGAATCGCGCCTGCGCCAGCGGCCAGGGAAATTTGTTGCGCTCGGCGAGCGGGTACAGTTCCGCCGCCACGGCCCGGCAGGCGCTCTCATCATTGAGCAGAAGGAACGTCAGGCTGCCCATATTCAAGCCGTGAGCATGCGAAAAGGTGTGGCCCAGTGCCCGGCCGTCCTCGATGCACTGCCACGCCATCCGCTCGGCCTGATCGGGAAAACCGAGGGCCCATAAGCTGATCGCATAAAAGCTCCGGGCGCAGACGCGGGAATCGTGGCCGCCGAAATAGTAGGCGTGATCGCGGTGGCGTTCGCGGTCGTAGAGCCGGATCAGCTCTTCCGCTGTTTCCTTTATCCCATGCAAGTCCGCGGTCCAGAGCAGGCCGGGGATTCGCGCGTGATAAGCTTCGACCAGCAGATCGGAGTCGTGCAATTCGCGAGCAATGGCGATGAGTTCGTCGGCAAGCCGAAATGCCTCGGCACTGCGGCGCGTCATCGTCTCATAAAACCAGATGCCCCACGTGGCGAGGAAACGTTCGCGTCCGCGGTCCGGCAATGCGCGGCTGAGCGCCAGGGCGCGACGGTAGTTCTCCCCGGACTCTTTGGCGGTCGGCCCCATCGCCATTTGTTGCGCCATGCCAAGCCCGAGGCAAATACTGAGTTCCAGTGCGGATCGTTCCGGCGTCTCCGGCATCGCGGTCGCCAGACGCAAGGCATTGGCATAATGCGTTATCGACTCCTTGAGCGCGAAGCGGCGCAGATCGTGCTCGCCGGCCTGTTGCCAATAGGCGATGGCCTTCCCGTTTTGTCCGGCCCGTTCGTATTGCTGCGCGATTACTTCGGGCGTCGAGTTGACGATGTTCGGCAAGCGCTTCTCGAGCACGAGCGCAATGGCCGCATGCAATTGCTGACGGCGCGTTCGCAGCATGGCCGAATAGGCGGCATCCTGAATGAGCGCGTGCTTGAAGGTATAGGTCGCGTTCGGCGGCGTGCCGCGCAGATAGACGAGCTCCGCCTCGGTCAGACGGATCAGCGCGTCCTGCAATACCGAGTCGGGCAAGCCGGCGACCGCGGCCAGCACGTCGTAGGAAAACTCCCGCCCGATCGCCGCGCCGATCTGCAAGACTTCGCGCGCCGAACCGAGCCGGTCGACCCGCGCCATCAGCGAGGCCTGCAACGTGGTGGGTATCGCCAAGGCCTGCTGGTCGAGAACGTAGCGGTCGCCGGAATCGTGCAGGAGCTCGCTTTCGAGCACCGATTTGGTCAGCTCTTCCACGAACAGCGGTACGCCGTCGGTGCGCTCGACGATCTGGTCGAGCAGCCCGGCCGGCAGCTTCTTGCCGCCGGCGACGTGATCGACCAGCGTGGCGCGTTCGCGCAGCGACAGCCGGTTGAGCGTCAGCATGGTGACATGCGGCTGCCCGGTCCAGGGCGGCTGAAAGTCCGGTCGGAAGGTGATGAGAAGGAGGATCGGCAGCGACTGCAAACGTTCGACCGTGAGCGTCAAAAGTTCGAGCGTCGTCGGATCGGCCCAATGCACGTCCTCGAACAGCATCAAGACAGGGCCGCTCGCCGCTAAGGCTTCGAGTTGTTTGATCAGCGCAGCCAGCACGAGCCGCCGCTTCATCTGCGGATCGCGGGCGACCGGATCGGATGCCGCAGAAGCGGTCAGTCCCAAAAGCTCGGCGAACAGATCGACGTCGCCGCCGCTATTTGCCCGGTCTTGACCGAGCAGCGTTGCGAGCTTCGCGCGCTTGTGTTCGGCGGTCTCGTCGCGGCTAAATCCCGCCGCGTGCGCAAGGTGGGCCAGCACCGGCTGCAGCGCGCTGCCTTGATGATGAGGCTGGCAGAAATAGCGCAGGCAAACATGCGCCTCGTGCTTGATCTGATCTTCCAGCGCCGCCGTCAGGCGCGATTTACCGATGCCCGGCTCGCCGGCGAGCAAGACCACGCGGCCTTCGTTGTCTTTGAGCCGCTGCCAGCGCCGCAGCAACAGCTCCATTTCCTCGTCGCGGCCGATCAGCGGTGTGCGGCTTTCCGCGCGCAGGGCTTCGAAGCGGCTGGCGATGCTGCGCTCGCGCAACACGCGCCAAGGCGCAACGAGCCCGGCAAAGCCCTTCAGCTCGGTCGGCGGAACCGCTTCGTATTCGAAGATGTCGCCGGCGAGCCGCCGCGTCGTCGTATCGATGATCAGGGTGTTCGGCGCGGCGAGCGACTGCAGACGGGCGGCGAGATTGGGCGTCTCGCCGACTACATTGCGCTCCTGCGCCTCGCCGGTGCCGACCAGTTCGCCCACCACGACCAGCCCGGTGGCAAGCCCGACGCGCACCTGATGACCGCCGTCGGCGGCGAAAAGCTGCGCGACCGCATCGATCAACGCGAGTGCGCCGCGTACGGCATTTTCAGCGTCGTCTTCGTGCGCCTCCGGATAGCCGAAATAAATAAGAACACCGTCGCCCATATATTTGGCCACGTAGCCGCCGAAACGGGTGACGACCTCGGCGGCGCAAGCGTGATAGGCGGCGATGACTTCGCGCAGATCCTCCGGATCGAGGCGGGTGGAGAGCGCGGTCGAGCCGACGAGGTCGCAGAACATCACGGTGATCTGCCGCCGCTCGGCCGCGTTGGCGCCCCGTGCAAGCGGCGCCGGCTGCGCTGGTGCGGGCGGTGGTGGGGCGGCGGCCGGCGCGGGCGGAGCTTCCCCAAGCTTGGCGCCGCATTGTGCGCAAAAGCGCGAGCCGGCCGCATTGGCGTGGCCACACCCGTCGCAGGTCAACGCCTGCGGTGTTCCGCATTGCGGGCAGAAACGGGCATCGCGCGGAATGTCGCGGCCGCAGCTCGGGCAGGCTTTGGTTTCGGCCATGCGAATAATCCGCCCTGCGCGATTTTTCGCGGAGAGTAAGTACGGAACCCCACCTTAACAAACATTCCGGCGGCTCGCATTCAAGCCGTGCGTTATTCAAGCCATGCGTTAATCAAGCCGTGCGTTATTCAAGCCATGTGTTATTGCAGCCATGTGTTATTGCAGCCATGTGTTCATGATAGGCTAGGCGCGGATTGAGGGAGGGGTTCGGACGGATCCAACAGCGATCAGGATGACAGTGCGATGTCGCGCCATCGATTTGCAGCAACACGTTCGATCGTTCTACCGGCGGCTCTTTCTATCTATTTCTGCGCTTTTCTCTCCGCGTCGGCGGTTGGCGAAGACATCGAAGCCGGCGCGCCGCCTGCGCTTGCGCCCGGTCAGGCGCCGCTGCTGCCGAAAGCCGGACCGCTGGCGCAGCCGCGCTCGCAAGATCAGGTCGGCTTCCCGGCGGAACTTACGAGGTCGGTCATCCCGCCCGGCAGTCCGCTCACGCCCGCCGTCGTCGCGCTGGGCGAAAAACTCTTCTTCGAGAGCCGTCTCTCGGGCGACGGTACAGTCGCCTGCGCAACATGCCACGATCCGGCGCGCGCTTTCACCGACGCCCGCCCGGTCTCGATCGGCATCGGCGGACGCGCCGGCCAGCGCAACGCGCCGACCATTTTGAATGCGCTCTATAACAAGACTCAGTTCTGGGACGGCCGGGTCGACACGCTGGAAGAGCAAGCGGCCCTGCCCATCATCAATCCCTTCGAGATGGGTGCCGCCAGCATCCGCGACGCTATCGCCAACATCGCGGGCGACGCCGACTACCGGCGGCAATTCGCGGAGGCCTTTGGTCGCGACGTGAACGAAAAGGACATGCTGACGGCGATCGCCACCTACGAGCGGACGCTTGTTTCTTTCGACTCGCCCTTCGATCGTTTCATCGCCGGAGATCAGAATGCGATCAGCGATGCGGCCAAGCGCGGATGGGAATCGTTCAACACCAAGGCCCGCTGCAATCTGTGCCACGCTTTGACCGACAATCGGCGGGACGTGATGGTCTTCACCGACAATGATTTTCACAACATCGGCGTCGGGATCATCCGCCATCGCGTGGTTCCGCTGGCGGTGCAGGCCGAACGCGATCTGGCGCAGGGACATTTGCAGGATATCGACCGGGCCGCGATCGAGAGCGAGACGTCGGTGCTTGGGCGCTTTCTCGTCACCAAGAAGCAAGCCGATATCGCCTCGTTCAAGACCCCCGATCTGCGCAACGTGCTGGTGACCGCGCCTTACTTCCACGACGGGTCGCAGGAAACATTGTGGGATGTGGTCGACCACTACAACAAGGGGGACGGACTGACGAACCCGTGGCTCGACGAGGACATTCAGCCGCTGGCGCTGACCGAGCCGGAGATCGACGACCTCGTGGCCTTTCTGGCGTCGCTCACGAACCCGCAATACAGGGAACTGGGGGAGAAGGAATATGCGCGGCAGCTGGCCCTATCCAAGACTAGCCGGCCGCAGCGGGATACCGCCCGCGCCTTCGGGCCAAAGCCGCCGCGCCCCAAGCCGCCGCCGCTCTGATCGTCGCAGGCGAAAATAGCGGGTCGGACCGCCCGCGGAGCCGGCCCCAGAGGGGCGAAACTTGCGTCGCCGCTGCGACGAGTTTGCCATGATTCAGCCAAAGCTTTGGCGATATGGTTGCCGCCTCCAGGGAAGGGGATTCCAGTGTTTACAGCACGCCGCTTTGCTGCTGCTGCAACGGTATCGTTGCTGACGGCAGGTGCATTTTTCGCCCTCGTTTGCGCAACGGTGGAATCGCAGGCCAAGCCCGCTTCCGGCGCCTGCGAAGATGCTGACATCGCGGTCTTGTCCTCGCCGGTCGCGCCGTGGAAGGGCGCGCCCTTGCGCGTCCTGTTTGCCGCCGAGAAGCCGTTCGAGGGCGAGCTTTCGCTGATCGGGCCCGATGGAAGGGTGGCGTTTGCCTCGCGTGTGCGCCAGGGCGGCCCGCCTTATTCCTGGTTCGCCGAGGTCGCGTCCCCGGCCGCCGGCACCTGGCAGGCGAAGCTTGCCGGCGAATGCGGCACCGTCACGCGCGAGATCGCGGTGCGCGCCGATGCGCCGCCGCGGCCGCACAGCGCCGGGGCGGGTGTGTGGCCGGTGCGCGATAGCTGGAATCGCCAAACGGAAAACCTGTATTCCGCCTGGATCGAAAAGCTGTTCGACGCGCCGCTCGACGACACCCTGTCGTGGCCCGCGCTGCATGTCGTGCTGCGCGATAAATCGCGCAACTTTCTGTTCAACCATTTGGGGCTCGGCGAGGACGAGATGGGGATGGTCATTCGTCCCGACTGCGCCGACCTCCCGTACTTCTTGCGCGCCTATTTCGCCTTCAAGATGGGGCTGCCGTACGGCTTTTCGAAATGCTCGCGCGGTGGCGGAGGCAGGGGGCCGCACTGCGTCGCCTGGTCGAATATTCTGAATGGCGAGACGGCGGCCAATCACACGCCTGTCTCGGTCGCAGCCGGTGGCCAAAATCCCGAGGCCGTGGCGTCCATCAGCCAAAGCCCCGAAGCGCCGAAGCGGCTCGGGCTCGCCGCATCCTTCGGCCAATATCTGCGCATCCTCGCCGACGGCGTCCATTCCGGATCGGCCCGGACGGCATTGAATGACAACAACAACGATTATTATCCCGTGCCGCTGACGCAAGAGACTTTGCGCCCGGGCGTCGTCTACGCCGATCCCTATGGCCACGTTCTGATGCTGGTGAAGCGGCTGCCGCAGACCAAGGAGGCGGCCGGCCTCATCCTCGCCGTGGACGGGCAGCCCGACGGCACGGTCTCGCGCAAGCGCTTCTGGCGCGGCAATTTCTTGTTCGCGCAGGATCCCGCGCTCGGCGGTCCCGGCTTCAAGCGCTTCCGGCCGATCGTGCGCGAGGCGAACGGCGCCCTGCGCCGGCTCTCCAACGAAGAGATCGCGAAGGATCCGCAATACGGCGATTTCTCCCTCGAACAATCGAAGCTCGGGGTCGAAGACTTTTACGACCGCATGGACGACGTGATGTCGCCCGCGCCGCTCGATCCGATGCGCGCGATGATGGAGGCGATCGCGGCGCTCGAAGAACAAGTCAAGGCGCGCGTGACCTCGGTCGAAAATGGACGGAAATACCAGAACAGCGGTCGCGCCGATGTGGAGATGCCGGCGGGACCATCGATCTTCGAGACCACCGGCGCGTGGGAGGATTTCGCGACGCCGTCGCGCGATCTGCGGCTGTTGATCGCGATCGACGTGGTGCGCGGCTTCCCGGAACGGGTCGCGCGGCGGCCCAATCGCTATGCGATGCCGAGCGGCAAGAGCGTCGCCGACGTAAAGGCCGAGATGGAGCGCGTGCTGGCGTCGGAGCTGGCGACGCGCAAGTTTTCCTATACCCGCAGCGACGGCTCCGCCTGGACGCTCGCGCTCAAGGACGTGATCGAGCGGCAGGGGGCGCTGGAGATGGCCTACAATCTCAACGACTGCGTCGAGCTGCGCTGGGGCGCGCCGGAGCGGAGCGACGAGGCGTCAACCTGCAAGCGGCATGCCTCTTCGGTGCAGCGGGCGAAGATGACGGAATACCGCGCGTGGTTCCACGAGCGGCGCCGCCCGCCGCGGGCTTAGCGGGATCCGGAAAAGTGCAGACCGGTTTTCCGAAAAGATCGTGTTCCATCAGAAAGTGAGAGCGCCTATCGATGCGATCTGAATCGATGGGCGCTCTGGAGCAAAATTCGCTCGATTGAAGCGGCCACGTCCTTCTGCACGTCGCGCCTCCGATCAAGTCGGGGGTAAAACGCCGGCGGGAGCTGGCGCGCCGTCACGAAGATTTTCGCGGCTTTACTTTGGACCGTCGGTTATCGCCGCGTGCGCGCAGGCCGTCGATGAAAACGTCGACAAGCCGCAGCACGCTCGTCTGCCAGCCCGGCTGATCGTGCATGTAGCTCATGCCCACAAGGGCGCGGAGAAGGTCCTCGGGACGAATGTCGTCGCGAATTTCGCCTGCCGCGATCGCCCGCTCCAGCAGGCTGCCAACGGCGTGCGTCAGCCGCTCGAACGAATATGAGTAGAGTTCCGAGTTCTTGTAGGCGGCAAGCGCCAGCGCTTCCAACATGCCCTTTTTGGTGGCAACGAACCTGACGTTCGACCGCATCCACTGACGCAGTGCATCGAGAGGCTTTGCCTTTTCCTTCAGCTGTTCCGCCAGATCGGCCAGATGTTGCACCTCGCGGCGGTAGACGGCCTCGAACAGAGCCTCGCGCGTGGGGAAATGCCGGTACAGCGTGCCGATGCCGACGCCGGCCGTGCGCGCGACGGCTTCGAGACTGGCGTCGGGGCCGCCGGCACTGAACACGACTTTGGCGGCTTCGAGCACACGCTCGCGGTTGCGCACGGCGTCGGCGCGCGGCTTTCGTGTCGTTCTGCTCGATTGCCTGGTGGCGGCCGTCAATCTCGACCCCTTGAAAAGCGGAGGCTCCCTCCGTATCTCTCGCGACGGAGCATCGCTGATACATAGCATCCGTATCAAGCAATGCCGACAAATCGCAGGGAAACGCTCAGGGGGACTAGCGAAATCGTCTCAGCGGGAGCTGTCGACCACGTGATCTTCTGCGCAGCCGCCGGAACCGACAGGCACACGCCTCCGCCGGTCTGCGGATCTTCCTCACCATCGCTCTTATGGAGCACTGCATGGGCCTTTCAACGACGCTTATCGTAAACGGTGTCACGCGCGCCATCGCGCTTGACGACCCGCGTGTCACCCTCCTCGATCTTCTTCGCGAACGCCTGGATTTGACCGGAACCAAGAAGGGCTGTGACCGCGGCCAGTGCGGCGCCTGCACGGTCATCGTTAATGGACGCCGGGTCAATTCGTGTCTTGCGCTGGCGATCAGTTGCGACGGCGCTCACGTCCTGACGATCGAGGGTGTGGCGGAGCGCAATCGGCTTCATCCGGTACAGGAGGCCTTTATCGCGCACGACGGCCTGCAGTGCGGGTTTTGCACGCCCGGCCAGATCATGAGCGCAATCGGTCTGATCCAAGAGGGTCAGGCGGGCGACGACCCGGAGCGCGTGCGCGAGGGCATGAGCGGAAATCTCTGCCGCTGCGGCGCCTATCGAGGAATTACCGAAGCGGTGCTCGAGGCGCAAAAGATTCTCGATGCGGCAGGCCGCAAGGAGGTCGCATGAGACCGTTCGACTATGTCAGGCCGGCGACCATTCAGGAAGCCGTCGCCGCCGCTTCGGAACCTGGCGCCGTCTATCTCGCCGCCGGCACAAACCTCCTGGATCTGATGAAGGGGGGCGTGTGCCGCCCGCATCGCGTCGTCGACATCAGCCATCTTCCCGACCTCGACCGCATCGAGGATCTCCCCGACGGCGGGGTGCGCATCGGCGCGCTCGTCCGCAATGCGGATCTCGCTCACGATTGCGTCTTCGCCCGGCGCTTTCCGGCCGTCGCCGAAGCGCTCCTGTCCGGAGCGTCGGCGCAGCTTCGCAACGCCGCCACGGTCGGCGGCAATCTCTTGCAGCGGACCCGCTGCGCCTATTTCTACGATGCTGCCAGTGCCTGCAATAAACGCGATCCCGGTTCGGGCTGTGACGCGCGTGACGGCGACAACAGGCTGCACGCCATCATGGGATGGAGCGAGAGTTGCATCGCGACGCACCCGTCTGATTTCTGCGTTCCTCTGGTCGCGCTCGACGCAATTGTCGAGGTCGAGGGCCGGGCGGGCGGACGCGAGATCCCGCTCGAGATGTTTCATCGGTTGCCCGGCAACGCGCCGGACCGCGAAAGCGTGCTTGAGCCCGGTGAGTTGATCGTCGCTGTGCGGCTGCCGGCGGAAGCCGCGCAATTCGCCGCGCATGCCCGCTACCTGAAAGTGCGCGAACGCACCTCCTATGCGTTCGCGGTAGTCTCGGCGGCGGCCGCCTTGCGCGTCGAGGACGCTACGATCAAAGAGGCGCGCGTTGCGCTCGGCGGCGTGGCGCTCAAGCCGTGGCGGGCCTGTGAAGCCGAACAGACCCTGCGCGGCGCCCGTCCCGACGCGGCGAGCTTTCGTCGCGCCGCCGAGGCGGCGCTCGCGGCGGCAAAGCCGTCCGGCGACAACGCCTTCAAGATCGAGTTGGCGCGGCGCATCGTGGTGCGGGCGCTGACGCTGGCAGCCGCCGGCACGCCCGCGCGATTGCCCGCGCTTCCCGCATCCCCCTTCGCCGCCGTTTCCGGAGTTGCCACCCATGTCTGAGATCATGTCTGAGATCATGTCTGAGATCATGCCTGACATCGCCGCTGAGATCGCACTCACGCAGACGCCGGCCCACGTTCGACACGGCTCGAATATGGGCCAGCCGCTCACCCGGCGCGACGGCATCCTCAAAGTCACGGGCGCGGCCCGCTATGCCGCCGACAATCATCCTGCCGGGATGCTCTACGCAGTCCTGGCGGCGAGCAGCATCGCGCGCGGCCGGGTCGCTTTTCTCGATGTCGCGGCTGCCAAGGCCCATCCCGGCGTCGTCGAGGTGATGACGCCGGCCAACAAGCCGGCGCTCGCAGAGGACCCGGACGCAAAAACGAATCCCTTCATGTTTCGCCTCGACGTGTTGCAAAACGACCGGGTCCGTTACGCCAATCAGCCGATTGCGGTCGTCATCGCGAAAACGCTGGAGGCTGCCACGGAAGGAGCCGCGCTGCTGTCGCCCTGCTACGAGACCGAGCCGGCGCGGATCGGGCTCGATGCGGCCGAGAGCTTCGTGCCGCCGGTCGTTGGTCCTGGACACCCAGCGCAAGCGCATCGCGGCGATGTCAAAGCCGGTCTCGCCGCCGCCGCAAAGCAAATCGCCGCCACCTACGAGACCGCGCCGCAATATCACAATCCCATGGAGCCGCATGCGATCGTGGCGGCATGGGACGGGGATGCGCTCTCGATCGATACGCCGAGCCAGGGGCTTGTCATGGCGCAGGCCCGCCTCGCGGGGCTTTTCGGAATTTCCCCGGAGAGCATCCACATCCGCAGTCCGTTCCTCGGCGGCGGCTTTGGCTGCAAGGGTTTTATCACCGGTCCACAGGTTCTCGGCGTCATGGCGGCGCGCATGACCGGAAGGCCGGTCAAGCTCGTTCTGCGTCGCGAACAGATGTTTGGTCCGGTGGGACACCGTGCTGCGACGCGACAAACCTTGCGCATCGGTACCGACCGTGACGGGAAGCTGACGGCGCTCGATCATCGCACCAAGACGACATCGAGCACCTTCGACGACTTCTTCGAGCCGGCGTCGGACATTTCGCACGCGCTTTATGCAAGCGCGGCCATCGCCACCTCGCATGAAGCGGTTCGCGTCGATACCGGAACGCCGCTTTTCATGCGCGCGCCGGGAGAGGCGACGGGCTCGGTCGCGCTCGAAAGCGCCATCGATGAAATGGCGCAGGCCTGCGGCATGGATCCGTTGGCGTTTCGCCTCAAGAACTATGCCGAAGTCGAGCCGATCTCTGGAAAACCGTTCTCCTCGAAGGCGCTGCGCGACTGCTACGCGCAAGGCGCCGAGCGTTTCGGCTGGCAGCGCCGCCCGCTCGCATCGCGGCAGATGCGCGACCAAGATGGATTGCTGGTCGGCTGGGGCTTGGGTACCGCGACATTTCCGGCATTTATGTTCGCGGCGGAGGCCAAAGCGGCGCTGCGCCAGAACGGCAATGGCGTCATGGAGATTGGGGCCCATGACATGGGGCAGGGCGCCTGGACCGCACTGGCGCAGATCGCGGCGGACAGCCTCGGCCTTGACATCGACCGCCTCGATTTCAGATCCGGGACGTCCGATCTTCCGGACGGCGGCATCGCCGGCGGCTCGGCTCACACCGCGACCGCCGGCATGGCAATCCACAATGCCGGCGCCGACGTGATCGCGCGGCTTGCCGCGCTGGCGACTAACGACGATCGCTCGCCGCTGTTCGGCGCCGGCAATGCCGGCGTGATCGCGCGCGGCGGCCGCCTGTTCCGTCGCGACGACGAGAGCCGCAGCGAGAGTTATTCCGACATTCTCGGCCGCGCCGGTCTGGCGGAGATCGAGGGACGAGGAAAGAGCGCCGCCGATCCGGCCGCGCAATCGAGCTATGCCATGTACGCGCACGGCGCCGTGTTCGCCGAGGTCAAGGTCGATCCCGATCTCGGACAGATGCGCGTCACTCGCGTGGTTGGCGCCTTCGCCGCGGGACGCATCATCAATCCGCGCATGGTGCAGAGCCAGCTCTATGGCGGAATGATCTGGGGCGTGTCGTTCGCCTTGCACGAGCACGCCGTCATGGACCCGCGCTCCGGTCGCCCGATGAATCCCAATCTGGGCGAGTACCACATTCCGGTGAACGCCGATGTGCCGTCGCTCGAAGCGATCCTGGTCGAGGAGCGCGATCCGTACGTCAACGCTCTCGGCATCAAGGGCGTCGGCGAGATCGGAATCACCGGCACCGCGGGTGCGATCGCGAATGCGGTGTGGCACGCAACCGGCGTGCGCGTGCGCGAATTCCCGATCACGCTTGATCGTCTGCTCGAACCTCAAGGGCGATGAAAAGATAAACATAAGGACTGCGCCGGCTGCTTGCGCGAGCGCGTTGCGCTGCCGGCGTAAGCAACTTCAGCGAGCTGGAATGTGAACGTTGCATGTCGCCAGGACAACGCCTTGGCGACATCCGTATACATTTGATCGCTTCTTGAGCATCGCGTCGTGGCGCCTCGTGGCGTTTAGAACACACGACCGCGAAATCACAGCAATCCTGGACCATCTCGGCGCCGGCGTCATGGCCGGGCCGGTACAACGCCCCTAAGATGCCCATCAAGAATTCCGTCATGCGATCGCAGGTGGCGCATGGCGGAAGCTTCGACTGTGTGGTGAGGGGCGGCGCAGGTGCTGGTTGGGAATTTGTGCGGGGCGTTGCCTGCGCCATTGCTGGTTCATTGGTTTCGAGGCCACGCCGCGTGGTTGGCAATCGCCGCGCTCGTTGCCGCGAACGCGTTCGGCGCCACCGCCGCGCAGGCGCAGATATTTACAGTCACCAACACCAACGATTCCGGCGCCGGCTCGTTGCGCGCAGCAATCACCGCCGCCGACGCCGCCAATGGCGGGACAATTGTGTTTTCCTCTAGCCTTGCCGGGCAAACCATCGTCGCCGGCAGCAGCGCCAACGGACCGCTGCCCGTCATCAACACCACCGGCACCGTGACCATCGACGGCTCCGCCGCGTCGGGGCTGACCATCAGCGGCAACAATACGAACCGCGTGTTTTTTGTGCTCGGCGGCAACGCGACGATCGAGAATCTCGCCATAGCCAACGGCAGGGCCACCGGGGGCGCAGGCGGACTGGGCGCCGGTGGCGGCGGCATGGGCGCCGGCGGGGCCATCTTCGTCAATGCCGGCACCACCACGGTCAGCAATGTCGTCATTTCCAATAACAGCGCGGTCGGCGGCGCCGGTGGCGCGGGCGGCGCCAATCTATTCAGCGGTGGCGGTGGCGGCGGCTTGGGCGGCAACGGCGGCAACGGCACGACCACCTCCGGCGCCGGAGGCGGCGGCGGAGGAGGAGGCTACAGTGGAGGGGGCGGCGGCCCCGGCGGTAACAACGCTGGCTCTGCCGGCGGCTCTGGAGGCGCCGGCCCAGGTGGGGCAGGCGCCGCCGGCTCATCCGGATCAGGGGGCTCAGGAGGCGCCGGGGGCGGAACCAACGGCGGTGCGGGTGGAGCAGGTGCTTCTTCTATTGGCGGTGGTGGCGGCGGCGGTGGCGGACTCGCCGCTGGCTCCGGCGGCGCCGGCGGCAGCGGCAATGCGGACGGCAGCCCAGGCGGCACAGGGGGTGGCGGTGGGGGGAGTGCAGGCAATGGTGTTCAAGGAGGAACCGGCGGCCTATTCGGCGGCGGCGGCGGCGGCCATTCTGAAGGCGGGAACGGAGGGTTTGGTGGCGGCGGGGGCGGCGGGTACGGTGGCGCCTCAGCAGGGATTGGTGGTTTCGGCGGGGGCGGCGGAGCGGCCGAAAGTGGCGGAACGGGAGGCGGAAACGGCGCCGCGTTCAACCTCACCGGAACCGGCGGCGGCGGCGGTGCGGGCTTCGGCGGGGCGATATTCGTGCGCAGCGACAATGGCGCATCGCTCGTCATTACGAACGGCTCGTTCAGCGGCGGCAGCGTCACCGGCGGTCTGGGCGGATCGGGCAGCGTAGCGACTAGCGGCAACGGCGCGGCGGCCGGCAGCGACCTGTTCCTGATGAGCGGCAGCACCGCGATCTTCAGCCCCGGCGCCGGTAAGACGCTCACGTTCAACGGCACGATCGCGGACGACAGCCCCAACAGCCTTCCGGGCGGGAGCTATGCGGCGGGCACCGGCGCGGGCGCCGCGATCGCGGTCACGAGCGGCACCGTGGTGCTCACGAACACCAACACCTATGCGGGCGGCACCACCGTTAGCGGCGGAGGCCTGATCAACTTCAACGCCGCCAGCAATTTCGGCTCGGGCAACATCACGCTCAACGGCGGCGGCCTGCAATGGGCGACCGGAAACACCGCCGACATTTCGGGCATGCTCAATCCCATTGGCTCAGGCGGCGCGACCTTCGACACCAACGGCAACAACGTCCCGTTTTTTTCCGCTCTCAGCGGCGCGGGCGGGCTGACCAAGGTCGGCAACGGCATTCTCTTTCTCACCGGCAACGACACCTATGCGGGACCGACCAATGTCAAGGGCGGCGTGTTGGACATTTTCGGCGCCGCCTCCCAATCGCTTGCGTTCAACGTGAACAACGCCCAGCTCGTCATCGCATCAACCGGCAGCATCAATCCGAACGCCGCCGTCTCGCTGACCAATGGGCAGTTCAGCGCGTCGCCTGCGTCCTTGCAAATCGGCTCGCTGGCGGGCGATGCCGCCTCCACAGTCAATTTGGGGAGCGGGAGCGCGCTGGTTATCGGCAGCAACAATAGCAGCACGGTCTTTGCCGGCGTCATCGGAGATGCTGGTGGCGGCGCGACCGTCACCAAGATCGGTAGCGGCACGCTGACCCTTAACGGCGTCAACTCCTATACCGGCGCGACGATGATCAACGGCGGCACACTGGAGGTGGACGGCTCGATTGCCAGTTCGTCGAGTGTCACCGTCCATCGGCTTCGCGCCGGAGCAAGCGGCCAATCTGCCGCCGGACATCGCGCTCGCCTACGCCTCGATCCTCACCAAGGCGCCGCCGCAGCCGGTTTTCGACCAGCGCTGGACCGCCTGGGGCGCGGCCTACGGCGGCAGCAACAGCGCCAGCGGCAATGCGACCACAGGCTCAACGAACGTCACGGCGCAGACCTTCGGCTTTGCCGCCGGCATGGACTATCACGTCACGCCGAACACCATCTTCGGCTTTGCGCTTGCCGGCGGCGGCACCAATTGGGGACTTGCGAATGGGCTCGGCGGTGGCCGCAGCGATGCGATGCAAGCGGGCGTCTATGGCATCACCTATGCGGGTCCGGCTTATCTCGCCGGCGCGCTCGCCTTCACCAATCACTGGTTCACTACCAGCCGCTCGGCGCTCGGCGATCAGCTCACTGCAAACTTTGACGGCCAAAGCTACGGCGCGCGGCTGGAAGGCGGCTATCGATTTGGCGTGCTGCCGACGCTCGGTGTGACGCCGTATGCCGCCGTGCAGGCGCAAGACTTCCACACGCCGGCCTACAGCGAGAGCGACGTCACCGGCGGCGGCTTCGGATTGTCCTATGCGGCGATGAATGCGACCGATGTGCGCAGCGAACTTGGCGGTCGCTTCGATGCGCCGACGCTGCTTTACGGCTTGCCGCTCATTCTGCGTGCGCGCGCCGCCTGGGCGCACGACTTCGTCAACAATCCTTCGCTCAACGCAACGTTTCAATCGCTGCCGGGCGGCAGCTTCACCGTCAACGGCGCGCAGATCGCGCACGATTCCGCGCTGACGACGGCTGGCGCCGAACTGTTCCTCACGCCGCGCTGGACGCTGCTCGCCAAGTTCGACGGCGAGTTCGCCTCCGGCTCGCAGACTTACGCCGGTTCCGGCACGCTGCGCTATTCGTGGTAAATCTGCTGCGCAAGCGCTTCCCCGCCGCGCAGCCGGCAAAAACGCCTGATGCTCGCGCCGTCGAAAATAAGCCGCCCGCACCGGGATACCGCACGCGCTTTCGGCCGGAAGCTCCGCGGCGAAACGCCGCCTCGATACTGACGGCGGTATTTTGCACCGGCTGGGACTCTCGCCGTCCGTCGCGCGAGACGGAACGCGCGCTCGTCACATCGCTGTCACTGCGTCGCGCCATAGTGTCACTGCACCGGTGAGAGCTGGTGCAAATCGCGGCCACGGTGAGCCGGTGACGCCGGATGAACGCGCACTGTCCATTCGTGGTCGTTGCTATACCAAACTCTTTTCAAATGTCGTCTTTCACGCGTTTTTTTCTCTGATCTGTCCCTAGCTGTTGTCCCAGCGATGAAGGCCCGGGTTTCCCGGGCCTTCATACTTTTCGGGGCAGTCCTTCGGGCGGTTGCGCTGCGAGTGGTGTTGCCAAAAAACGTCCGCTCGGCGATGCCGCGATCGGGAAAGCCTCAAGCTTGCTTGTGGCTCTGCCATCGTATGAGGCGCGACACATCGTCGACGATCATATCCAAGTCTTCCATATCCAAGTCTTCGGATTCCATCCGCCGCGGCGAGACGCTGCGGCCGAGATAGGCCCAATTGAGAAGGCGGGCGCGGCTCTTTGCGAGGTTTGGATCGACACCAGCCTCGACGAGCAGCTTGTTTAAGTAGCGCACGCGTTCGGCGTCCACGGCCTCGACTGCGGCGCGCGCCTTTTCGTCCGCGAACGCCCAGGCGCGAACCGCGCTCTCGAGGTTCGATCGGGCGGAAAATCCGCGCCTTATCAGTGTTTCCAGACGGTCGCCGGAAGTTTCTTCGATGTCCGCGACGATGTCTTCGAGCGCGACTTCGCGCCAACGCCGCAATACCGCGGCATGGAATGCGCCAACATCGGCGAAATGCCAGTAGAAGCTGCCGCGCGAGACGCCGAGGCTCTTCGACAAGGTGTCGGCTTTGAGCGCGGTGAAGCCCGCGCGGGCGAGCGTGCGCAAGCCCGCATTCAGCCAATCCGTGGGTCGCAAACGTTCGCCTGACATTTTTCCATACAGCTCTGTATTGACCGCCACCGGCCGCGATGCTAGCACTCCATACATCAGTGTATGGAGGCGCGCAAATGAGCGATCTTTCGGTTCAGGCCGCCGGCATCTTGGCAATTGCGGCCGCCCTCGTGCACGGATACCTCGGCGAGACCAGGCTTTTTGCGACCGCGCGGATCGAGCCGCGCAGCGCGCGGCTGCTGTTGCGGCTGGTTTGGCATTGCGGCGTCGTCGCTTGGGCCGCCATGGGCGTGTTGTTGATCCTCGTGCCCACGCTTGGCTCGGTTCAGGCGCGCATCGCCATCATTGCGGCGAGCGCAGCGGTCTTCGCCGCCGCCGCCATCGGCAACGCCTGGGCCTCGCGCGGACGCCACTTCGGCTGGGTCTTGCTCTCGGTCGTGGTCGTGCTCGCGCTGGCGGGGATATGATCGGGCTTTTCCGACACCATCGCGCTGCGTCGTGAAGGCGTGCGAACGCAAATATCGCCCGGCTTGACCGCGTGCGGCGATCGCTTTTGGCTCGCAGGCGCGCGTGTTGGCGTGGGCTGAGCGGTCCTGCTATGTAGCCCCCCGGTCGATGGGGGCGCCTGGATTGCGCCGTTCCAAGAGTGAAGGAAGTCGATTTGGTTGCGTTCGGCAGCGCCGCCTTGCCCGAGCGGCGGTACGAGACCACGGTCATCATCGCGATCGTGATTCTTGTCGGCGTGCGGCTGGCTTGCGCGGCCTTCACGCCGCTCTCTTTCGACGAGAGCCTTTATTGGGTCTGGTCCAAGCACGTCGCCGGCGGCTATTACGACCATCCGCCGGTCAATCCCATTCTGATCCGGCTCGGCACCACGCTGTTCGGCAACACTGAGTTTGGCGTGCGCGTGTTCGGCGTGCTGCTGGCGCTGCCGGCAAGCTTCGCCATCTGGCGCGCGGGCGCGATCCTGTTCGACGATGAAAGGGTCGGCGCCACCGCCGCGCTCTATTTCAACCTGACGCTTGCCATGGCGGTCGGCTCGGTTTTGGCGACGCCGGACAATCCGGTGCTGATCGCCACCACCTTTCTGCTGCTGACGCTCGCCAAGCTCCAGCAGACCGGCCGCGGCGCCTGGTGGCTTGCGATCGGGCTCGCTTTCGGGATCGGCATGCTGTCGAAATACACCACGATCTTTTTCGCGGTCAGCATCCTCATCTGGCTGCTGCTGGTGCGCGAGCAGCGCAAATGGCTTTTAACGCCGTGGCCCTGGATCTCCGGCGTCATCGCGCTTGCCGTGTTTTCGCCGACGCTGATTTGGAACGCGCAGCATCACTGGGCCTCGGTGCTCTATCAGTACAATCGGCTGGTCGTGCACGAATGGTCGCTGCGCTATCTCGGCGAGTTTTTCGGTGCGCAGATCGGCATGGCGACGCCGTTCGTGTTCGTCCTGGGCGCGATGGGTCTGGTCGGGCTGTTGCGCGGGCAGGGCGGTTCGTTCAGCGCGCGCGTCCTCATCAACGCGATGATCTGGCCGATCCTCATCTATTTCGTCTGGCACACCTTCCACGGCCGCGTCGAAGGCAATTGGCCCGAGCCGATCTACGTGCCGTTCGTCATCGCGGCGGCTGTCGCGGTGGAGCGGATCAAATGGAACGGCGTCTGGGCCTTGGTCGAGAACGTCTCGCAGCGGCTCGCCGTGCCGGTCGGCCTTGGCATCGCCGCCGTCATTTATGTGCAGGGCGTGTTCGGGATTCTTCCGCTCGGCATGGCCGATCCGACCGCGGCGAAACTGGGCGCCGGCTGGAGGGAGCTCGGCGCCCAACTGGACGACGTGCGCAAACGGCTTGGCGCGCCGATCGTACTGACCTACGATTACGGCCTCGCCAGCTGGCTTGCGTTTTATCTTCCTTCGCATCCGCCGGTCGAGCAGATCAATCTGCGCATGCGTTATGTGAACGCGCCGGACCCGGACCCGGCGCTGTTTGACGGCCCGATCATGTATGTCTGCACGGTGTTTTGCGCCGACATTCCGGCGCTGCAAAAGCGCTTCACGAGTGTCGAGCTCACCGACAGCCTGACGCGCAGCCGCCATGGCGTCCGCCTGCAAGATTACCAGGTCTACCGGCTGTCCGGTCCGATCGGCCCGCCGCTTGACCCGCCATAACAAGATCGCGCGTTAAGCCTGCGTCCGCGCGGTGGATTTCACGCGCGAGCAAATCCATTGACACTGCCGGTGCGGGATGCAACGGCAAGGCACTTGAAGGCACTTGAAGGCAACGGCTGGGTGGAGGAGGTCGATCCCGGTGGCTTTAGATGCGCGCGTTAGTCCGCGGCTCTCCATCGTCGCGCCCTGCTACAATGAGGGGGCGGGGCTCGAGGAGTTTTATCGCCGGATGACCGCCGCGGCGGCGGAAACCGCCGGCTCCGACTACGAATTCGTCTTGTTGAACGACGGCTCGGATGATCGCACCTGGGCGATCATGGCCGATCTGGTCCGGCGCGATCCGCATGTCGTGGCGGTCAATCTGTCCCGCCGCCATGGCCATCAGCTCGCGATCACCGCCGGCCTCTATACCTGCCGGGGCAAGCGCATCCTCACCATCGACGCCGACTTGCAGGATCCGCCGGAACTCCTGGGCGACATGTGGCGGCTGATGGACAGCGCCGAAGCCGACGTCGTCTACGGCGTGCGCCGTCAGCGCGAGGGCGAGACCATGCTCAAGCGCGGCACCGCGGCTTTGTTCTACCGGCTGATGCAGCGGATCGGTTATGCCGACCTGCCGGTCGACGCCGGTGATTTCCGCCTGATGACGCGGCGCGTGCTCGACATCCTCAACAGCATGCCGGAGCAGCATCGCTTCATTCGCGGCATGGTGAGCTGGATCGGGCTTCGCCAAGTGCCGCTGCCCTATGACCGCGCGGCGCGGCAGACGGGCGCCAGCAATTATCCGCTCGCCAAGATGATGGGGCTTGCCTTCGACGCGCTCACGTCGTTCTCGATCATGCCGCTGCGCCTTGCCTCCTATCTCGGCCTGGCGCTCGGCCTTTTGAGCTTGCTGATGCTCGGCTACACGCTCGGCAGCTGGGCGCTCGGGCATGTGGTCGAAGGCTGGACGAGCTTGCTCACCGTGGTTCTGATCCTCGGCTCGACGCAGCTCATTCTGTTCGGCTTGCTCGGCGAATATGTCGGCCGGCTTTATCTGGAAACCAAGCGCCGGCCGCTGTTCGTCATCGATCGGGTGCTGACGCAAGGCGGCTCCGCCTCTGAGACGCCGCCATCCGAGCAACATCGCGCGCCGCGCGCACCCGCGACCGTTCCCGGCGACGTTTAGAGACGCGCGGATCGATTGAAGCGGGCGTTGGTCGCCGCCGCGCTGTTGCGGTCCGGTCAGGCCGCGACGCGATGCATCGCGGCCTTGTCGCGGGCGCCGTGAATGACTTTGATGGATTTTTCGATCGCCGACCACAAGCCGCTGATTTCGGCGGTCGAGCAAGGATCGCAATCGTAGTCTTTCATGCCTTCGTCCTCGGTGAGCGCCAGCGAGAAGCTCGCCCGGTGCGTGATCTGACCACCCCAGACGGGTACTCCCAGCTCAGCGAGGCACCGGCGCGCCACGGTCACCGCCGCCAACTCCATGTCCTGACGTCTTGGTGGCGCGCCATTGAAGACAACGGCGTAAGGCGTGCGCGCCTGCCGCGCGAACGCGATTGTTTCCTGCATGGCGTCGATATCAAACAAACCGGGCCGACACGGGATAATAACGAGCGTCGCCGCCTCGATGGCTTCGATGACGCTCGCCGAGCTGTTCGGCGGCGTGTCGATGAATATCCATTCGAAGCCCTTGCGCTCGGCTTTTCTGACGGTGTCGGCAATGCGGCGTTTGACGATCTTGAGCGGCAGCGCGGAGTCCGCGCGAAGGTCGTTCCAGAGCGTGAGCGAACCTTGCGGATCGTCGTCGATGAGCAAGCACGGCCGCGCCAGCCTGTGCGCGTGAACGGCAAGATGCGCAGCCATAGTGCTTTTTCCGCTTCCCCCTTTGCGCGACGCAAAAGCAAGTACGTTCATCGATGACCGATCCGACGCACTGGATGAAGCGGGCCGCGATGTTCAGCGCGGCTTGCCGCTCAGACAATGTCGAACGAGAAAATGAATATCCCGTCTATGCTTGCGTCGCGGAACTGTCACAAAATCTTCATCTGTCCAACTCTGGAAAAGTCGCCCGATGAGGAAGGTCGGCGATCAGACAATTGCGAAATGCGGAGCGACGAAAAATGCCGCGCGCCGCGGTGCTGCTTTTGTGTCGGACGATGGCACGCATTGTGGCTGCGGCCCTTGACATGTTCGATGCGGTCAATACCATTCGAGCGGGTGCACCGCGTACGCGCAGGTGGTCCGACCGGGAAGGAGACGCGCTGCAGCGGGTCGCACGGGAGGGCATACCATGAAATCCAGATATGTTGCGACGGTGCCGGCGATCGCGTTGATCATGGCCGGGAGCTGGAGTGCGGCCTTCGCTGATACGAGCGACGTGAAACTGCCAAGTCCGGTGGTGGTAGCGAAATCCGGCAAGCACTGCAAAGACGACCCGCACTGCTTCAACAGATATCACTACGCAATCAAGCCTGCCGCCCATGTCGCTCCTGGGCAGCTCTTCGTCCTCGAGACGCGCGATGCGCTCGATTCCGACCTGACTTTCGATTCCAAGCCGCAAGACGTTGCGGCGGTGAATCTCAACCTCGTGCATCCGCTCACCGGGCCGGTCTATGTCGATGGAGCGAAGCGCGGGGATGCCATCGCGGTCACCATCGTGGATATCGCGCCCGATGATTTCGGCTACACGACGATCGTGCCGGGTTTCGGCTTCCTGCGCGACGTATTCCGCGATCCTTTCATCATTCACTGGGAGCTGAACCGCCTTGAGGCGCGTTCGAAGGATCTGCCCGGAATCGCCGTCCCCATGAATGCCTTCATGGGAACGGTCGGTGTGTTGCCGGGCAAGCCGGAAATCGAAAAGTGGCTCAAGCGTGAAAAGGCGCTGGCCGATGCGGGCGGTGCGGCACTCACCCCGCAGCCGGTCGATGCGCTGCCGTCGGACCTCTGCGGCACCAACGGCACGGCGAAGGATGAATGCGTGCGCACGGTTCCGCCGCGCGAGAACGGCGGCAATCTCGACACCAAGGAAACGGTGGTCGGCACCACGTTGCTCTTCCCCTGCTTTGTCGACGGCTGCGGACTGTTCGCCGGCGATGTCCACTACGCTCAGGGCGGCGGCGAAGTGTGCGGCACCGCCATCGAGATGGGCGCCAAGGTGATGATGCAGGCCAAGATCATGCCGGGCATGGCGTCGTTGTTGTCGACCATGCATTTTGAAGGCGGCGCGCAGCTCAAGCATCTTGCTCCGGGGAGCTTCTACGCGGTCTCGGGTCTGCCGCTCAAACCGGAGGGCGAGCTGCCGGTTTTCTCCACCTATCTCGGCGGTCAGAAGATCGCTCCGCTCGCCAACCTCTCCGAGGACGTAAGCCTGGCGGCGCGAAACGCCACGCTCAACATGATCGACTTTCTGGTCAAGGAGAAGGGGCTGAGCCGCGAACAGGCCTATACGGTGGTGAGCGTGGCCGTCGATCTCAACATCGCGCAACTGGTCGATGTGCCGAACCTGGGTGTCACGGCGATCCTCAACCGCGACATCTTCAAGCCGTAGGGGGACGCGGAGGCGCGGCGGCGATCGTCGCCGCGCTTAGTCCCGGCGAATATGAAGCGGCGCGCGTTGCTGACGTTGGGTGCGGGGGCGGCGGCATGGGTGGCGGCATGGGTGCTGGCCGCACAGCGGCCGGCGCCGGCCGCTTTCACACACGGCCGAGAGAGCTTGAGCGGGCAGGGCTTGCCGGGGGCGCGGCTGGTCGACCTCAACCCTGATCGTATGTGGCCGGTGTACCGGCGCTACCATCTCTTGATTGTCAGTCAGCGGGACGATGAGAGGAGCGGGGTTCTCACCGCTGCGGTGGTCGATGTGCTGTCGCACCATCTGCCGGCTTCTCGCCCCCAGCTGGTCAGCGCCGCGGACGCGCGGCGCATCGGCGTTCTCATCGCGACCAATCAGCAGGACGTCGCCATCATGCAGGCCGAGAGCGCCGAGGCCCTCTTTCTTGCCAAGCCGCCTTTCGCCGACATCCACGAAGCGCCGCTGCGGATCATTGTTTCATTCGGCAGCCACGTGCTCGTTTGCCGGCCGGATTTCATGGCCCGTCATGCTTACCTCTTGGCGCAGACGCTTGCCGGGCACGGGGAGGCGCTTCCTGCCGCCGCAACTGCGCCCAAAGGCGTGGTCCCCGCGCATCGCGGAGCGCGCGCTTTTTTCGCCGGCGAAGAGCTGCCGAATGACTGATAGCGGCGTCACGGCCGGCGTTTCTCGCGCCGGCGTTTCTCGCGCTGCCGTGCCGTGGAAATTTATATCGTGGAAATTCATGTCGTGGACATTTTCGCTCCGTGCCGTCAGGGCCGTCCTGTTTTTGGTCGTCTTCCTGTCGCTGTTCGGCCCACGCGCGCCGAGCGCGCACGAGACGGTCGACGCGGAGCGGGTGAACATCGTGCTTGCTGCCGCGGACGCGGCAGGCGCGCGCGTCAAAAGCGCCGGCGGGTCGGCCACGGAGGCAGAGGCGGAGCTCGCGCTTGGCCTGGTGCAGGTCGAGGCGACCGACATTCTCAACCGCGATCTCGCCGCGCATAGCGGACGGCTCAGCTTCAACGGGGAGTCGCTGCAGAAGGCGCTCGCACAGCGCGACCTGGCGCCCCGCTTCGACGACGCGATCGGCCGCTACCGCCTGCCGCGCGCCGCCCTCGAGGAGGCGCTTCGGCTTTCGCCTGCGGCGCCCGATGCGCTGCGCGCGCGGTTCGCGCTTCTCAAAGCCGGCTTTTACGAAAGCTTCGTGCTCGATCCCTTCCAGCTGGTCGGGTTGAGCGGCGACGATCTGGGCCGGCAGATCGCCGAGGCGAAGGCGTTGGCCTCGGCTCTCTCGAGCCCTGACGATGCCGAAGAGGCGGCGTTCATCCATGCCATCGATCTGGCGCGGGCATCGCGGCTCCTGGGTGAGCCCGAGGCGGCGCGCGCCACCCTCGCCAAAGCCCGCTCGGCCCTTGCGGCCTTCGTCGACGCCTACCCGCAGAGCATGCGCGCAGCTTCCGCCGCCGTCATCCTCAAGGGCCTCGGCGGCGCCGAATGATCGGCCGCCGAATTAAGCCGCGCCAATGGATCAAGGCGATCTGCCGCGCGTTGGCTGGCACCGGCGCGGCGGTCGCCATTCTCGCGGCGTGGTCGGCGTACGCCCACAATGCGGGAGTGAGCACCTCGCGGATCGCGATCCACGGCCGCACGGTCGAGCTTGAAATAAACGCGCTCGGTCGCGACTACGAAAAAGCGGTTGGCGTTCGCATCGCCGAGGCGACCGGGGCGGTGAATCCGGTGGCGCTTTCGGTGATGGCGCCATCCATCCTCAATTATGTCGGTGGCCGCATTGCCGTTCTCGCCGGCGACAAACGATGTATGCCGGGCCGGGCAAGCGCAAAGGCAGCCGACACGCACGTTCTGATAACGATGGCGTGGAACTGTCCGCCCGATGGCGACCTGCGCTATCGCGTGACCCTGTTTCAGGACGTGGATCCGACGGCGCGGCATCTCGCCGTCATCGCGACCGAACGCGGCGAGCGCGAGCTTGCGCTGGACAGCAATGCGCCGGAGATCGCCCTCTCCGGCGCCGGGTCGTCGGCGCTGCAAATCGTCGGCCGGTTTGTCGCGGCCGGCATCGAGCACATCTTCCTCGGCTATGACCACATCGCGTTTCTGCTCGCCGTTATCCTATGGGGCCAACGGTTGTGGCCGCTGATCAAGGTGGTGACGGCGTTCACCGTCGCTCACTCGCTGACGCTCTCGCTTGCCGTCCTCGACGTGGTGCGCCTGCCGTCGTCCGTCGTCGAACCTTTGATCGCTGCGACCATCGTCTATGTAGCGGGCGAAAATTTCTTTGTTCGCGACATCAGCAAAAGGTGGCGGGCGACCTTTGTGCTCGGCCTGGTGCATGGGTTCGGATTTGCGGGCGCGCTGCGCGAATACGGCTTGCCCGACAGCGCGCTGCTTCCTGCGCTCGCGGCGTTCAACATCGGCGTCGAGATCGGGCAGATCGCGATCGTGGCCCTGATCTTTCCGCTTCTGCTGTGGTCGGATCGGATCGGCGCCGCGGCCGGGGGAAAAAGGGAACGCCACCCGACGCTGGTATACGCCTGTTCCGCGGTGATTTTGGCGTTCGGGCTTTACTGGCTGATCGAGCGCACCGTGTTTGCGTAAGGCGTGCTCTTGACGCAGAACACGTGACGCAGAAGGCATGACTCGCCGGGTCAATCCCTGCCACCCACAGCAATTAAGATGCTAAAAGGAAAAGGCCCGGGATTTCTCCCGGGCCTTCGCATTTTCGCATCGCCTGATGCTTGGAATTAGAAGTCCATTCCGCCGCCAATCGAAGCCGGCTGTTGCCGACTTCGATCACTTCAAGAAGTATGTGGCGGCGGTCTTAGATCGCCTCGACCGGACTTAGAAGTCCATTCCGCCGCCAATCGAAGCCGGCTGTTGCCGACTTCGATCACTTCAAGAAGTATGTGGCGGCGGTCTTAGATCGCCTCGACCGGACTTAGAAGTCCATTCCGCCGCCACCCGGCGGCATGGACGGAGCGTCCTTCTTCTTCGGTAGCTCGGCGACCATCGCCTCGGTGGTGATGAGCAGGCCGGCGACCGAGGACGCGCCCTGCAACGCCTGACGCACGACCTTGGTCGGATCGATGATGCCCTTCTTGACCATGTCGACGTATTCGCCGTTCTGCGCGTCGAAGCCGTAGCCATAGGTGGCGTGCTCGAGAATCTTGCCGACGATGACGGAGCCGTCTTCACCGGCATTGGTGGCGATCTGCCGGGCCGGAGCCTGCAGCGCCTTGCGCACGATCTCGACGCCGGTCTTCTGGTCGTCGTTGTGCGTGCGCACCTTCTTGAGCACCTCGGTGGCGCGCAGCAGCGCGACGCCGCCGCCCGGCAGAATGCCTTCCTCGACCGCGGCGCGGGTGGCATGCATGGCGTCGTCGACGCGATCCTTGCGCTCCTTCACCTCGACCTCGGTGGCGCCGCCGACGCGGATCACCGCGACGCCGCCCGCGAGCTTGGCCAGCCGCTCTTGCAGCTTCTCGCGGTCGTAGTCCGAGGTGGTCTCCTCGATCTGCGCCTTGATCTGGGCGATGCGGTCTTCGATGTCCTTCTTCTTGCCGCCGCCGTTGACGATGGTGGTGTTCTCCTTGTCGATCATCACCTTCTTGGCCTTGCCGAGCATGGCGAGCGTGACGTTCTCGAGCTTGATGCCGAGATCTTCACTGATCGCCTGGCCGCCGGTGAGAATGGCGATGTCCTGCAGCATGGCCTTGCGGCGATCGCCGAAGCCCGGAGCCTTCACCGCCGCGACCTTGAGGCCGCCGCGCAGCTTGTTGACCACGAGGGTGGCGAGCGCTTCGCCTTCCACGTCCTCGGCCACGATCAGAAGCGGCTTGCCGGTCTGCACGACGGCTTCGAGCAGCGGCAGGAGCTCGTTCAATGCCGACAGCTTCTTCTCGTTGATCAGGATGTAGGGGTCTTCCATCTCAACGCGCATCTTGTCGGCGTTGGTGATGAAGTAGGGCGAGATATAGCCGCGGTCGAATTGCATGCCCTCGACCACGTCGAGCTCGGTCTCGAGACTCTTGGCCTCTTCGACCGTGATCACGCCCTCGTTGCCGACCTTCTCCATCGCCTTCGCGAGGTAGTCGCCGATCTCCTTGTCGCCGTTGGCCGAGATAGTACCGACCTGGGCGATTTCGGAATTCGAGGTGACCTTCTTGGAGTTCTTCTTGAGCTCCTCGACCACGGCCTCGACCGCAAGGTCGATGCCGCGCTTGAGGTCCATCGGATTCATGCCGGCGGCAACCGCCTTGGCGCCTTCCTTGACGATCGCGGCGGCGAGCACGGTCGCCGTGGTGGTGCCGTCACCGGCGATGTCGGAGGTCTTTGACGCGACCTCGCGCACCATCTGCGCGCCCATATTCTCGAACTTGTCTTCGAGCTCGATCTCCTTGGCGACGGTGACGCCGTCCTTGGTGATGCGGGGAGCGCCGAACGACTTGTCCAGCACGACGTTGCGGCCTTTCGGGCCCAGCGTCACTCTTACCGCATTGGCGAGAGTGTCGATGCCGCGCAACATCTTGTCGCGCGCTTCGACTGCGAATTTGACTTCCTTGGCAGCCATTTAAGTTTCTCCTGGTTGCTGTCGTCACCCTGAGCCGCGAGCGGCGAACCCGCGAGCCTCGAAGGGCGACGTTTCACGTTGCTGCATCCTTCGAGACGCGCCGAACGGTGCGGACCTCAGGATGACGGGTGGATGTCTTGAGTTACGCAGCCTTCTTCTTGGCCGCCGGCTCGTCGATGATTCCCATGATGTCGGACTCCTTCATGATGAGGAGTTCCTGACCGTCGATCTTGACTTCGGTGCCGGACCACTTGCCGAACAGCACCCGATCGCCGACCTTCACGTCGATGGGGATCAGCTTGCCGGCCTCGTCGCGGCCGCCGGGGCCGACAGCGGTGACCTCGCCCTGCGAGGGCTTTTCCTTGGCGGTGTCTGGAATGATGATGCCGCCGGATGACTTCTCCTCGGCATCGATGCGCTTGACGACAACGCGGTCGTGAAGCGGACGAAACTTCATGGTGTCCTCCTAAGATATTGACAAAATGGACTTTTGAGGTTGCGGCCCCCTTGACTATTTGTCGGTTGACCGCTGGCAGACAGCACATGGGGCGCGCATTTTTCGCCCGCAAGAGGTGCCCGGAGATTTCTTAGCACTCATCGAAGCGGACTGCCAACAACACTTTCGCCATGGTTAATGGCGCCGGGTTCCGCCCGCGCCGGAGCTGTTAGCAGGGAGCGAAGGATGCTGCTAGTGCCTTGAAAATGCACAGCTTATTTAATTTTGAGGCTTGAAATGGAGGATCGAGTCTCGGAACAATCGCCGGTGACGGGACGGAGGGACTAAATGGCTTCGCAAGACACCTCTTCAAAAGACACCTCTTCAAAAGACCTCTCTTCAAAGGACCTCTCTGCAAAAAGCCGGGCTTCGAAAGACTTCCGCCGGCAGCTCGATGGTTACGGTCTGACCACGGCCAACATTCTCTATCGCCGTCCGGATCATCGGTGGCTTCTGCAGACTTACGTCTGGCAGGATTACGATCTCTGCCCGGACTTTCCCGAGCTGAACAAATTCCTGAATTTCTGGCTGGAGAAGCTCGAAGGGCCGCTGCATTCGGTGACGGTGGCGCACGCAAGGCTGATCAAGCCGGCCGAAATCAAAGCCATCGACGGCGAATTCCGGCTGCACTGAAGCCAAAAGACTGACGCCAAAAGACTCCTTGCCAAGGAGCGCAAACGAGTCCGGCCGCAAGTGCCGGCCCGATAACAGGCGGCGCGCGCAATCCGGTTTTTCGTCCGGAAATTCTCGCTTGCCTGGTCGCCAGGCTCTTTGCAACGACGGCTGCCGTATGCTTGCCGGCCGATCAAAGATCGATCTTGTCGGCGCCGATCTTGTTTG
This sequence comes from uncultured Alphaproteobacteria bacterium, assembly GCA_963831135.1. GTDB lineage: Bacteria > Pseudomonadota > Alphaproteobacteria > Rhizobiales > Xanthobacteraceae > BOG-931. The sequence goes on from CAWHPH010000028.1 coordinate 30,785, forward strand.
CTGCAAATTAGCTCGCGTGCCGCCACATTTCAGCCGCAGCGCGTTTACCAAACATTTCCACCGTATCGCGTTTACCCGCTCGTCAACGATTTAGGCGGCACCTTAACTAAAAGCCGCCTTAATCGTCAGCAAGTCTGGGGGTGTTCGCGCAACCTTTGGTCGGGGGAGCGCCTAAACACGCTGGTTCTGTTTCGAGCGCGCCGTTCCGCGGCACGTCGAAATTTGTTGGACCGGCGGCGCAAACTGGAATCGGGGGAAATGACATTCAGTAGCGAGTGTTGTGAGAATACGGGGATCGTCGAACATGCAGGTTTCTCGGAGAAGGCACAGTCGCAAGGAACGCTAAGCCGCGCTGCACTTGCGTGCATCGCCTTGGCGTGCGCCTGGATCGCCTGGACCCATCTGTCCGGCGCCGGTACCGAATACGTCGACGGGAATCTGGAAGATCGGCCGGCGCCGGTCTTCGAGGCCGGCGCGCATCCCTCTGCGGTTGCGAATGCCTACGCGCGCCTCTCGGCCGCGTTGAGAAATCAGGCGCGGCGCTCGGCGGCGGCGCTTACCAGCGAGGCCGCGCTGTTTGATTCGCGCTTCTCGCTCGGCTTTCCGCCCGGCACGTTTGCGATGGCTGCGGTGAGCAAAGGTGACCGCGAGCCGACAATCACCGCGTCGTTGAGCGATCCTGGCATCGCTGCGGCGCCGCAAGCCGCGCCCGCACCGGCACCTTCGCTTCGCGAACGCGTCATGGCGAAAGCTGCATCGGCGGCGCGGCTTCTCCGCTCGCCGCAAACGCGCACGGCGTCGCTGCGCGACGGCGCGCAAGCGAACGCGGCGTCCGAGGAGCCGGCCCACACGCCGACGATCTTCGAAAAGCTGTTCGGCAAGCCTGCGCCGGTCACGCTCGCCTACGCGGCGCCGGAAGACGGCATGATCAGCGACGGAGCCGGTCTCGCGGCCGGACACTATGATCGCTACACCGCCGTCTACGACATCTCGGCTCATATGGTGTACCTGCCGGACGGCACGCGATTGGAAGCGCATTCCGGTCTCGGCCCGCACCTCGACGATCCGCGCTACGTTCATGAAAGAATGCACGGCCCCACGCCGCCGACGCTCTACGATTTGAAACTGCGCGAAGCGCCCTTCCATGGCGTGCAGGCGATCAGGCTCCTTCCGGTCGACGAGGATGGCGCCTTGGGCCGCAGCGGTCTGCTCGCCCACACCTACATGCTCGGTCCGAGAGGCGATTCCAACGGCTGCGTGTCGTTTCGGGACTACAACGCGTTCCTGCACGCCTATTTGAGCCAGAAGATCAGGCGGCTCGCCGTGGTGACGCACCTGTAGTGAGCGACAGCTGTAGGATGGGTTGAGCTCTTGCGAAACCCATCACTTGTCCTCGCCGTTGCACGATGGGTTTCGCTTCGCTCAACCCATCCTATGTCGCTCGTTCGTCTCACCCCGTCATTGCGCCGGGCTTGACCCGGCAGTCCACGCGGAATGCCGGCTCGACGCGGAGCGCGGAATAGTAACGCGACAAAACCACGCACATTTCGCATGCTTTCCGCGGACGAGTTGTAACATTACAAACGGGAAAGGTGATCGAAATTCCTTGCTTCCGCCTCAAACATGCGTTTGAATTTCACTCGTACGTTTGAAAGTTCCCGAGGTGAACCATGTTGGCTTTACGAGACCTGATGCGGCCGGTGGGCGAGCAAAATCTGCTGCAGCCGGTATGCCCGATTTGCTCGCGGCCGCTGCGCCTGACGCGCGTGACGCCGCGCGACGGCGATCTTTCTGAATTGCGGACCTATGGCTGCACCGGCTGCGGCGTCTGGCTGACGGAAGCGGCCGACGACAAGGGTCGCGGCGACAGGAGTCACTAGCCGTCGAAACCGTTTCGCGCCGCGGCGGTTTTACGCCGCGGGACAAGGCCCCAAGCGCTTAGGCCCCCTCCATTGCGCTTGGGGCCTCTTCTTTTTCGGGGCGCATCGCACTCAACTTCCTGGCTGCCGAAATTCCACTTCTGGCGCCCAGTAGATCGTCACAAGATAATTGACAAAAGTCTCCATTTCAGTTACACACAGAAATCTCGCTCATCGAGGGCGCCTTTCCGGAAGGCATGCCGCAAAGACGGAGCGAGTGCGGTCCCCGCGGGCGGAATTGCCAATCCGCACTCGGGCGGCTCTGGGGCACCGGTCGACCGGCAAAAGGACCGGTCTGCACGGAGCGTGCTTAACCGAAGGCTAGAGGCAAGCGGGCAAAACACCCAGCGCGTTTGAGACTTCGGGAAACCCGGTTCTGGAGCAGAGCCATCGGGGTAGTAGCCGGTGGTGAATGCCGCGGCGCAGCGCCGATAGGCGGGCGCGCCTCTGCAAGGAAGCGCGCCGCCGCGCGAGCGGCGATTGGTAGGACAATGCGCCTGTCGGCGCTTCGCCTCCCTCTTTTCTGCGCATGATCTTGTCCGAAAACCGGACACCACTTTTCGGGATCATGCGTGTGCCGGGGGCGAATCTATTTTTGGTGCGTGGTAAGGGGCAGAGCTCGGGCGCGTATCGCGCCGCGAGAGTGATTTCGTTTGTTCGCCACCGCGCGTAGCGCGGGGTAGGATGAAAAAGGAGTAGCCGATGCGCATCCGCTTTCACTTCGCCTCGCTCACGCTCGATGCCGAGCTCCTCGATACGCCCACCGCAAAGGCGATCGCCGCGGCGCTGCCGATCACCGCTTCAGTGCTGACCTGGGGCGAGGAGGTTTATTTCGAGATCCCGGTTGCGGCCAAGCGCGAAAAGGATGCCCGCGCCGTCGTTACGCCCGGCGAGATCGCCTATTGGCCGGAAGGCCACGCCATTGCCTTGGGCTTTGGCCGCACGCCGATCTCGCAAGGCGACGAAACGCGGCTCGCGAGCCCGTGCAACATCTGGGCGAGAGCGCTCGGCGACGCGAAGACGCTCGCCAAGGTGCGCGCGGGCAGCAAGGTCGAGGTGACGGCGCTCGATTAGCTGCGCGCGGGACCAGAAGGTGGATTTTCGCTCGCCCGCCGCTGCGCGAAGAACACCGTCAGGTGTCAACCTTTGAGCATGCGCCATTGTCATCGAGCGCAATATTATCTGCAATTCGAGCTTCGTCATTGCGGGCCAACGGGTCCGGTCCGGAGTGGCCGGCCCGATGGTAAACTCCGCGGAGCAATCCAGAGCGGCTTGCGTAGAAATCTGGATGGCTTCGTCGCCGTCGCTCCTCGCAATGACGCCGTGGGCGCGGGATCATGCTTCAGCCCCGCCCGACGAACGGCATCTTGTTCGCCATGACGGTCATGAACAGCACATTGGCGTCGAGCGGCAGGCTCGCCATATAGGCGACCGCGCGCCCGACATCGTCGACATTCATGCGCGCTTCCGGCATGACGCGGCCGTCCGCCTGCGGCATGCCGGTCTCCATCTTTTCGGTGAGCGGCGTCGCCGCGTTGCCGATGTCGATCTGGCCGCAGCAGATGTCGTAGGCGCGGCAGTCGAGCGAGGTCTGTTTGGTCAATCCGGTGATCGCGTGTTTGGTGGCGGTGTAGGGCGCCGTGCCGGGGCGCGGCGTATGCGCCGAGATCGAGCCGTTGTTGATGATGCGGCCGCCGCGCGGATCCTGCGCCTTCATGATCTTGATGGCTTCCTGCGTGCACAGGAAAACCCCGGTGAGATTGGTCGCCACCACCGACAGCCAGCGCTCCAGCGGGATGTCCTCGATCGGCATGCCGCGCGTGCTGACGCCGGCATTGTTGAACAGAACATCGAGCCGGCCGAAGGCTTCCTTGATCTTGGCGAACAAAGCCGCGATCGAGGCGGGCTCGCGCACGTCGGTCGGCACGACCAGCGACGGGCCGTCCAACTCTTTCGCCACTTCGTGGAGCTTATCGGCGCGGCGGCCGGCGAGCACGATCGTGTAGCCGTCGCGGGAGAGCGCAACCGCGGCCGCCTTGCCGACGCCGCTGCCGGCTCCCGTCACCAATGCGATCTTCTGCGCGGCCATCGGCGTCTCCTTGTCCAACACTTGTCATTCCGGAAGCCGCCAGCGGGTCCGGCCCGAAGTGGCCGGCCCGATAGCAAGCTGCGCCGGCTGTCCGGAATCCATAACCACGGATCGCGAGGTTTCGGAAGGGCGGAGACAAATAATCGAGGCAGTGAATATGGATTCCGGGCTCGCACCTTCGGTGCGCCCCGGAATGACGGCCCGGCGTCAGCTCGCCAGCGCGATTTCCTGGTCGGGATTGCCGACGCGATAATCGTCGGGCGAGTCGATGCGCGCGCTGATGTCGGCGGCCGGGCCCGGCCGGCCGAAGCGATAGCCCTGCATCGAATGCACGCCGGCGGCGCGCAAGAACAGATGCTGCTCGGCATTCTCCACGCCTTCGGCGGTCACCCGCATGCCGAGACCGCGGCCGAGACTGACGACCGCGTGGACGATGGCGGCGGCGTCGGGCGCCGTCTCGATGCTGCGCACGAAACTGGAGTCGATCTTGAGCTTGTCGAACGGGAACCGCCGCAGGTAGAGCAAGCTCGAATAGCCGGTGCCGAAATCGTCGAGCGCGAAACGCACGCCGATCGCCTTGAGCCGCAGCATCGACAGTTCCGCCGTCTCCAGATTGCCAAGAAGCGTGCTCTCGGTGAGTTCAAGCTCGAGCCGGTCGGCGTCGAAATCGGTTTCCTTGAGGATGCGCTCGACCACGTCGACGAAATCCGAGCGGCGGAACTGCAACGGCGATACGTTGACGGCGACCGTCAGGCCCGGCCAGTTCCGCCCGTCGAGGCAGGCGCGGCGCAGCATCCATTCGCCGAGCTCGACAATGAGACCGGAATTCTCAGCGATCGGAATGAATACGGACGGCGGAATGACGCCGGCGGTCGGATGCGTCCAGCGCGCCAGCGCCTCGACGGCGACCATGGTATCGCCGCTGGCATTGACGATCGGCTGGTAGGCCGCGGCAAGCTCGTCGTTCCTGATTGCGTGCAAGAGATCGCTTTCCAGGAGCTTGCGCTGCGACAGATCGGCGTCCATGGCCGCGTCGTAGATGCAAGCGCGGTTGCGGCCCTCGTTTTTGGCGCGATAAAGCGCCATGTCGGCATAGCGCAGGATGTCGCCGGCGTCGCGCGCGCGCCGGTCGATCACCGCGATGCCGATCGAAGCGCCGATATTGATGGCGTGGCCGCTGATCGAGTAGGGCGCACAGACGGCGGAGATGATGCGGCCGGCGATCGCCTGCAGCGAATAGGAATCGGATGCGCAGATGGTCAGGATCGCGAACTCGTCGCCGCCAAGGCGGGCGACCAGGTCGTCGCCGTGCATCACGTGGCTCAGGCGTTGAGTGACCGCGAGGATGAGTTCATCGCCGATATGGTGGCCGAGCGTATCGTTGACGTCCTTGAAATGGTCGAGGTCGATGAAGAACACGGCCGCGGAGGGGCCGCCGTGGCGCACCTCGCCGATCAGCTTTTCGAGCCGTTCGCCGAAATAGATGCGGTTGGGCAGCCCGCAGACCGGATCGTGCAGCGCGAGATGGCGCAGTTGCGTGTCGGCGGCGGCGATCGCCTGCTCGGTCCGCCGCGTGTGGCGCATCATCAAGCCGCCGAGCAGCGCGAAACCGGCGATCGCCACCGCGATGAATGGAAGCAGGCTTGCCGCGACCTCGCCGCCGGGCTTGCTCGCTTGCCACGCCAGGCGGGCGATCGGGTTGCCGCGCGGGTCGGCGATGGCGGTCACATATGCGTCGCGCGCTTGGCGCGAATCTTCGGCCGAATGCAGCCCGGAAAGTTTCAGCTCGTCGCCGATCTTCTGCAGCAATTCGTCGTCGATATATTTGACGGAGATGACAATCGGAGCGGCGGCATTGCCGGCGGCAAGATCGCTGTCGGAGCCAACCGCGACCGCGGAGACGAGGGCCGGTCTGCTCATGACCCGCTCGATCCAGCCGGTGGAACGGCCGGGCTTGCCCCCCTCCGGCAAGGCGATCACGGGGCGGGCGCCTGCCGGCACCGCTTCGAACCGGCCGCGCTCGAAATCAAGGATAGCGAGGAGCGCCGGTGGAAGCGGGATTGCCCCGACCTCACCCGAGGAACGCGAGCGCGCGTATTCGACCTTATCGGCACCGTCCACGATCACGACCAGGTCGTGATCGAAATAGGTCTCGAGCCAGTTGCCGAGGAGCTGGTCCGCCCATTGCGGATCGTACTTATCGCGGACCGCTTGCTTGGCCCGTTCGGTCGCGGCGACGCTCTCGACCTCGCGCAACATGAGCGCGCCTTGGTCCGCGATCGACTGCTCAATGAGTTGCTGCTCGCGCTTGAACGCCATCTCGTCCGCCCGGCGAGCGGACGTGAAGATCGCAACGATAAGACACATGACCGCGACGGCGACGATCGCGCCAACGGGAATGATCAGCCGCAGCCGCGCATGGTCCCAGCGCGGCCGCTTGCTGTCCTCGGCGATGTCCGGTTGCGCCGAAAGGTTCACGCTCCCATCCTTGGCGGATATTAGGGGTGCAAGCATAGGACGAAAAAGATTGCCATTGGCTTGCGGTATATGCGGGCAAAGGGTTACCGCCCGTGGGTGAAATGGCCGCGGGAGTTAACGCCCCGTTAACGGGAACTTTTCGGTTTTGGGCCGGGCGGCGGCATAAACGCTTGTCGCGCCCCGACTGGCGGCGGTTCATCGCCTGTTGCTGTAAGGCGGGCGCGGAATCGCGATATGGGCAGCGCGCAAAGCCGCCGACCAGCGTTCGCGCAGGTCGGTGAAATAGGGCTCGCCTGGTTCGATACGATAGATCAATTCGGCGTCGCAAGCGTCGCGCCGCACGACCAAAAGGTCGATCGGCATGCCGACGCTGAGATTCGAGCGCATGGTCGAGTCGATGGAGACAAGCCCGACCTTGAGCGCGTCGTAAAGGTCCATGCCGTAGGTAACCGCGCGGTCGAGCACCGGCTTGCCGTATTTATGCTCGCCGATCTGCAGATAGGGTGTGTCGGTGGTGCATTCGATGAAATTGCCGGCGGAATAGATCATGAACAGGCGCATGCGTTCGCCGGCAATCTGTCCGCCGAACAGGAAGGAGACGTCGAATGTCACGTCGGACGCTTCAAGCGCCTTGCCTTCGGTAGCGTGGATGGTGCGGATAACGTGGCCGACCCGCTGGGCGGCCTGGAACATGGACGGGGCGTTCATCAGCGTCTCGTGCTCGCCGGATTCCGGATTTTCGTAGCCTTCGGTGAGGATGCTGACGACGGACTGGCTGATGGACAGATTACCTGCTGAGGCAAGCGCCATGATGCGCTTGCCGGGGTCTTTGAAGATGTGCAGCTTGCGGAAGGTCGCGATGTTGTCGACGCCGGCATTGGTTCGCGTGTCGGCGAATATGACGAGGCCCTCGCGCACCAGAATTCCGCAGCAATAGGTCATGGACGGCGCACTCCCGCGGCGATCTATATACCGGCAGCATTCGGTATGCGGCAATGGCAGGCGCCGTCTCGCGCCCTTAATGGGGGATTACTGGTCGACCTTTATGGCAACCGCCGAGCTTTCCTCGCCGATCCCGTAGCGCGTGCCGCGGACAGGGGCGGCGCCGAGCGCATCGAGCCCGACGGCGACCCGCACATAGGATTCGGTCGGGCAGACGCAGTTGGCCGTGTCGAAGCCGACCCAGCCCAGCCGGGGCACGTACGCTTCCGCCCAGGCGTGACCGCCGCTGTCCGGGTCGCCGCCGCCGCACAAATAGCCGGCGACATAGCGGGCCGGGATTTGCAGGCTGCGGGCGGCGCCGAGAAAAATGTGGGTGAGGTCGCGGCTCGAGCCGCGCCTGCGCGCGAAGGCCTCTGCGGCGGTTATCATTGGCGGGAGCGTCGGCTCGTGTTCGCAGATCGTCTCCTCATGCAGGCGATTGAGCAGCGCGTGCAGTTCCGCGAGCGTATTGCCATGGTTTGCCGCGCGCAGGTCGAGCGCATAGTCGCGAATTGCCGCATCCGCCTGGGTCAGAGGTGTATCGCGCAGGAACAGGCTCGGCGGAAATCGCTCGACCGTGCCGCGCGCGACTCCCTCGGTATTTTGCGTTTCGACTTCGCCCTCGACCTTGACGCTCAGCTCCGCAAACGGGCCGTCGGCGGCAAAGACATGGGTGAGGTTGCCGAAGGCATCCTCATGGGCGTTGAGCCGCGCGTCGCCCGAGATGTCGATCCGCCAGTCGATCACATATTGGCCCTCGTGGTTGCGCGGGGTCAGCCGCAGCACTTGGATGACGCCCGCGGCCGGCGGTTCGTAGCGATGGACGATGCTGTGGGCGATACGTAGACGCATGTTCGGGGTCGGCGATCAGTAGTCGGTCATCAGAAGCCTTACGGCTGGGGTGTGGGAAGAATAGACGACCCGGCGTCCGGCTGTCCTGTAGCTTCTGATCCGATTCCTGTTTCCTGACGACCCCCGGCACGCCTACATCAAATATTGCTGCGCGATCGCGGTTCCGAGCTGGTTATTGTCCTCGACGAATGTGTCGATAAATTCGTGCAGTCCGGTTTGGAATATTTCCTCGATGCGGCTGTTTTGCAGTCGGCCGCGCACGGCGCGCGCCTGCCGCTGCGCGCTGCCCTGACGGCCATAGGCATGCGCGATGCGGTCGAGATTTTGCACGAGATTTTCATAGCAACTGGCCAGCGACCGGGGCATTTCGTCCTTGAGCATGAGCAGATCGGCAACGAGCCACGGCTTGACGTTCGCGCGATAGACCCAGTGATAGGCCGTCAGCGCGGAAACCGAGCGCAGGATCGCGGTCCATTGGAAGTAGTCGAGCGGCCCGCCGACCTGTTCGAGCGCCGGCAGCAGCAGATGATACTTGACGTCGAGGATACGCGCGGTGTTGTCGGCGCGTTCAATGAAAAGGCCGAGCCGGGAGAACCAATAAGCGTCGTTGCGCAACATGGTGCGGTAGGCCGAACCGTCGAAGCGCAGCGAGGCTTCCTGCACCCAGCGCAGGAAGCGGGCGAACTCTTCGCGCGAGCGCGGACCATTGCCCCACTTCTTGAGTTCGAGCCAGGCACTGTTGATGGTGTCCCACATCTCGATCGTGAGCGCGGTGCGCACCGAGCGGGCGTTCACGCGCGCGGTCTCGATGCAATTGCGGATCGAGGAGGGGTTGTTAGGCGAGAAAGCCAGGAATTCGGTGACCGTTTCCTCGTTCGCTTCGGGATAGGCGGCGAAAAAGGCGCTGGCGCAGCCGGCCGTTGCTACCGCGGATTCCCATTCGTTCGAGGTGCCCACATAGGCGAGCGGTAGCGCCGTGAGCCGGTAGGTCGTTTCGAGGATGCGGGCGAGATATTCGGCGCGCTCGACGTAGCGGGCGAGCCAATAGAGATTATCGGCCGTGCGCGACAGCATCGCTAGCTAACCTCATCCGGCGAGTACCCATGTGTCCTTGGTTCCACCGCCCTGGCTTGAATTGACGACGAGCGAGCCCTTCTTGAGCGCCACGCGTGTGAGGCCGCCCGGCACAATGCGGATGCGATCGCGGCCGGAAAGCACGAATGGCCGCAAATCGACGTGGCGCGGCGCGATGCCTTCCTCGACGCAGGTCGGGCACGTCGAAAGCGCAAGCGTCGGCTGCGCGATAAAATTCTTCGGATCGGATTTGAGCTTGGCGCGGAAGGCGGCGATCGCGACCTTGTCCGCCTTCGGCCCGATCAGCATGCCGTAGCCGCCGGAGCCGTGCACCTCTTTAATCACCAGTTCTTCGATGTGATCGAGCACATAACTCAGATGCTCGGTTTCGCGGCAGCGCCATGTCGGGACGTTTTTCAGGAGCGGCTCTTCGCCGAGATAGAATTTCACGATGTCTGGCATGTAGCTGTAGACGGCCTTGTCGTCGGCGATGCCGGTGCCGACCGCGTTGGCGAGCGTTACGTTGCCGGCCTGATAGGCCGACATCAGGCCGGGCACGCCGAGCGCGCTGTCAGGCCGAAACACCAGCGGGTCGAGAAAATCGTCGTCGATGCGGCGGTAGATAACGTCGACGCGTTTTAGGCCCTCGGTCGTGCGCATGTAGACGACGTCGCTCTTGACCACGAGGTCGCGGCCCTCGACCAATTCGACGCCGAGCTTGTCGGCGAGGAAGGAATGCTCGTAATAGGCGGAATTGTAGACGCCGGGCGTGAGCAGCACGACGGTCGGCTCGGAAGAGGCGGTCGGCGGCGCGATCGACTTGAGCGTCGCCAGAAGCTCGTCGGGATAATTCTCCACCGGCGCCACGCGGTAGCGTGAGAAAAGCTCGGGAAAAAGCCGCAACATGATCTCGCGGTTTTCGAGCATATAGGACACGCCGGAAGGCGTGCGGGCGTTGTCCTCGAGCACGTAGAAATTGTCGGCGTCTACCCGCACGATGTCGATGCCCGCGACATGCACATAGATGTCGTGCGGTACTTTCTGACCGTTCATCTCGGGACGGAAGACCGGATTCTGAAAGACCAAATCTTCAGGCACGATACCGGCCTTGAGAACTTCCCGCCGGCTGTAGACGTCCTTGATGTAGGCGTTGATGGCTTTGACCCGCTGCTCCAGGCCGCGCTGCAGAGTTTGCCATTCGGACGCGGCGAGGATGCGCGGAATGACGTCGAAGGGAATCAGGCGCTCTTGCGCTTCCGCATCGCCGTAGACCGCGAAAGTAATGCCGATCCGCCGGAAGAAGTGTTCAGCCTCGCGCCGGCGGAAGTCGAGCACATCAGGGGGGACTTCGCTCAGCCAATGCGATAGCTCGGCGTAGGCCGGACGCACCCCGCCTTCGCTGCCCTTCATTTCGTCGAACATAGCGGTCCCCGGCCCACTGAGCGCGTTCTCGAAATGCCTGCCGCAACAATGCCGGCAACATAAGTGTAGCAATCTTTGCGCCAAGTCGGAGCAGGGGGCAGAGGATTTTATCCCCGTCGATTGGGCGTGCCCTGCTCACGTTTTAGGCGATCTGACCACCGCGTCAGCTATCGGCAGGGTTGGCGGCCGATAGCGCAAGCTGCAAGGCCGACTCAACTTGCGGTGGTCCACGACGCTTCGGCTCCGGCCGCAAGCTCAATGATCTCGGTCGTGATCTCTTCCTGGCGAAGCTGCCGCTCCCGTTGCACGAGCGCGGCAAGCTTCGTTTCTGTATTATTCTTGGCGGCCACCATTGCGACCATCCTCGCCTCGTTCTCGGCAACGAATGCATGCATGGCGGCTTCACACAATTGTGCATAAACATACTCTGCCGCGAGCCGCTCAAGCAGCAACTCCGGCGCAAGCGCGATCAGCGGAGCCTGCGTCTCGATCGGGCGTGCAAAGCGTCCGAAATCGATCGGCAGCAGCGAATGTCGATCAATACGGATGCTGCCAAAGGCCGAACGCGAGAAGAGGATATCGGCCGTCGTGATGGCGCCCCGGGCGAGATAGCCAAAGAGGACCTCGGCGAGTCGATTCGCGAAACTTGGGATCCCATCGACGCGCGTGGTCATCGCCGCCGACCAAGTGAGCGTGATTCCTCGCTCGCTTGCGAGAGCTGCGCCACGCGTGCCGATGATCAAGCTGGTGGCTCCCTTAAGGTCGTCTCCAGCGGCGTCAAACACGCGCTCGCTGAAGGGGCCGGCAAAACCCTGCTCTGCACAAAAGAGGATGAGGCCGCGGTTCGCATGCCGAAGCGGGGCCGACGCCAATGTATCCGTCGACAGCAGGTTCAAAGCTTGGCCGATAGAGCGCGAAACCACATCGGTGTATGCTTCGATGCCGGAGAGCAGCGATCGACCCTCTTGCGCCCGCAAAGCGGCGATACCGCGCATGGCCGTGACCACCGCCCCAAGCTGTCGGACATTCTGGATCTGTGTGACGATACCGGCAAGCCGTTCGGCCATCACTTGGTCCTCGGCTCAGTTGCGGTCGGAGCGAGTTGGCTCACCAGCGCCGAGAGACTCGCCTTCAACTCGGCGCTCTTGGCATCGTCGAGACGTCCGGTTCGCTCGATTTCAGCGACGATCGGCGCCACTGAGCGGTCGAGCCAAGCCGGAAGCTCGGAGCGGAACTTTCCGATATCCTCCAGCGGCAAACGGTCGAGAAGACCACCCTGCAGTGCGAGTGCAAGCGCGACTTCTTCCACGAGCCGCAGCGAGGCGTACTGGAGTTGGGAGAGAATTGCGCGGATGCGCTGCCCGCGCGCGATCTTGCCCTTGATTTGAACATCCGTCACGCCGCCGAACCGCGTGAACATCTCAAGTTCCAGGAACTGAGCATAGTCAAGCCGCAGCGTATTCGAGGCCTCTCGCAAGGCCGGCGCTTGGGCCTTGCCGCCGACACGGCTGACGCTTGTCCCGACATCGACCGCCGGCTTGTGGCCCTCGTAAAATAAGCGCGCGTCGAGAACGATCTGGCCGTCGGTGATCGAAATCAGGTTTGTTGGAATATAGGCGCTCAAGTTGCCGGCATCCAATTCGGCGATCGGCAGGGCCGTCAGCGATCCGCCGCCGGCGGCCTGGGAGAGCTTGGCAGCGCGTTCAAGCAGCCGCGCATGGACGTAGAACACGTCGCCGGGGTAAGCCTCGCGGCCCGGCGCCTCTCGCGTCAGCAGCGCGATCTCGCGGTGCGTGGCGGCGTGTTTGGTCATGTCGTCGATGACGACGAGGGCATGCTGGCCGCGGTCGCGGAAGTACTCCGCCATCGTGAAGCCGGCAAACGGCGCGACCCATTGCAGGCCGGGAGCGGCCGACGCGCTGGCAATGACGAAGATGCAGCGCTGCGGCGCGCCGTGGCTCTGAATTGCGCTGATCACCCGCTTGACGGTTGACGACTTCTGACCGACCGCCACGTAGACGCAAATGATGTCGCTGGACCTTTGATTGATGATGCAATCCACGGCAATCGCCGTCTTGCCGATCGCTCGGTCGCCAATGATCAGCTCGCGCTGGCCACGCCCCAGCGCAAACATTGAATCGAGCACGAGCAGGCCGGTCTGCACGGGTTCGCTGACGAAATCGCGATCGATGATGGCTGGCGCCGGACGCTCGGCGGGCTCGTGGCTTTCGGCGTCTATTGAATCGCCACCATCGAGCGGGCGGCCAAGTGGATCGACGGTGCGGCCAAGGAGGCCGTGCCCCACCGGCACACGCACAACCCTGCTGGTACCACGGACAAGGTCGCCTGCCTCGATCGCCTCGGGGTCGTCGAGGAGAACGCATCCGAGAAAATCCCGATCCAGGGTGGTGGCGAAACCGACTTGGCCGCGTTCGAAACGCACGAGCTCGCCAAGTCTTACGCCGGGCAATCCGGACACCAGCGCAATGCCATCGGCGACTTTCTCGACGCGGCCCACCTGCTCGGCCATCGGCGCAAGCTGCATCGCTTCGACGCGCTTTCGTGCGTCGCCGAGCCAGGCGTCAAGATTGGCCAAGGTGCTCGTCACGGCTCAACTCCTGGCGAATTCGATCGAGATCCGCGCGCCAGCTGTTGCGGATGATTGTGTTTTTGCCCTTAAGCTCGATACCAGCAATGATTGACGGATCGCTACGAAACGCAATTGGCAATTCGCGGCCGAATGCTTCCTTGAGTGCAGCGTGGACATGGTGTGTCTCTTCGGCGGACAACGACGCGGCGGTGACGATCTCGATCGGAGCATCCTTCCCCGCCGCAGCTGCGAGGCCTTCACGCGCTGCAGGTGACAATGCGCACACCTCGCGGCAAATCTCCGCGATGAATGCGTAGAGCATGTCCTGATGCGGAAAGCGCGCAAGCAGGCGTTGCGCAATCTCGATCGATAGCTCGGTGGCGCGATCGATAATCGCCTCTTCTGCCGCCGCCCGGTCGCGGGCGATCGCCACATCCGCTTCGCTATGGAGCTTGGCGATCTCCTGGGACGCTTGTGCGATCAGGTTCTGCCTTTCGGTCCGCGCTGCATCCTGCGCCTCCGCCACTAGTCTTTGCCGTTCCACAGCAATCTCGGCGCGCGCCTTATCGGCGTCGGCACATGCATCGGCGGCCTTTTGGCGGGCGTCCGCCGCGTCGGTCAAGAGCTTGTTCACCTCCTGCTGCCGCTTGACGACGATATCCATGACCGGCCTGAAAAAGAACCGGGCGAGGATCCAAATCAGAATGAGGACGTTGACCGTTTGCAGCGCCAGCGTCCACCAATCGATGCGCATGGCTTAACGGACAAACGGGTTGGCGAACAATAGCAAGAGTGCGATCACCAGACAGTAGATCGCCATCGTCTCGATCATTGCCAACCCAACGAACAGCGTTCGCGATATGGTGCCTGCCGCTTCCGGCTGGCGCGCGATGGCATCCATTGCAGCGGCAACCGCTCGTCCTTCGGCCAGCGCCGGGCCGATGGCACCGAACGAAACGGCCATTGCCGCAGCGAAGATGCTGACGATCTCGGTCCAATTCATGGCTATTCCCCTTCGTTTCGCTCGCTCGCTCTTCTTTCTCCCACGGCGCTGCCGATGAACACCATGGCGAGCACGGTGAAGATGTACGCCTGGATCGCCCCGATGAGCAGTTCCAGGGCCATCAGCGGAATCGGCACGAGCAGTCCTGCGAGTGAGAGAACGATGCCGATAATGAAAACGCCGCTCATCACATTGCCGAACAGCCGGACGATCAGGGAGAAGGTGCGGGTGAACGTCTCGACGATATTGAGAGGAACCATGGCGATGCTCGGCTCGGCGAATGTCCTTAGATAGCCCTCGATCCCGCGTGCGCGGATGCCGAAATAGACGATCGAACAAAAGACGATCAGACCGAGCGCAGCATCAGTTTCGATATGTGCGGTCGGCGGTTCGACGCCTGGAACCAGCGAGCACCAATTCGCCGCGAGGATGAAAAGAAACAGCGTGCCGATCATTGGCACATAGGGCTTCGGCGCGACCCGCATCGTGCTTCGGATTTGATCCTCGATCGCCCCGACGATCAGCTCGAGCACGGCTTGGTAGCGGGTCGGAGAAAGCGCGAGCGAGCGGGTGACAAAGAAGCCGCCGAGCGTCAGCGCCGCCATGAGCCCCCACGTCACGACCACCGGCTCGGTGATCGGAACCGGGCCCAGCGTGAACAGCGTCTTTGTGACCAGCGGCGATTCGATCACGTCAGCTCTCCCAATCGCACCGCGGCCGTTCGTACGACGAGAATGCCGGCAGCGGCCAGGAGTAGCGGCAAGGCGCCGAACCGACTGGCGATGGCGGCAAGCACGGCGGCGAGAAGCACGAAGCGCCCGAGTACAAGCGCCATCGTCAAGAGCGGCGCGCGGCCAAGAGCAAGCATCCTGACGTTCCAATGGAGCGCCAGGAAATACAAGGCTCCGATCAGCGCTCCGGCGCCCAACCAGGTGCCGGCTTGCAGCGCGAGCCACGCGTGTTGTGTGAGATGGAAACTCGTCATTGCCTGTGCATCCATCTCCAGGCCGACCAGAAGCCGAGCGTAACGCCCAATACCAACAATGCCGCGCTCCAGAAAATACCGGTGCGCAGCGCATGATCGAGCCATCGTCCGATGAAGAGGCCGATCAAGGTCGGGGCGACGATGATCCAGCCAAGGACACCGATTTGACCGACGAACCGCACCATGGACGGTTCCCCTTCCGCCCGCCAAAGCCTTCGGCGTTCCTGCTGCTTGCGAACCGCGTCGGCCATCCCATCCGGAGGGCTCGGCTCGCGCTCGACGGCCTTGGCGTTCACCGCCCAGCTCCGAATATGCCGGCTCGCTCGGGCCGCAGATACCGCACGATTTGTCTTATGGCCTGCACCTGCAATCGCAAGCTTTCTGTGCGCCCGGCTCGCTCAGCATCGAGCGCTTCTTGGAATTGCGCCAGGACCACGTGTTCGAGACGAGCGAGATCGTCGCCGACGATCGCTTCGCGTGTTGCGATCGCGACCTCATTTCCATTCGTAACTGACAGAACACCGTGCCGCACGGCACAGAACCGTTGCCGATCCTCGGCGTGATGCCAACTCACGACCGACACCGTCAATGCCGTCAGGAAGTCGGCGTGGCCTTCGAGAATGCCGAAGCTACCGCTTTCATCTTCGGCTCGCACCGCGACGACATGCTGTTCGTCGATGACGACGGCGGTGGGCGTTGTAATCAACAGTCTCATGGAGACCTTGTTTCGCGCTTCGAGGAACCTTCCTGCTCTCGCGCTTCGTCGATGGTGCCGACCATGTAGAGGGAGCTCTCCGCCCACTGGTCGCAAGTGCCGTCGAGTATTGTACGGCAACCCTTGAGCGTCTCGATCAGCGGGACGGATCGCCCAGCCTTGCCGGTAAAGGCTTCGGTGACCGCGAAGGGCTGCGTGAGGAATCGCTGTAATCGCCTGGCCCGCGCGACGATCAAGCGATCCTGGGCGCTCAGCTCATCGATGCCAAGAAGTGAAATGATGTCCTGCAGTTCCTTGTAATGCGCGATCGCTTCGCGCACCTCCTCGGCGAGGCGATAGTGCTCTTCGCCGACAACAGTTGGATCGAGCAATATCGACGAGGAGCTCAAGGGATCGACGGCGGGATACATGCCCTCGGCAGCCATGGATCTGGACAGCACGATCATGCTGTCGAGGTGGCTGGAAATAGCGGTCACGGCCGGATCCGTGAAATCGTCGGCCGGCACGTAGACGGCTTCGATCGCGGTCACCGATACGCCCGAGACCGAGGCGATGCGCTCATGCAACGCGGCGACTTCGGTGGCGAGCGTTGGTTGATAGCCGACCCGCGAGGGCAGGCGCCCGAGCAGTCCCGAGACCTCGCTGCCCGCCTGAACGAAACGAAATACGTTGTCCATCAACAGGAGGACGTTCTGGCGCTTCTGATCGCGGAAGTATTCCGCAATGGTCAGCGCGGTCAGTCCGACGCGCCAGCGCGCTCCCGGCGGTTCGTTCATTTGCCCGTAGACTAGAACGCTGCGATCAAGAACGCCGGACCGCCGCATTTCAACGAGAAGCTCATGGCCCTCACGGGAGCGCTCGCCGATGCCGGCAAAGACGGAAATGCCCTGGTAGCTTTTCACCATCGCATGAATGAGCTCCATGACCACGACGGTCTTGCCGACGCCGGCGCCGCCGAACATGGCCGCTTTGCCTCCTTGCGGAAGCGGAGCGAGAAGGTCGATGACCTTGATGCCGGTTTCGAACATGGCGGTCGCGGGACTGCGCTCTCCGAGCGGCGGCGGAACTCGGTGAATGGGTGCGCGCGGCATGTCGGCCGGCAGCGGCGGGCCACGGTCGCGGGCGGCTCCGGTAACGTCGAGCAGACGACCGAGCACCGCATCGCCGACCGGCACCGTGACTGGATTTCCGCTCGCGTGCACCGGCACGCCGCGTCTCAAGCCGGCAGTCGCCTGAAGCGCTACCCCGCGCACCGTGCGTTCGTCGATATGGGCCTGAACCTCGATGATCAGTGTTTCCGGCTGATCCCATTCGACGACAAGAGCTTCGTCGAGCCGCGGCAATTCGCCAGGCTCAAAGGCCACGTCAACCACCGCGCCGCGCACCGCGATGACCCTGCCTATCCGTTCCTTCGATTCCGTCATCCGGGTCAAGCCTAGAGCATGATCCGGAAAAGTGGAAACCGGTTTTCCGAAAAGATCATGCTCCACCAAAACGTTAGAGCGCCGATCAATTCAATCTGAAGCGATTGGGCTCTAATGAACCCAATGAATAAGTCCGACCATGATCGATCACATGTGCGAACGCACCTCCTCAGGCAAGCGCTGTAGGTCGCCTGCGGCTACAGATCCTGCAAGCGCTTGCCTTCGCCGACGACCCTTTCCAGCAAAGCGGCCGGCTTGAAATCGTCACCCATAGTCGCCTCGAACTGCTTCATTTTCGCCAGGACTTTTTCGGGGCCGATCAGGTCGGCATAGAACATCGGCCCGCCGCGATAGACCGGCCAGCCGTAGCCGTCGATCCAGACGATATCGACGTCGGAGGCGCGTTGCGCCATGCCTTCCTCGAGGATTTTGGCGCCTTCATTGATCATCGGATAGATGCAGCGTTCGAGAATCTCCTGATCGGAAATGCTGCGCCGATTGATGCCCTTCTTGGCGGCGAAATCGAGAATGATCTTTTCGACCACCGGCGAGGGCTTGGCGTTGCGCGCCTCGTCATAGTCGTAGAAGCCGGCCCCGGTCTTTTGGCCGCGGCGGTCCATTTCGCAGAGGATTTCGCGGATGGTCGACGATTTGCTGGTCTCTTTGGACCAGCCGATGTCGAGCCCGGCGAGATCGCTCATGGCAAAGGGGCCCATCGGCAGACCGAAATCGTAGATGACACGATCGACATCCCAGGGCATGGCGCCCTCAAGGATGAGTTTTTGCGCTTCGCGCTGGCGCTGCGCCAGCATGCGATTGCCGACGAAGCCATGACAGACGCCGACCAGCACGGCGATCTTGCCGATCTTGCGCGCGAGCTGCATGACGGTTGCGATCACCGGCTTCGCGGTCTTCGCGCCGCGCACGACTTCCAAAAGCCGCATGACGTTTGCCGGCGAAAAGAAATGCATACCAAGCACGTAATCCGGCCGGCTCGTGACCGAAGCGATTTCGTCGACGTTGAGATAGGACGTGTTGGAGGCGAGGATCGCGCCTTGTTTGGCAATCTTGTCGAGCTTGCCGAAGACCTCTTTTTTGATCCCCATGTTTTCGAAGACCGCTTCGATGATGAGATCGCAATCGGACAAGGCATCGAGGTTCAAGCCGGGCGTCAGAAGCGCCATGCGTGTTTCGACATCCGCTTGCGTCAGCCGGCCCTTCCTCGCGGTATTCTCGTAGTTTCGGCGGATGGTGCCGAGGCCGCGATCGAGTGCCGCCTGCGCGGTCTCGACGATCGTGACCGGAATTCCGGCGTTGAGAAAATTCATCGAAATGCCGCCGCCCATCGTACCGGCGCCGATGACGCCGACTTTCTTAATCGGCAGCAGCGGCGTGTCATCTGGTATGTCGGCGACTTTCCACACCTTGCGCTCGGCGAAGAACACATAACGCTGCGCGCGCGATTGCTCCGACGGAACGAGGTCGAGAAAGGCCTGACGTTCGAGCTTCATGCCTTCGTCGAAGGGAAGATCGACCGCCGCCTGCACGGCCCGCATCGCGGATTTCCAGGCTTCGAAGCCGCGGAATTTGCGCGCATTCTCCTTGCGGATTTTTTCGAAAATTTCCGGCTTGCCGCGCGCCGCTTCGATCTTGTCGTTGAGGTCGCGGATCTTGCGCAGCGGCATGTGCGTGTCGATCACCTTGCGGGCGAAGGCGATTGCGCCCTCGCGCAATTTTCCTTCTTCGACCAGCGTATCGACGACCCCCCAGTCAAGCGCCTGTTTGGCGCCGAAGGGGGTACCGGAAAGGATGGCGTTGAGCGCATTTTCCACGCCGGAAAGGCGCGGCAAGCGTTGCGTGCCGCCCGCGCCGGGAATGAGGCCAAGCTTGATTTCGGGCAAGCCGAGCTTTGCCGAGGGCACAGCCATGCGGTAGTGGCACATCAGGGCGACTTCGAAGCCGCCGCCCAGCGCGGTGCCGTGGATAGCCGCGATCACCGGCTTGGGACTGCCTTCGAGGGCGCCCTGGATCTCGGGGAGTGTCGCGCCTTGCGAGGGTTTGCCAAACTCGGAAATGTCGGCGCCGGCAATAAAGGTGCGCCCCGCGCAAATCAGCACGATGGCTTTGACGGCGGGATCGGCGGCTGCTTGCCGGGCGCCGTCGCGAAGGCCGTTGCGCACGTCGGCCGATAGCGCATTGACCGGCGGCGAATTGATCGTGAGAACGGCGATATCGCCTTCACGGGTCAGGTCGGCTACAGCATTGATGGCGGGCATCGCGCGCTTCCTCTTCAACTTGCCGGCTGGTGTTATGCTGAAATAAGCTGGCGTGCAAAATACAACATATGCAAGGGGAAGGAACGACCGTGTCGCTATTCGACCTGAGCGGAAAAGTGGCCATGGTCACCGGCTCCTCGCGCGGCATCGGTCGCGCGATCGTCGAGCGGATGGCCGAGCAGGGGGCAAAGGTCGTCGTCTCCTCACGCAATATCGAGCCTTGCCGCGAGGTGGCCGACGCGATCAACGCCAAATATGGCGACGGCCGCGCTATCGCGATCGCGGCGAATATTTCCTCCAAGGAGCACCTGCAACGTCTAGTCGAAGAGACCATTCGCGCATTCGGCCAGATCCATGTGCTCGTCTGCAATGCGGCCTCAAACCCGCATTACGGGCCGATGCACACCATCAGCGACGACCAACTCCGCAAGATCCTCGACAACAATATCGTCTCCAACCACTGGCTGATCACGATGGTCGCGCCGCAAATGATCGCCCGCAAGGACGGCTCGATCATCATCGTCTCGTCGATCGGCGGTCTCCGCGGCAGCCCGGTGATCGGCGCATATTGCATTTCCAAGGCGGCCGATTTGCAGCTTGCCCGCAATCTTGCGGTCGAACTCGGGCCGCACAATGTCCGGATCAACTGCATTGCTCCGGGTCTCATTCGCACCGACTTTGCTCGTGCATTGTGGGAGGATCCGGACAACCTGGAGCGACGAAACGCGCAGACGCCGCTTGGCCGGATCGGCGAGCCTGACGAGATTGCCGGCGCGGCGATCCTGTTGGCGTCGCAGGCGGGCGCCTACATGACTGGCCAAACCATCGTGGTCGACGGCGGCGTGACGATTGCCTGAGGCTTGCCGCCGCCGGGCAATGCCAAGGCAACCGTATCGGTCGGTTACTGCACAGAACAAGGGCCATGCTGTTGGTAAAGAAATTCCCGGCTATTTCGTTGGCGCAAGCCAACGCGATGCTGACGCGCTCGGGCTCGCCCTTTGAGATCGAGCAGCGCGACATCCGCGGCGTGCCCACGCGGGTATGGAAGAACGCACCGCCGACCATGCGCGATCTTTTTCTTTTGGCGCGGGTCTACGGCGACAAGACATTCGTCGTCTATCGGGATGAGCGGGCAAGCTATGACGAATTTGGCCGCGCGGCGCTGGCGATTGCCGAAGCCCTGCAGCAAGCCGGCGTGAAGAAGGGCGACCGCGTCGCCATCGCCATGCGCAATCTGCCGGAATGGCCCGCCGCCTTTTTTGGCTGTCTGCTCGCCGGCGGCATCGCCGTTCTGCTCAATGCGTGGTGGACCGGCCCGGAGCTGCAATATGGGCTCAACGATTCCGGGGCCAAGATCGCCATTGTCGACCGCGAGCGGCTCGAGCGGTTGTTCGAGCATCTGCACAATTGCCCGGCGCTCGAGCGCATCTTTGTCAGCCGCGAGTCCGAAGAGGTCGCGCATCCCCAAGTCACCAAGCTCGAAACCATCATCGGCGACGTGAGTTCGTGGCATCTGTTGCCGGATCGGGCGCTGCCCAATGTGGCGCTCGATCCGGAGGATGACGCCACCATCCTTTACACGTCGGGCACCACCGGCAAGCCGAAAGGCGCGCTTGGCACGCATCGCAATTCCACGACCGCGGTGCTGGTGCGGCCCTTCGGGCAGGCGCGTACGTTTTTGCGGCGCGGCGAGCCGGTGCCGGCGCCCGATCCGAACGCACCGCAAAAGTGCTCGCTCTTGGTCGTGCCGCTGTTTCATACAACCGGCTGCCACGCGGCGATGGTCCCGTCGCTCGCTGCCGGCGTCAAACTGGTGTTGATGCACAAGTGGGAGCCGGAACTGGCAATGCAGCTGATCGAACGCGAGCGGGTGACCAATGCGGGCGGCGTGCCGACCATCGCCTGGCAATTGCTCGAACATCCGGCGCTCGGAAAGTACGACCTCTCTTCGCTGGAAAGCATCTCCTACGGTGGCGCGCCGGCCGCCGCCGATCTGGTCGCGCGGCTGAAGGAGAAATTCCCCAAGGTGGTTCCCGGCACCGGCTGGGGCATGACAGAGGTTTCGGGCGGATTCACCGGACATCAGGCCGAGGATTACGAACACCGCCCGGCGAGCTGCGGCCCCGCCTTTCCGGTCGGCGAGATGAAGGTCGTGGATGAGAGCGGCAACGAATTGCCGACCGGCAGCGTGGGCGAACTTTGGGTTAAGGGTCCGAGCGTGGTCAAAGGCTATTGGCAAAATCCCGAGGCGACCGCCGAGACTTTCATCGACGGCTGGCTGCGAACCGGCGATATCGCCCGCCTCGATGAGGAAGGCTTCTGCACCATCCTCGATCGCGCCAAGGACATGCTGATCCGCGGCGGCGAAAACATTTACTGCGTCGAAGTGGAGAACGCGCTGTACGAGCATCCCGGCGTGATCGACGCCGCCGTGGTCGGCATTCCGCATCACGCGCTCGGCGAGGAGCCGGCAGCGGTCGTGGTGCTCAAGGACGGCGCCATCGTCAGCGAGGCCGAGTTGCGCGCCTTCGTTGCCGAGCGGCTCGCCGCGTTCAAAGTGCCGGTGAAGATCGTGTTCGCACCCAGCGCATTGCCGCGCAATCCGACCGGCAAGCTGATGAAGCGCGAGCTGAAAAAGCTTTTCGCTGATAAAACGGCTTGAGCGCGTAACTGCTATTTCCTTTCTCGCGCTCAATCCGGGTTGTCGTCGGCAAGATTGTGTTCGACCCAGGTCATCATCGCCTCGGCAAGAATCAGCGCGCGGCGCAGATGTTCGGGACTGGTCGGGTCGAAAGGTTCTTCCGTGGCGGTCAAAAGCAATCCACCGTCCGGCATATACTTGCTGCTTATCTCGGCGGGCAATGGGAAGCGCACGGCGAGTGCTGGCGACAGATAGACAATCCAAGGAATGTGGAAGAAAGAACTCGGGAATACAGGCGCGCCCGGAACAATCGGCTTCTTCCAATAATCCATCCAACGCGCTGCAACGGTGGCCCAAGTCGGGCGCCAGATCGCGCCGGTGGTGAGGAAAGCCTCGCGAAACAGCCCGCTGTACTTCACGATCAGGGGATCGTGGGGGTAGAGAAAATCTCCAACCCTCAGCATCATCTCGTCCATCATCACACCGCCGGCCTGAACTGTCAAAGTCACGATGCGCGATAGTATGGCATTGTTGGTCTCGCCAATTGCGCTGTATCCTGATTCGGGCTTAGGCTGACCGTAGCGGTCGCGGGCAACATTATTTTCAATGATGGTCGCGATGCGGGGCCGTGCGAGCGGCAAGGATGCCCAAGCCGGCCGATCGAGCACATTCCAATCGGTAAAAAGCGGATCGATGCGGCTGAGGGCATCGAGCGAGTCCAGGAACTTGGCACCGATGACCGCCGGAGTTTCCCGGCGCAGCGGCAGCCTGTTATAGATGCTAAAACTCAAGGGGCGTCCATTCATCTTGCGTCGTCCGGCATTGGCACGTGAACGATATCGATGAAGCGCTGAACAGGATCACCATGGAATAGAATCGCGGACAAGATCTGCCGCTTGTTTTCTCCACGACGTACACTCGATCTCGCGCGAGCCGCGCCAGCCGCTCAATTAAGACCGATATCCGACGTGGGCGATCATCGTTTCGGCAACGATACGCGCACCGCGTAGATGTTCCGGATTGGTCGGGTCGAGAGGTTCTTCCGTGACGGTCAAAAGCAATCCCCCGTCCGGCGCACGCTCGGTGCGTATCTCGGCAGGCAGCGGCGGGAAGCCGACGGCGGGCGCGGGCGACAGATAGGCAATCCAAGGGATGTGGAAAGCAGAATAAGGGAACAAAGGCGCGCCAGGAACGATCGGCTCTTCCGCATAGTCCCCCCTAAACGCCGAAACAGAAGCCCAAATCGGTTGCCAGATCGCGATTGTGGCGAGCAGTGCTTCCCGGAACACACTGTATTTCACGATCAGCGGATCGGTAGGGTAGAGAAAATCTCCGACTTTCAGCATCATCTCGTCCCTAACCAATCCGCCGGCGCCGACGCGGAGCGTGACGATGCGCGATGGCATGGCAGTGTCGGTCACGCCAATTGCGCTGTATCCCGATTCGGGCTCGGGCTGGCCGTCATCGTCGCGAACAACGTTGTTTTCGACGATGGTTGCGATGCGCGGACGCGCGACGGCGAGCGGCAGGGAAGCCAGCGCCGGCCGATCGAGCACATTCCACTTGGCGAAGAGCGGATCAATGCGGCTTAGGGCGTCGAGCGAATGCAGGAACTTGGCACCAATGACAGCCGGAGTTTCGCGGCGTCGCGGCAGCCCGTAGTAGATGCCAGTTCTAAATGGACGCTCATTCATCTTGCGCTCTCCGGCATTGGTGCGTGAACGATGTCAATGCGATCTCGAATAGGGTCATCACGAAATAGATCGCGGACGTAGTCTGCCGCTTTTTTCTCGGAGAAATACCAGCGGATGCGACGCTCGCCGGCTGCCTCGACCTGCCGCTCCGCCTGACCCCAAAGGTCTTCGATGAAAAACCTTTGGATGCGGAGGTCTGACAGAAGCTTCCAGTATCTGTCCTTCCATAAGTTGTTGAGAGCAGGGCTAGCAGTCGCGCTTCCTGGCCTTGAAGGTCCGCGAGCCGGCGGTGTCCCTCTGCTGGCAGCAAGACCGTTCCGGCGCCGAGCACGAGGCCCTCTGGCGCAAAATGCAACGCTGGGCTGATCGGAACGGCACGCTTTCGCACGGACCACGCATCGCGCAAACGTTCGTGCAGCACGTGTCACCTTTCGTAATTGAAATGGTGACAAAATAGCCGATTTAGGATTTAAGTCAAGAACAAAAACAGTACATAGGCACTCAAGGTACCGATTGCGTGACGCTCCACGCCGAAAAAGGCTCGGTACAGCCGTGACCAGCATAAAATCGATATTCCGAATGAGGGCTTTGCGGCCTCCTGGCACCGCGTTTCGGGCCTGGAATTTCGCCCTACACCCGCGTGTTGGTGTATTTGCGCATCTCCAGCCGCGCGATCGCGCGGCAATGGACTTCGTCGGGGCCGTCGGCGAGCCGCAGCGTGCGGATATGCGCATAGATCCGCGCAAGGCCCGCATCAGTGGTCACGCCCATACCGCCGTGCGCCTGAATGGCGTCGTCGATCACCTTGAGCGCGATCCGCGGCGCCGCGACTTTGATCATGGCGATCTCGAGCTGGGCGGCTTTGTTGCCGACCTTGTCCATCATGTCGGCGGCCTTCAGGCACAAAAGCCGCGTCATCTCGATGTCGATACGCGCTTCGGCGATGCGCTGTTCCCACACCGACTGTTCAGCGAGCTTTTTGCCGAAGGCGACCCGCGAAAGAAGCCGCCTGGTCATTTTTTCTAGCGCGACTTCGGCAGCGCCGAGGGTGCGCATGCAATGGTGAATACGGCCGGGGCCGAGGCGGCCCTGCGCGATCTCGAAGCCGCGGCCTTCGCCGAGCAGGAGGTTGCCCGCCGGCACGCGCACATTCTCGAGCAGAACGTCGGCATGCCCGTGCGGCGCATCGTCAAAGCCGAATACCGGCAGCATGCGCAGCACTTTCACGCCGGGCATATCCAGCGGAACGAGAATTTGCGATTGCTGCTCGTGACGGGCGCGGCTCGGGTCGGTTTTCCCCATGACGATGGCGATCTTGCAGCGCGGATCGCCGACGCCGGACGACCACCATTTGCGTCCGTTGATCACATAGTCGTTGCCGTCACGGACGATGGAGGTCTCAATATTCGTGGCGTCGGATGAAGCCACGCCGGGCTCGGTCATCAGAAAGGCCGAGCGGATTTCACCGGCAAGCAGCCGCTTGAGCCACTTGGCTTTTTGCTCAGGCGAGCCGTAGCGATGCAAAACTTCCATGTTGCCGGTATCCGGCGCCGAGCAATTGAACACTTCCGAGGCCCAGGACACGCGGCCCATTTGCTCGGAGCAAAGCGCGTAGTCGAGGTTCGACAATCCGGCGCCGTGACATTCGCCTTCATCATGCTCGGGCGAAGGCGGCAGAAAGAGATTCCACAGGCCTTCGGTCTTCGCCTTGGTCTTCAGCTCTTCGATGATCGGAATGACCTTCCAGCGATCACCCGCTTCATCCTGCCGGTCATAGGTCTCGACCGCCGGATAGACATGCGCATCCATGAAGGCGATGACGCGGTCGCGCCAATGCTTCTGGCGCTCGGACATTGTAAAGTTCATGACGCTCTCTCCCTCGACTTTGCGTGACATATCCGGCGGCAAATCGCAATTCGCAAAAGACGAATGCGCATTCGCCCGGCATCTGGTGGCTGCCGCCGCTATCGGCGAAGCTTGAGCCGGCAGAGCCGCCGCGCTAGAGGAGGCGGGAAGCGCGGGAGTGGCCCAAAGGTTTGCACATGAGCGGCGCGGCCGAGGGAACGGGTCAGAGCGAGATCGTCACCGCCGGGCTTTTGGTCATCGGCGATGAAATCTTGTCCGGACGGACCAAGGACAAAAATATCGGCTTTATCGCCGAATACCTTACCGCCATCGGCATCGACCTCAAGGAGGTCCGCGTCGTGCCGGACGAAGAGCCGGAAATCGTCGCCGCGCTCAACGCGCTGCGGATACGCTATACCTACGTCTTCACCACCGGCGGGATCGGGCCGACCCACGACGATATCACCGCCGATGCGGTCGCCAAGGCGTTCGGCGTCTCCATCGACTACCATCCGCGCGCGGTGGAAATTCTGCGCGAACGCCTTGCGCAAACGGGCGGTGAGATGAACGAGGCGCGCATGCGCATGACGCGCGTGCCCGCCGGGGGCGAATTGGTGCTCAACAAGATCTCGGCGGCGCCAGGTTTCCGCATCGGCAACGTCATCGTCATGGCGGGCATCCCCCAGGTCATGCAGGCCATGCTCGAATACGTGACGCCCCAGCTCAAGACCGGCGCGAAGATGCTTTCGGATAGCGTGCGCGCCGATTGCCGCGAGGGTGATATCGGCACCGAGCTTGGCGCCATTGCAAAGGCGCATCCCGACGTCATCATCGGCTCGTATCCGTTCATGGATGAGAACAGAGGCGCCAACGCCCACGTCGTGATGCGCACGCGCGATCCGCAAAGGCTCGCTAGCGTCAAAGCCGAGGTCGAAGCCATGTTGGCGCGCGTCCACGCACAGCTCGCTGCCAAGTAAGCCGCCAAG
The DNA here is from genome assembly GCA_963831135.1 of uncultured Alphaproteobacteria bacterium. Lineage (GTDB taxonomy): Bacteria > Pseudomonadota > Alphaproteobacteria > Rhizobiales > Xanthobacteraceae > BOG-931. The sequence goes on from CAWHPH010000028.1 coordinate 57,759, forward strand.
TAAGCTGCCAAGTCAGCTGCAAAGTAGAATGAGTGGGCCGTCTGGCCGCACGAACACGCTAGGGTCTCACATGGCGGTGAGGTGCGGCGTCTCGCGCTTCACGCCCATGCGCCTTGCGGGTGCGGAAGGCGATAGTTACGTTCGGGGCCGCCCTTACAGCGCAAGGGAAGCTTTCGATGAGCGAAACCGAAGCCCTATTCAGCGTGTTGCGGCAATCGTCCGACCCCGGCTGCGCTTCCGCTATCGAGGAGGCGGTGCGCGAGGCGTCCGACCGCGACCTCTGCCGGGTCAATCCGCTCGCCTTCGCGGCCAAGCACGGCCTCGACGAGGAGCGCATTATTGCAGCCTTTCTGCACGCCTCGCGGCTCGGCATTTTCGAATTATCGTGGAACGTGCTTTGCCCGGGTTGCGGCGGCGTACTCGAAGCGGGCACGACGCTCAAAACCATCAATCGCGACGAATACGATTGCGGGCTGTGCGCCGCCGGCTACGAGCCGACGCTAGACGAAATGGTCGAGGTCACTTTCACGGTGAGCCCGCGCGTTCGCCGCATCGCCGCCCACAGTCCAGACACGCTGCCCGAAGTCGAATATTACCGCCAGATTTTCTGGAGCTCGGGCGTCGATCTGCCGGAGGCGCTGGGAGAAAGCCTCGCCGAATTCACCGTCGATTCGATCGAGCTGGCGCCCGGCGAGAAGGCGGTGCTGTCGGTGCAGCTGCCGAAAGGCTTTGTCATCGTGTTCGACCCAGTGTCGCACGGCACGCAATTCATCGACGTCAAGGGCGAACCAACGCACGAGCGGCAAACGCTGTCGATGGTGTTCAACAAGGTGAAGGCGCCGGCCGGCACCATGGAAATGCGTCCGGGACCTTTGCGGGTGACGCTGGAAAACCGCACCGACCGGCGTGTGCTGCCGGCACTGTGGATTGCCGGCGATCCGTTACATCATCTGCTCGGCCGGCGCCGGCCGTTCCTGACAGCCAAACGCCTTTTGACCAACCAGACTTTCCGCGACATCTACCGCACCGATACGCTCGACGTCGATCAGCGTCTCAAGATCACGAGCCTCACCTTCCTGTTCACGGATCTCAAGGGCTCGACGGCGCTCTATGAGCGGGTCGGCGACCTGGTGGCCTACGATCTCGTACGCCAGCACTTTCACGTGCTCACCGAGATCGTAGCGGCGGAGGCGGGCGCCATCGTCAAGACCATCGGCGACGCGGTCATGGCGACCTTCCCGACGCCCGACCGGGCGCTGGCGGCGGCGCTGCGCATGCGTGAGGCCATGTCGCGGATCAATGCCGAGCGCGGCAACCAGGATCTGCTGCTCAAGATCGGGATTCACGAAGGGCCGTGCCTGGCGGTCATTCTCAACGACAGTCAGGACTATTTCGGCCAGACCGTGAATTTGGCGGCGCGGGTGCAGGGGCTCGCCTCCTCGCGCTCTATCTTCGTCACGCAATCGGTGGTCGCGGACAAGAACGCCGCCAAAATCCTGGAAACCTCCGGGCTGCAGCCGATGATGCAGCGGGCGGCCTTGCGCGGTATCGCCGACGAGACCACGGTCTTCGAGATTCCCTGATTGCCATTGGGGCTTTCGGTCTGATATCGGGCTTGTTGAGTGGGGCATGATCCTTTGCCGGGATCGCGGTATGGATCTATCCCTCCGACCCAGGGACTTCTCGATGAGCCAAACTTCGATGAGCAAAGTCGAAGCAGAGCGGGCGGCCCAACAGGCGCCGCGCGATCCGGCCAAGATCTTTCCGGTGTCTTGGGACCAGTTTCACCGCGACTCCCGCGCGCTCGCCTGGCGGTTGACCGGCGCCGGGCCGTTCGAGGCGATTGTCTGCATCACCCGCGGCGGCCTCGTTCCGGCGGCGATCGTCGCGCGCGAACTCGGCATCAAGCTGATCGAGACAATTTGCGTGTCAAGTTACACCGGCACCAGCCAGGGCGAGTTGATGGTGCTCAAAAACGTGGCCGCGAGCGTGATCGCGCTGGGCAGCGGGCAGGGTGCGCGCGTGCTGCTGGTCGACGATCTGGTCGATACCGGCAAGACGGCAAAAGTGGTGCGGGAAATCGTGCCGCGCGCGCATCTTGCCACCGTTTACGCCAAGCCGATGGGCCGGCCGTTGGTCGATACTTTCATCACCGAAGTGTCGCAGGACACCTGGATCTATTTTCCCTGGGATACCGGGCTCGCCTTCCAGCCTCCGATCAACGAAGCTGGACTGTAGCGCTGGATCGCCTCTTTCGAATTGGCGCGTCAGATCTTGCGGTAGAAAATGCTTGAAACACCCGTTATGCGGGTACATGATAGATGGCGTGCCACGGAGAAAGCTCCGTCATGCATCCAGCGTGGGTCGTCAAGCATCGACATTGGCTTCGAAAGTACTGGCGCTCCGTCAGCTTGACCGGGGGCACGATCATCGCGGCCATACCCGTAGCGGTAGGGCTCAATCAATTGTACCTCGCTTATATCCGACCGCTCATGACCCACCGTCTAGACGGGCCGTGGTGCGTCGCGGACGTGGTGCGACATTCTCACCATGACGATTTTATCGGCATGGAGATGAAATTCAGCTTACGTTTGGAGCAAGATAGCGACGGTCATCTTTCCGGGAATGGAAAAAAATCTTTGGTCAACGGTGCGCTTCCGCCGTCGATTGAAATATCAGCGCTTACGGTCCAAAAGGGTTCATCCATCACCGGCAGCGAAGTCCATATTGTTTTTGTCGAAGGCAACGATGCGCGCCCGGAGCGGCGAAATCTTGTTGGTACTTTCGACTGGAAGATTGTCGACGAAAATACTCTCGTCGGCACATTTGATACTGCGGCAGCCGGTTCGAGCGGAGATTCCACGGCCCGGCGGGGAAAATGTTGATCGAAGCCCGCGCGGTCGCCGAAAATGGACTATATTTCGGTCCAGGGTTCAAAAATCCTTGTTGTGAGAAGAGACGCCTAATGGACGCCGTGACGCGGCAGGCTGGAGGCCAAGCGAAGCTCGACACGCCCCCGATCCATTCGCACGTCGTGCGCCGGTCGAACGGGACAACGTGTGGCCGGGCATGTGTTCAAAGGCAGAGATGTTCTAGCGTTTGGATATGCGATGGATTTCGGAAAAGCTAAGGAAGACCTCAGGCTCCTGTTAGAGGAAGCTAAGGACATATTTAACGACGAAATGATCAAACAGGTTCCCACGCAGGCCATGAAGGCGGGGCTTGAAAAATTATCGGAAGTGGCAAAAATATCGACGCCTCAACAATATCATACGTGGTATTCGAGAATATTGCCGTTCATGCGGCAACTCGGACCAGATCGTTTTCCAGAGTTCGTTGGATTGTATGAACCAGATCCAAAGAGAAAAAATGCTGACTGGTTGCATTATACACTCCAAGATTATATGCGCAGCACTACTCATTCAAGTTTCGATCGGGTCTCCGCGTTCAGCTCACTGTTTCAGCAGCAAATCATGATTGTTGAAGCTGTATATTGGACTGCGGACCAGCGACTCAATGATCTCGAGCTAATTGTGAGAGCCGATCTGTTCCGGCAGGAGCTCGATGCGGCAGAAGAACTCCTAAAAAAAGGGGCACCTGAGGGCGGCTGGCGCGCTCTCGGGCGTTACGCTAGAATTCCATCTGCAGAAGATATGTGCTGCTCGAAGCGTCGAGCCAAAAAAGAAGAACGCGACAATTGCCGACTACAATGATCTTTTGAAGCAAAGCTCAGTAATCGATATTCTCGGTTGGCGTCAGCTTCAGAGACTGGGGGATATTCGAAATCTTTGCGTTCATGCTAAGGAGCGGAGCCCTACTCGGGACGAGGTTATCGACCTTATTTCCGGTACGCGGAAAGCTCTGGTGGAGATTTTGTAACGGCTACACTCCGTTCTGGGTTGAGCTACATAAGCGGACGTGGCGAAATGGTAGACGCAAGGGACTTAAAATCCCTCGGGGGGAAACCCCTGTGCCGGTTCGAGTCCGGCCGTCCGCACCACCATCAAATTTTGGCATTGTTTTCATTTGTCTTTTTCGCCTGATTGTCGCACCGGATGCAAAGGTGCGACAATAGAAGTTCGCTCATCGTTCCCAAGCTTTGACATGGCTTCCATCGCCAGTCGGCGCCGATCAGCGGTCCTAGTATAAAGCGCCGCCATACGGCCGCCCGACCAACCAAAGATTGCTTCGAGTTGCGCAACGGTAGCGCCAGCATTGGCGGCGCGTGTCGCTGCGATCTTCCGCACGCCATGCGCAGATCCCGGAACGCCGGCCGCTTTGCACGCCTTCTTGAAATCGTTTCCGAAGCCTTCTTTGGTCATCGGATTGCCCCTCGATCCTGCAATGAACGTTAAATCCCCGCAGGGGCCCGCGGCCAAAGTTTCGGCGAGCACAGACAGAATCGGAAGTGTGACAATGATGTTTGTCTTCTCGGTCTTGATGGTAGCGACGCCGTCGCAAATATGCTGGCGGCCGAGCCGCACGGCGTCGCCGCGTCGTAATCCCGTGTAGAGCAACACGTCGACTTACGCGTACAAATCACTCTTTCAGATCCGTTCTGGATATTTCGATAAGCATGGCGGTCACAAGACGAAAACTCAGCCGCTAAAAGGCTCGGACTTGCGGCAACTGTTGCCTTTCTTGGCGAAGCGTCAATTGGGAGCGCGGTTGATCCTTCGTGGCGTTAGGCGCAACGGTCAGTTCTTGGCCTTCGCCCGTCGTCGGGCGCGGCCGCGCAGTTAACATCTCTGCCGATTAACCACGCCGAGTTTCGCCTTTGCCGAAGGCCGAGGCCATTCCCATTTCCGGAACATGGCGTGAGCACTACGGGGAATCAAACGACTAGGCTGGGCTAGACCCCTTCCGTGCCGGTATGGGTTCGAGACATTATCGCCGATTGTCGCCGTCGCGGTGTCGCGCCGTTTCATAAGCAGTGGGGAAGTTACGCAAGCAACCCGTTGGTCGCGGAACAGGGATTGAGCATCGACGAAGTAAAGCGCATCGACGCTTACGGGAAGGGCGGCGGTCTGGTCGACGGCAGTTTAGTCCGAGAATTCCCGTCTCCCCGCCGAGCTACGGATCGAGACGCCGCCTAACTGCTTCGGAGTTGCAGGCTTTAGTAGTCGCGATCGAAGGCGAACTTATTAAGAAAGTGACATTTCCTCATCAGTTGGACGATTCCAGATCTAGTTTGGTCGCGCGATAATCTACGCCTGACCGAAATCAACGCCTCAGCTCTTGAAGGCCCAATTCCGCCCACAGCCAAGCGAAGTCGTAAGTTGCCATGTCGTGGTTTCGCCCGGCGGATTTAGCTGCGCTATTTTCAAGCATCTTGAGCCAATCGATGCCCTTGGCACGGCCCTTGGCGGTTTTGGCCGCGGCGCGCGGAGATTTGTTTCCGAGGATGGGGGCCGGCCGATCAAACATGTCCCTAATGCCGATCGAGGCTTTGATGGATGATGGTGCGGCGTTCGTCTTCAGTTAGGTTCGGTTCGGCGGGCGGCGGAGAATTTGGCACGATGCCATGACCTCATTGAGCGTTTGCATCTCGACCAGAAGCTCGCCTATCAAGCCGCTAAGTAGTTCGGATAACAAAGCGCACCCTCGATTGGCCCGACCTTGCGAGTTCACAGACAAGATCAACGTCTTACCCTTCAATTCCACTGCGCCGAGCACCAGCGAGCCGTCATCGAGCGTGGCGGCGAAGGTGTGGGATTGCGACGTTCCCTTCTGCCTGGGTAAGGCTTCCGCCGGGTTGTCGGGGGGCGAACCAATTCCAAAAACGTCGTACTTTCTCGACGTAGTGCCGGACATCGGCCCAACGCAAGTCGTACGTCATCGGTTGTGGCGTCAGCTGTCAGCGGAAAATGCACGGCGCAGAACAGCAGTTCATCGCCTTCGGTGTTGCGTATATCAGGAACCGGCGGGTCCACCGCGCGATCGATAACATCGATCAGCCACAGGGTAGTGATCGCCGGAGCTGTCGCGCGAAGCATCGTGTTCTGCGAGAAAGCATCGACAATGGCCGGATGATTGACGTCACCCCCAACGTGGTTTGCAAGCTTGCGCCTCTTCCTATCGGTGCGCTTCGCGACATTGCGGAACAACTTCAAAACGCTCTCCGATGCATCGCGCTGGTACGGCAACACTGCCCCACTGATCTGCGCATGTGAGCCAACCTGAACAACGCGCGACGATACGGTCCCATTGCTTAAGGGAGCGCGTTGCAGACCACTCGCTGATTAGAATTGCATCACCACCGCGCACAAGATCACGCGCCCGAAACGAAGTGTCTGTGATGATGTTACTGACCTCATAGAGGCTGGTCACGGAGGTTCGCGCTGGCTCCGTCGATATCAGGACGGGGGTATTCACGTGCCGTGTTGCCGTCTTACCTTTTAGACAGCCCCATGATCTCCGCCTTCGCCAGCGTATTGAAATGCAAATTGAAGCCGACGACCGCTGCCGATGTATCGGCCTTCACATCGAGCTTGTCGACCTCCACGGCGAACACAGTGAACAGATAGCGGTGCGGATGGTCGCCCTCGGGCGGGGACGGGCCGCCATAGCCGGGTACGCCGAAGTCGGTGCGTGTCTGCAACGCTCCCGCAGGCAGCTTGCCGTGCCCGTTGCCTGCGCCCTCGGCAAGCTCGCTCACGTTCCCCGGGATGTTCACCACCAGCCAGTGCCAGAAGCCCGAGCCGGTCGGCGCGTCTGGGTCAATTAGCATTACTCACTCGTCACGCTCTCATTCGTTTCCACGAGGGCGGCGACACGAGCCCTTATCGCGGAGGCGATCTCCTGATCACGGGCGCGCTCCGCCGTGCTCGCAATCAATGGCCTTGGTTCGATCACTTCGCCGAAACGCACGGTGATTCGGTGAGGTCGAGGGAATTTCTGCCCGACCGGCCAAGCGAAAAAACTGCCTTCGATATAAACCGGAACGATCGGGACCGGATGCTTCTCGACCAGCGCGCCAATGCCTGGCAAAAAGCGTTGCAGCTTACCATCGGCGCTCCTGCCACCCTCGGGAAACCAGACGAGGTTCCAGCCGCGCTCAAGCGTAAATCCGCCCATCGCTAGGCCCGACATCACCGCTCGGTCGGGATCAATGGGGATGATACGAGCTGCGCGGCTAAAGAGGCGGCGCAATCGCGTTGTAAAAACGATTCCAGTCCAACCGCTCCAGCAGGTATGGCTCAGTCGCTCCCTCGGGAGGGCAGCAGCCAATGCGAAAGGATCGAGATAGCTCACATGGTTTGGGCAGAGGAGAATCGGATCTCTCTGGGGCAAGAGTTCAAGGCCTTCGACGCGCAGCCGGAACGCCCAGCGCATGATCAATCGAAGCAAGGTGTCGCCAAGGGCGCGAATGACGACAAGAACGGTGCCAAGCGGCGCGAGCCAAGGTGCCTCGGCATCTGATAGCGCGTCGGCTTTTCCCGCCTTTGGTGCGGTTGCGGCTTCGCTCAAAAAATCGCGCAGAGTGACGATCCGCGCGACCGCGCTCTCTTTTAAGACGATCCCAAGCTCACGTTCGAGCGCCAGGGTGAGATCGACCCAGCCGAGGGAATCAATCGCCAAATCAATCTGGGGGACTGTATCGAGCTGCAAGTTCTTGTCCGGAAATCGCTGCTGAAGCCAGCGCCAGATCCTTGCCATCTCCGGTCTGTCGAGCAACGCGCGATCTTCTGGCGATAGTTCCGCCGGCGCAGATGGCGTTTCATGCCGTTGCGCCGCTTCATAGAGCGGCAACAGCAAATAACGGCGGATCTTGCCGAGCTGCGTTCGCGGCAGAGCGCCGTGCGCAATAGCAAAACCGGTAATTCTTGCATAGCTCGGCAACATATGAGCTTTGGCTGCAAGGCCGTCACGGATTGCATCTTCCAGCCGCAAGGCACCGAAGTCACGTGCGGCAGCTAGATCAGGCACAACCAGCGCAACGAGTGCGCCATTTTGCCCGAGGAGGGCAATCTCGCGAACGAGCGGCACGGTCCCATAAGCACTCTCGAACTCTTCGGGAAAGAGCTTCTTGCCGTCGGCGAGAACGATCGTCTCGGTCTTGCGAGCCGCAATGTGCAGGTACCCCTCGCGGTCGATGGAACCGAGATCGCCCGTCCGGAACCAACCATCCGGAGTGAATGCTTCTTGCGTCTTTGCTGGATCGTTGCGATAGCCCGCAAAGAGCGACGGACCGCGTACCTCGATTTCCCCGACTCCGTCGGCGTCTGGATTGGCAATCCTCACGTGCATACCTGGTACCGGACGGCCGGCCGACCCCGGGAGCGCAGCGCCCGGCGCATTGAAGCTCAGCATTGATGATGTCTCGACGAGGCCGTAACCCGTCAGAATCTCCCATCCCAGTGCGTCGAGCGTTTCCTCGACTTCGACATCGACGGCGGCACCACCGCTCACAAGAAGACGCAGATGAGGCGCGACCTGCTGGCGCAGCGATCTTAGGAGGATCTTGCCCGGCCAATTTGTACCGTGGCGCTGTGCCCAACAGGCCAATGTGAGGAGCGTTCGCATTAGTACTGCTATGAGTTCGAGGGCGCGCTGCGATGCCACGACGTATATTGTCAAGCAACGCGGTATAGAGGCGCGGGACCCCGACGAGCACGGTTACCCGCCCGTGCCCCATCGCCGCGACGAGTTCTGGACCGCTAATTCCAGCGGGTAATACGATGCCGCAGCCGAGGGCAAGCGGAGTTATCATGCCGATCGTCAAGGGATAGATATGATAAAGAGGCAATGGCAGGAGCGCGCGGTCGCCTGGGCCGACGATGCGGATTGTGGCCAAGGCCAGCACATTGGCCAACAAATTGGCGTGTGACAGTGGAACGGCCTTTGGCGCACCGGTCGTTCCCGAAGTGAAAACAATAGTGGCTGGCTCGCTTGTTGTGACCGTCGGCAAAGACGTGTCGGGCGTCACCAGGAGACCTCGCCAACCTTTGCCTGCAGGGGAATCGCTCTCCCGATCGAGAATGATCGTTTCGCATGACGGCGCTATCACTTTGAGGCGTTTCGCACCTGCCGCCGTGCTGAACGCAAGACGACACGCGCTAACCTCGATCATCCGCTTCAGCTCCTGATCATCAGTTTGTGCATCGAGGGGCACTGCCACCGCACCCGCCCCGATAGTCGCCCAGAACGCGACGATCCACTGGGGGCTATTGGGGGCGATAAGCGCAAGGCTGTCACCACGGGAGATCCCTCGCCGCGCGAGACCAGCGGCAAGGCGTGCGGAGACGTCGCCAAGCTTGGCGAAAGACCAAGTTTCTTCGGCTTCGTCCGTGAAAGCGATGATGGCAGCATTCTCACCGTTCACGGAGAGATCACGCCGTAGTTGCTGCAGAGTATCAGGACCAGGCATGCGACAACTCTTCCGAGGAAGACTCTCATCAGGCGATGCTTACGCGCGTGGATAGGCGGACAGTCTGGGTGAAGGTTAGCTCCGTCTGCAGCCAAGCTTCACCAGACATTCTCCAATGATCAGGGATCGGCGCGAACGATAACATTGTTGCTGGAACATCCGGAAGCCGAAAGGCGGTGTTCGGTGCTTACTGAGTGCTGCGCCCTGTCCTTTCCGAAAAATTCATCCGGCCTGGATTCGCATCGTAAGCAGAATCATCGCATCATTCGTATCGATGTTTGCGATCCTGCACGCGCGTAATGTTCGTTGCCGACATGTTCAAGTCGCAGTTCGTGGCGGCATCAGGCGTAGAGATAATGGGATCCGCCTTGAACGCGTTGTCGATGCGGGCAATGAAGTCAGCTTTGCTGCGTTTCTTCACCGGCGTCGTGGCCGGCCGCCAATGCTTGTAATAAACGCCGCGCAGCAGCTCGGGAAGTTGTGCCCCAAAACCCGCAGCCTCGTCGACAATGAGCTAGTCGCGCATTGCCTGCAGTACGGTTCGAAGCAGACGGTAAGAACGGTGTTTGTTTTCCCATCCAAGTCGTGCGTCGAGCTCGTTGATCTAAATGTGTGTCAGCTGGAAGGTGTGATGCTTTCGAGAACCACGGCGCTCATAAAAACCCCTCCGACGTTAACATTTGGCCAGATTGAAGCATCCGTTTGACAGAGCTTTGAGTTAGATCAAACATATAAGGGTCAATTTTCGCACCAGCACGGCTTATTTTTGGTTAGCTGACTGCACCAATGATCGCCGGAGCACCTGCACACTCAGAGCGGCTTTTCGGTCCGGGCAGTTGTGCCGGGTCGAGTCCGAGTTCTTCACAGGCCCGGCGCACCACGCGCATCTCGAGGGATTGACGAGAACCGCCCAGCGGAACTTCCGCCTTTCGGCCTTCCCGATGCACGGTTACCATGGCCTGTCCCTCATGGCGCTGTTGATGCTCACCGTGATCGATGCGGCACCCGTGCTGCAGGAGCCACTTTAGAATGTCGCGCTTTCCATTACTCTGCTCTCGCGCGCGATCCGATTTAGCTGGAAAAACGCCACGCGTCGCACTAGCTCTCAACATAGCGTCGCTTCTTGCGCCGCCGGTCGATCGGCACAAATGTTGCGCATATTTGCGCTCAATTTCCTTGATCTAATCAAGAGAAAAATCGCTGAGGCGATAAAAAGATACCTGGAGCGTATAGTTGGGCATGTACCTCGTGATTTGAGTCGGATCGCCTTCGTCTGAGCGAATAGGATTGGAACATGGCCAAGGAACCAGCGACTGCGCAGGATCGTGGCGCATTGGCTACTGCCGATGACATTCGGCGCATCCTTGGGACTTTGGATGAGGCAAAACTGCTCGACATTGTCGCGCTGCGACCCACCATACTCGACGTTGAGGAAGCATCCGTCTGGCTCGCTGGAGATTCCGATATCTTCGGCGCCGGCCAGCCGCTCAAGCCCGTGGCGGGCGAGATTGTCGCAATTCTGACCGCCGATGAACAGGAGGAGCTGCGGCCGGCGAAGTGAACTTGCGGAGCGAATACTATGATCTCGCTGCAGTCTTACGCTGATCTTTGTTGATCACGAACGTTCACGTGCCGCTCGTTGCTAGAGTTAGCTCACACTCCGAAGTCTTACGCCATGCCAAAAGCATTGACATCATTGTCTGCAAACGAACACGAGCGACGATCACCGCGTATCACGATGCTTGCTTGGGGACGGATCGAGATTGAGGGCGTCGGGAAGTTCAGAGATGCCAAGGTGTTCCCGGGCGGAGCGCGAGAATGGGATTGGAACGAGACCGGGACTGCTCACGAACCCGGCATACAGCCCGCCGACGTCGCCGAACTGCTTGATCATGGTGCCACTACAATCGTGCTGTCGCAGGGCATGCTGAGGCGACTTCGCGTATGCCCACAAACCCTGCGATTGCTGGAGGAGCGCCGCGTGCGGACACACGTGCTGCCGACCGCAGAGGCGATCGAGCTATACAACCGGTTGCGCGATCGGGAGCAAGTGGCAGGATTATTTCACACGACGTGCTAGCTACGAATTTCGATCGCGTTCGAACGATCGCATTCACTGGACCGACTAGATTTTGACTTGCCTCAACACAGCTACTTTTTGCCCGCCTATTGTCGTGGTTTCCCAACCTAGTCTAACAGGACGCCGAAAACGCCGGAGTACATCTTGACTCCGGCAGGTATGCCGAGGACGGGCGTGGTTTCGCCTGTAATGGCGCAAACATCGGGTGCCGTACCGTCGCCGCCACAGAACAGCACGAGATTGATGCCAGCCGCGAGAAACTTTTCAACCGCGGCTTTGGTGTCTTGGGCGGATGGTTCGCTTGATGCGGCGTGCACGACCTCGATCGTGGCGAGCCCCGCCGTCTGCAACGCATCGCGCCCCATGGTGCCGGTTACAGTGAGCCATTCGATCGCGAGCGGTCTTGGTGTAGAGTCAATCAAATGCTTCAATTTAAGGAGCGCTTCCAGTGCTCGCATATTGGCCGTGGGGTGGGCGCCACGGCGCGCTGCCTCCGCCGCAACTCCGTCGGTGCCTTTGAGTCCGACGCGCCCGCCCATCCCGGCGATTGGATTGATGAGGAAGCCTATGCGCGGCATCGGTGGAACGCCGAAGGGGCTGGAGAGTAATGAAGTAGCGGAGCTTCTCCCTCTCACCGTGAAACCGGCTTAGCGAGGGTCAGGGGTAGGTGACAGACAACGGCGCGTTAGAGCGTGTAGGTGCAGCGCGAAAAAAGCCCCGGCCGAGGGGCTGGGGGGGCTTGGGGCCGGGGCTTCCATCCCGTCATGGCCCAGCGAGCTAAATGCGCGCCGCGGCCGTTCCGGTCATGCTATTTAGTTATGTTGTCCATCGTCGGTTGTCATTGGGGCGTGCAATTTTTTTGGCGAGAATTTTTTGAAACGCGAGTTTTGGTTTTTGGGCAAGAAACCGAACAGCGTTCACGCCCCCGCTTCCGGGAGTCCGCGCTGGGCTTTTTGCAGAACTACGACGCTAACGGTTCTGGCTCGGGTCTTCGCAGCCTTACCGGCTGACGGCGCTGGCCCCATTGGCCAGCTATAGCTTCAAACACACCAGGGCAGCGCGTGTCGCATTCAGCACACCTGCCGTCCGCAGACAGGTTCCACGCCGTCACGTCGTACTGGTCGCGGCCGATCAGCACGGCACCGCAAGCGTGACAATGGGTGGCCTGACCAACGGGATCGTGGACATTTCCAGTGTAGACGTACCGAATTCCTGCATTCATGGCGATCCGCCGCGCCATGCGCAGCGTGTTCGCTGGTGTTGGCAGTGCGTCTATCAACTTCCAGTCCGGATGGAAGGCCGTGAAATGTAACGGCACGTCGGGGCCAAGGTGGTCCATCACCCAAACGCTCTCTGCTTCAATTTCGGCGGCTGAGTCGTTCTCGCCAGGAATGAGCAGGGTGGTGATCTCGAACCAAACGTTCGTCTCGTGCTTGAGGTACTCGAGCGTCTCAAGCACGGGAGCGAGCTTGCCCGAACAAAGATTCTTGTAAAATCCGTCGGTGAAGCCTTTGAGGTCGATATTGGCCGCGTCCATGTGCCGAAAGAACTCGATCCGTGGCTCTGGCGAGATGTAGCCCGCGCTCACCGCCACCGTCTTGATGCCCCGCTCGCGGCAGGCCCGCGCCACGTCGACGGCATATTCGAGAAAGATCACGGGATCGTTGTATGTGAACGCGACGGACCGGCAGCCGCTGCCTAGCGCCGCTTCTGCAATCGCCTCGGGCGAGGCCAAATCTTGAATGCGATCGAAATTGCGGGCCTTCGAGATGTCCCAGTTCTGGCAGAACTTGCAGGTCAGGTTGCAGCCGGCAGTACCAAACGACAGGACCGGCGTGCCCGGCAAGAAGTGATTGAGCGGCTTCTTTTCAATCGGGTCGATGCAAAAGCCTGACGAGCGGCCATAGGTGGTGAGAACCATCTGATCGCCTTGCCGTGCGCGCACGAAGCACAGGCCGCGCTGACCTTCATGCAGCTTGCAATAGCGGGGGCAGACGTCGCACTGGATCCGGTGGTCTTCCAGGACGTGCCAATAGCGCCCGGGTTTGCCCTCGATGGATTGATTCATGTCGCAGTCGTCTTAAGTTTCAGGGATCAGCTCATAAATGGTGATCAGGCGAGAACGGGGCAAGATGCGAGCGGATCCGCAAAGCATGACAACCCGGCCCTCAGCGTGGCCGCTTCGTCGAGCACCCGCTTTGCTAAAACTCGTTCGGCATCGGATTGTCGCCGGGTGCCCTGGAACGATGCGCGAGAAAGTGTAACCGTTTTACCGTCCACCCTTACCAGTAACGTCCGGTTTCAAACCACTCCCGGCATGGACTGACACTGGCGCAGAACGCATCGGTAGTGATCGCCGGAGAGTTCGTCCAGGCCTACTCCCTGGGTAGGCTGCGCGCGCGGGAAGCGCACAAAGAGAAGCAACGCGCCCATGTCCGTGCTGTTGCGATCCGGTGTTGGCGAAGCCTACCGCCCAGCTCGGCCGCCGCGGCCACCGCCGCCGTGGATCAAGTCAAAAAGAAATCCGCGGCGGCGCGGCCCAAAGCCCGTCCCGGATTCGCCGCGCCACTCGGCTCCGCCTCGGGGCGGGCGGCACTCGATGTCCACCGCTTCGAGCGGGCAGCAAATGACGCTGCCGGTCTGGGTTGGCGCGCACTCATGATTGGCTTTGGCCATTTTGCATGGCTCACTCCTTGGTAGTTACGGTAAAATTCTCCGTGCGACATACGAACAATAAAAATCAGAGACGACGGCGCGCATTCTCTGAAGAACAAGCCGACGCACTGTTGAAGGCCGGGGCCTGCTGTGCGTTGCGTTCATTAACCCATAAGGCAGACGCGGACCGTGCTGGCGGCCGCCCCGCTGCAACAACGAAATCTCGTACTAGCACTGGCGATAAAGGCCCCCGCAGGAAACGATCACAATTTCTAGAGCTGATTGATTCAGTCGCCGTGGCGGTGCCTGCCGACTACGCGCGATAGAGATGAACCAAACGTGTACCGTATGAGGATAGCTCAAGAAATTGTCAAGCGCGGGAGCGTCGCCGTTGCTCCAACGCGGTCGCGATCGACCAGGTCGGCCACACGGCCACCCCGACACAAAATCGGGCGGCTCCTATTGCTCTTTATCCCCGGCACGCCCATTGTTTGTACATGCGGGCAAGCTCGGGCTTGCCAGAAGAGCTGCCCAAAAAACTGGGACGTACCGAAGTCTTCGTTTCTTCCAATTGGCAGCCGTGGTGCCCATCGGCAGGCACAATTTCAAATATCGACGTTGGTTCGTACCGCCGGTGCCACAGGCATCCGAATTGTGCATATCCGTGCGCCAGTGGCCCGGGCGCCTCTGGCCATGGGGCCCATCAATCGCTCGATCGAAGAGGAACGCCGCGTGCAGGTTCTCGTCCGTGACAACAATGTCGACCAGGCTCTCAAGGTACTGAAGAAGAAGATGCAGCGCGAGGGCATCTTCCGCGAGATGAAACTCCGCGGTCATTACGAAAAACCCTCCGAGCGGAGAGTCCGGGAGAGGGCGGAGGCCATCCGCCGCGCCCGCAAGCTCGCTCGCAAAAAGCTGCAGCGCGAGGGCCTGCTGCCGATGAAGCCTCGGGTAATCCCAGGGGTCCTCGGAAGAGGCGGTCCCGCGCGCGCCCCTCGCTTCTGATCTCGGAACAACTGTAACGATGCTCTCGACAAAAATCTTGGCGTAAAATCCTTCTTCAACGGCACTCCGTCGGTTTAGGGCCGATTGTGAAGATTGATAGCGAGCAAAATCAGGGTGACGCCGCAGAAGGAAGAGATGCTGGAGAAGGAGGGCCCTGAGGCCCCGCCCGACCGCGCGCTGCTCGACCTTTCCGACGCCGCCGTCAAGGAGCCGATCCGCAGCGCCAAAAAGCGCGGCTACGTCACTCACGACCAGATAAACGCATTGTTATCCTCAGGTGAGGTGAAGTCCGAGCAGATCGAGGACATTCTGGCGAATTTCAGCGGGATGGGCATCAACGTAGTCGAGACCAAGGAGGCCGAGCTTGAGGAAGAGGCGGAGACCGGCGAGGAGCCCGAGAAGGAAGCCGAGGGCGAGAACGAGCTAGTCGAAGTCCAGCAGGGACCGGTTACGGCGAAGTCCGGGACCAAGGAATCCGCTGAGCGCACTGACGACCCCGTACGCATGTATCTCCGCGACATGGGGTCGAAGGAACTGCTTTCGCGGGAAGGTGAGATCGCTATCGCCAAGCGCATCGAGGCCGGCCGCGAGGCCATGATCGCGGGGCTCTGTGAGAGCCCACTCACCTTCCAGGCCATCATCATCTGGCGGGACGAGCTCAACGAGGGGAAGGTCTTCCTTCGCGACATCATCGACCTCGACGCAACCTATGCCGGCCCTGATGCCAAGGCCATGCCGGTGCCGGTGATTGGTCCCGACGGCCAGCTGATCCTCGGCGTCGCCGTTCCGGCCCAACCTGGGCGGCCGCCGCAGATACAGGCGCCGGCCATTGCGCCCGCCACCCCGTCCAAGCGGGCCGGCGAACGCGCCGATGGCCAGGAGACGACAGCCGACGGGACGATCGGCGAGAGCAACCTCGACGACGACGACGACATGGAGAATTGGCTCTCCGTCGCCGCAATCGAGGCGGAGCTTAAGCCCAAGGTGATCGAGACCTTCGACACCATCGCCGGCGCCTACAAGAGGCTACGCCGCCTGCAGGACGAGGACATCAAGTTCCAGCTCAAAAGGCTGTCGCTCTCAGCTGCGCAGGAGCGCAAGTATAAGAAACTGAAGAGCGAGATAATCGGCGAGTTGAAGTCGCTGCGGCTGAATCGAGCGCGCATCGACGCTCTGGTCGAGCAGCTCTATGACATCAACAAGCGCCTCGTCGGCTTCGAGGGCCGCCTGATGCGGCTCGCCGAGAGCCACGGTGTCGTGCGAGAGGATTTCCTTAAGAACTATCTGGGCTCCGAGCTCGACTCGCTCTGGCTTAACCGCGTGTCGAAGCTCTCGGCCAAGGGCTGGAAGAGCCTCGTTGCCAGGGACAAGGAACAGATCAAGTCGCATCGCCACGATATCCACGCACTCGCGTCAGAGACCGGGCTTGAGATCGGCGAGTTCCGCAAGATCGTACACATGGTACAGAAGGGCGAGCGCGAGGCGCGCCATGCCAAAAAGGAAATGGTGGAGGCGAACCTGCGCCTCGTCATTTCCATCGCGAAGAAATACACCAACCGTGGCTTGCAATTCCTCGATCTCATCCAGGAAGGCAATATCGGCCTGATGAAGGCGGTCGACAAGTTCGATTACCGCCGCGGCTACAAATTCTCTACCTACGCCACATGGTGGGTCCGGCAGGCCGTCAGCCGTTCGCTTTCCGATCAGTCACGTACCATTCGTGTGCCTGTTCACATGACCGAAGTCATCAACAAGATCGTGCGTACAAGCCGTCAGATGCTCAACGAGATCGGTCGCGAGCCGACCCCGGAGGAACTCGCCGAAAAGCTCCATATGCCGCTCGAAAAGGTACGCAAGACCTTGAAGATCGCCAAGGAACCGCTCTCGCTCGAAACACCGATCGGCGAAGAAGGGGACTCGCAATTCGGCGACTTGATCGAAGACAAGAACGCTATCCTGCCGATCGACGCCGCGATCCAGTCGAACCTGCGCGAGACCACGACGCGCGTGCTCGCCTGGCTCAACCCGCGCGAGGAGCGTATCTTACGCATGCGCTTTGGCATCGGCATGAACACCGACCACACGCTGGAAGAAGTCGGTCAGCAATTCTCGGTGACGCGCGAACGCATCCGCCAGATCGAGGCCAAGGCGCTGCGGAAGCTAAAGCACCCGAGCCGCTCAAGAATTCTCAGGACCTTCCTCGATAATTGAAATGGCGGAGCAAGGACCAGGATCGACGCAGCCGAAAATTCCTGGCACCTGCGTCGAGCTGGATGGTCCAGGTGTTCGGATCGCTCGCCGGCGGCGTCGGCCAGATCATCAGCGTCGGCGTCGGCAGGTCAACGAGCTGCTCACCCGGCAGGATGCGGTCTGAATGCTTCCCGCGATCTCACCGGTCGTCGCGCTATCACCTTTGTTGATGTTCGTCTTAAAGCGCCTGTTTGCGAACGTTTATGGCCCGCAGCCTCACCCGACGATGCCTGGCGTTTTCTTGCTTTGGTGCCTTAAGAGACTTTTTTACCGCATCGGAGCCGGCGCCACCTCACACCGGCCTGACCCCACTATTGTGGTCGTAACCCCGTCCTTCGTTATCGAGCTTGCGTAGCTCAAGGTGCCATTTCGGCGATCGAACTCGTAGAAAATGCCGTCGCGATTCGCACTGATCCAGTACTTGTCGAGCCGGGTGACAGTCAGAGGCCTGTTATCCGAAAACGTGAGTGTTTTTGTTGCCTCATCAATCACGAATGGTACCTCTTCTTCTCTTGTTGAAGATGTATCTCCACTCGGCGCGTTTATCATGACCACTTTTCTAGTCGAGCAATTCAGGTAGCTGCGGGCTAGCGCCGGCTGTGCCAGAGCGGTGAGCATGATCATCGGTACAGTACACCCAGTCACTCGCCTCATCTGGTATTTCCAGAATAATTTGAAGCGATCCGGTGAGTGCTCAGCATACAGGTGTGCGCCCTTGGCGGTAAAGTTCGACAGCGAGTTTCTGATGGACGATTTGCTCGTCCGGCGATCGGCAGCTTGCTCATGGCGCGACAATCAGCGCGGTAGCGCGCTGAAATCTTTGTTGTCAGGAATGATTTAGATCAAAGCGCGGGATTCGCTACGGCAGACAACTCTAATATGGAGTGGAAGCCGATATCTATCGCACCGTTCGACCGCGACCTCGAGCTGGCCGTCATTGGGAGCGAGCCACATGCTCTCGCGTTTCCGTGTCGCCGCATCCTCGGCGGATGGGTCAAGGCAGGAACGCAGGAGCGGATCGACGTGCGGCCTACACACTGGCGGGAATGGCAGCCAACATCTAATCCTAC
This sequence comes from uncultured Alphaproteobacteria bacterium, assembly GCA_963831135.1. Taxonomy (GTDB): domain Bacteria; phylum Pseudomonadota; class Alphaproteobacteria; order Rhizobiales; family Xanthobacteraceae; genus BOG-931. Next base: position 76,189 of record CAWHPH010000028.1, read on the forward strand.
GCCTTCATCCTTTTAGGCGAGTCGTCTAACGCGGCCAATTTGCCTTCTTCCTCAGCCAGCAGGCGAAGAAGCGTTAGCCGCTTCGTCTCATCTGCTTCGGTAGCCAGCATCTTGTGATAGTGTTCGATGTTGAGACGCGCAATGGTTTTATCCATGGCCGGTCCTCCAATTAGTAGTCTGGACCCCACGACCCACAAGGTCAAATGGCGGTTTTGCAAAGGCGGGATGCTTCGATCACGGTTCCCGGCGCTGCCTCGGTCGCATCGCGGACGATGAAGCAGGTGTCGTTCAGCTCGTCGAGCGTCCACGGTGGTGGGAAGCGGCGCATGAGGGCGATGATAACGGCAGAATGCACCCGGTGGTCATCTGTGGGGTGGTGCGCTCTGAGGAATACCCGGTATCCGAATTTCCATGCCGCGTTTGATCACTTCAAGATCACACGTTGAATTGTAGCCGCTGATCAGACTATCCGAAGACTTCTCCCCCACGGTTCGATATTCCATGAAGCACCCATTTGGGTTGATCCGTATCGATGCCGATCTCCAAAAACGAAAGAGTTTCTGGTGTGTGATAGACGGTGGGGTGAGTTACCTCGTCGAGAATATGTTGAGCTGCATCCCCTTTTTTAAATAAGAACCCGTACGTAGAAACCTTTCCGGTATCTACCGCCTGCCATCGAACAATTTGACCAGCGTAGTCATCGCGCTGCTTAACGTGATCTTCTGAGCACGTTCCCTGAACGTCGATGACTTCCTTGAGCACATACTGGTCCCTCCGCCTTCTTTTCGTCGCAAGCCATGATCGCGACCGACAGCGCGACAAGCAGTAATACGTGGCGCATTATCCCGTTTGGAAAATGCACGGTTCAGCCCGCTATTGCGGTTTCGCGCTAGCAGGCGGGCAGGACATTTCTAGGGTCGCGGCCCTTGGGACGCACAAAACCACGGTGCCGGTCCACCTGTTTAATAGATAGCCCGTCGGCGCAAACGTCCAATGGTTCGTGAGAGTCCTGCGATCAACGCGCCTGCGATGATGATGGCCGCTGCTTGTTGGTTCATCATGCCCCCGCTCCCAGCGGTGCGTTGAAAGCCCCGCCGATGTGACGAACTTAGCACGCCTAGAGCGGGTGCGTTGAGGTTCTACAGCAACTCGGGCCAACTATGTCTCACGCCCGCGAGCATACGGGTCACGAAGGAGATATCAAATGACCCTCCACGATGAACTGGCCGAAGCGCACGACTGGTTGGAGACGCTGACGTCGGGAGCGCTGACGCTGCGAGGGAGCCACGGGGATATCACGCAGCAGTATGAAATTGGCGTCGCCAAGCGCGAGATCGCCTTTCTGGAAAAGGTTCTGGCGCGAAGCGGTAACGAGCCGCCCGACTTAATTTAGCGCACCAGCGACAGCTTCACTTCCGCCGCAGCAGCTCCCGCAGCTTGGCGAAGTTCACCGCCATGCGCCACGCCTCGTCCTTGGTGAGCCTGTTAGTTGAGGTAAAGCCGACTTAGGTGGCTGAGCGATACTGGTGGCGTAGCGTTTGGCTTGCGTAGGCCCTGACTGACTGACCACGGTCAGGGCCCTTTTTTGATTCGCGACAATCCGCGCCTAAATTGACGACAGGCACACGGGCTCACCGGAACGGATTGGCACCGCTCACTTGCGCATACACAAGCCGATCAGTGCGGGTAAGCGCGAGCCTTATCAAAACCTACCCCTTTGGGCGTGTAAGCCGGCATTGCTATTTTTTCTGCGATTTCACATGGGCAATATAACCGCGCACGTCGGCCGCAGGTTCAGAATAGGCCTTGCCCAAGGAATTCTCCATGGCGGCCATGTAGTTTTTTGCCCAAGAAGGCAGCGGATAATCGACAACTGCAAGAAATTCAAGGGTAGCTGCAAGCCTTATGTCGGCGATTGAGGGCGTGGCGCCGCCGATGAAGGGCTTTCCGTCCATGTAGAACTTGTGGAATACGTCGAGCGGCTCAGCGATCGCCGCAAGCGCGGCCTTCTGCGCCGCCTCCTTTGCAGTCGTGTCGGCATCGCTTGCGCCCACCTCGCCCGGATATTGCGGGAAGCCGAGCGCCGGATAGGTGGCACGCGCGACCAAGGGATACAGCGTGCCAATGAGATAAAACATGGCGCTGTCGATCACGGCACGCTGCTCGGCCAACTTCGGATAAAATTTGGTGATCTCATGCTTGTTGCACAGATACTGCATGATGGCACAGCTTTCCCACATGCCACCCTTCGGCAATTCTTTGGTCTCTAACATCGGTGTCATGTGCGCAGGATTTTTCGCCAGGAACTCTGCTGTGCGTGTCTTGCCATAGACATCGTCTTCCGTGATTTCCAGATTGGCTGCACGCACAAAGACGCGCACTGCCATGTTGTTTACACTCGGCTTCAGCACATTCAGTTTCATGGTGTTCCTCCCTTTGTAGCGCGACAATTCGCGCCTAAATTGACGACATGCACACCCGCTCACTGGAACGGATTGGCACCGCTCACTTGCGCATACACAAGCCCGTCGTAGCGCTTGCCGCCGGACACCCGGCCCCGTCGGCCGCTCCGGTCGAACAGACGACCGAGACCAGCACTTCGTTGTCGCTGCAAGCAACCGTTTTGTCGCCGGCCACGACGCGAAGTCCCGCGATGCCTGCGGGGCCGGGTGGTCCAGCTTCACCTTTAGGTCCGGGGTCGCCTTTAGGTCCGGCCGGACCCGGATCGCCTTTTGGCCCCGCCGGACCGGCGGGGCCCGCTGGGCCTTGTTGGCCCTGCGCTCCCGCCTGACCCTACGCTCCTTGTCGACCTTCACAACCTGCAAGCACCAGGCTCAATAGCGCGACTGTCTGCGTTCGCCGTCTTACTTGTCTTCGCCGTCACGGCACTGCCAGCGCTTGCCCAGCAGCTGGAGCAGACGGTCCCGAACGTCCGCTCCGCGCCTTACGGCTACGGCTATGGTCACATGGTGTTGGGCGGGCCGGGATGGGGCTGGCATCCCTTCATGGTAGTCGGCCCTATCTTCGTGGTGCTCGCCATCATTGGCATGATGGTCATCTTCGTGTGGCTGGTGCGCTGGGCGACCCGTGGCTATCCGTTTTATGGCCACAGCCACGGCTTCCACCATGGACATGGTGGGTGCCCATGTTGCGGCGGCCCCGGCCACGGCCGCACCGCTCGCCGCGTTAACCATCTGATGGTCGTTTCCCCGCGCGCGCGAGGCGGGCGGAGCTATGGGGCCAGCCGCGGCGAGATCCCCAGGCAATCAGACCGTGATGGGGCGCGTTAACCATTTCTTTGAACCACACGCGCGCGCGAGGCGCGCGCCGAGTGCGGAGCGTGTTTTCGTTTTTGCCTTTCCGCAGCGCGCCGGCGCCGACGGCGGACGGCGCTGGCCGACGACGGTGCCACCGGCGGACCGCGACGGCCACTGCGCGGCGGCGGCTTCCGAGCTACGCCGTCATCGCCGCTGGCCGCCGGTGCCTCCGATCCGCCGTGATGGGGCGCCGCCGTGTTCTCGCTCGGGGATTTCCGGCTGGCGCGGTGGTGCTCTTTATCCATTGGCGGTGGCAGCCGAGCGGCGCGGGCGATTTATTTTTTATGGAATAGGCGGCGCTGGCCGCGGCGTCTGAGCTTGGGGGTCAGCGTCGCGGCGACCGGCTTGCATCGGCGTGGTGAGGGGGCGCGTTGGTGCTCTTTATCCATTGAGGGGCGGCAGACGAGCAGGCGCGGCGATGCCGGCGATTTCTTTTTTATTTGCGCTCATCAACTTCGTCGTCCAACACGCGCACAAATTATTCAAAAGAATTCGTCAAAAAGAATTTGTCAAAAAAAATTATGAAAAAAGGAATTCCGATAAAAAAGAGCCGGTCGCCAAGGGGAGTTGTTGACTCGCCGTGGGACTAGCTAGGCTCTACAAAGAAGCGCCTCGCTAATCAGTTTCTTAGCAGACAATAATAAATCGGAATACTTGGCCGCGCAAATGGCCACAGCGGCGTCCAGACATCGTAGTCGGCTTGCTTCCCCTGTGAGGATAGCGCCTGGTCCCCCAATCAAGCCAGCAGCCTTCTCAGGGCGGCTATGAGCCAAGGGGCACCGCCAGGCAGATTGAGCGCACGCTTGACCGAGAGTACTGTAGTACACGCGTTTCGACGGCGTAGCTCGGCCGCTGGGTTGGCGTTGCGCGGCGCCGGCGGTGCGGTCGGCGTGGCCAGCGCGGTGCGCGGTCGGCGCCGTCGGCTGGCTACGGCTGGCCCAAGCCAAAAAGGAATCGGCGGCGAATAAAACAGCTAACGCGCCGTGCGTGCGGCGGATTTGGATCGGTGGCGCCTCGCGCGCGCGTATGGGTGAAGAAAATGGTGAACGCGCCGGCCTACGATCGTGGACGATTTCGGGCCGGCTCTCGATGCCGCCGCGAAGATCGTCGGTGTGAGTGCGGATTTCGAGCATCTTGCACGATGCGAAGGTGAGCTGCGCGGCGCTCTTGGTGAACAAGCTTCGGTCGTCCGCTCGCAGCCTTATTATCTCGACGTGACGCACCCGCTCGCCAACAAAGGCGATGCGTTAATACATCTTGCAAGGCTATTAAAGGTTCCTTTGGCGGAGGTCGTTGCCATCGGCGACGGTCACAATGACATCGCGATGTTTGAGCGCAGCGGTTTTTTTCAGTATTGCAATGGGCAATGCCAGCCCCGAAGGTGATCAGCAAAGAACTGGGCGTGCGCTATGTGCTCGTTCGGGCAACGCTCGAGTTCGGCGGGGCAGATGTTTAAGCCTGTCAGGTCATCCGACGATCTGGCGCCTGGCGGTAGGTAATCGTCGTTCGATAAAGGCACAAAAGTTCCTATTGAGCTACCTTACGCCCGGCGGCGATTAGGACCAAACGTGGCGCGGCGATTCTCCTCCGGCTGCCGGATAAATCGCTCCTCAATCTCCATATAGACCTTATGGAGCCATTGTTCAGCGCGGTCGCCTTTCTCTCGATAAAGCTCAACCTCAGCCTCTAACTCCGCGATCCGATCTTCGGCCGCTCGGAGTTGACGTGAAAGCTTTTGGGCCATCTCGAGGGCGCCGACTGAACAGATGGCTTAGCGCCATAACAGCGCGAACATTGACATCCAGCAGTTCGTATTCCGTAGCAATGGACGACGCGTTCAAAAAATGACCGGAGGTACCGAACCCTGCTGCTGCTATCAGGACGCCAACGTCTAACGCTGCCGTTGCATTATCCAATGCTTCGATCGCTCATGAACGCGCGCGTTTGCTGATGCTGGTGCGCGAGACCATTCGCTCAGCCTGACCATTTTAACATCGCAAAAGGAGGCGCATGCTTTCGCGAACAAGGCAGGCGACGGCTTTTGCTCGCTTTAGATTTGTGCCTTTTGCGGAAATCTGCAAGGTAACGAGCATCGAACTGGAAGACGTGCGCTGCAGCTTTGAAGAACTCCGGCGAGCTCGCGAAAGGAGCATATGCGGCGTCAGCTTCCCGAACTCGGCCGTTCCTCTTCGTCGGCGGTCAGAATTGCGACAATCTCGTCGGCGATACCTTTCAGCGGCCGGCCGGCGCCGAAGATGTCTGCGTCACCGGCAAGCCAGAGGGATGCTTCCTCGATGTCGTTGACAGTGGGGCGCAACGCCGCGATCTCGAGTAGCTTCGTCTCATCCAGAGTCCCAAGAACGCGTCGAATATCATCGATGGTGGCGTTCGCGCTATAATCTTCCGCTCGTTCCTTTGCCATCATCAAATCCTATCACCGGGTCGAATGCGGGTTCGGCCGATACGGCTCCAAACAACCGAAAATATCTCATCGATCAGGTATTTCGCCCTTGATGCAGATCAAGGGAAAGGGCGGAGAGAGGCGCAATCTAAATTTAAATTAGTTTGCCCAGATCGGGTGTGGCCATGAGCAGAGCAAACACCGCGTCCGCGGGTTCTCGAAGCTACAAAGAACGCCAAGATGTCCGCATTCCTCCGCACGGCTTGTTCGGAACTTTGCAGGTACCTAGGAACGCCAGCGCTCTCGTGGTCTTTGCGCACGGGAGCGGCTCGCGTCGATTGAGTCCGCGCAACGTGCTTGTCGCCAGCGCCCTCAATGATCGCGGCATCGCCACGCTGCTATTTGATCTTCTGACTCCTGCCGAGGAGGGGGATCGCGCCAATGTATTCGATATTCCCCTTCTGGCCGAGCGGCTTGTCGAGATCATTGCCTGGCTCGATCGAGACCCGGCCCTTGCCGCACTGCCGCTTGGGCTGTTCGGTGCCAGCACCGGCGCAGCGGCGGCATTGGTTGCGGCGGCCAAGATGTCTGGCCGCGTAGGTGCCGTGGTCTCGCGGGGTGGGCGCCCCGATCTAGCGGGCTATGCGCTTGACGAAGTGCATGCGCCAACCCTGCTGATCGTGCGCGGCGATGATTTCGGGGTCATTGACCTTAATGAGCACGCGATGGCCCGACTGCGTGGGCCGAAGTCACTGCAGATCGTTCCATATGCAACTCATCTCTTTCCCGAGCCTGGGGCGCTGGAAGCTGTAATCGACCACGCTGCGAGATGGTTTGAGCAATATCTTGCGTCGGCTTATTCGGCATCGATAGCGAACGCCAGTGAAAAGCGAGCCGCGAGATGAATGAAGCGGCGGCCGCAGAGGTTTCGCGAACTCAGGCAACATGCCCGACGATGTCGGATGCAGCCAGCGGCGTTTCGCTAATTCGCGTGCTGGATACGGAGGGCAGGGTCGTCGGCGCAATGCCGGAGTTCGCTCGTGATCCACCGGAGCTATTGCGACTTTATCGGGCACTGGTTTTGACGCGAGCCTTTGACACGAAGGCAGTTGCTCTTCAGCGCACCGGTCGGCTTGGAACTTATGCGTCGTCATTGGGGCAAGAGGCGGTTGCGGTTGGCGCCGCGGCCGCTATGCAGCCGAGCGACGTTTTTGTTCCGAGCTTCCGGGAGCATGGCGGCCAGCTTTGGCGCGGAGTGACGCTGAAGGAATTGTTCTTGTATTGGGGAGGCGACGAGCGTGGCAACGATTTCGCCGGGCCGCGCGAGGACTTTCCGAATTGCGTACCGGTGGGCTCGCATGCGCCGCATGCTGTGGGTATTGCGTTGGCCTTCCGGTTACGCGGCGAGAAGCGCGCCGCCGTCTGCATTTTCGGCGATGGCGCAACGTCCAAGGGGGATGTTGCCGAAGCCCTGAATATGGCCGGGGTCTGGAAGGTGCCGGCTGTATTCGTGATCAATAACAATGCTTGGGCAATTTCCGTACCCCGCGACAAACAGTCCGCGGCTGCGACGCTAGCGCAAAAGGCGGCCGCGGCAGGCATTTCTGGCCAGCAGGTCGACGGCAACGATGTGATCGCCGTCCGTGCGGTGGTCGAATGGGCGCTTGATCGGGGCCGCCAGGGTCTTGGCCCGACGCTGGTGGAAGCGGTGACTTACCGCCTGTGCGATCACACGACCGCCGATGACGCCAGCCGCTATCGCGACGACGCCGAGGTCAGCCGCCATTGGCCGGCTGAGCCGGTGGTGCGCTTGCGGAATTACCTGGCGAATGCCGGGCGGTGGGACAAGGCCAAAGAAGAGGCCCTGCTGCATGAGTGCAGAAGTGCCGTTGACCAAGCGGCCGAGGAATATCTGGCGACGCCGCCACAGCCGCTCTCGGCCATGTTTGACTTTGTTTATGCCGCGAGCCCTCCGGACCTCGTGGAGCAGCAGAAAGCGGCGACCGAACTGGCACAAGGTGAGCCATGACCGAACTCAGCTTGGTGCAGGCGGTCAACGCCGCGCTCAAGCGCGCGATGCAGGAGGATGCGCGCGTCCTCGTTTTGGGTGAGGATGTAGGCATCGATGGAGGCGTTTTTCGCGCAACGGAGGGATTGTTCAACGGCTTCGGCGGGCAGCGCGTGCTGGATACGCCGCTGGCGGAAGCTTCGATCGCCGGCGTATCGATCGGGCTTGCTGCCCAGGGCTTTCGACCGGTCGCCGAAATTCAGTTCACCGGTTTCGCCTACGCCTGCATCGATCAGATCGTCAATCATGCCTCACGGCTGCGCAGCCGAACGCGCGGCCGCCTGACATGTCCCATGGTGCTTCGTGCGCCGGCAGGTGGCGGCATCAAAGCGGTCGAGCATCACTCAGAGAGCCCGGAAGCGATGTTTGCGCATATTCCAGGGATCACGGTTGTGATGCCATCCTCGCCAGGTCGTGCCTATGGCCTGTTGCTATCGGCAATTCGCCATCCAGATCCGGTCGTGTTCCTGGAGCCCACGCGGCTTTATCGCGCGGCGCGTGAGGACGTTTCCGACGACGGCGCCGGGTTGCCGCTGGCGCGTTGTTTCACCCTGCGATCAGGGCGCGATCTGACGATCGTCGCGTGGGGTGCGATGGTGAGAGAGGCCCTCGATGCCGCCGACCAACTGGCCTCACAAAACATAGGGGCAGAAGTCATCGATGTGGCCACGCTCAAGCCTCTGGATAGCGCAACGATTCTTCGAGTTGGTCGAGCGTACCGGGCGGCTCGTCATTGTGCATGAAGCGCCGATGACGTGCGGCTATGGCGCAGAGATAGCGGCTCGCGTGTGCAGCGGCGCCATCACAAGTCTGCTCGCGCCGATCGAACGGGTCGCAGGCTACGACACGATGATGCCCTATCCGCGGACGGAAGCTTATTACATGCCGAATGTCGGCAAAATCCTCGCCGCGGTGCGCCGCATGATGGCTTACGCATGAGCACCTTCGCGCTGCCCGATCTCGGCGAGGGCCTCCAGGAAGCCGAGATTGTCGATTGGCACGTGGCAGAAGGCGACGTCGTCATGGATCAGCCATTGGTCTCGGTGGAAACGGAAAAAGCAGTCGTGGAAGTGCCGTCTCCAAAAGCCGGGCACGTTGCCAAGCTGCTGGCAAAGGTAGGAGAGCGGGTAAAGGTCGGCGCGCCGCTGCTTGAATTCGAGGAGGGCCGCCATGCGGAAGGCGGCACCATCGTCGGCGAGTTGGCCGCTCCACCGCCGTCGGCAACGCCTAAGTCAATTCGCGCAACGCCTGCGGTACGCGCGCGGGCGCGGGAACTCGGCATCGATCTTTCGCGGGTGAAGCCGACGGGGTGCGAGGGGACGATATCGCTTGCCGATATCGAAGGTGCAGCTTCGCGCCCAGCCGTGGAATTGGTCCCGGGAATGCTGCGCGGTGCGCGGCGCACCATGGCCGCCAACATGGCGCAGGCTTGGCATGAAGTCGCGCATGCAACTGTGCACGACGAAGCCGACATCGAGGCTTGGTCGGCAACAGAGGATCCGACGTGTCGATTGATCCGCGCACTAATAGCTGGCTGCGCAAGCGAACCTGCGTTGAACGCAAGCTTCAATGCCAACGCGCCGTCGCTACGCATGAATCCGACTGTCGATATCGGGCTTGCAGTCGACAGCCTGGAAGGTTTGTTCGTTCCCGTATTGCGGGACGTAGCCAGTGTCGCTGCGGCGGACTGGCGGCGAAAGATCGATGCTTTTAAGCGGGGCGTTCAGGATCGCAGTCTGACACCCGCCGACCTTCGCAATCCGACAATCACACTATCGAATTTCGGCTCGATCGCGGGCAGCCATGCCTCTCTCATTATTATGCCGCCGCAGGTCGCCATCCTCGGTGCCGGACGGATTGCGGTACGCCCCGCGCGGATCGAAGGCGGATCAATCGCTCTGCATCGCGCTTTGCCGCTGTCATTGACCTTCGATCATCGCGCGATCACCGGTGGCATGGCCGCTCGTTTCCTGCGTGCCGTAATTGCCGATCTCAGCGCGTCCTCTTAAGCGGAGCAGACGATGGATGATGTGTTTCGGTTTGCGGATGAGTTTGGCCCGACCCGCATCATTCATATCCATCGACACAGCGTTGGGCTGAAGGCCATCGTTGTCGTCGACAATACCGCCTGCGGTGCAGCCATAGGCGGCGTCCGCATGGCACCGGATGTTTCTGTCGAGGAATGCTTCCGGTTGGCGCGAACGATGACCTGGAAGAACGCCGCGGCCGGGCTGCCGCACGGCGGCGGCAAGTCCGTGATTTTCGGCAACCCACGCATGACGCCGGAGGCAAAGGAGGAGCTGATCCGCTGCTTCGCCGAGGCGATCGGCGACATTAGCAATTATATTCCCGGCCCTGACATGGGCACAGACGAACAGTGCATGGCGTGGGTCAAGGATGAGATTGGCCGCGCCGTCGGCCTACCTGGCGTGGTCGGCGGGATTCCGCTCGATGAGATCGGGGCAACGGGATTTGGACTGGCAGCCTGCGTCGACGTCGCAAGCGGATTTATTGGCCTCAATCTGCAAGGCGCGCGGGTTGCGATCCAGGGCTTCGGCTCGGTCGGCAAGCATGCGGCGCGCTTTTTGGTCAAAAAAGGCGCAATTCTCGTGGGCGCGAGTGATACGAGCGGCACGGTGGCGGATGCGTCTGGCCTTGATGTCGGCAAACTAATTGCTTTGAAGCAGTCGGGGCGGCCATTACGGGATTTCGATAGCGGCATCAAGCTTACGGCGGACGCTATTCTCGACATTGAATGTGACATTTGGATACCGGCAGCGCGCCCCGATGTAGTCCGCGCTGACAATGTCACGCGATTGCGCACGCGTCTGCTGCCGCAAGGCGCCAACATTCCTTGCGCGCTCGAAGCAGAGCAGGCGTTGCATGACCGCGGGGTGCTTGTCATTCCGGACTTTATCGCCAATGCAGGCGGCGTCATTTGCGCGGCGATGGAGTATCGCGGCAGCACCGAACGTGCGGCCTTCGACTACATCGACGATCGAATTCGCGCCAATACGCGGGCGGTCTTGGAGGAGAGCCGGCGGGCGAAGGCGATGCCACGCGCCGCCGCGTTAGCACTGGCCGAGCGGCGCGTACGGAACGCGAACCAGATGAGACGCTGGCGCTGATTTGCCGCGACTGAAGGATGCCAACGCTCAAGTTACTCATGCCACTTGAGCGCTTATGAGGACACAGAGAGCCGCCCATAGTTGGCCAGCGCAACGGCGACGCCGAACTTTCGGCTTTCTCGATCCAATCTCTTTTGCACCCAGTCGACGTCTTGTCTGGACGGCCGGACAAGCCGGAAGTTGCGGATCTGAAGAGGAACGAGATCAAGATCTCTGAGGTTTCCTGCGGGATCGATTTCCGGAAAGTACATGAGCACCAGATCGTCCCGGTACTGCTCGTATCCTTCGGTACCTTCGTAATCATCGACAAAAACGCCGCACCCATAGAGAATGAGCCGATCGCGGTAAACCTCCACGGCCTTCGGATGATGCGATGAATGGCCGTAGATCACGGAGACACCGGCGCGGTCGATCAGCGCGCGCGCAAAACGCCGTTGGTCCTGTGGAATTTCATGACCCCAATTCGAGCCCCAATGGATCGAAACGACAATCAGGTCCCCGGGCTTGGCGTGATACGCGATTTCGTCGGCGATGCGCCCGGCGGCGCTCTCGGATATCTCACTGAGAAGATTGACGCCCGGGGTTTGCCCTGTCGCTGGCCAGCTGCGCGGTGTGCCGCTCGTCGGCGAGGCGAACGAAAACACGAGCAAGCGGCGATTGTCGGCGATATTCAATACCGCCGGCGTACTCGCTTCCTTGCCGTTGCGACCGGCGCCGGCGGTCTTGATCTCGAGACGCGCGAGCATCTCCAACGTATCGAGCAGGCCTCGGCGGCCCCAGTCAAGCACGTGATTGTTGGCGAGCACGCAGCAATCGATTGCTGCTGCCTTCAGGCAGTCGGCGTTTTCGGGGCTCATCCTATAGTTGATGCCCTTCGGGGCGTATTCGTTGCTGCAGGTGATGCTGGTTTCGAGATTGATGATCCGTGCAATCGGGCTGTATACGGTTGATTTCATCCAGCGCTGCGCCCCAGATGTAAGAAGGATCAACTGTGCGCGGAATCGGCCCATTGGCGGCTTCTGCGAGCCTCACATAATCCAGTGCAGATAGGATATACGCTACCCCTTAATGACCGCGAGGTTGTCTTAACCTTCGACGATGGTCCACTTGCGCCATACACCACGCGTATTCTGGATACGCTTGCGTCAAGTTGCGTGAAAGCAACTTTTTTCGTCGTCGGCGGCATGGCAAATAACGGTCCTGACCTAGTGCGGCGTGAGCATAAGGAGGGCCATACAGTCGGGACCCATACTGAAAATCATCCTTTTAATCTTGCGTCGCTTCCTATTGAGCGGGCCGAATGAGAGATACGGGAGGGTTTTGCCTCGGTCGCGAGAGCGCTGGGGGAATCCGCCGCGCCGGCACTTTTCTTTCGATTTCCAGGGCTTGGACGTACGTGTCACGGCTCCGGCACAATGGACGTTGCACGGCGAGGAAAGGAATGTTGATCCAGCACCGCCCGAAGAATAGAAAACGTCACGCTCTCAATGCGGCGTCGAAGAAATTGTGATCGCTGATCGAGCGGCAGAAGGCGTATAGGATCAGGGAGCGGCCAATGGCCATCTATATGATCGGATACGATTTGCACCGGTCGGAAGGAGCAAATTACGATCGCCTATTTGCGGCGCTTGAAACGATGGGAAGGGGCTACTGGGACTGCCTCGATTCGACCTGGCTGGTCATGACGGAAAAAACACCAACCGAGATACGGGACGAACTCAAACAGTATCTCAAGGACGACGACCGGCTTCTGGTCATGCGATATGGAGAAGGAGCCGCGTGGTTCGGTTTTAAGGATGAGTGTCAGACTTGGCTCGAGGATAAACTGTGAAGCCGGCAGTCATCGAGGAGTCACCAGCAATCGCGACTGCGTCCACGAAGCGATTCAGTTCCCGGTGACAAGTCGACACTCAAGGTATTGAAATGATCGTGTCGGCCGAAGTGAGGTGGTTCTGGCGCAATGAATGCCCGCGGCAAGTCCATGACTGGTTCTTCAGAAGCGGGCTGCCCCCGGGCGGTGGGCGTCCGAGGATCGACCGATATCTTCCGCAACCGAACAATGGCGAGCTTGGCATCAAGGAGCGCGGCGACATAGCGGGATTGGAAATCAAGGGACTTGTTGCGACCCGCGCGAGTCCGGAGCTCGCCAAGGTCGCGAGCCATCTCGAAATATGGTGCAAATGGTCTTGTGTAGTGCCTGACCTGAGTTTGAGGGCCGCTGTGACGCTTACGAAAACACGATGGCTTCGGCAATTTGACACGTCTAAGACCGTTCGCTTGGAAATTCCATTCGATGCAGATGAAAAGTCGAAATCCAGCTACGCGTTGCGCCCCAAGGATGCAACGTCGAATTAACGGAGGTGCGCGGGCCAAGCCGAACCGACGTATGGTGGACGCTCGGATTCGAAGCGTTTGATGGCCTTGACGCCGCGCCGATCAGTCTCTTGCGAACGATACTACCTGAAGAAACGATATTGGCGGACATTGTGTCGTCCGGAGAGCTCTTGAGCTATCCCGGTTGGCTCCTGGCCAGGGAGGCTGATTAGACTGTTGCTGCGGGCAAATGTCGTTGCGTCCGTGAGTGCCGACCACAACGAGGTCGGCGCCTCAGGCTGTCGCCTCTTCTTCGATCGCATCATAAATGTGTTTGCCGAACACGACGACGCATTTCGAATCGAATTCAATTCCTGCCGCGCGGACGGGCTCCACACAGTGTTTCGCCCTGCCCAGGTCGTTGCCTCGGTCTGCGGTCCCTCATTGGGGAGCAAGATCGCCGTACCAATAGGCAGCGGTCACTCCTCCATCCATCAAGAAGTCGCTGCCGGTGATGAACCCGCCGTCCGGGCCCATGAGAAGCGCCCCGACAATCGCCACTTCGTCTGGAGTGCCAGCGCGCCCAGCCGCGGACAATTCGATCATGCGCCGGTACCCTGCGCCACGCGGCCCACTTAATTCATCCTTGGCAAGCGGAGTCATGATTATCCCTGGACTGATCGTGTTGACCCGCGCACTACGCTTGCCCCAGCGCACCGCCTCGGCCATCACTCGCAGCGAGTTCCCACGTTTCGAGATTTGGTATGCGTGAAGAGAATCTGTCACTTGGTCGGGCTGAAGGAACGGAAGAAAGAGCAACTCTTCAACAGGTGTCGTCGCCAACGCCTTGTTTTGTTCGACCGTGAGCGGGGGAAGGCGATGCCCGGACTGCGACGCGATGACGACACCAGCGCCACCGCGGGCGATGATATTTCCGAACTCTTCGAGCACGAGCGCCGTGCCATATAGATCGACCTTGAGGATCGTCGCTGGTGACGCCTGCGTGGGGGAGACACCGGCAGCATGGATTAGTCCGGTGACGTCGCCGAGACCCGTCGCAGTTTCAACGAGCGCATGAACGGCATCGCGCGACGACGCGTCGACTGTCGCGACGCTCACCTTGTATCCGGCGTTCGCCAGCACCTCTGCGGCCGCATTAGCGTTGTCCCGGCGCATATCGGCGAGAAGGACGTGCTTACCAAAGCCGACCCGACGCGCGATCGCTTGGCCGATCTGGCCGGCTCCGATTACGACAACTACGTTTTTCATCCGAGCGCCCGTCTTTCCCCTAGCCAGGTTCTCACACCGAATTATTGATCGAGATCAATCCGTCGCTTTTGGCGCCACGACATACTATTTTACGACGCCAGCACCCCACCAGAATCCAGAGGTAAACGAGTGCGCGCAACTGTCATGTATCGGGCTGGCGACGTTCGCATCGAGAACGTACCGGATGCCACGCTCGTAGCCTCGACCGACGCGGTTGTCCGCATTACCCGCGCCTGCATTTGTGGAAGTGATTTATGGCCTTACAACGAGTTGAAGCCTACTCCGACCGGGCGTCGAATGGGTCACGAGGCGATCGGCATCGTCGAGGCCGTCGGTGGCGATGTGCGCACAGTGAAAGTCGGTGACATGGTCGTTATGCCGTTCGCGTACTCGGATGGCACCTGCATGTTCTGCCATGAGGGACTACAGACCTCGTGCATCCACGGCGGTTTCTTCGGCACCGGAGGCGAGGCTGGCGGAGCCCAGGCTGAGGCTTTGCGCGTCCCACAAGCTAATGGAACGCTTTTTGTCCTGCCGGCCGCCGCGGACGACGGCTTGATGACGTCGCTGCTCACGCTTTCGGACGTAATGGGGACCGGCCATCATGCGGCTCGGTCGGCGAAGGTTAGCCGCGGGAAGAGAGTCGCTGTGGTTGGTGACGGTGCTGTCGGCTTATGCGGTGTCATCGCGGCCCGGCGCCTCGGCGCCGACCAGATCATTATCCTCGGCCGCCACCCCGATCGGATCGCTCTAGCGAAAGCCTTCGGCGCGACTGACGTCGTGAACGAGCGTGGCGAGGAGGCGATCGAACGCGTACGCACGCTCACCGGCGGCTTCGGAGCGCACTCCGTCCTCGAATGCGTGGGCACCGAGCAAGCCATGCGGACCTCGCTCGGCATCGTTCGTGCCGGTGGTGCAGTGGGCCGCGTCGGTGTTCCTCATTACGAGGGTATCCCCGCCTCGGAGCAAATGTTTTACAATAACATCACCGTAAGCGGCGGTCCCGCCCCGGTCCGTGCGTATATAGAGGAGCTGCTGCCAGATGTTCTTGCGGGGAAGATCGAGCCTGGCCGCGTCTTCGACTTGGTGGTCGGCCTCGACGAAGTCCCGAATGCTTACCGAGCCATGAACGATCGCAAGGCAATCAAAGTCATGGTCAAGCCGTGATGGCCGTGTGAAACCTCGTTGCGCGTTGCCGAGATCGCTGCGGCCGTCGTTTGGCAGTGTTCGGACGCGGCCGCCTAATCGGGCACGCCTTCGCTGCAGTCTTCGGTGAAGGGCAGGAACTCCAGAGGAGCCTTAAGGGCTAAGCATGCGCACCGGCGCCGCATTCGGCTGCGTATGGCCGCTCCTGGCCTCGAACCGACGTCGCGCAATGTCCGCCATTTGGTCGCAATCGAAGGCAAAGCACACATTCCGCGGATATTGCGGAAGGACCGACTTTGACCGATTCTGTGAAAAAGTCGGAGTGTCGACTCGGCCCAATTTTTTCAGCGCCGTGGGTGCGGCTTTCAGGTGCAGATGGGGGGGGCCTCATCATCCACCTCAGACTCAACGGAACGAGTTCTAAATCGATCTGCGGCGGTAATTAGCGTCAATCGAAGATGTCGTCGGTATTTTGGCAGATTTGCAACGACTTTAGACTTGCGACTTTTTCAACAGAATCGACCCAATTCGGACATGGATCACTGGTCCGCTATACGTCTATTAGAAATTGGCAGTCAGTGCATTGGAGCAGGCTAAGATAGCGGAGGTCAACTTGCGTCACCTCATCATCGCCGCTCATCCTCGCGTCAAAAGCTTCAATCACTCCGTCGTCGAAGCGTATACGGCGACGCTTACTGAGCGCGGACATCGCGTCGCATGTCGCGATCTCTACGCCATGGGCTTCAACCCGATCTTATCGGCGCGAGACATGGCTGCCATGGCTCGCGGCAAGCCACCAAGGGACATTCGCAGCGAACTGAATGCGATGCGTGCCGCCGACGTCATCACGCTGATTTCGCCGCTGTGGTGGAGCAGCTTTCCGGCCGTGCTCAAGGGCTATGTCGATCGCGTCTTCACCGCAGGCTCCAGCTATTTAAGCAAGGCTAAAGGCTATCCGCGGAGCCTTACCGGCAAGAAGGGCGCCATCATTATGACCTCGGAAGCGAGCGTCGATGAACTCAAGAGCGGCGGTACTTTGCGTGCGCTCAAGATGTACCATCAAGGGCTCATGGAATACTGCGGGATCGAATTGGTGGGGCAGCTTTATCTTGGCGGAATTGATCCCACGGTGAGCCGCACTGCCGGCGAACGGCATCTCGAAACCGTGCGCCGGTTCGTGCGCCGTACATTTTAGCCATGCGGACAGGTCAGCGCCGTCGCGGCCAGAGGATGAATATATGATCTTACACCGTATCGATGGCGTAGCCGTGGTCACCGGTGGGGCGAGCGGCATCGGCGAAGCCTGCTGCCGCCTGCTGGCCGAGGCGGGAGCGACGGTCGTCGTGCTCGACCGCGACGAGCCGCGGGCGAATGCGGTGGCCGCCGAGGTCAAGGGCAAGCCATGGGTCGCCGATGTCGGCGACGAGAAAGCTCTAGAGAACTGCGCCGGCGGGATCGAAGCCGCCATCGGGCCGGTGACCGTTCTGGTGAACAGCGCCGGCGTGACGCAAATCCCAAAGTCTCCCGAGCAACTTCCGATGTCGTCGTGGGACAACGTCGTTCGCATCGATCAGCGCGGTACCTATGTGGCTTCGGTCGCTTTTGGCCGGCGTATGGCCAAGCGTGGACGCGGCTGCATCATCAACATCGCCTCGGTTGCCGGCATGCGCTCGATGCCGCTGCATGCATATACCCCCGCCAAGGCGGCGGTCATTGCCATGACGGAATGCCTCGCCGCGGAATGGGGACGCTCGGGCGTGCGGGTCAACGTGGTGTCGCCGGGCTACACGCTTACTCCGCTCCTTCAGACCGCGATCGACAAGGGCGAGCGTGACGTCTCCAAGATCACTGAGAATTCCGCGCTCGGCCGGATGGTACGCCCCGAGGAAGTTGCACGAGCCGTTTGCTTCCTGGCGAGCGAGGACGCCTCCGCAATAACCGGCGTCAATCTTCCGGTAGACTGCGGCTGGCTGGTCACGCCTACGTGGCATACCTATGGCGGCCTCCGTCCGGCGCGCAGGTGATGGTGCATAAGCCCCCTCCGTCCGAGGGCTGGTGTGCTGTCGCGATGTCGCTGTTTGGCCCATCGCGTCAGTTAGTGCGGCGCGCAAATACGTCCGGAGTTGAAGTACAAGCCGACATTACGCGGACATCGCTTGTTCGGGCGCTGATGACCCAAAGCGGTCTTCGCGATGTCGTCAGTATCAGACCGCCGCTTGTTCCACTGGACACTCGGGCAGGCCAGCGCGAACCAGGAATTCGATCAGGGTCCGCTTAATCGCTGCGTCGCGATACCACTCGTGATTTTCCACAAAGTCAGTTGTCAGGTCAGGGGCACTAGCGATTGCCTCGGCGATAATCTCGCGCGCGCGGGCAGTCTCGCCAAGCGCTGCATGCGCGGCCGCGCGGTACAAGCGTGATCGGCGGGTTTGAAAAGTCAGTCGGAGCGCCGCCTCGATCGCTTCGCGAAATCGACCGAGGTTGTAGAGCACAGCCACGCGCTCCTCGATGCACCAGACATGCAGAAAGGGGTCAAGCTCTCCGGCCTCGTCGAGCAGCGCCAGGGCACGCGCCGGGTCTCCCGAGAAGTTGTAGAACGCGGCCGAGCGGCCTTTAACGTAGGCGTCCGACGGGCTGAGTTCCATTGCCTTCTCATGGTATTTCCGCGAGGCGTCAAAGGCGCCGCGGTGCATGAGGATTGAGCCCATGATCCGATTGGCTTCCGGATCGTTGGGGTCGAGTTCGAGTGCACGCTGGGTGCGCCGTTCGCCGTCATCCCAATCGAATTCCGGCAGAGCGGAGCGGGCACAGACCCACATGGCGCGCGGACGGGCGAAGTTCGCATCCGCTTCGATGGCGCGCTCGAACCAGCCGGTCGCCTGGCGCAAGTTCTCGTCGACGACCCCGCCGAGGCGATGATATTCGAGCCCGCGCAGGTAAAACTCGTAGGCGGTCATCAACTCGGGCTTGAGCCGGCGCGCAGCCACAATGTCGCTCTCCTCGATGCGGCCAAGCACTGTCGAGGCGACGCGCGAGACCACCTCGTCGAGCCGGTCGACCAGGCTTTCAAAGCTCTCGTTGCGCCGATCGCTCCAGACTACTCCGCCGGTTTCGGTCTCTGAAAGCGATAAGCTCAAGCGGATCTGCGACCCGAGTTGGCGTATTGTGCCAGTGAGGACGTAGCGCACGCCGAATCGGTCGCCCACAGTCTGCGGATCATAGGCGGTCGCGGCGAGGGCCCGCGTCGCCGAGCGTGAAGTGACAAACAGTTTCTTAAATCGACCGAGTTCGAAAATCAGCTCCTCGGTGACGCCCTCGGCCAAATACCTCTGGTCCTCGTTGCCGGAGGCAACCTCGATCGGCATGACGGCCAGCGAAAAAGGTCGCTTCGCCTGCATTGGCGTCGGCTAAGTCGGCGCTATCTGGTAGACGTGGCGGGTTATCTCGCCACGCAGGCGGTAAATGCGGAC
This sequence comes from uncultured Alphaproteobacteria bacterium, assembly GCA_963831135.1. Classification (GTDB taxonomy): domain Bacteria; phylum Pseudomonadota; class Alphaproteobacteria; order Rhizobiales; family Xanthobacteraceae; genus BOG-931. Next base: position 95,301 of record CAWHPH010000028.1, read on the forward strand.
CGGCTGAACGATATTGCGGAAGCTCTGCTCGCCGCGGTCATCGAAGGCGAAGGGCGAGTTGCGGCGAATCTGCTCGAAAAGCGTGGCGCTAACGTCTACGGCATCTGGATCGGCTGCCTGCTGAATGCGGGCGGCGAGGTTGACGCCATCACCAATAAGATCGTCGTTTTCTACCAACACGTCAGCAAGATGCAGACCAAAGCGCATGCGCAATGGGCGCTCGTCGCCTTGCCCAGCCAGCAGCAGCCCAGCCCGAATGCCCACGGCGCATCGCACTGCGTTTATCGGACTCGCAAATTCGACGAGCACCGCATCGCCCATCGCCTTGAACAGTCGGCCATCGCATTTGGCAATCTCGGCGTCGATCAAGTTGCGGCAGTTGGCAAGCCGCTGAGCGGTGCCGTCCTCATCGGCCTCCATCAAACCCGAATAGCCGACTACATCAGCGACCAATATCGCCGCCATTCGCCGTTTCATCGGAGCCGGCCCTCCTAAGAGAAGGCTAGCATATTCCTTTTTGCAAGGTGATCCCAGCGATCGCAAGTCGGAGGCAGATCATGAGCACCGGCACAGCACGCCCGTCCTGCAAAGCCGCCTTCGCCAGTACCAGAGAGCCTCCTCGGGCTGTGGGGTGCGACGCTAGCAGCGTAGTGGGCGAAGCGCGCCAGCGAACAGACGGTTTTAGGTTATCAGTGTTACCGGGCGAAACAGCGTTAGGACGAACAGGTTTCACTCGAAGGTGCGCGAGCGTAGGATGGCGTTTTACCGTTCAACCTCCATTAGAGTCCGCTTTTGGGCTATTTCGACCTGATCTAACACCGGCAGCACTCGCAGCGATACACGACGGTCGTATCGCGCGGCGACGCATGCTGACGGTCGACGCGCACGGCTTACGACAATATTCCAAACCGCTGGGACACTTCACGCTCCGCCTCGTAGCGCGAGATCCTGCGTGAACGCGCGCGGCGCTGCCATTCAGCAAGATGACGTTTCAACTGGCTCCAATGAGAAGTCAGACCGTAGTACATCATGCGCTCCCTCGTTTGGTGGTCTTGGCAATGCAGCTTATTTCTCCACCAGGAGAGTGGGCTTTCCAATCCATGCTGCTAATTGTTTCAGCAATTGAGCAGAAAGTGATGAGGTTCTGCGAACCAGCCGACCTTCATGCGCGGGCGACTAGGTAGCGGAACTTGTTGTTCAGGAGATATTCACCCGAGGGCTTACGATAGGACGAGATTGCGCTCGTTACGGCATCACGCGCTCGCTCCAGACTGCTGTTGCGAATCGCTCGTTGAGCGGGTCCGGCGGACAGCATGCCGCGCAACGCCGTATCGAGGCTCGCAAAGCTCCACGGACATTCAACGTCGACTACCTCCAGCGACGTCAGACCGGCATCGGACGCCAGAGCACTTAATTTTGCTTTGTCCGAGAGCGCGAAGGGTCCTGGCGCTCCCGGAGGGGGCGGCGGCATTAGGGAGCCGAGGGCCTTTAGATGACCAGCGGCTTCACAATCCTCGGGCGGGCCCCAAGTCGCAATCACGACCGTGCCGGCTTGCCGCGTCACACGGCGAGCCTCACGCAGTGCGTCGATCGGCGACGCCGCGTATTGAAACGAATTAAAGCCGGTCACGACGTCGAAGCTTTGATCCGCATACGGCAGCGTTTGCATTTCGCCCACACGAAAGTTCCGTCCCGGCAGGCGTTCACGTGCGATTTCGATGAACGCCGCAGACGCATCGATGCCCGAAACGTTGGCAGTTTTTCGGGCGAAGACTGTCGCAGCAAGACCAGGGCCGCAGCCAACATCGAGGCTCGAGCCCGCTTCTGCAAGTTCGGGCCGTCCGAGCGCGCTCTCGTACAGCGGACGGAAGAAACCTTCCATGACTTCGGCGTAATCACGGGCTCGTGCACTCCACAGGTCACCCTGGATCTGGGCGGTGCCGGCGCGGGGCGCGGTGGCGATGTCGCTCATCATTGCCTCCTCTGGTGCTGAATGATCCCCTTGGGTCATGCCGACGACCATGCCAGGAGGCGGAAATCCGTGCATTAAGGCGGCCTTGATTTTATTTTAAGGCGAGCTTGATTTTCGTTCCAACAAAGGACGCCGTCGGGTATTTTGGTGGGACTTTGCCGAGCAGCGGGCAAGGCAAATGAAGTATTATTTTGAGGATTTCGCTCTCGATCCCGACCGGCGCGAGTTGCGCCTCGGAGCGAACCTGATCGCGGCCGAGCCGCAGGTCTTCGATCTTCTGGAGTACCTGATCCGCCACCGCGAGCGGGTCGTCAGCAAGGACGATTTACTGGCCGCGATCTGGCACGGCCGGATCGTTTCGGAATCCACGCTGACGACGCGGATCAATTCGGCCCGTGCCGCGATCGGTGACAGTGGCGACAGGCAGCGGCTGATCAAGACTCTGCGCGGCAAGGGCTTCCGCTTTGTGGGGACGGTACGCGAGGAGGAGCGCTCCGCCGCGACAAGTCCTGCAGTTGGCCCGGTCGAGCCGTCGCGTCCACTGCCCTCGCTTTCCAATCAGCCGTCGGTCGCCGTCCTGCCGTTTATAAATATGAGCGGCGATCCCGAACAGGATTACTTCGCCGACGGGATGACGGAAGAAATCATTACCGCACTGGCACGGTTCAAGAATTTATTCGTCATCGCGAGCAATTCCATCTTCACATATCGAGGCCGTTCGGTCGACATCAAGCAGGTCGCGCGCGAGCTTGGCGTTCGCTACGTACTGGAAGGCAGCGTCCGCAAGGCCGACAACCGCGTACGGATCACCGGTCAGTTGATCGTGGCCGAAACGGGCACCCACATCTGGACGGAACGATTTGACCGACGGCTCGAAGATATTTTTGATCTTCAAGACGAGATCTCTGAGAATATCGTTGGAGCGGTGGAGCCCGAAATCCTATCTGCGGAACTGCGTAGGGCACGAGGAAAAGGACCGGGCAACCTCGCTGCCTATGATTGTGTCTTGCGGGCATATCAGCATCTGTGGATTCTAACCCTTGAGGACAACAATCGGGCGCTGGATTTTCTGCGCCGGGCGGTCCAGCTGGCTCCGGACTATGCGCTGGCCTATGCCTATGCGAGCTGGGCCGATCTTTTTCGTGTTCAGCTCACTCAAGGCGACTCGCTTCGGCCATTGCTCGCCGAAGCTTTGACATTCGCGCAGCGCGCAGTGGAATTGGACCCCTCGGATCCATTGATCCAAACGATACGTGGGGCATGGCAGCTTATGATTGAGCGCGACTTCGACGGCGGTCTTGCCCGCCACGAGGAAGCATTTCAGAAGAATCCGAATTCAGTATGGATTTGCGGCGGCAACGGCTTCGGCAATGCCTTGTGCCGTAAGCCGGATCGCGCACTTGATATGCTCAAACGTGCGCGGCGCCTCAGTCCGCACGACCCCAGCATGTTTCTCTGGCTTCCAGGTGGCGCCATCGCTCACTTCCTAGCCGGACGACCGCACGAGGCAATCCGGTGGACAGAGGATGCACTGCAGCTCAATCCTAGGCATTTGATATCGCTCTTGTTGCGCACAGCCGCCGAGACGGCCGGAGGACGAGAGGCGGTGGCCCGGCAATACGTCGAACGAATGCACGCGATTAATCCAGCGCTCGATTTGAAGTTTGCCAGCAGAATGCTACCCTTCAAATATGCCGACGACAAGGAATGTATTCTGTCTGCTCTCACGAGGGCGGGTCTGCCGCACTAAGGTTCTCTTGCAGAGGTCTGTTGGTGGGTTTGGCGACTGGTGGTCCCCCGCTCTGGGGAGATTTGCTTTTGAATCGGGCGATGAAGGGACGATTGAAGCACGAACAGGGGGAGCTTTTCTATTTATTCACTCTTGGCGAGGCCGTTCCGTCGCGGCGGCGATCGATTGACTTGGATCCCTTCTGAGCTAGCACCTTAGTATCCGAGGATCGACGCGGTGCCGTCGTTATTGTCGCCGGCAGGACCCCTTTCCCGGGGCGAGATTTTACCAGGGTGCTTGGCGGGCGATGTCTCCTTGTGGCCGATTTTGTTGCAAAAGTCATTTGAAGCGGCCTGCGAACAATGATTCTGTCGTACTGACACAAACATTGGCGGGGCCGCGTGAATGATGGGGCGGATAAGCCAGGATCAAGGACAGCTGTTCTACGATGCTGGTCGCACGGCCTCCGCCAACCGCGCCAACCGCGTGTGTTGCATGAGTCCTGCGTGGCATTCGTGGCGTTCTTCTTGAATTCAAGATCGTAAGTCGCGGGCGTCGATACCGCCGCTCTTGCCGAAGCAAGGCGGCACATGCACGCTCTCAAAATTCGTTTTGGCGTGCCGTGTCGGCTCACAGGCGACTTTCACAACAAAATCAGCCCGTCACGTCACTTGCCGTAATGCAGCAATTTGGTCGCGATCGGGTGGAAAGCGGACATCGCGCAGACATCGTTGATCGGTCGAAAATGACCGTGCAGCGAGGCTAGCTGCCATTCCAGCGGGTGAGAGTCCCCGCCAACAGAGATGCTATGGGGCGGCGGCGAGGATTATTGCATCCATCGGCGCTGACGTAAATCGATGGAGCACCCCCATGCAGAAGTTGAATGACCTGAGCCGATGCCTCACCCCCCTCGAACCGGACAGCACGCTGATCGCCGTCATCGAGATGAGCCTGTCGAGCTGGCTCGTTGCCGGCATCGTGCCTGGCGTCGAGCGCCAGCCGTTGAAGAAGCTCGCGGTCGACGAGAGTGTATTGTTGAAGCTGTTGCATCGATGGAGAGAGGAAGCCAAGAAGGCAGGATACATGATCAAACGGATCGCTGTCGCTTTCGAGGCTGGCCGTGACGGCTTCTGGCTGGCGCGCTGGCTCAGGGCTCGCGACATCGAGGTCCATGTCATTCATGCATCGAGCGTAGCCGTATCGCGCGAGCACCGGCGTGCCAAGACCGACCGGCTCGACACCGAGTTGCTCAAACGCGCCTTTCTTGGCTGGCTGCGCGGCGAGCGTGATCACTGCAAGATGGTCGCAATCCCGACAATCAAGGACGAAGATGGCAAGCGGCCCAACCGCGAGCGCGAGAGCCTCGTCGGAGAGCAAAGTCGGGTCATCAACCGAATCAAAGCAACATTGGTCCGGCTCGGTATCCGCGGCTTCAATCCCAAGCTGAAGAAAGCTCCCGAACGACTTGAAGGCTTGCGCACGCCCGAGGGCGAGCGGATCCCGCCCAACACGTTGTCTGAACTACATCGCGACATGGAGCGCCGACGGCTCTTGCGCGATCAGATCCGGCAGATAGAGAGCGCACGCCGGGATCGCCTCGAGCATGCACCCGGCGAGGGAGCGCATGCCATGGTACGCCTGCTGGCGCGTGTGATGGGCATTGGCATCGAGACGGCCGACATGCTGGTGCAGGAGGTGCTGTCGCGAAACTTGCGCGATCGACGCGCCGTAGCGCGTTATGCGGGCCTCACTGGCTCGCCCGACGAGAGCGGGAAGAAGCGCCGCGAGAAAGGACTGGCGCGATCCGGGAATCCTCGGGTACGGCGGGGCATGATCCAATTGGCGTGGCGATTTCTCCTGTTCCAGAAGGACAGCACCCTGGCACAGTGGTTCCGATCCCGCACCGAGAACGCCCGCGGCACTCGCAAGACTATGATCGTGGCCTTGGCGCGCAAGCTTCTGATCGCCCTCTGGCGGCTCGTGCGGGAGGGTGTGGTACCGGACGGCGTCATTCTGCGTCCCGCACAATGACAGGAGGACGTAGAAGGCACCCAACAGTTTTGGCCCAGTCTGTCCACTCGTGACGGGCCGCCAATGACGGTTCGAGGTGGCGGTGACCCGATGGACTCCATGGCTTATCACGCCGTAACAGAGAATGGGTCCGCCGCTTCGGAGCTTCGCTACCGATGCGCATGACTGCATCATGGTTCGGGTCCTTGGACCCACCGAATACAAGGTTGTGGCGCGATAGATCCGCGCTCGAAACGCGGGCTCCCCTCTGATCGTCAACTCTGATCGTCAACTTGCGGACCCAGCCCGACTGCATTCGATGGTGCAGCCGTGCTCGGACTGTTAAGGCCAAGCCCTACGGGTGGTCGCCGAAGAGGCGACCAGCTTGACAGCTCCTGCGCGCGACAGCTTCGGGTCGGAGACGAAGAAACGGGCTTTCAGATCGAACAAAAAAACTGACGAGGAAGAAAGATGCGCCACTCTGCTAAAACTTCTTGACAAAAAAAGCCCCATACAAGGAGTTCCAGTCGCTGTTGTAGTTATATCCAGCAACGGGGAGGGAGACCGATCCGTTGAAAGCCTGGAAGTAAAAGTCCCCGAAGGCTGGGCGTTCCAGTCTGATCCGTACAGGGGGGCGAGCAACCTGGCAGGCTGTAGCGGAAGCGAACCAGTGAAGCCACGAAATCTACCGCCCGCGCGAAACGGATTGCGGGAGTGTCGGGAGTGCCGAGCCGGTGGTCATTCGGCGAAGGCCAATGTCGGCATCGAATATCTGGATATCGATGTCGAACTCCCCGGGGTCGGAGAGGACGGCATGCCAGGAAGGAATGAGCAGTGAAAGCCCGGAACCACTCGCGGGTCGCCTCGGCGCTCCCGCACAGCGAAGGCATCGCGTATAAGCCGCCGTGCGGTGAAATTGCGATGTGCCTGCGAGTGGGGCGGATGAGGCCGATTAAGTGATGACGGACCGGGACAGGACAACCCGGACCTGAGCGAGGGCCTCTGGGGCGGTAGGCTAGTCACCTACAACGGCAATGCATTATCGAGTCCGCGGCCCGACACAGAGCGGGACTACCGCATGTAGAGCGCTTTTCACTCGATGACATCAAACGTTTCCTCTCAGGCGACCGCATTATTCACGTCTACGGCAGGATACGCGAGGACGTCACAGAACAACCGCCCGAACTGAAGTGGAGTGAGCAATCATCATCGAACGGCGCGGCAAGGAGGCGTTTCTCGATAGCTTGTTCGTGAAGATCTTTGCCGCCAATCTCCGCTGTTTTCGGCACGAGAGGGGTCTTTCCCAGGAGGTGCTCGCATACGAGGCCGATGTGAATCGGACGTACATGAGCAAGCTCGAAAAGGGCGCGAGCTATCCTGGATTGGAGATCATTGGAAAACTCGCTAAGGTCCTGGAGGTGGAGCCCTTTGAGCTGTTGAGACCTGTGCCAAGACAACGCAAGTTGGCAGAACGATCGAAGCGGTAAGGCTTGTCGGTGGAAAGGGAGCGTCGTACTTGCGGGTCATTAGGATCGGACAGACTCGCAGTGGCCTGCCGACTACCCCTCGCCGCTGTGCACGACGCTCGGTCCTTCGAACGCAGAGCTGTGAATGCCTATCGTCGGCCGCTTGCCATGACACGGCTCGAAGATCGCCTCCGAAGTCGAAGGGCTGTGACCTGGCCGCGCGAAGGCTGTCGTCATGGCTCGCGGCCGCATTTTCGCTCGTGGCTGAGCTGACCGCACGGATGCGACGGCTCGGCTAGTACTCCTCCGCCAGCATGACAGTAATGACGCGTTGGGTGACCGAAGGATCGGTTGGGTCAGGCGAGTGATGACTAAGAAGTTCTTGTCGTAGTAGTCGATCTTGAAATAGATCACATGGCCATCAGCTTCGAACGCGCCGAAATCGTGCTCTTGGTAGGGATCATTGGCGTGGCAGAAGTCGTCGTAGACGGCGATTGTCTCGACGATGCGCGCAACGGCTTCCGCGCCAAGCGCCGCGACGCCCGCAGTTATTACGGCACGCCCAGTGCTAAAGTCTTGCCGCAGGCGATCGTTAAGAGCGCGAATGGTATCGGTGTTTGTAGTCATGGTGACCTCATAGATGCTTGCCGTCGCTGGGCGACGCGGCTTTTGGTTTGGCATGCGTCACCAACGGCAGCGGTTGACGATTTGATTGTGGGGAATGTGAGGCTGGCCCGCAGGCCGGCTGGCTCGGTCAGCACTCTCGGCCAGCACACGACGTCGCCAGCTTCAAGGCCGACACCCAAGTTAGGCAGCGTCTGGGCAGATCAGAGCCAATTCGAATCGTGAGCGCATGATTGGCGCCAGGTCCGGTTCGTCGCGCCAACGCAATTTCAGCATGTCGCCGACCTTCTCGAAGGGGACGGCCTCCCAATAGTCCAGCCACGGCCCGTCGCTTTTTGCCAGAACGAGATGGCCGATATCGACCTCCGACCAATGCTTGGGAAGCTTTTGCGAGTCTGCGGCGCTCTGAAGCGGTGAACCTTTGTCTTGCTTTGCATTGGCAGTGGGCTTCGCTGTTTTCTGCGTCTCTGCAGCATGTTTCTGGCTCGAGTAGAGTAAACCGAGGCGCCCGCGGTGGCGCACGAACCGAGTAGAACGCGGGTAATCGCACCAACGTAGTGTCAGCATGTCGCCGCTTGCCTCAATGACGATTGCGGCATACCAGCCGTCCTCTGGGCTTTCCTGCGCGATAACAAGGTCCCCGATGCCGATCTTGTCCCAGCTCTCAGGCAAGTTCGGCGAAGATCCGCTTGGTTTCGGTACAGATCCGCCGGTCGCTGCCGTTGCCGAGGTGGGCATCGGCGGTTGGCCTTTCCCATTCGAGGCAACAGCAATGAGCTTGTCGTACAGGTCGCGACGAATAAAAGGCACGAAGGCTCGGCCGGTCGCGTGAACTTTCCCGACAGGCAGCCGAGCCGCGATCTCACCAATCCTTGGGCTATCGTTCGCAAGCACCTGCAGCTGCAACTGGCCGGCCGCCTTGACAGCGAGGCCTGCATGATCTTTTCGAAAACGCGCGGCCTTCGGTTTCCCGCGGCCATCGATACCGAACAAGATGACCGGCGCTGGGTATAATGTGTTCACCGTCGAAGATTTCGCTTTCGTCATGATCGTCTCCATTGGAATTAAAAAGGGACCCGTTAGGGTCCCTAGGTTCACGGCTGGGCTCGCATGTGCGGCCGCTGATGTTGGCCGACTGAGAAGCACGGCGCGCGCAGCAGCTCATCACGTATCGAGCTGCAGAATGACATTACTACAACCAATGATTGCAGTCAAGCGCCGATGCTAAGATATTGAATTTGCGGCTATTTTCGGCCGAATGTCGTGTAGAGCGACGCGATCGCACTGCCGAAACAGCTGGCAATGCGCGTATTGGCAACGCGCGTCGTCAGCAACACGATTGCCGTTGCAGATGTTGAGACCGCTCTCGGCGCAATAGCGCCAAATGGCATGCTGAACGAACCGCGGAAATATGGCCGGAAATGAGGGATTGAACTCCCTGGCGTCGATATGCGTCGCGATCAAACGCAGAATGCTGGCGCATCCGAGCGGGCCGTAGCATCTGTCGCCGTAAGGATGATCCGCGGAAAATCGCCGAAGGATGCCGGTCCGATGCAGGAAGTTGTGCACGAGTGTATCGACGGCGATCAGGTTCGCGCCGACCGCAAACCACGAGCGTTTACGCTTTCCCAAGGCCATCAATAGCGGCGAAAGAGCGATCGCCAGCACCTTGTCGGACACGCCATAGACATTACGCAACGGTGCAACGATGGCCTCGCAAAACTCGTTGAGCCGATCGGGAGACCTGGCGTCTACAGATGCCAACTGCTCATCGATCCAGGCTACGAAATCGCCATCCGCGATATCCCGCATAAAGAAATATAGGCTGTAAGCCATTTGATTGAGCCGGCCATTGCGCAGCGGATGGCGGGGCAGGGGGCAGGCATCGATGTGGCTGGGTTGTGAACACGAAGCAGTCCCTTTTGTGTATTGGCAGTCATGGAAACGCCAATAGCCTTCGAGCTTGGGACACGACCGCGCTTTCGAAAGGCCGCTGGCCACATCCGACCAGCGCACGTTTCCATGCTCGGTAATGTAGCCCAAAGCGACGGCGTCAGAAATTCCCTGAAAGCTGAGGATATCGATCAGCCAATCAAATAATGCGGTGGTGTCGTGGTTCTTAATTGCCTGGACGATGCCTCGGTCGCGCAGCCCAGCGCGCAAATCATCAACATATGACGGCGATCCGGCCAGGCAGCAAATCGCATGGATACATTTCACTGCGTATGCGAGGTTGGCGTTCGTTTGAAGATCTTGCGTCGCGACGACATTGCTCAAAATAAAGCATACTCCGCTTAGTGTTGATTCACGCGATCCTTAGCCGGACATAAATGCTAAATCATCGAAACCAGCTTCCGTTGCGCATCGCTGTCGCCATCTATGTAGCGTTGTGTTGTCTGAATCGATCGATGGCCAGCCAAAAGCTGCACGTCCCGCAACGACCCACCGGCCCGATGGACGAGCCTCGCAGCGCGCGTAATAAAAGTCCTGCGACCCGAATGCGAGGAACATCCGTCAAGGCCAGTGGCGCGAAACGCCGCGGAAAACCAGTTTACGATGCTGACTGGGTTCATCGGGCCGCCGCGCTCGGAACGGATCACGGCACCCGTGCAGCCGGTCTTTTCTTTCCAGACGAGTAAGGCCTGACGTAGAGTCGGATGAATCGGAAGCCGTCGACCGCTACCTTTCTTGGCAGCGTAGTCTCGCAACTCCATTGAGTTACCGAGGTCCCCTTCAGGGTCGATAAGCATTTCCCAGGTCAGTTTGGCGATCTCGCCCGCACGCAGACCAGCCTTTACGGACAGCAGGACAATCAGCCGGTTGCGAGCTGGATGCCGCGTAGTCTCAGCGAAGCACAGAAGTTCCTGAACTTGCTGGTCGGATAGTATCTTTGCTTGCGTTCCGGGCATCGAAGTTACCTTTGTTGCGATCTATAATTGCTTCGCTGCCGAGTAGCATGACAATCAAAACGCTTGTACCCAAAAGTGATCTGATAGGGCTCGAGCGCGTAAACCTGCTTTGGCCGAAAGAAGCGCGATTACGCGATTTCGCAGTGAGTTTCGGATGATCTTGAAAACGCGAGCAAATCGCAAAGGTCTTTTGACGAAAGTATCTTTGTGAATATAGGCAGTAACAACTCATGCGACCAATTCAACGGGATGAGCCGGATCGGTACGTGCGATACATTGATAAGCTTATCTATGTTTGCTTATCAGTTCGCAGACTGGGAAAAAGCGCATGCGCACTGAATATTTATCAAACGCGACGCGTCGACGTTTCGGCGACTTATGACGAAGGGGACATTTCTTCATCAGTGCGCAAGAGCTCGATCCGTGTGGAGCAGCTCAACTCTTAATCAGCGGGTCCAAGGTTCGAAGTCCTTGTGCGCCCACCAAAATGTCTCTACGCAATCAGGCGGTTAATGTCGACATTCCAGAAATAGCTTTTCTTCGCCGTGTGAGTTTCGCCTTATTCATACGGAACTCACACGGTAAACGTCTGGAATTCGGCACTGGCAGCCCACACTGTCGGCTAATGCCCAGCGGTCGTAACTGTTTGAGACGCCATTCCGACGAGCCGCGCGCTGATGGTCTCGAGGACAGCGGTGCGAGTGGCCTGTTAACTGTTAACTTGACATGGCGCTGATATGAGAGAGGGAGAGCACTAGTGGCCCAAGCGAACATACTTGGAGCTTCTCAAGCAAATATTGCGCGAGAGCCTAGGCGCTTTTTTGCTAGTTGCTGTTGAACGTTCACGGACTGATGCAGCGGATGCCATCTGCTGTAGGCATCGTCGGACGTGAAGAGTTCGCGGAGAGCCCCATTCGGGCAGCCGCAGCCGCAAGATGCGTCAGGAATTCCGCGGTCAGATCGCGCTGTGATGGTGCGTCTGCGTCGCAGTTGAGGCGCACAGTCGTCATCGCTTCGGCGCGAATGTCGATCGTCTGCCCGCACATGGCATGGAAGTGATCGACGATCCGGGCGAGTTCGCTCACCTCTGTATCCACCAGCACCGATGCCGCGGAGGTGATGCATCGCTCGCCGTCCCCGCACAGGCGCCAGTGCTGCGCCAAGCCGGCAATCTTGCGATCCGCAACGATAAGGTCGTGCCGGCCATTGCAGAAAGAGCTAGGCGTTTCCCCGACGCGGGCGGCAATGCCGAATGCGGCCAAAGTGGAGGCGATCAGCAAGCCGAGCCGGTCGTAGATTGCTTCAATCGAATTGCCCAGGCTGGGATATCTCGCGGTCACCGCGATCTGCACGGTCCCCGGGCCGATCGGGAAGGCTCCCCCACCGAATCGGCGCACTGACACCGGCCAGCCCATCTCTGCCAGTCGGGCCGACGCCGTAGCAAAGCGAGGTGAGCGCGTTTCGCTGCGCGCGCGCTGGGACCGCCAAATGAGGATTGTCGGCTTGCGAATAGCTGCGCCGACCTGGTTAGCAATCTCAAATTCTCGTTGCAGGCCGCGCTGCGCCGTGTCCACGCCTTTCACGGCGACGATCTGCCAGCCGTCGACGGTTTCCATGCGCGATCCCGTGACCGCGCGCTGTTGAGGGCCGGCATGCTGCACGGCCAGCGGGTCAAGCACTGTCGATCCGGCCAATCAATGTTCCAGGTCGTACGACGCCGTCCTTCGGGACAAGGATGCGGAGCTGTCCGGCGGCGGGAGCCTCGATGTCGAACACTGTCTTCTCGACCATCAGTTCGGCAACTTTGGCTCCTGCGTCGACTGTGCTGCCGTCGCGATAGAACCAGTTGCCGACGATTCCCTCGGGAGTTCTGCCGGTATCCCAAAGCTCCTCGGGCACAGCAATGTCCGGCAAGGTCAGTGCCCTTTCTTCACGGTCGCGCGGACCGCCTCGGCGATCTTCTCGGCATTGGGCAGGCCAAACTGCTCCATTGGCCGCGAATAGGGAATGGGAATATCAGGAAAAGCGAGCCGGCACGGCTTGGCCTTGAGCACCGTCGGATCGCGCTCGACCACTGAGGTGATTATCTCCGCGGTGGTGCCGAAGCTCGTATAATCCTCGTCGACAACGATCAATCTCCCAGTCTTGGAGACCGACTTGAAAACCGCATCGCGGTCGAGCGGCACAAGCGTGCGCAGATCGATAACCTCGACGTCGATGCCGTCTTTGGCAAGCTGCTCCGCAGCTTCCATCGACCGATGCACCATCATGCTCAGTGTGACGATGGTGGCATCCTTGCCGGGGCGCACCACCTTGGCTTTCCCAAACGGAATCGCATAGGCGTCATCAGGTACCTCCGTCGCCGCCGCTTCCGGCGACGCCATCCAGGCCAAGCCCTGCAAACCCTTGTGGAACATGTAGAGCACTGGGCTGTCGTCGCGGATCGCCGAGACCATTAGCCCTTTGGCGTCATAGGCGTTTGACGGCACCGCGACCTTGAGGCCTGGCATATGCGCGAAGGTTGCATGCAGCGTCTGCGAGTGCTGGCCCGCATCGCTGTAGCCGCCACCGGTCGCGGTCATGATCACAAGCGGGACTTTGCAGTTTCCGCCGGAAAAGTAGACGTTCTTAGCAGCCAGATTGTAGATGGCGTCCATGCAGACGCCGAAGAAATCGACGAACATCAGTTCGACGATGGGGCGCATGCCGGCCATAGCTGCTCCGACACCGGCACCGATGAAAGCCGTCTCCGAGATTGGAGTGTCGCGGATGCGCTCCTCACCGAACTCCGCGAGGAGGCCTGTGGTCGCACCAAAGATACCTCCATAGCTGGCGATATCCTCGCCCATGACAAAAACCGACGGATCGGTCCGCATTTCATTGGCGATGCCTTCGGCGGTGGCATGTGACATTGTAAGGATGCGGTTGCTTGCTTCTTGGCATGGCGTTTGTTCCCGAGTGCAAATTTTTTGGTGAAGTTGCTGTCGGCTTCAGGCGAAGATGTCATCGAGCGCTTCGGCGGGCGCCGGATAGGGACTTGGCGCGCAAACGCGAAAGCCTCGTCCACCTCCTTGCGCGCCGCCGCGAGCGCCGCGTCGGCTTCAGATGCGCTCACCCCACCTTTGGCGAACATCTCCTTACGCAGACGCTCGATGGGATCCTTCGCCTTAAGGGCAGCGACTTCGCCGGCTGGGCGGTAAACTTCCGGATCACCCTGGAAGTGCCCGTAGTAACGATAGGTCTCGATCTCCAGTCGGGTCGGATGCCGCGCCTGAGCCCTGCGCACGATCAGCGGCTCGCCGGCCGCGGTCGAGGTCGCGAGCGTGTCATTGCGGCGATGTGGATGCCGGGAATGCCGTATGCCGCGGCCCGCACGCTGTTGTCGGTAACAGCCGTCGATTTCGATTTCGGCACCGAGATTGCCCAGGCATTGTCTTCGACGACGAACAGCACCGGCAATTTCCAGAGCGCAGCGAGATTGAGCGCCTCGTGGAATGCGCCTTGGTTGGCGGCGCCCTCGCCGACGTAGGAGACGGCAACGGCTTTGCTGCCCCGCATTTTTGCCGCGAGCGCTGCGCCGACGGCGGGCCCGGTGCCTTGGGCGACGATGCCGCTGCAGAGCAAGGGTCAGCCTCGGATCGAGCAAATGCATGTGGCCGCCGCGGCCGCCGGCCAATCCGGTTTTCTTGCCGAATATTTCAGTCTGTCATCTTCTTGAGGTCGACGCCTTTGGCGATCGCCTGATGATGCGGTCGATGGGTCGCAGTCACCGTATCCTCCGGACGCAAATGAACGCAGACGCCGGCCGCGCAGGGTTCCTGTCCGGCGGAGAGGTGCATTTCGCCCGGAACAGGTCCGGCGCCGATGTCGAATTTCGGCGATTTCCCTTCCATGTAAACGGCGGCCATCGTGTCTTCGAAATAGCGCGCCTTGGCCATGACGCCGTACATCCACAGCAGTTGGTCTTTGGTCGGTTTCATGGAAAATTCCTCCCCGTTATTTGCCGATCAACTCATCGGGAGCTGCCGGCCTTTGTCGCAAATTTGGTAGATATTCGAGCTAGCCGCCCGCGGGCGTGCTTTGATCTCAACCGGCATTCCTCAGATGCACTCCGAAACCGCGTAGACGATAGCAGACGGCGGAAGCTCCCGGAAGCCATTGGCAGGTTGTGCAGTGTTCCCGGCGTTTCCGTCGCCGCCGCGACCTCAGCCATCTGGAAGATGGCGTAGCGGTCATAGCGCACGATCTTGGCGCCGATTTTGATGAGCTTCTCCCACAGGCTCGTCAGCGACCATTGTTTGACGGCCTCCCGCAAAGTCCGCGTCTGCATGAAATTTGTGAGATTGTAAGCCAGCGCATGAAGCTGGCGCCGCACGGCGTTGACGATGAACGAACGGCATGACAGCCGCGTCCACTTGACGTCATTCTTGCCTTCCTTGATCCAAGGCTCCGCCGTGCCGCATCCGCACGAATTCGCGCGATGAGGCAGAATTAGCTGATCATCGACGCGATGAATGCGATGCTCCATCTGCTCGGGACGTTTGTCGCCAACCTTGTTCAAGTCGCGGCGCCGACTTGAACTCGAGAAAGTTTTTGTTCTGCATCGACTCAGTAGTAGTTTAGGCGTGCACCCGACCTGCGGCTGCGTGGTTGTGATGGGCGCTGTTGGTGTGGATGACTTGGCTTTGGCCAAGCCTGCTTGGTTTGTCCCGCGTCGTCCAACCTGACATGATCATCGCACTTATTGGCGCTGGAAATCGTGCGGCCGACGAGGGGAGGCCGAGAGTTAGCCGTGAGCTGGGCGAGCCGATCGAGATCATCCGGAATGTCACGGCGGATGAAGTCGGAAAGCTCACCATTGGACGCGCCGTCGTGGGTCTTTGTCTTCAACGGGGTGAAGCTCTGCACCGGCCATGTCGGCGCTTACGCAACGCGGGTCAAAACGATTCCGGATGCGGCATACCCTACTTCAGCGCATGCCATGCCTTTTCCAGGCAAGATGCGTGGCTGTCGGCCTGCGGATTTCCTGGATGAGGTGCAACACCAGGACGGAATCCGCCGCGCAGTCGGCATCGCCGCCATGAATTCACTCACTGCCTTCTGCTGGGATCGCAAGCCGGATCCTGCCGTCGACCCGGAAACCGACGTCGATGCGTTCGATGCCGCGAGAATTGCTCCAGATCAGTTGGTCGTAGTTGTAGGCACCTTCGTTCCTTTTCTTCGTGAGCTAAGCGGCGGGGCAACCCACATCTGGTCTTGGAACAGGACCCGGCAGTCCTTAAAGCCAACGAGTTGCCATTCTATCGCCATGCCTCTCAAGCGCTGGTTATCGTGTTGCAGGCGAATGTCATACGGATAACTGGCATCATACTTCTGAAGACACGCTTAACAATATCCTCGCTCCAGCAAAGCCGAACGCTGTCAAGGTCGTTGTTGATCCCACCGTGGTCGGCCTAGTTCCCGACGCTTACCTTGGTCGCGGGATATTCTTGGCAGCATCCGAGTTACCATGCCACATCTTGCGTTCGAACTCGATCGATGTCGACGCCTTCGACGGCATAGGGGGCGGCGAAGTCACGCTCGCAGTGCCGCTCGGTTTCCGCCGCGCGGAGCGCCATTATGCTTTCGATCCGGGAGATGGACTGTCAGATATTGCCGTGTTGGATTGGCGTCACTTCCGGGGCCTCCTCATTGGCGTAGGCGTTATCAAAATTTTCTCTTGCATCCTCCCACGTCTTTCAGCCGGATCGGTTCGGCACGCGGGCACTTGGTAGCGCCGGGACCTTCCCCTCGCTGCCACTCAAGATAGTCTTCCGGGTGATCGACATCAAACGACAGTCTGGCGTCTTCATAGACGTCTACCCGCAAGACCAAGACCCGTCGCGCTCTGGTGTGCGGCGAAGCTGTTGGTGCCGAACTGGAAGACGAACCGTCGCGCCGCCCGCGGACCAAGATAGAGTGCGATTCGTCCCCGTCCGCTCCCGGTCCGGCGCAATGACCACGTCGGCGGCGCAACGTACCAGGCCTGCGAGCGCGGCCGCCGTCGCCCATGGCAGATCGATGGGGAAGATCAGCAGCGCGAACTCTTCCGCAGCGTTGCGGCAGAGCGTTGCGTCCCTGTCGCAACGCCTCGTTCAGGCCGATTTCGGGGTCGTCGCAACTCGCGACGCCGCGGGCGGCCGCGATGGCGGCGGCGGCGCCATCGCCAGCCATGACATGACATCGCGACGGCGGGACCAATGCCAGCGCAACGTCAAGGGTGCGCTGCAGAAAGCCGGTGCACAGATCGCGCCGTGCCTTGGCATCCAGCGCCTGCGCCAAGCGCGTCTTGCCGTCGCCGAGCGACTTGCACGGAATGAGAATGTGCAAGGTCATCGTGCCGCGGCCTCGCTTGCGAGATTGCGGGCGAAGTCGAGGCAGGCCAGGGCCAGGTCGCGTCGATCCGCCGACGAGCGCATGAGCGTCGGTACGATCCGCACCATAATCTCCATCGCCTCGATCTGAGACGCAAGGCCGGCATCCGCCTCGTCGATCACGACACCGTGGGCAAGACCCCGGTAATAGGCCGCGATCGCGGCGGCCGAAACCGCGCTGCCGAGCTCGCGCATCATCTTAGCAGCCGGGCCCTTGACGCCGCGCCGCCGATGATCGGCGACACCGCCACGACCGGGACGTTGCGTGCGCGCAGCAGGTCTCTGAGGCCCGGCACCGCCAGGATGGGATCGATGCTGACGAAGGGATTCGACGGGCAGATCACGATGGCGGCGAGCGCGGGATGCTGCAAGGCGCCGCACTTCCTCGGTCGGCCGCGCACGCTCAACGCCGTCGAATGCGAATCCGGTGACCGCAACCTCGCAGCGCCGACCGACGAAATATTCCTGAAAAGCGAGCGCACCTTCAGGCGTATGCACGACGGTACGCACGGGCGCATCGCTCATCGGCAGGATGTGCGCCTTGATTCCGAGACGCCGGCACAGGTCCGCGGTGATCGAGGTGAGTCTGCTCGCCGCGGCGAAGCCGCTCGCTGCGCAACGGCGTGGGTCGCCAGATCGCGATCGCCATGCGGAACCACGCCGGTCCGCCAAGCGCGTCGACCTGGTTCAGAAAGTCCAGGTTTCTCCGGCGATTCCCCAACCGGTCTCGGGATTTGCGATCCCGGCAAGGGTGTACATGACGGTGTCGAGGTCGGGCGAGATGTGCGAGGCCGAGATGCTCGAAATCGTCGCCGGTGTTGACCACCACCGTCAGCTGCCGCCGAGCGACGGCGGCGCAAGCCATCCGCCAGCTTTGCGCCGCCGACACCTCCCGCGAGCGCAACGATCATTGGCA